>NZ_JBIRPI010000012.1:0-218535 GCF_044332585.1 Streptomyces sp. NPDC016845 | reverse complement strand
TGTGGGTTTTTATGTGGTTTCCTTTCCTTTTCTCTGTGGTGCCCCCTTTTCCCCTATTTTCCCCATATAACCCGGGGGGGGGGGGGGGTTGGGGGCCCCCGGGGGTGTGGTGGGGGGGGGGGGGTGGGGCCCCCCCCCCACGGGCCGGGGGCCGGGGTAGGTCAGGACGTGCCGGTGCTGGTGATGATCCAGTGCTGGCGGGCGTCGCCTCGGCAGGCCCACTGTTCGAGCGTGGGGTGCTCGTTGTGTGCGGCGCCGGTCTGGTCCATGCACTTGCCGTTGTTGTTGTTCACCAGGGCGACCTCCTCACCCTTGCCCGTCGGGACGCTGGTCCAGCGCGTGTCCTCGTACGCGGCGGTGCACGGGGCGCCCGCCAGCTGGTGGCCGTCCTCCTGGCTGTGCCGGATGTTGACCAGGCAACTGCCCGAAGCGACGTTCTTGAGCTGGAACCACTCACCCGCGATCGGGACGACCTGCCACTTCTGGTTGGCGCCGTCGTGATCGGGATACACCAGCACGGGCGCCCCGGTCGCGGGACTGCCGTGGTCCAGGTCCACCACCATGCCCGGGTCGGTGGCGGTGCGGATCACGACGGTCCCCTGGAGCGGGGGTGCGGCGGGTGCCTCTGCGGCGGTGGCTGCGGGCGTGGACAGGCCGGTGAACGCGAGTCCGGCCAGGGCCAGCGCGGTCAGAGTCGCCCTGCGGGCGGTGGACATGGCGGTAGCGGTAGCCATGGGTGCCTCCTCGTTGCGTACGACACCCCAGCGGTGCCGCAACGAGTCACCACCATTCGCGCTTCGCGGCGAGCGGAACAGGTAACTCCGCCTAAACCCGACGCAGTGGCCAGGTTCCGGTGCACTTGAGCGCGCTGATGAAGGCGGTCCAGTGCGGTGCGGAGATGAGCAGGGCGGGGCCCTCCGGGGTCTTGGAGTCGCGGACGGGGACGCCGGTGGGGTGGTGGTCCAGGACTTCGAGGCAGCTGCCGCCCTCATCGTTGCTGTAGGAGGACTTGCGCCAGTCCGAAAGCGTTCCTCGGGCAGGCACGGTTCGGTCAGTCATGATGCTCGTAGCTCCTTGCTGTCGACCTGAGTAGAGCCAGCGATTCCCTGAGCGGCAGCGCATTACCCAGGGCAAAATCGTAGCGATGCTGGAACTCCTGGACCACGGACGGGTTCTCATGGACCTTCCCAAGTCGCAGTGCCTCGCCGTAGGCCACGGGCGGCTGGTCCTCGAACCACATCAGCGTGAGCATGTTGCTCAGGAGCGGGTGATTGCCCAATGCGAAGGGCAGCACGTGTAGTTGGATCCGTCCGGACTCGGCGAGTCCGACCAGGTGATTGATTTGCTCGGCTATGACCTCTGGCCCGCCGATTCGGCGTCGTAGCACTGCCTCGTCCAGCAGCGCCCAAACTACGGGCCTCACCGGGTCGGCAAGGAGTTTTGCGCGCTCCAGGCGTGTGACAAGGCGCCTGTCACGTTCTTGTTCACTCAGTCGAGGGAACGGCGTGCACAGAACCGCACGCGCATACCCTTCCGTCTGCAAGATCCCCGGCACGAACGTCAAGGCGAACTCGCGGATTATCGTCGCTTGTTGTTCGAGCAGGAGGGCCGCCTCAAAGTACTCCGCGACCGCCAACTCCTCCTCCGGCAGGAAGGCGCTCAATACATCACCGGTGTTCAGAGCCCTGTCCAACCGTCGCGCGTCCTCCTTCGACGGCAACCGGCGGCCCGCCTCGATGTGCGCGATGTGCGAACGCGTCATCACGGCGGACACCGCCAGCTCCTGTTGCGTCAGACCCGCCGCTTCGCGCGCGGCCCGCAACCACTCCCCATAGGTGTTACTCATCGTCAGCTCCCATGTGACAGATGCTTTGTCACATCCGACCCTCTGGCGAGCCTAGCTTTCGTGGTCTCACTCTGTGAGCGGATCGCTACACAGCGATATTCGTGCACCGCGCAGGAGTTGTAGACGTGTTCAACCTCATCGCCCGCTTGGCCGAGCCGCTGTTCCGGCTCCTTCGGCCCGCCTCCGGGTGCCCCCGGTGTGCCGGGAACCCACCGCCCGCGCCACCACCCGGACTGCCCGGCGCACCGGTCGAGCCGGACCCGCCGCGTCGCCCGTCCCCGCACCTGGCTCCGCTGCGGGGGGAGGACTCCCGGCTCGTCCGGCCCTACGTCCTCGGGATCGAGGTGACCGCGTGATGTCCGGTCAGCCGCGGCTGCTGCCCTGGGACAACCTCGACGGCCACCCCTGCTACCTCGTCACCGACTCCAGCGGGACCAGTCATCTGTCCCGGGTCGCGGACGGCATCGAGGCTGTCCAGCTCGACATGGCCGAGGACCTGCTGGGTCATGCCGTCGACCTCATCGGCGACAGCAGCGCAACCGCGCCGCAACTCAGGTACCTGGCGGCGCGGTTGACGGAGTCGCTGCACGACGTGCACCGCGTCGCCCGCAGCCGGGGCGCGCGGCTCGCCGATGCCACGTCTACCAGATCGACTCGACCCACTCCGGGTGGTCGATGAACGGGTTGCGGTTGTGCTGGTACTTGTCGTAGATGGCCTGGTTGCGCTTCTCCTCGAAGGCGCTCGGCGGGTCCTCGTCGCTCCACTGCTTGAGGACGGAGAGCTTGCCCATGTAGGCGGCGCTGCCGTTGTTGACCTTCTCGTTGGGCTCCAGGTCGGCGAAGCCGTCGCCGCCGTCGTAGCGCACGGCCATGTAGAGGATCATGCGGGCCACGTCGCCCTTGTCCGCGTCGCGCGGCTCGAAGGAGTCTGAGTCGGTGAGGCTGCCGCCGCCGCCCGAGACGGTGCTGCCGCCGTTGTCGAAGTCCTTGTTGCCGCGGACGCTGTTGACCTGGACGTCGGCCGGGCGCAGGTGGTGCAGGTCGGTGCCGGGGCCCGTCGCCTCGCCGAAGTCGCCGTGGGACTTGGCCCACGTGTGCTCGCGGTTCCAGTCGCCGACGTCGCCGCCGTTGAGGGACTTGGCCCGTGAGACGCCGCTGTACAGCAGGATCACGTTGTTGCTGTTGTTCGGGTCCTGGTCGGTAGCCATCAGGGCGTTCCAGACAGCGGAGTACGAGATCTTCGTCTGGCTGCTGATGATCGTGTGCAGCGAGGACTTGAGGCTCGCGCCGGTCTTGCCGATCGCGTTCTTGTAGTACGTGGAGTCGTACGCGGTCGTGGTCGCCGCGGCCGGGCCCGCGGTGGCCATGGGGAGGGTGACGGCGGCGAGCAGGCCGGCGGCCGTCAGCGCGATGGTGCGTATGTGGGTTCCGGGCATGGGGGGTGTCCGTCCGTTCTACGCGGGTTGACTCGGTAGACCGGAGCGTGACATGAACACGTAGAGATTGGGTGAACGGGCGGCGTCGGTTGTGTGTCGGAAGCGGCCCCTGACAGCGCGTCAGGGGCCGTTTTCCGCACTGCTGTCAGCTCACGTCCGATGCGTCCAGCCGGTACAGCGACGCGGAGTCGGTCGAATCCGTATCCGTGGTGTCCGTCGACTTGTTGTACTCGCTCGCCTTCACCGCCGTGCCGTGCTTCTTCACCCAAGCGGTGACCTCGGACGACGCGTCGTTTCCGCCGCCCATGCCGCCACCGCCCATGCCGCCACCGCCCATGCCGCCGCCGAGCTGGATGTAGTGCAGTTCGCCCTTCTTCACCAGCTCCTTCAGCTTGGCGAGCGTCATCGCCTTGTCGCTGCCGGACCAGCCCCACATCGAGATGACCGGCTGTTTCGTGGCGACGATCATCTGTGCTGCGGACTGCGAACTCGACACTGCCAGCAGCCACTTGGCGCCGTCGCGGTGCTTCTCCAGGTAGGAGGTCAGCTGGCTGTCGGTGCCGCCGCCCATGCCGCCGCCCATACCGCCACCGCCCATGCCGCCCGTTCGGCCGTCTCCGGAGCCGCTCGGCGGGGTACCCGTCTCACCACCGCCGCCCGGCATCTGGCCCCCACCGGGGAAGCCGCCGCCGGACTGCCCGCCGGGCATCTCACCGCCGCCGGGCATCCCGCCACCGTCAGGCACCTCACCGCCACCAGGCGCCCCGCCCTGCTGAGCCCCCTCCTCGTTCCCCTGCTGCTGGCCACCGCCCGGGAATCCACCCCGGCCGCCCCCACCACCGGGCCCGCCCATGCCGCCGCTACCCGTTGTCGGACCCGCCGTCGGATTCGTTCCGCCCATGCCGCCCGCGCCGCCCGAGGACGACGGGACCGACCAGGCGTACGCCGCCGGGCCCGCGGCCGAGGCGACCACGGCCGCCGCGACGGACACCGCGAGGAGGCGCAGGCGGTGGCCCGAAGCCGTACGGAAGAGGAGCAGGCCCGCGATGGCCGCCGCCATGACCAGCGCGATCGCCGGCCACAGCCAGCCGTTCCAGTCGGAGGCGCGCCGCAGCAGCACGATCGCCCAGATCCCGGTGGCACCGAGTGCGACGGGCAGTACCCACGCCCAGCGCTTGTCGGCGCGGAAGGCGCGAAGGAGCATCAGGCCGCCGCCTCCGCACAGCGCCGCGATGCCGGGGGCGAGCGCCGTCGTGTAGTACGGGTGCATCGTGCCCTCGGCCATGGCGAAGGTCAGGTAGTGCAGGACCGTCCAGCCGCCCCAGAGGATGAGCGCGGCCCGGGGCTGGTCCGTGCGCGGGGCGCGGCCGCGCAGGACCAGGCCGCCGACGAGTGCGATGCCCGCGAAGGGGAGCAGCCAGGAGATCTGGCCGCCGAGCACGTCGTTGAAGAGGCGGCCGATGCCCGCCGTACCGGAGAAGCCGCCGCCGCCTCCACCGCCGCCTCCGTTGCCCTCACCGCCGAAGACGCGGCCGAGGCCGTTGTAGCCCATGATCAGGTCCCAGGCGGTGCCGTCCGTGGAGCCGCCGATGTACGGGCGCTCGGACGCGGGCACGAACGACACGGCCGTCGGCCACCAGAAACTGGCCACCGCCAGCGCGACCCCAGCGATCAACAGGTTCCGCACCCGGCGCCACAGGCCGGCCCGGGCCGCGTACAGGTATACGGCGAAGACAGCGGGCAGCGCGATGTAGCCCTGGAGCATCTTGGTGTTGAAGGCGAGCCCGAAACAGACCGCCGAGCCGATCAGCGGCAGCAGCCGGCCGTCGCGCGTGGCCCGCAGGGCCAGGGCGGCGCCCCCGACCATCAGCAGGACGAGCAGCGCGTCCGGGTTGTTGTCGCGGTTGATGGCGACCGTGATCGGGGTGAGCGCGAGGACCAGCGCGGCGATCGCCGCCGCGCCGTGGCCCCACACCCGCTTCACGGAGGAGTGCAGGATCCAGATCGTGCCGAGCGCCGCCGAGATGAGCGGCAGCATCATCTGCCACGTGCCGAAGCCGAAGATCCGGCAGGACAGGCCCATCACCATCAGGACGAACGGCGGCTTGTCCACGGTCATGAAGTTGCCCGCGTCCAGCGAGCCGAAGAACCACGCCTTCCAGCTCTCCGTGCCGCTGAGCACGGCCGCGCTGTAGAAGCTGTTGAGGCTGGAGGAGGAGAGGTTCCAGGAGTACAGGACCCCGGCCAGCGCGAGGATCGCGAGCAGCGCGGGCAGCGACCAGCGCGGGGCCCTGGCCGGGAGCGGAGCGGCCTCGGGCGGCTCAGGTGGCGGCCAACCGGACTGGTCGGGGGGCTGGGGCGCGGGGGAGTGGGGATCGGTGGCTGAGGTCACCGGACCACAGTGCCGGGGCGGTTTGGGTGCGCACTGTGGTCAACCTGAGGGTTGTCTGTGGATCGGCCCCGAACCCCAGCTCACCGCCGCGGCGTTCAGCTCAGTACGTCCCGCAGATGCCGCGCGTTCCTCACCGTCACCGTCGACCCCTTGCGCGCCGCCGGCTCCTCCACCTCCGGTATCGCCCCCTTCGCCCCGCAGCGCGAGGCGCACTCCGCGGCCAGGGCGAGCCACGCGCCCGCGCCACGGATCGGCGTATCGCGGAGCAGGGGCGGCAGCGCCGCCTCCAGGACCGACCGGACCGTCGCGTACGCGCCCGTCTCGGCCGCCGCCCGCAGCGCGGCGGCCGTACGGTCCGGGGTGCCGAGCCCCTTGCGCAGCCGCGCCTGCGACTGGCCCGCGAGGAGCCGGCTGTCCAGCTCGCCCTGCGCCGCGAGTACCAGCAGGGCGTCGACCGCCCGGTCGCTGTGGTCCAGGAGGCGCGCGATCTGCCAGTGCGTCGCGAAGCCCGCGGGCCCGCCGCACTCCACCAGGGCCGTGAGGATGTGGTCCCTGGTACACGACTGGGGCGAGGCCGCGGCCCCGCCCCGAACCCCGTACGGCGGACGCGTCCATGTATGCGTAGCTCCGCATAAGTACTGCCACACCCGGGACCCCGAGCCGCGCCACTGACAAGGGAGTTGACCTGCGATGACGCGGGCCGCCCGGTTGGATTGTTGCGGAGGGATGAAATCCGTATCCCCCTGTGTTGGCCCTTCGGCGGATCGGACGAGAGCGGAAGGTGCACGGCGTGGCGGAGAAACGGGGCTGGGCGCGCAGGCTCGCCGGGTACGCGTGGCGGTACCCCAAGGACGTGCTGCTCGCGCTCGGGGCCTCGCTCGGCGGGATGGCCGTCATGGCGCTCGTCCCGCTGATCACCAAGATCATCATCGATGACGGCATCGGGGATCATTCCCGGTCCATGGGGACCTGGGCCGGCGTGCTGATCGGCGCCGCCGTCGTCGTGTACGTGATGACCTACATCCGCCGGTACTACGGCGGGCGCCTCGCCCTCGACGTCCAGCACGACCTGCGCACCGAGATGTTCGGCACCATCACCCGGCTCGACGGGCGGCGCCAGGACGAGCTGTCCACCGGGCAGGTCGTCGGCCGCGCCACCAGCGACCTCCAGCTCATCCAGAGCCTGCTCTTCATGCTCCCGATGACCATCGGGAACGTCCTCCTGTTCGTCATCTCGCTCGTGATCATGGCGTGGCTGTCCCTGCCGCTCACCCTCGTCGCCCTCGCCGTCGCCCCCGCCCTCTGGCTCATCGCCAAGCGCAGCCGCTCCCGGCTGCACCCGGCGACCTGGTACGCGCAGGCGCAGGCCGCCGCCGTCGCCGGGGTCGTCGACGGCGCCGTCAGCGGCGTACGCGTCGTCAAGGGCTTCGGGCAGGAGAAGCAGGAGACCGGGAAGCTGCGCGAGGTCGGGCGGCGCCTGTTCGCCGGGCGCCTGCGCACCATCCGGCTGAACTCCAAGTTCACCCCCGCCCTCCAGGCCGTGCCCGCCCTCGGCCAGGTCGCCATGCTCGCCCTCGGCGGCTGGCTGGCCGTGCGCGGGCAGATCACGCTCGGCACGTTCGTCGCGTTCTCCTCCTACCTCGCCCAGCTCGTCGGCCCGGTCCGGATGCTCGCCATGGTGCTCACCGTGGGCCAGCAGGCACGCGCGGGCGCCGAGCGCGTCCTCGAACTCATCGACACCGAGCCCTCCCTCCAGGACGGCACGAAGGAACTGCCCGCCGACGCGCCCGCGACCGTCGAGTTCGACGACGTGGCCTTCGAGTACGCGGGCGGTGACCGCCCCGTCCTGAACGGCCTCTCCTTCGAGATCCGGGCGGGCGAGACCCTCGCCGTCGTCGGCTCCTCGGGCTCCGGGAAGTCCACCGTCTCGCTGCTGCTGCCGCGCTTCTACGACGTCACGCACGGCGCCGTCCTCATCGGCGGCCACGACGTGCGCGAGCTGACCCTGGACTCGCTGCGCGCCGCGATCGGCCTCGTCCCGGAGGACTCGTTCCTCTTCTCCGACACCGTGCGCGCCAACCTCGCCTACGGCGCCCCGGACGCCACCGACGAGCAGATCGAGGCGGCCGTGCGCGCGGCGCAGGCCGACCGGTTCATCGCCGAGCTGCCCGACGGCTACGACACCAAGGTCGGCGAGCACGGGCTCACCCTCTCCGGCGGCCAGCGCCAGCGCCTCGCGCTCGCCCGCGCCATCCTCACCGACCCGCGCCTCCTCGTCCTCGACGACGCCACCTCGGCCGTGGACGCGCGCGTGGAGCACGAGATCCACGAGGCGCTGCGCGGCGTCATGGCGGGCCGCACCACCCTCCTCATCGCCCACCGCCGCTCCACCCTCGGCCTCGCCGACCGCATCGCCGTCCTCGACGACGGCCGCCTCGCCGCCCTCGGCACCCATGAGGAGCTGGAGGCGGACTCGCCGCTCTACCGGCGCCTGCTCACCGACCCCGACGAGCTGGGCGGCGTATCGCCGGGCCACTCCCTGCCGGCCGCCGCCGAACAGCCCGAGGACACCTCCGTACGGGACGAGCTGGACGCCGAGTTCGACGCCGAGCGGGGCGTCACCCCCAGGCTGTGGACAGGCGACCGCGAGCCCAAGGACACCGCGCTGTCCGGGATGCCGGCCACACCCGGACTGCTCGCCCAGGTCGACGCCCTGCCGCCCGCCACCGACACCCCCAAGATCGACGAGGCGCGGGCCGTCACCCCCGAGAAGTCGTACGGGCTCCGCCGCCTCCTGCGCGGGTTCGGCAGGCCGCTGCTCGTCAGCCTCGCGCTCGTCGCCGTCGACGCGGGCGTGGGCCTGCTCCTCCCCGTCCTCATCCGGCACGGCATCGACGAAGGCGTCTCGCGGATGGCGCTCGGCGCCGTGTGGACCGCCGCCGCGCTCGCCCTCGTCGCCGTACTCGTGCAGTGGGCCGCGCAGATCGGCGAGACCCGGAAGACGGGACGCACCGGCGAACGGGTCCTCTACTCGCTCCGGCTCAAGATCTTCGCCCAGCTCCAGCGGCTCGGACTCGACTACTACGAGCGCGAGCTGACCGGCCGGATCATGACCCGGATGACCACGGACGTGGACGCGTTGTCGACGTTCCTGCAGACCGGGCTCGTCACCGCGTTCGTCTCCGTCGTCACGTTCTTCGGCATCATGGTCGCCCTGCTCGTCATCGACGTACAGCTCGCGCTCGTCGTCTTCGCGACGCTGCCGCCGCTGATCGTCGGCACGTTCTTCTTCCGCCGCTCCAGCGTCAAGGCGTACGAGCTGGCGCGCGAGCGCGTCTCCGTCGTCAACGCCGACCTCCAGGAGTCCGTCGCCGGGCTGCGGATCGTGCAGGCGTTCCGGCGCGAGAAGGACGGCGCGGAGCGGTTCGCCGCGGGCAGCCAGGCGTACCGCAAGGCCCGTATCCGCGGGCAGTGGCTGATCTCCGTCTACTTCCCGTTCGTGCAGCTCCTGTCGTCCGTCGCCGCGGCCGCCGTGCTGATGGTCGGTGCGCACCGGGTGGACGCGGGCACCCTCACGACCGGCGCGCTCGTCGCCTACCTCCTCTACATCGACCTGTTCTTCGCGCCCGTGCAGCAGCTGTCCCAGGTCTTCGACGGCTACCAGCAGGCCGCCGTCTCCCTCGGCCGCATCCAGGAGCTGCTGCGCGAGCCGACCTCGACGAAGAACCCGCGCGCGCCTCGCGACGTGCCGTCCCTGCGCGGCGAGATCGCCTTCGAGGACGTGGACTTCGCGTACGGGGCCGACGACGAAGCCGGCACCGGCGCCACCGGCGGTGTCAAGGGCGGGCCGGAGGCGGCCCTGCGCGACGTGCGCCTGCGCATCCCCGCCGGGCAGACCGTCGCCTTCGTCGGCGAGACCGGCGCGGGCAAGTCGACGCTGGTCAAGCTGGTCGCCCGGTTCTACGACCCGACCGGCGGCCGGGTCACCGTCGACGGCACCGACCTGCGCGACCTCGACCTCACCGCCTACCGACACCGGCTCGGCGTCGTCCCGCAGGAGGCATACCTCTTCCCGGGCACGGTCCGCGACGCCATCGCCTACGGACGGCCCGACGCGAGCGACGCGCAGGTCGAGGCGGCGGCGCGGGCGGTCGGCGCGCACGACATGATCGCCACCCTCGACGGCGGCTACCTGCACGAGGTCGCCGAACGCGGCCGCAACCTCTCCGCCGGGCAGCGCCAGCTCATCGCCCTGGCCCGGGCCGAACTCGTCGACCCGGACATCCTCCTGCTCGACGAGGCGACCGCCGCCCTCGACCTCGCCACGGAGGCCCAGGTCAACCAGGCCACCGACCGCATCGCGGGCAAGCGCACCACCCTCGTCGTCGCCCACCGCCTGACGACGGCGGCCCGCGCCGACCGGGTCGTGGTCATGGACCACGGCCGCGTCGCCGAGGACGGCACGCACGACGAGCTGCTCGCGCGGGGCGGGAAGTACGCCGCGCTGTGGCGGACCTTCATCGGGGAGGACGTCAGCGCGTCGGCGGCGTGAGGCCGGTACGGACCGGTGCGAGGGGTGCTGTGCAACCGTCCGGGCCGTCGCCCGCGTCCGTACATCAGTACGCTGATGCCGATGTGACGGGATGCGGCGAAACGTGTCTGGAGGGGACAGCGGTGCGAAGAGGTGACGACAGCGACATAGCGGACGGTGGCACAGCGGGCGCCGGCACAGCGAGCGCCGGCCGTACCCGCGGGCCCGGCCGGCTGCTGGTGCTCGCGCTGGCCGCGCTCGTCTCCGCCGCCCTGCTCGTCGTCGCCGGGCCCGGCACCGGCGGCGCGCACGCCGCCGCGCTCTGCGCCGGGCACAAGGTCCGCACCCTGTCGTTCGCCACCGGCAAGGCCGTCGTCTACCGCACCGGCGGCTACGTCTGCGCCGTCACCCTCGCCAAGCGCACCGGCGTCCGCCAGACCATGTCGGTCAGCGTCCAGGCCCGCGGCAGCCGCGCCGTCGTCGACCAGGGCCGCTTCACCCACCACGCGGGCCCGGTCACCGTCCACGCCGGACACCGCTGCGTACGGATCAAGGGCAAGGTCGGTACGAAATCGGTCGGTACGGGCTGGATCCTGTGCTGACCTGACCACCGTTCGCGCCCGAACGTCGTGCTGAGCGGACACCAAGTACCCCTGGTGGTACGCGAAACCCTCCGATAGTTTCCGGAGCGACCCGTGTAACTCCAGGGGAGGGTGTATGCGCAAAGCGCTCAGATGGCTGCTGTCGCTCGTGGTGCTCATAGGCACGGTGAGCGCGGCGGGAATGTCCACGGCGACCGCCGCGGCTCCGGCCGGTGCCGGGGCCGCCGCCGACAGCACCGACATCAAGGACCGGCTCCTCGCCGTACCCGGCATGAGCCTCGTCGAGGAGAAGCCGTACACCGGCTACCGCTACTTCGTCCTCAACTACACCCAGCCGGTCGACCACCGGCACCCGTCCAAGGGCACGTTCCAGCAGCGCATCACCGTGCTGCACAAGGACGTCAGCCGCCCGACGGTCATGTTCACCAGCGGCTACAACGTCTCCACGAACCCGAGCCGCAGCGAGCCGACCCGCATCGTCGACGGCAACCAGGTCTCGGTCGAGTACCGCTTCTTCACACCGTCCCGGCCGCAGCCCGCCGACTGGTCCAAGCTCGACATCTGGCAGGCCGCCAGCGACCAGCACCGCATCTACCAGGCGCTCAAGCGGGTCTACGGCCAGAACTGGCTGACGACCGGCGGCTCGAAGGGCGGCATGACCGCCACGTACTACGAGCGCTTCTACCCGCGCGACATGGACGGCGTCGTCGCCTACGTGGCCCCCAACGACGTCGTCAACGACGAGGACTCCGCCTACGACCGCTTCCTCGCGAACGTCGGCCCGGAGGACTGCCGCGTCGCCCTCCAGAAGGTGCAGCGCGAGACCCTCGTGCGCCGCACCGCACTGGAGAAGAAGTACAAGGAGTACCTCGCCGCCAACAACTACACCGTGAACACGGTGGGTTCGCTCGACAAGGCGTACGAGGCGACCGTCCTCGACCTCGTCTGGGGCTTCTGGCAGTACCAGCCCGAGTCGGCCTGCGCGGACGTCCCCGACGCCCGGACCGTCACCGACCAGGCGCTCTTCGACTACGTCGACACCGTCGGCGGCTGGTCCTCCTACGCCGACCAGGGCCTGGAGCAGTACACGCCGTACTACTACCAGGCGGGCACCCAGCTCGGCTCGCCCGACATCAAGCAGCCCTGGATCGGCAAGCTCTCCCGCTACGGCTACCAGCCGCCGCGCAACTTCGTCCCGAAGTCCATCCCGATGACGTTCCAGAAGCACGTCATGCGTGACGTCGACACGTGGGTGCGCCACCACGCCACCCGCATGCTGTACGTCTACGGCGACAACGACCCGTGGGGTGCGGAGCCCTTCCGCCTCGGCGCCGGTGCCCGCGACAGCTACGTCATGACGGCGCCGCACGCCAACCACGGCGCGAACGTCGCCGCTCTGAACGCCGACGACAAGGCGCTCGCCACCGAGCGGATCCTCGACTGGGCGGGCCTGTCCGGTACGACGGCCAAGGCGCCGCACGACGCCAAGCTCGACCGGGTGGACGGCGCGCGGGAGTTCAAGCTGCGCCCGTGACACCGGAGGAGTGAGGAGTGCGAAGGGGGCCGCATGAGCGGCCCCCTTCTTCATGTCCGCGTCGCGCACCCCACCATGTCCATCCCGCTGAGCGTCACGTAGAGGTCTGTCGTCGCGGGGCAGTCGATGCGGTCCGGCACCGAGGAGCGGACGCGGAACTCCGGCGCGTGCTCGCCCGAGCCGTCGCAGGCGGTCTCCCGGACCTGCCCCCGCCCCGTGGAGTACACGCAGTCGCCGACGATCGTGCGGGGTCCGCCGCCCGCCCCCGGGTCGCCGGGGTGCGGCGGCCGGAGGTTGCGCATGCAGGCGTAGCCGCGGGTGACCTTGCCGTCGCCGTTCTCGTCGGCGTCGTGCCCGTCCGGCGTCGCGTGGGTCTCGCTGATGTGCAGGACGAAGTCGGTGCGGGCGGGGCAGGCCGGGCCGTTCGCGGTGCTGCCCTCGTGCCGCGCGGTCACCCGCGCGACGGCACCCCTGTCGGCGCACCCCACCTCGCCGAACCCGGTGGACCCCCGCGCGCCGCATTCGCCGGCCGCGAGGAAGACCGCCGCGGCGCCGGACGGGGACGCCTTCTCGGGCGGATCGTCGTCCGAACCGGTCAGGGCCTGGCACCCGACCAGCGCGAACGCGAGGAACGGCGCCGCACACACCGCCCCCACCGTCCGCGCGTCCATGGCAGCCCCCCGAGACACCCGTCCAGCGTGGCCCGTGGACCGGGCACACGCCAGACGCGCGGGGCGCTTTGCGACGTTCAGGGGCGGTGCGTCCCAGGTGCGCCGTACACCCCTGTACGCCCGGCCGCGTACCGATCCCGTGTCGAAATCAGTACCGCAGGCCGTACCCGACCGGGTACAGGACCTGCGCGGGATCGTCGGCACGCTGCACCGGCACCGGCAGCTTGCCGCGCGGTTCGGCGCGGCCCGCGAGGACCCGTACCGCCGCCCGCAGTTCGACGTCGATCCAGGAGTACGCGGCCACGTGCGCGCGGGCCGCGGCCAGGTGGGCCACGTCGTACGGGTTGCGCATGGACAGGGTGATCACCGGTACGCCCGTCGCGGCCACGGCGTTCACCAGCGCCTGCTGGGCGCTGCCCGCCGTGACGTTGTACGTGCCGACGAGCACGGCGTCCTTGCCCGCGGCCGCCGCCACCGCCTGGGCGATGACCGCCTGGCCGGGCGCGGTGCCGGTCGCCAGGACCGTCGCCGAGAAGCCCAGTTCGGTCAGGGCGGCGCCGAGCACGGTGGTGGGCGGGCCGTCGCTGAGCGAGGGGGACGCGGGGTTGGCACCGAGCACGAGGACGTTCTTGTGGGTGCGCCGGTCGAGCGGGAGCAGCCGGTCCTTGTTGACCAGGAGCGTCGTCGTGCGTTCGGCGATCTTGTCGGCCGCCGCCAGGTGGGCGCGGGTGCCCACGGTGTGGTCGACGCCGCGCCGGGTGACGTACGGGTCCTTGAGAAGACCCAGCTTGGCCTTGAGCCGCAGAATGCGCAGGATCGATTCATCGAGGCGCTTCTCGGTCAGCTCCCCGCTCTGTACGGCCTTGAGGACGCCGTTCCACGCGACGTCCAGGGACGGCGGGTTGAGCAGCTGGTCGACGCCCGCCTTCAGGGCGAGCACCGGCACACGGTCGTCGCCGTACTTCGTACGGACGCCCTCCATGCCGAGCGAGTCCGTGATCACGACGCCGTCGTAGCCGAGGTTCTCGCGCAGGATGCCGGTGAGGATCGGGTGCGAGAGGGTCGCCGGGTCCTCCGCCGGGTCGAGCGCCGGTACGACGAGGTGGGCCGTCATGATCGAGTCGATCCCGGCGTCGATCACGGCCTTGAACGGCGGGGCGTCCAGCTTCTCCCACTGCTCGCGGGTGTGCGTGATCACCGGAAGCCCTGTGTGGCTGTCGGTCGCCGTGTCGCCGTGGCCCGGGAAGTGCTTGGCCGTCGAGGCGACGCCGGCCGACTGGTACCCCTCGACCTGCGCCGCGGCCATCCTGGCCACCGCCGCCGGCTCCGAGCCGAAGGAGCGTACGCCGATGACCGGGTTGGCCGGGTTGATGTTGACGTCCGCGTCCGGGGCGTAGTCCTGGTTTATGCCGAGGGCGCGCAGTTCGGCACCGGCGATCGCGGCGGCCCGGCGTGCGTCGGAGCGGGAGGCGCCCGCGCCGAGCGCCATCGCGCCGGGGAGCAGCGTGGCGGGTTTGCCGACCCTGGCCACTATGCCGTGTTCCTGGTCGGTCGAGACGATCAGCGGGATCCTGGAGGGCAGGCGGCGGCCGGCCTCCTGGATGCCGTTGCTGAGATCGGCGATCTGGTGCGGGTCGCGCACGTTGTGCGCCCACGCGAAGTAGATGATGCCGCCGAGCTTGTACTTGTCGATCATCTCGGCGGCTGTGCGGACGCCGATCTCCTTGAGGTTGGCGTCGATGTCGGCCTGGTCCGGGGCGGTGGCCGAGTGGCCGTAGACCCGCATGACGAAGAGCTGGCCGACCTTCTCCTCCAGGGACATCCCGGAGATGATCTTCCGCAGCGCCTTGTCGGTCTTGCGGGACTTGGCGTCGGCGGCCTGGACGGGGGCGGCGCTCAGGCCTGCGGCGGCGACGCCGGCGGTTGCGGCGGCGAGCAGTGTCCGTCTGGAGAAACCGGTGCTGCGGGTGCTGATGTGGCGGTGGTGCACTTGCGCTCCTTCCGGGGGAGGGGCGGGGCACGAGCTTCGGCCATGGCCGGCGGTGAAAATTACTTCCGCGCGTCACGGTTACCCGGAAAGTTTCTGCCGGTCAAGGGAATCGGCGCGGGAAGCGGGTGAATGATGTTTTCGGGTGCGCCGCCGTCGTGGTTGCTCGCGCCGTTCCCCGCGCCCCTGTGAGGCGCACCGCGTGCGCAGATCGCCGTTCTTCGGGTGCGGCGCCGTCGTGGCTGGTCGCGCAGTTCCCCGCGCCCCTGAGGCATGCGGCTTCGCCGCAGCCCCATGGAGGCGCGCCCCCGCTGCCCCCTGAAATGGCGCACGAAGTGCGCATTTCAGGGGCGCGGGGAACGGCGCGAGCAACCACGGCGTGGCGCGCGGTCGGGGTCGGTCCGCAACCGGGCAGACGGGACCGTGCCTTTCAGGGGCGCGGGGAACGGCGCGAGCAACCACGGCGGTCAGCGGTCGGCGTCGAAGGGACAGGGGCAGACGCTCGGCCGAACCCGGGACTCACGCCGACTCATTGAGCAGCCGGGCCACGTACTCCCGCCCCGCGCCAAGAATCCCGGAAAGCGGCGCAGCCGACTCGTACCAGCGCGCCTCGTACTCCCAGCAGAGCCACCCGTCCCAGCCCTCCCGGCTGAGCACCTCCACACACTCACCCAGCGGCAGCGCCCCCGCCCCGAGCGGCAGCGGCGTCGTGTCGTCGGGCCCCGCGATGTCTTTGACCTGCACATACCCGAGGTAGGGGGAGAGCGCCGCGTACGAGACGGAGGGCTGTTCGCCGCCGAGCCAGGTGTGCATGACGTCCCAGAGCACGCCCACGTTGCGGTGGCCGACGGGGCCGACGACGCGGGACGCGGCGGCGCCCGTACGGTGCGAGTCGTGCGTTTCGAGCAGGACGCGTACGTCGCGGTCGGCCGCGTACTCGGCGGCGACGCCGAGGCGGCGGGCGGCCGTGGCGTCGGCCTCCGCGCGACCGGCCTCGTCGAGGTCGTCCCCGCCGCCGGGGAACACACGTACGTACGGGGCGCCCAGGTCGCGGGCGAGGTCGATCAGGGCGCGTACGTCGTCGAGCACGGCGGTGTCGTCGCCGGGCGCGGCCACGCGCGCGTACCCGGCGACGCCCAGGATCTCGACGCCCGCGGCCTTGAACTCGGCGGCCACGTCGGCGCGGGCCGCCGCGTCGAGGCCCGGGTGGACCGGCTCCTCGGGGTGGGCGCGCAGCTCCACGCCGTGGTAGCCGTGCGCCGTCGCGAGGCGGAGGACGTCGGCCAGCGGACGGCCGGGGACACCGAGGGTGGAGAACGCCAGTTTCATGGGGCGGACCATACCCGCGCTGCCGTCGCTCACTCAGCTGTCCCGTGCAGCGGCAGCCGCCAGTCCTGGCCGGTCAGGTCGGCGCCGAAGGAGCGGTGCGGAACCTCGCCGACCAGCACGAAGCCGTGCCGCTGGTAGATCGAACGGGCCGACTTCAGCACGTCGTTCGTCCACAGCACGAGCTCGCGATAGCCGACGCCGCGCGCGAAGTCGATCACGGCGCCAACGAGCCGGTCCCCGATGCCGAGGCCGCGCGCCTCCGGCTCCACGAGGAGCAGCCGCAGCCGGGCCGTGCCGGGCGCCTCGTCCCGTACGCACATGACGCACCCGACCGGGCGGCCGTCGAGCTCGGCGATCCACACGCGCTCCAGGTAAGGGTCGTGGTCCTGGGCGAAGTCGGCGACGATACGGGCGACCAGACCCTCGTACTCGGCGTTCCAGCCGAACTCGGCGGCGTACACCGCGCCGTTGCGGGCCACGACCCAGCCGAGGTCGCCGGGGGCGGGGTCGCGCAAAGTGACGTCCTCGGCGCGCGGGGCGGCGCGGCCGTCGCCGAGGATCGAACGGACCGTGCGCAGCGCCTCCGCCAGCCGGGTCCGTTCGGCCGCGGGGACGGTGTCGAGGAGCGCCCCGACCGTTTCCCGGGACCGCTCGTCGAGCAGGTCGGCGGCGGTGCGGCCGCGCGGGGTGAGGGTGATGCTGCGGCGCCGCGAGTCCCGCTCGGACGTGCCGCGCTCGACGAGGCCGTCCCGCTCGAACTTGCCGAGGATGCGGCTCAGGTACCCGGCGTCGAGACGCAGTCGCGCCCGCAGATCGGCCGCGTCGAGCCGCCGTCCGCGCTCCGGGTGCGCCAGCTCGTACAGCACGCGCGACTCGGTGAGGGTGTACGGGGCGTACAGGTGGCGGCTGTAGTCCAGCGCGCCGATGACGTTCGTGTAGAAGCGGTTGAAGGACCGGATGTCCTGCACGGTCATGGTTGTCTCACCTCGCGACACTCATGCTCATCGCTTGTGGATGGTTGACTCAGTCAGAGGTCTGGGGGTGCCCGTCACGCTACGCCGCGTCCATGGGCCGCGTCCATGGCCCGGACATCCGGCCGCGTTCACGGCGCGGGGCCGCCCGGCCGCGTTCACGGTCCGGACGTCCGGCCGCCATCCGGTGAACCTCACGCCCCCATCTGGCGGGAGCCTGGCGCGTCCTCCTGAAGTCAAGACCGTGCATATGGCAGGTATAGCGGTTCAAGAGCAGCCCATGGGTTGGCCAACCCCTTCCCGCCCGTTGGCCGTGATTTCACCGTTCGCCCCCTCCGCCCCATGGTGAACGGCCCGCACAGTGGAGCCAACGGCCCGTTCGACACGGGCCGTTGGCATGCCGTAACCGTCCGTCCAGCCAGCTTTAGGGGGCTTCTTCCATGGCCGAACTGACCCGACGCAGACTCCTCGGTTCCGCGGCAGGCGCGGTCGGGGGCGCCGCCGCGCTCTCGCTGCTGCCGCCCAGCGTGCAGAAGGCGGTGGCCGCCGGGCCGCCCCGCAAGGGTTCGCTGCGCGACATCGAGCACGTCGTCATGCTCATGCAGGAGAACCGCTCCTTCGACCACTACTTCGGCACCCTCAAGGGCGTACGCGGCTTCAACGACCCCCACGCGCTGAAGCTGAGCAACGGCCGCTCGGTGTTCTTCCAGCCCGACCCCGAGAACCCCAAGGGTTACCTCCTCCCCTTCCACCTGGACACGCACTCCACCAGCGCCCAGGCCATCCCCTCCACCAGCCACGCCTGGTCCGTCCAGCACGAGGCGTGGAACAACGGGGCGATGGACCAGTGGCTCCCCGCCCACCGCAAGGCCGACGGCGTGAACGGGCCGTACGTGATGGGGTACTACACGCGCAAGGACATACCGTTCCAGTTCGCGCTGGCCGAGACCTTCACCATCTGTGACAACTACTTCTCCTCCGTCTTCGGCCCGACCTGGCCGAACCGGCTCTACTGGATGACGGGCTCGATCGACCCCTCCGGCACCCAGGGCGGCCCGGTGCTCAACAACACGGCGCCGACCCCGTACCGCTGGACGACGTACGCCGAGCGGCTCCAGGCCGCCGGGGTCAGCTGGAAGGTGTACCAGCAGGACGACGACTACGGCTGCAACCTGCTGGAGCAGTTCGCCAGCTTCAAGAACGCCCAGCCGGGATCGGACCTCTACGAGCGCGGTGTGCGGCCGCAGCCCGAGGGCACCTTCGAGGACGACGCCCGCAACGACCGGCTCCCGGCGGTCAGCTGGATCATGCCGACGAGCTACCAGTCGGAGCACCCCGACTACCTGCCCGCCGCGGGCGCCGACTTCGTGGCCCAGAAGATCGAGGCGATCGCCGCCAACCCCAAGGTCTGGGCGAAGACCGCCTTCATCCTCAACTACGACGAGAACGACGGCCTCTTCGACCACGTGCCCCCGCCGACGCCCCCGGCGGGCACGGCCGACGAGTTCGTCCAGGGCCTGCCCATCGGCGGCGGCTTCCGCGTCCCGGCGATCATCGTCTCGCCGTGGACGGTCGGCGGCTGGGTGGCCTCGGAGGCGTTCGACCACACCTCGGCGCTCCAGTTCCTGGAGCGGTTCACGGGCGTGAAGGAGCCCAACATCACCGACTGGCGCCGCTCCGCCTTCGGCGACCTCACCTCGGCGTTCCGCTTCACCCACGCCGCGCCGCGGCCGCCGCGTCTGCCGCACGACACGGCGAAACAGCTGGAGCAGGCGAAGGAGGACGTGGCCACCCTGCCGAAGCCCACCCTGCCCGGCGCGGACCAGCAGTTCCCGCACCAGGAGCGGGGGCGACGGCCGCACGTGTGACGTCGTACGCCCCACCGGGGCACCGGCACACACCGGTGCCCCGCGCCGACAGCCCTTGCCTCAGCACAGCGGCGTCGACGGCCCTTGCTTCACAGCGGCGCTGAGCGCTCCGCCGGAAGCGCCGCGACAGGTGTTCGGCGGAGTGCGGCGCCGTCGTGGCTGGTCGGGCAGTTCCCCGCGCCCCTTCGGGGCGCTGCCCCACCGCGATGTACTTCGCCCGGCCCGCTCATCACCCCTCGCCCCACAGCAGCGCCGACAACCCCTGCCTCAAAGCAGCAGCGCCCACAACACCGCGAACGGCAGCAGCACGAACGGCACCGCCCGGGTCCACACCGACCGGCCGATGTCCGCCCTGCGCGCGAAGCCCCGGTTGGCGAGGACGACCAGGGCCAGGACCACAAGCCCGGACACGGCGCCCAGGCCCATGAGTACCGGGCCGTTGTCCAGCGTCTCGTAGTTGCAGCTCCCGGTGAACCCGGGCGCGTACGACTCCTCGACGCTGCGGCAGTCCATCGGCAGCCACTCGCTCAGCAGCCACCACGCACACCCGAGCGGCGCGAGCGCGGGCAGCCCGAGCAACAGGTTCACCAGGACCGGAGCCGTCCACCGCACGGGCCCCCGGTGCTCCAGCGTTTCACTGGTCACGCGGCGCCGCCGTCGACCCGCGCACCATCAGCTCGCCGCGCACCACGTCCACCCCGCCGGGCGGCTCCGCCTCGCGGCCCATCGCGATGCGGCCCGCCCGCGCCGCCGCCTCCGCCAAGGGCAGGCGGACCGTCGTCAGCGCCGGGACCGCGTCCACGCTGAAGGGCAGGTCGTCGAAGCCCGCCACCGACACGTCCTCGGGGATGCGCAGGCCCGCCTCGCGCAGCGCCGCGCACGCGCCGAGCGCCATCGTGTCGTTCGCCGCGACCACGGCCGTCAACCCGGGCTCCTGGCGCAGCAGTTGAGCCGTCGCCTCGTAACCCGCCCCGCGGTCGTACGGGCCGTGCGCCACAAGGCCGTCCGACTCGGTGACCCCGGCCTCGGCGAGCGCCTCCCGGTGGCCCTCCAGGCGGTGGCGCGTCGTCGTGCGCTCCTCGGGGCCCGCCACGTAGCCGATCCGGCGGTGGCCCAGGGTGAGCAGGTGGTGCGTCAGCTGCCGCGCGCCGCCCCGGTTGTCGAAGGTCAGGGCGGACGCGTCCGTGCCCGGTACCGGGGGGCGTCCGCACAGTACGACCCGCGTGCCCGCCTCGGAGAGCCGCCGCAGTTTGTTCGCGACGGCGGCGACATGCGTCTCGTTCTCGATCGCGCCGCCCGTCAGGACGACCGCCGCGGCCCGCTGGCGCTGGAGCAGCGTCAGGTACGTCAGCTCCCGTTCGGGTGAGCCGCCGGTGTTGCAGACCACCGCGAGCCGCTCGCCGCCGGCCCGGCCGCCGGGCCCGACGATCTCCGACTGCACGGCGGACGCCATGATCCCGAAGAACGGGTCCGCGATGTCGTTGACCAGGACCCCGACCAGGTCGGACGTGGCCGCCGCGAGCGAACTGGCCGGGCCGTTGAGCACGTAGTCCAGCTCGTCCACGGCCTTGAGCACGCGCTCGCGCGTGGCGGCGGCGACCGGATAGTTGCCGTTCAGCACGCGTGACACGGTGGCGGGGGACACCTGCGCGCGGGCGGCCACGTCCGCCAGGGTCACGGTCATCGAAACCATCCTCCGTTGTTTTCGCCCTTGTCCGAGCGGCTGTGCAGAGGCTAGCTTCTTTCTATGTAGAAAGCGCTTGCTACCCGGTCTGTTCGGAGGTGGGCGCCGCCTGCCACCCGTAGCGAAGGACGAAGGGACTCACGTGACACGCAAGACGGTGCGCATCGCCATGAACGGTGTGACGGGGCGCATGGGCTACCGCCAGCACCTCGTACGCTCCCTCCTCGCCCTGCGCGAGCAGGGCGGACTCGACCTCGGTGACGGCACGGTGCTGTGGCCCGAGCCCGTCCTCGTCGGCCGCCGCGAGCACGCCCTGCGCGCGCTCGCCGAGCGCCACGGCCTCGCCGAGGAGAACATCTCCACCGACCTCGACGCCGTCCTCGCCGACGACTCGGTCGACATCTACTTCGACGCGCAGGTCACCTCCGCCCGCGAGGAGGCGCTGAAGAAGGCGATCGCCGCCGGCAAGCACATCTACACAGAGAAGCCCACCGCCACCGACCTCGCGGGCGCCCTCGACCTGGCCCGGCTCGCCAAGGACGCGGGCATCAAGTCCGGCGTCGTCCAGGACAAGATCTTCCTGCCGGGCCTGCTCAAGCTGAAGCGCCTCATCGACGGCGGCTTCTTCGGCAAGATCCTGTCCGTGCGCGGCGAGTTCGGCTACTGGGTCTTCGAGGGCGACTGGCAGGAGGCGCAGCGCCCGAGCTGGAACTACCGCGCCGAGGACGGCGGCGGCATCGTCGTCGACATGTTCCCGCACTGGGAGTACGTGCTCCACGAGCTGTTCGGCCGCGTCACCTCCGTACAGGCGCTGATCACCACGCACATCCCGCAGCGCTGGGACGAGAACGGCAAGCCCTACGACGCCACCGCCGACGACTCCGCGTACGGCGTCTTCGAGCTGGACGGCGGCGCCGTCGCACAGATCAACTCCTCCTGGGCGGTCCGCGTCAACCGCGACGAACTCGTCGAGTTCCAGGTGGACGGTACGGAGGGCTCCGCCGTCGCGGGCCTGCGCAACTGCCGCGTCCAGCACCGCAGCGCGACCCCCAAGCCCGTCTGGAACCCGGACATCCCGGCCACCTACTCCTTCCGCGACCAGTGGCAGGAAGTGCCCGACAACGCCGAGTTCGACAACGGCTTCAAGGCGCAGTGGGAACTCTTCCTCAAGCACGTCTACGCCGACGCGCCCTACCAGTGGGACCTCCTCGCCGGCGCGCGCGGCGTCCAGCTCGCCGAGCTGGGCCTGAAGTCGTCCGCCGAGGGCCGCCGCGTCGAGGTTCCGGAGATCACGCTGTGACGATCCACCTGCCCGACGCGACGGGCGCCCTGCGGGCGTACGAGCCCCGCGCCACGCCCCTCGCCGTCGACACGGGCGCGCCCCTCGCCTCCCGCGTCGTCTTCTCCGCCGCGCACGTCGTCGCCGACCCGTTCGCCGACACGACACCCGACTCCCCGGCCGCCGTCGACTGGGACGCCACCCTCGCCTTCCGCCGCCACCTGTGGTCGCACGGGCTCGGCGTCGCCGAGGCGATGGACACCGCGCAGCGCGGCATGGGCCTGGACTGGGCGGGCGCCGCCGAACTCATCCGGCGCTCGGCCGCCGAGGCGAAGGCGGTCGGCGGCCGCGTCGCGTGCGGCGTCGGCACCGATCAGCTCAAGGGGGCCGAGAGCCTGGCGGAGGTCCGCGCCGCCTACGAGGAGCAGCTCGCGCTCGTCGAGGGCACGGGCGCGCAGGCGATCCTCATGGCGTCCCGCGCGCTCGCCGCCGTCGCCGGGGGCCCCGAGGACTACCTCGACGTCTACGGCCACCTCCTGCGCCAGGCCGCCGAACCCGTCGTCCTGCACTGGCTCGGCCCGATGTTCGACCCGGCGCTCGACGGCTACTGGGGCTCCGCCGACCTGGACGCCGCGACCGAGACCTTCCTGGAGGTCATCGCCGCGCACCCGGACAAGGTCGACGGCATCAAGGTGTCGCTGCTCGACGCCGGCCGCGAGGTCGAGCTGCGCCGCCGACTCCCGAAGGGCGTGCGCTGCTACACCGGCGACGACTTCAACTACCCCGAGCTGATCGCGGGCGACGACCGGGGCTTCAGCCACGCGCTGCTCGGCATCTTCGACCCACTGGGCCCGCTCGCCGCGCAGGCCGTCCGCGTCCTCGACACCGGCGACGAGAAGGGCTTCCGCGCCCTCCTCGACCCGACCGTCGAACTGTCCCGGCACCTCTTCCAGGCCCCGACCCGCTTCTACAAGACCGGTGTCGTCTTCCTGGCCTGGCTCGCGGGCCATCAGGACCACTTCGCGATGGTCGGCGGCCTCCAGTCGGCCCGCTCGCTCCCGCACTTCGCGCGCGCCTACGAACTCGCCGACGGCCTGGGCCTGTTCCCGGACCCGCAGCTGGCCGAGGCCCGCATGAAAAACCTGCTCGCCGTGTACGGAGTCGCCTCATGACCGCCACCGCGGACCCGCGCTTCTCGATCAACCAGATGACGGTCAAGCAGCTCGGCCTGCCCGAACTCGTCGCCGCGTGCGTCGATTCGGGCGTCCAGCACATCGGCACCTGGCGCGAGCCCGTCCAGGCGTACGGCGTCGAGGCGGCGGCCAAGCTGATCGAGGACGCCGGGCTCACCGTCTCCACGCACTGCCGCGGCGGCTTCCTCACCGCGATCGAGGAGGCCGACCGCAAGGCCGCCGTCGAGGACAACAAGCGGGCTGTTGCCGAGGCCGCGACCCTCGGCACGAACGTCCTCGTCCTCGTCTCCGGCGGCCTCCCGGCCGGTTCGTACGATCTCGCCGGCGCCCGGGAACGGATCGCCGACGCGCTGGCCGACCTCGCCCCCTACGCCGCCGACCACGGGGTGCGGCTCGCGATCGAACCGCTGCACCCGATGTTCGCGGCCGACCGCTGCGTCGTCTCGACGCTCGCCCAGGCCCTGGACATCGCCGAACGCTTCCCCGCACATCAGGTCGGCGTCTGCGTGGACACGTACCACATCTGGTGGGACGACCAGGCGCCCGCGCAGATCGCACGGGCCGGGGCGCAGGGCCGCATCGCGACGTTCCAGCTGGCCGACTGGGTGACGCCGCTGCCCGAGGGCGTACTCAACGGACGCGGGCAGATCGGTGAGGGATCGATCGACATGCGGTACTGGCGCGGCCTGGTCGAGCAGCAGGGGTACGCCGGGCCCATCGAGGTCGAGCTGTTCAACGACGGGCTGTGGGCGCGGGACGGGCGTGAGGTGCTGGCGGAGACGGTGGACCGCTTCACGGAACACGCCTGCTGACCAGCGCTTCGAGGGCGCTGTGAAAATCCGGGAAGAAAACGCTCCGCATCCGTACAACCATCGGGGCGGGTCGCCTGTCTAGCGTGCGTCGGGATGTCCGGAGGGGGATCCGGGGGGATCGCGGAAGTCCCGGCACAGGAGGGGAAGGCCCGAGGGGCCCGGTCGTTCGTACCGGGCCCCTCGGGCATTTGACCTCGCGCGTTTCCAGGCGGGGGTCAGAAGAAGACGCCGCAGCGCAGCAGCACGTTCGCGTACGGCCGCGCCTCCCCGGTCCGTACGATCAGGCGCGCGCCGCCGGACAGCGACTTCAGCTCCTCGTGCGGGACGAAGCCGAGGGACGGCACCCGCTCGCCGAGCAGTCCGGCCGCCGCCGGGTTCGCGGTCCGGACCTCGGTCGCGGCCGTGCCCGCCTCGACCACGAGATCGTCGAGGAGCCCGTCGAGGACCTCCGCGAAGGACGGCACCCCGGCCCGGAAGGCGAGGTCGACGACGCGCGGCCCGGCCGGGATCGGCATTCCGGCGTCGCATATGAGCACGCCGTCCCCGTGTCCCAACTCGGCGATGGCGCCCGCCAGATGGCGGTTGAGGATGCCGGCCTTCTTCACAGCGCGACGACCTCTTCGGCCGTCGGGTACGACACCTGCGCGCCCTGCTTGGTGACGGCGGCGGCGCCGACCCGGGCCGCGTAGGCGGCGGCCTCGGCCAGCGACTCGCCGGTACCGAGGCGCCAGGCGAGCGCGGCGGTGAACGCGTCACCGGCGCCCGTCGTGTCCACGGCCTTCACCTTCACCGACGCGACCCGCGACGAGCCCGACGCGTCCGCGACGAGCGCGCCCTGCGCGCCGAGCGTGATGACGACCGAGCGCGGGCCGAGCGCGAGCAGCGCCCGCGCCCAGTCCTCGGGCTCGCCCTCGGTGTCCGTGCCGAGGACGACGCGGGCCTCGTGCTCGTTGACGATGAGCGGGTCGCACACGGCGAGGACCTCGTCGGGCAGCGGCGCGGGCGGCGACGGGTTCAGGACGAGCCGCGCCCCCTCGGCCACGCTCCGCGCGACCTCCGCGACTGTCTCCAGCGGGATCTCCAGGAGCGTCGACACGACCCGGGCCCCGGCGAACAGCTCGCCCGCCGCCCGTACGTCGTCCGGCGTGAGCCGCCCGTTCGCGCCCGGCGACACCACGATGCTGTTGTCCCCGGACGGGTCGACGGTGATCAGCGCGACGCCGGTGGGCGCCCCGCCGACGAGCACGCCGGACGTGTCGACGCCCGCCGACTCCATCGACTCGCGCAGCAGTGTGCCGTGCCCGTCGTCGCCGACCCGCCCGAGCAGCGCCGTACGGGCGCCGAGCTTGGCGGCGGCGACCGCCTGGTTGGCGCCCTTGCCGCCCGGGTGGGTGACCAGGTCGGAGCCGAGGACGGTCTCCCCGGCGGCCGGGCGGCGGTCGACACCCACCACCAGGTCGGCGTTGGCCGACCCGACGACGAGCAGGTCGTACGTGTTCATGCTGTGCCTTTCTTCGTACGTCACTCGAAGATATGCCGAAGGGGGCGTGTCACTCGAAGTCGGCGACGTTCTTCGAGGTGACGACCTTGACCGGCACCTTCACCGCGTCCGCGATCTTCTTGTCCTGGGCGGCGCGGACCGCGTTCTGCACGGCCATCCTGCCGAGCTCGCGCGGCTGCTGGGCGACGGAGGCGTACAGGGTGCCCGCCTTCACCGCCTTGAAGCCGTCCGGGGTGCCGTCGAAGCCGACGACGGCGACGGACTTGCCGGCCTTGGAGCCGAGCGCCTTGACCGCGCCGAGCGCCATCTCGTCGTTCTCGGCGAAGACACCGTCGATGTCGGGGTGCGACTGGAGCAGGTTCGTCATGACGTCGAGGCCCTTGGTGCGGTCGAAGTCGGCGGGCTGCTTCGCGGCGACCTTGATACCCGGGAACTCCTTGAGCCCGGCGGCGAAGCCCGCGCCGCGCTCACGGCTGGCGGACGTACCGGCCTGGCCTTGCAGGATCACGATGGTGCCCTTGCCGCCGAGCTTCTCGGCGAGGGTCCTCGCGGCCTGCTTGCCGCCCGCGACGTTGTCGGAGGCGACGAGCGTCGCCGTCTCCGCCTTGTTCACGCCGCGGTCGGCGGCGACGACGGGGATGTCGGCGTCGTTGGCGCCGCGCACGGCGGGGCCGATGGCGTCGGAGTCGACCGGGTTGACTATGACCGCGCCGAGGCCGGTGCTGGTGAAGTTCTGCACCTGGTTGGCCTGCTGCGAGGCGTCGTTCTGCGCGTCGGTGACGGTCAGCTTCACGCCCTGCTTCTTCGCCTCGGCCTGTGCGCCCGCCCGCATCTCGGTGAAGAACGGGTTGTTGAGCGTGGAGACGGCCATGCCCAGCTTGAGGTCCTTCTTGGAGTCGGACGACGAGCCGTTGTTCCACAGCGCGAGGCCGCCGACGATCGCCGCGGCGACGACGGCCGCGATCAGGTACTGCATCTTCTGCTTGGGCCCGCCGGAACCGGCCCCGGCGGCCGTGGGCGTGGCCCCGGCCTTGCGGCGCACGGTGTCGAGCAGCACGGCGAGCGCGATGACGACGCCGATGACGACCTGCTGCCAGAACGCGGAGACGGAGAGGAGGTTGAGGCCGTTGCGCAGCACCGCGAGGATGAGGGCGCCGATGAACGTGCCCGACGCCTTGCCCGTACCACCGGCGAGGGAGGCGCCGCCGATGACGACGGCGGCGATGGCGTCCAGCTCGTACCCCTGCGCGGCCTGCGGCTGGGCGGAGGCGAGACGTGAGGCGAGGACGATACCGGCGACGGCCGCGAAGAGCCCGGACAGCCCGTAGATGACGAGCTTCTGCCGCTTGACGCGAAGCCCGGAGAGGCGGGCGGCTTCCTCGTTGCCGCCGATGGCGTACATGGAGCGCCCGATGAACGTACGCCCGAGCACGACGGCGGTGATCACCCCGACGACGACCATCACGATGACCGGCACCGGCAGCCAGCCGCCGAGCGTGTCACCGAGGTGCGAGACCGAGTCGGGGAACGGGATCGGGCTGCCCTGCGAGATCACCAGCGAGAGCCCGCGCCCGACCGACAGCATCGCGAGCGTCGCGATGAACGGCGGCAGCTTCCCGTACGAGATGAGGGCGCCGTTGACCAGTCCGCAGGCCACACCGGTCACGACGGCGAGGAGCACGGCTATGACGACCGGCACCCCTTCGTTCGTGGCGGCCCAGGCGAGGACGGTCGCGGACAGGGCGGCGACCGAGCCGACGGACAGGTCGATGCCCGCCGAGACGATGACGAAGGTGACACCGAACGCGAGGATGGCGGTCACGGCCGCCTGAACGCCTACGTTCAGCAGGTTGGTGGTGGTCAGGAAGTCGCCGGAGAGCAGCGACATCACGATGACGAGGACGACGAGCGCGGTCAGCGCGCCGTTGTCGAGGAGCAGCCGCAGCAGGCTCCCGCTCTGCTTGGTCGTGCTCTTGCCGTTCTTGACCGTGTCAGTGGTTGTCATGGGAGCCCTCCTCCTCGACTGCGTTGTGGTTCTGGTTGCTCTGGTTGCTGACGGCGAGCGCCATCACGGAGTCCTGGGTGGCGTCCTCGGCGGCGAGTTCACCGGCGATGCGCCCTTGCGCCATCACCAGCACCCGGTCACTCATGCCGAGCACCTCGGGCAGATCGCTGGAGATCATGAGGACGGCGTGCCCGGCGGCGGTCAGCTCGTTGATCAGCTGGTAGATCTCGACCTTGGCGCCGACGTCGATGCCGCGCGTCGGCTCGTCGAGGATCAGCACCTTGATGTCGGCGAGCAGCCACTTGCCGATGACGACCTTCTGCTGGTTGCCGCCGGACAGGGTGCGCACGTGCTGGCCGAGCCCGGCCATGCGCACGCCCAGTTGGGAGGCGATCCGCTCGGCGGCGGTGTGCTGCCCCTTGAGGTCGACGAACCCGCCGCGCGACGTGGTCCGCATGGTGACGAGCCCGAGGTTCTCCTCGACCGACTGATCGAGGACGAGCCCCTGCCCCTTGCGGTCCTCGGGCACGAGCCCGACCCCGGCGGCCATGGCGGCGTTGACGTCGTGCCGGGGCAGGCGACTACCGCCGACCTCGACACTGCCCCTGTCGTACGGATCGGCCCCGAAGACCGCCCGGACCACTTCCGTGCGCCCCGCGCCGACGAGCCCGGCGATACCGACGACCTCACCGGCCCGCACCTCGAAACTCACGTCGTGGAAGACGCCGTCGCGGCTGAGCCCCTCGACCTTGAGCAGCGCGGCTCCGGTGTCCGGCCGCTCGCGCGGATACTGCTGCTCGATGGAGCGCCCCACCATGAGCCGGACAAGCTCGTCCTCGGGGGTGGAGGCGGGCACCTGGCCCACACTCCGCCCGTCGCGGATGACGGTGACCCGGTCGCCGAGGGCGGCGATCTCCTCCAGGTGGTGCGTGATGAAGACGATGCCGACACCGTCCTCGCGCAGGGCGCGCACGATCGCGAAGAGCTTCTCCACCTCCTCGGAGGTGAGCACGGCGGTCGGCTCGTCCATGATCAGCACGCGGGCGTCCAGGCTGAGCGCCTTCGCGATCTCCACCATCTGGAGCCGGGCGATGCCGAGTTCGCGGACACGCGCGCGTGGCGAGACATTCACGCCCACGCGCGCGAGGAGCGCCTCGGCGTCGGCGTCCATCTTCTTGCGGTCGATGAGACCGAAGCGGCGCGGCTGACGCCCCAGGAAGATGTTCTCGGCCACGGTCAGATCGGGAACCAGGTTGAACTCCTGGTAGATCGTGGCGATGCCGAGCCGTTCGGCGTCCTGCGCACCATGGATACGGACCTGCTCGCCGCCGACGACGACACGGCCCGCGTCGGGCGTGTAGGCACCGGAGAGCATCTTGATCAGCGTGCTCTTCCCGGCCCCGTTCTCACCGAGCAGGACGTGCACCTCGCCCCGGCGCAGATCGAAGTCGACGCTGTCGAGCGCGACGACGCCGGGGAAGGTCTTCCGTATCCCTTCGATACGCAGCAACTCGTCCGGGTTGCGCGACTCTTTCAACGGGCTCTCCTCTCCATTGAGGTAGGCGGTTCTGGCTGTTCCGCGGTACGCGGCTCTCCGCACGAGTGCCGTACGAGGAGATGGGCGGGGAGCGTGAGCGACTCGGCCGCCCGCCCCTCGATGCGTTCCACGAGCGCGCGCACGGCGGCCCGCCCCAGCTCCGTGGTCGGCTGGGCGATCGCGGTGATCGGCGGATCGGTGTGCACGAACCACGGGATGTCGTCGAACGCGGCGAGCGCGATGTCGCCGGGGACGCGCAGCCCGCGCGCGCGGATCGCGTCGAGCGCGCCGAGGGCCATCAGGTTGTCGGCGGCGAACACGACCTCGGGCGGCTCCGGCAGGTCCAGGAACCCGTCCGTCACGCGGCGCCCGCTGCCCGCCTGGAAGTCGCCCTGCCCTATGTAGGCGTCGGGGAGATCGATCTCGTAGGAGGCGAGCGCCTCCCGGAACGCGGCGACGCGCTCGCTGCCCGTCGTGGTCGCGGCAGGGCCGGCGATGATGGCGAGCCGGCGGTGCCCGAGGCGGTGCAGGTGCGCGACGAGATCCCGGATGGCGGCCCGCCCGTCCGACCGCACGACGGGCACGTCGACACCCTGGATCCACCGGTCGACGAAGACCATCGGGGTGCCGCCCCTGGCCGCGTCCAGCATCAGCGGGGAGCCGCCGTCGGTGGGGGAGACGAGCAGCCCGTCGATCCGCCGGTCGAGCAGGGTCCGTACGTGATGGTCCTGGAGATCGGGCCGCTCGTCGGCGTTGCCGATGATCACGCTGTAGCCGAGGGCACGCGCCTCTTCCTCGACCGAGCGGGCCAGCTCGGTGAAGTACGGGTTCAGCACGTCGCTGATGACCAGGCCGAGGGTGCGGGTCTGATCGGTGCGCAGGGAACGGGCGACGGCGTTGGGCCGGTACCCGAGGGCGTCCACGGCGGCCATGACGCGGGTACGGGCGTCCGGGCTGACGGACGGGTGACTGTTGAGAACCCGGGACACCGTGGCAACGGAAACCCCGGCAGCAGCCGCGACATCCTTGATGCTCGCCATCGCGCCGGCCACCTCCTTGTGGCTGCGTGGAATCGATTACATCGACTTACAGGGGAGATTGGAATCGATTACATGGACGGATGGCAAGGGGGGTTCCGGTTGTCGTGACCGGATCGTGATGAGCGAAACGGGGCTGGGGTCGCCGGGTCGGGGTTGTGGCCGACGGGCCGGGGTTGTCAGTCCCACGTGCGATCGTTGACGACGTACGACGCGCACCCACCCCGCGAAATGGCGACGAACGGAGACCAGGACCGTGAACCACGCGCAGCTCACCGCACTAGGCCGCGCCCTGCGCCTGCTCGGCGAACACGGGGACGCGCTCACCGGTGACACCGCGGACGCAAAGCTCCACGAGGTGCGCGGTGACGTGAAGCGCGCTCTGGAGCTGCTCGACGACACGGTCACCGGCTCGGCGCCCACGACCCGCTGCCCCGAGCACCCGCAGGGCGCGGTCGATAAATCGGCGCCCGACCTGTGCCTGCTCTGCGAGACCCGCCGCCGCCAGGCGCGCCGCTCGGAGTACGGCGGCGGCCCCGCCCCCCGCCACGCGGACGAGCAGCCGGTGATGTCCCGCTACGGCACGCGCGAGGACCGCCCCCAGCCCCAGCAGCGCTGGATCCCGGAGATGTGGAACGGCCAGGTGTGGCAACTGTGCGGCACCCCGCGCCACGACCGGCGCGAGGCGGACCTCTACCTGGCGGCCCAGCGCCGCCGCCCGGACGCGGCGATGGCGTACCGCCTGGTGCACGAGTTCACGGACTACGAGGTCGTCCGGGTGTGGGGCACGCCGGTGAAGGTCGACATGAAGCCGATGGGCGGGATCTGACCGTCCGGGCCGCTATGCGGCCCGCCCTTCCGCCAGCGTGTGCGCGACCAGCGCGTTGGCGTGCCCGTGCCCGAGCCCGTGCTCGGCCTTGAGCCAGGTGACCAGCTCCATGTGCTTGGTCAGCGGCGAGGACCGGATGAGCTCCTGCCAGTGGGAGACGGGCTGCCCGTACTTCTTCTCGATGGACGGGAAGTAGCTGGCGGGGCCCTTGGCGGTGGCGGTCATGGCGGGGTTCCTGTCAGCCGGGGTGCGGATGGTGTCACCGGGTATGACGTGCGGGCGGCGCGGAACTCATCGGGCCCGCGCTGTGATCCAGGCCACGCGCCACATCTGTGCTTAAGGCGGCCGGGGTCCGCGGCGAGGCCGAGGCGATCGGCATTGTCGTCGCTGCTCTCGGCGGCCTGCCCGCCTCTCCGGACCAGCGCGCGCCCGTCCGAGGCCGTGTCGCGTTCCGCGCCGCGAGGGAGGATGCAAGGTAGGATAAGTAGCATGAGCGAGCCTTCCGGTAAGTACTCGATCACGATGCCGCGCGACATCGCTGCAGCCGCGCGTAGCCGCAGTGGCCCCTCGGGCTTTTCCGCCTACGTCGCTGCGGCCGTCGCCCGCCAGATCGAGCGCGACAATCTCAACGAACTCATCGAGGTCGCCGAGGCCGAGCACGGCCCCATCACGGACGACGAGATCCAGGCGCTGCGCGCTCGGCTTCACCAGGCCCGGCAGGAGCAGAACCACGGCGAGACCAGCGCCGCGTGAACCGTTCACCTGCGCCTCCCGGCGGCACCCTCGTCCTGGACAGCGAGGGACTGGCCAAGGCCGTCTTGCGCGACCGGGCGGTCACCGCGTGGCTGGCCTTGGCCCGCGCCGATGACCTCCGTGTCATCACCTCCGCCGCCACTCTGGTGGAGGTGGTCCATCCCCGCATCAACCGTCCGGCTCTGGAATGGACGCTGTCCCGTGTCGTCGTTGAGCCGGTGACTGAACCGATCGCCCGCCGAGCAGCCGAGCTCCTGGCCGACACGGGACTGCACGGGCACAAGTACGCCATTGACGCCATGCTCGGCGCCACGTCCCTGGCAGCCCCCGGGCCCGTCACCATCCTGACCTCGGACCCCGAGGATCTCGCCACCCTGTGCGGGCCGCGCGTCACCGTCATCAAGGTCTGAGCCCGGCTCGGCCGGAGAGTCGAGCAGTTCGTCCCCTGACCCGAGGCCAGCTCCGAAGAATCTGGCGAGTGCCCGTTGCCGTACCTCACCGATACCGTCGGATCATGGCGAAGCAGCGGGCGCAGGGCGGGCTGGCCGATGGCGGCCGTCGGCTGGAGCGGCGGAAGTTTCGGTTTCACCTGGTCCCCGCACGGTGCTGACCCGGCGAGGTATATCGCGGTCGGCGGGTAACTCGTCAGCCGTTTCCGGAGCGAGATGTCGGCAGACGGTCGCCGCGGCCGGCGGCCACACGCAGCACGTCTCTCAGGGCGGCGGCCAACCGGGCCGCAAAGATCTTCAGAGGCTTCGGGTCCACTGTCTCGTCCTCGAGTAGCTCGAATGCCTTCTCCAGCAACTCGGATGCCATCTCAAGCTGCTCCGCCTCGACGTGGTCCGCCAGGCGGGACATGAAGCTCTCCGGGTCGTCTGTGCCCAGATAGCACGGCTTGCCCCCGGAACCTGCCCATGGAAGCAGCCTCAGCGCGTTTTGTGCGGCCACCTCCGCAGGTGGGAGCTGAGCGGGCAACGAATGGCATGGGCAGTCGCATGCCTCGTAGATCACCGGCACGTCGGCCGGGGCCGCGATCGGGGAGGACTCCGAGCAGCCTGGGTGGGTGCCAATGTGGCAGGCGGTCGAGCGGTACGGAATGGCTGAGGCGTCCGGGCTGTTGGCCCGCGGTCGTGTAGGCATCAGTGCGCCCCCAAGACGTACGGGCGGATGAGTGCGTTCTCCTCACCCGCGAGCGGGTACCGGTGGCTCACCCGGTCGCAAGGGCGGCGGCTCGGTACGACCGCCGGTCGGTTGCGAGCGGCGGGAAAAGTCGGCGCGGGGCTCGGGCACGGCGTTGAGACGCGGCGGTGCCTGCCTCTGGGGAAGTAGCGCGCCCTGATGGCAGCGGCGGCGCGGCGGATACGGTCGAGCATGCTGGATCAGCTCCTGTCGCTGATGGCCCGGTCTCCCGACAGGCCTGACAGCCCCGGGGTTGTCAGCAACGCTAGGAGCGGGTCGCCGGAGTACCCCGGAAAATCTCTCCGGGGTCCCATGCGGAGACGGGGGGACGCTCTTGCCATGCGAGTCATGACGACGAACCTGACGATCGGTGAACGCGTTGCCTGGTACCGCCGCAGGCGTGGCATGTCCCAAGAAGTCCTGGCCGGACTGGTCGGCCGAACCGTCGACTGGCTCAGCAAGGCCGAGAACAACCGGATCGAGCTGGACCGGCTCTCGGTCATCAAGTCGCTCGCCGATGCACTCGACGTGACCCTGGGCGCCCTGCTCGCCGAACCCACCCTGTTGGAGTGGACGGCTGACAGCGGCACCCGCACGGTGCCGGCGCTTCGCTCGGCCCTGATGGACTACCGCCAACTGACCCCGCTGTTGGGGGTCACGACCCAAGGCGGGCCGACCTCACTCGACGAACTACGCAGCGGCGTCGCTGAGGTGTGGGACGCCTATCAGGACTCGCGCTACGCGTTCGCGACCCGTCGCCTACCGCTGTTGCTGGCCGATGTGCTCATCGCGGCCAAGGCCTACGAGGGCAGAGAGCGTGAGCGAGCGCATGAGCTCATGGCGATGACCTATCAGGGCGCGGCGATAGTGCTCACCAAGCTCGGAGAGACCGACCTCGCATGGATCGCAGCCGACCGCGGTCTGGCAGCGGCCCAGCAATCCGGCAACGCGATGGTGACCGGCTCCCTGCTTCGCTCCGTGGCGCACTGCCTCTTGTCCAACGGCCGGTTCGATGCCGCCGCGCAGCTCGTCGGCGACGCGGGCGAGTACCTTCGCCCCGGCTTGGACGACGCGAGCCCGGCGTTCCTGTCGGTCTACGGAACCCTGTACCTCGCGGGCTCCATGGCTGCGGCCCGAGCGGAGGACCGTGCAACGACTCAGGCCTTCCTCGCTGAGGCCGACCAGGCGGCGCGGCGTCTGGGAACCGACGCCAACCACGTCTGGACCGCCTTCGGGCCCACGAATGTGGCAATTCACCGGGTGGCGACCGCCGCCGAGCTGGGGGACATGCAGATCGCGGTGGGTTTGGGCCCGGAGATCGACACCAGTGGCCTGCCGACCGAGCGCCGGGCCCGGCACAACCTCGAAGTGGCCCGAGCCCTCAGCGCCCACAACCGCATGGACGACGCACTGGCGAAGATCCTCGAAGCGGAGAGCTGGGCGCCCGAGCAGGTACGGAGCCACTACCTCGCCCGGGAAATGGTGCTTACCTGGGTCCGGAACCAGCGAGGCCGGCCGAGCCGCGGTCTGGCGGACCTGGCCAATAGGCTGCACGTTGTCTGAGCTGGATACCCTCGGCTGCATGGCGCCGACTGAACAGGAAGCGAAGATGGCGCATCCGCGCATGGCGGCGGGTGCACTCTTCTTCGATACCGCTGGGCGAGTCCTCATGGTGGAGCCCACTTACAAGGACTACTGGGAGATTCCCGGCGGATACGTCGAGACCGGCGAATCCCCCTTGCACGCGGCCGTGCGGGAGGTCCAGGAGGAGCTGGGCATCGCCCCACCCCTTGGGCGCCTGCTCGCGGTCGACTGGGCCCCGAACCAGACCGAGGGCGACAAGGTGCTGTACCTGTCCGACGGCGGCCGGCTCGACCAGGACGACCTGACCCGGATCAGCTTGCAGACCGAGGAGCTGAAGAGCTTCGCCTTCTTCACTCCCGAGCAGATCTCGGAGCACACCATCCCGCGATTGGCCCGGCGCATCATCGCAGCGACAGAGGCCCGAGACGCGGCTGCGCCGGTCTACCTCGAGCACGGGCAGACCCCGGCACCGAGGCGGCGTGACGCGCCCCACACGGCCCTCCCTCGTAAGGCGCCTGGCATGACCTCTTCGCCTGAGCCAGAACCCGAACGCGTCAACAGCCGGGAAGATCTGGCCGCCTTCGTGCGCGCCCTGCACCGCAACCACGCCAAAGTTGGACGCTCTTGGGAGAACGCCGATCTCCCTAACGTCCTGGAGGCCCTGTCCGCCTGGATCGACGACGCGGACGGTTGGTACCGCAACACCGGCCGCGAAATGCCGGCCGACGGGGACTGGCGGTTCTTCGCGCGGGCACTCATGGCCGCGACCGTCTACGAGTAGCCGTTCAGCGGGACCATGTCGGATGCGTGTCGAAGTCCGGCAGCGGGCCGTCGACGGGGCAGATGAGCGCCAAGGTCAGAGCACCATCACCGCTCAACAAGCCAAGCGCCTTCTAAGCGCTTGGCCGCAGGCTCGAGTCCTGCCGGGGGCGCCCAGTCAGGCCGTTGATCGGGCTCGGCGGAGCCGCTTCGCGGGTGCGGATGGGCTCCGGGCGGAGTCGACGGGTGTCCGGCTGGAGACGATTTCGTCCGGCCCTCGGCGGGTGTTCTTCCCGGAGACTTCCCGAACTTTCGGTGCGGTCTCTTGCCGTCGAACCGCTCACCCACGCCACGGTCTGCGGTCGGCCACAAGCATCGCCCTCGGCCGCCCAGACGGCCGCCGCGGTCATGGACGGCGGCTGGCTTCACCCACGCTGCGTTGACACTCCCTGACGGTGGGAGGTGCCCTTGCCACAACGGATGAAAACACGTTGGCGGGCCGCCTCCGAGCTGCGATCATGCAGCTGTTTCCCTTACGGAGGGTGCATTTGTTCGTTTTCATTTGCGCGCGTTGCGGTGCCGAGCTGACAGTCCCTTTGACCCAGGTTTCCCTTCCGCCCCATGCCCGTCAGAAGTACGGGAATGGGGTCCAACTACCAGTGCTCATGGAGGCAGGGACGTTTGCCGTGGACCCGGACCCATGGGGAGGGCCATGGCGGATGTGGGACGAGATCGATCCGGGCGAGGCGGAGGCACGCGGCATCTACGCGCCGGTCCACGCCCTGTCCGACAGCACGCCCGGGGCCATCGTCACCGCTCCCGGTGACATCCGCGGGGCCCGGCTGATTCCCGAGAAGCGTGGCGGTGCCTGCTGTGGCCTTGACGGGGCCGAGGGGCCCAACATGGCCTGCGAGGCGTGCGACCTGCCCGTGGCAACAAGGGTCGACGACTGCTCGCTGTGGCAGGCAGTGCGGCTCAGCTCAGACGCCGTGCGCCGCGTCCCCACCGGCGGTGTCCACACTGCGCCGTGCTCCTGGAAGGAATTGGTAGAGAGGGGGGAGAGCACACCCCCGTTCGAGCCGATTGGCACGTGGGGAGGACGGTCTGGGTCGAGTCACTACTGGTCGTGGAGTCCTCAATGGGGGGCGGCAGCCGGCCAGGCGCTCGCCCATTTGTTAGTGGCCTCCGAAGGGCAGCCGGTGAACGTTCCGGGTGGTCTGACCGCGGACGTATTCCAACGCGCGCTCGACGCTTTGCTGCCCGCAGGCCCGCCAACGCGGCAGGCTGTCCTGGCTGGACCGGGAGAACCCTCCGCCAGTGCAGGCGTCGACATCCTCCTCGTACCGGTCCATCCCCAGACGGGTCAGACCTGGACCCCTGCCGGCCCTGCTGCATCGGCATACCCGGTGCCTTTGCCGCTGGGGATGTGGCTGTGGCTGGTTACCCCCGAACCGTACTTACCTGTGCCCGCTTCGGGCGGCATACCCCAAGACGTGCTCCGCGACGACCCGCTTCCGCCGCGCCCCAACTACCTGTTCCGGGCCGACCGGGGCAGGTTCGAACACACCTTGGTCCGGTTACCAGCCGTTCGCAGCCCGTGGATACGCACGATCCTCGAGAACCTCACGGACGATAGGGCGGCCGACATCTTCTAGCCGTACGACTATCGAACAGCGTCACCCCGCGGTTCTGCGGTCGACGTCGTAGGAACCGCCTCGCTGCAGTCTTCCGAACGACGGCAAATCGGCTTACGGGTTGAAGGAGCGCTTGATATCCGACCATCCTTGCCGTCATGAGTCTCGTCTCCTCCTCCTTCGACCTGCCCGACATGGGTGACTACGCCTACGACTGGGCTCTGGTCGACGTGGAGACATCGGGTCTCACGGCCCGGCGAGATCGCGTGCTGTCCGTCGCGGTGATCACGATTGGTCCGGACGGCGAGCAGACCGGGGAGTTCTCGACGCTGCTCGACCCGGGGTGTGATCCGGGGCCGGTCGAGGTGCACGGGCTGACCGTCGAGCGGCTGCGGGGTGCGCCGACGTTCGACCAGGTCGCCGGGCGGATCGGTGCCATGCTTCAGGACCGGGTCCTGGTCGCCCACAACGCCCAGTTCGACTACGACTTCCTGGCCCACGAGTTCGCCCGTGCGCGGATGTGGCTGCCGGTGTCGCAGCGGCTGTGCACCCTGGCTCTGAATCGTCAGGTGGATCCGCCGACGGACGACATGAAGCTCGGCACCCTCGCCGCCCATTACGGCGTTCCCCAGCAGCGTGCGCACGAGGCGCTGGACGACACCCGTGTGCTGGCCGGGATTCTGCGGGCGTCACTGCGCGAAGCGGTGCGGCTCGATCTGCCCTTGCCGTTGGTGGCCTGTCCGCCCAGGGCCGAGTCGCAGTTCACGCCGCAGCCGCCGAAGACTCCCTGCGCCTACCGCAATCCGGGCCGGCTGACTCCCGGCGGGCCTCTCCAGCAGGGGATGAAGGTCGCGATCACTGGTGAGACCGCCCATGCGCGGGCGGAGCTGGTCGGGCGGGCGGTTGCCATCGGGCTGAACATGATGACCTCCGTCAGCCGGCACACCAGCGTGCTGGTCACCAACGAACCGGCGTCCAGTTCGGCGAAGGCCCGGCGCGCACTTGCCGAGGGCGTGCCGGTCATCGACGAGCATGCTTTCCTGCGGCTGCTGGCCGACGTACGGCCGGGGACAGCGCATGAGGCGACGGCCGTCGCTGTCACCCCGGTGGCCGAGCGGGAAGCAGAAGCCCTCGCGGGGCCAGTGGAGTTGGCGCCCTCCACGACCTCTGCCGTACCCGTCCCGCGTCGACCGGTGCCCTCCGTCGGCACGTTGGACAAGCCTCTGGCCGGGCGTCGCGTGCTTGTGCTCGGTGGTGTCCATGCCGATGCCGCGGCGGCCCGTACGCGCATCGTCGAGCTGGGCGGGTCCGCGGCGGTCAACCTGTCCGCCAGTGTCACCGACGTCGTACTCCTGGCGGGAGGGGAGGGGGACCGGCGCATGAGCCGCATCACCGCCCTCGAACTCCCCGTGCACGACCTCCACTGGCTCACCGCTCCGACCGCCACCGCCCCGGCCGCGGCGACGCTTCGGACTCAGGAGCCGCACGTGATGCCGAGAGGCGGTGTCATCGACCTGCCCATGCCGCACGGCAGGCCCGCGCCGGACTGGTACGTCACCGCCGGCTGGTCCCCGCAGACGGACTACGAAATCGACGTCGTCGCCTTCCTCCTCGACGAGGACGAACAGGTCACCTTCGACGAGGACTTCATTTTCTACGGAGCTCCGGAGAGCCCCGCCGGAACTGTGCGGCTGCTGACCGGTGGCCCGGCCGAACAGACCATCGCCCTCAACCTGGCATCCCTGCCACCCGCGACTCGCAAGGTCATCGTCGCCGCGGCCATCGATGGCACCGCCACCTTCGGGAGGGTCGGCGCTATCCAGATCGGTGCCGCCCCCGGCAGCAGCGGGGCACCGCTCGCCCGGGCCACCCTGGACGCCGCTACCACCGAACGCACCATGCTGCTCGCGGAGATCTACCGCAGAGGTCCGGTGTGGCGCCTACGCGCCGTCGGTCAGGGCTACGACCACGGCCTCGACGCCCTCGCACGCGGATACGGCGTCGACATCGCCGAGTGAACGACGGCGCCGGAAGCGGAGATCTGCGCGACCCCGCGTCAGGTCAGGCCCGGCGACGCGTTGCGAGCGTGGATCCAGGCTTCGGCACGGCCTGCCAGGGCCGACCTGGCAGGCAGCGTATCGGGCTTACGGCACCTCGTGCGCGGCTGGCACTCCAACGGTCCGCGCACCCCGACGGCCGCAGACCTCAGGCCCCCACCTGCCCGCCCGGCCCCGCCCGCCCCGCCCCCGCCGTCGCCGCCACCAGGTCCAGCAACTCGCCCCGCAGCGCGACCAGTTCCGCCGGCAGCGGCGACTCATCCCGCACCGCCTGCGTCCGGCGCCACGCCAGCGCCGCCTCCAGGAGGGGCCGAAACCGGGGCCACCGTTCGGCCGTCCACCGCGCGGCCTGCGCCTTGTCCGCCAGTTCGCCCGTGGTCAGGGTGCGAAGGGCGCGGCACGCCGTCAGCACCAGGTACGCGTGGCCGCCCCGGTGCCGTACCTGCGGCGCCCAGTCCCGCAGCCCCGCGACGGAGTCGATCAGGGCCGTCCGCAGCTCCCCCGGGTCGGCAGCGGCCAGCGCCTCCCGCGCCGGGCGGCCCGCAAGGGTCAGGCCCGTCTCGCGGACCAGGGCACGGGTCAACGCCCAACGGGGCAGCACGCGCGCGGTGTGCGGTGGTTCGCCGGGGGAGAGGACGAGGAGCGGTTCGAGGAGGCTCCCGGCGAGCGCGGCGGTCGGCGCGAACGTCAGGTCGAGCCGGTCCCGGAACCCAGGGTGCGCCCGCAGGACCCGCGCCTCGACGGCCCGCAACTCATCGACCCCGAGACCGGGTTCGGAGCCGCCCACCCCCACTAGCACGTCGACATCGCTCACGCCCCGCTCGAACGACCCCGTCACCGTGGACCCGTACAGCCAGACCCCCACCGCCCGCTCACCCACCACAGGCGCCAAAGCCGTCAGCAGATCGGGCAGCAGCCGCCGCACACTCACCGGGACCGGAACCGGCACCCGGGCCGCCGCCCCGCTCGTCTCACCCATCCCAGCACCCTAGACCGGCCCCCGAACACCCGGCGGGTGCCTGTTGTCGTACCCCACCGATACCGTCGGATCATGGCGAAGCAGCAGGCGCAGGGCGGCCAGGGCGGCCAGGGCGGCCAGGGCGGCGCCCGGCCCATGGCGGTACTCGAAGGCGTCCTCGAGAGGATCACGTACGCCAACGAGGACACGGGGTACACCGTCGCCCGCGTCGACACCGGCAGAGGCGCGGGCGACCTGCTGACCGTCGTCGGCTCGCTGCTCGGCGCGCAGGCGGGGGAGTCGCTGCGGATGGAGGGCCGCTGGGGCTCGCACCCGCAGTACGGCAAGCAGTTCACCGTGGAGAACTACACGACACTCCTGCCCGCCACCATCCAGGGCATCCGCCGCTACCTCGGATCCGGCCTGGTCAAGGGCATCGGCCCGGTCTTCGCCGACCGCATCACCCAGCACTTCGGGCTGGACACCCTCGACATCATCGAGCAGGAGCCGAAGCGCCTGATCGAGGTGCCGGGCCTCGGCCCCAAGCGCACCAAGAAGATCGCCGACGCGTGGGAGGAGCAGAAGGCGATCAAGGAGGTGATGGTCTTCCTGCAGAGCGTCGGCGTGTCCACGTCCATCGCCGTGCGCATCTACAAGAAGTACGGGGACGCGTCGATCGGCGTCGTGAAGAACCAGCCGTACCGCCTCGCGTCCGACGTCTGGGGCATCGGCTTCCTGACCGCCGACCGCATCGCCCAGTCCGTCGGCATCCCGCACGACAGCCCCGAGCGCGTCAAGGCCGGGCTCCAGTACGCCCTGTCCCAGTCCGCCGACCAGGGCCACTGCTTCCTGCCCGAGGAGCGGCTCATCGCCGACGCCGTCAAGCTGCTTCAGGTCGACACCGGGCTCGTCATCGAGTGCCTGGCCGAACTCGCCCTGCCCGACGAGGACTCCGGCGACCCCGGCGTCGTACGGGAACTGGTCCCCGGCGAGCACGGCGAACCGGTCACCGCGATCTACCTCGTCCCCTTCCACCGCGCGGAGCTGTCTCTCTCCGCCCAGCTCAACCGGCTCCTCCGCGCCGACAAGGACCGGATGCCCGCCTTCCGCGACGTGGCCTGGGACAAGGCCCTCACCTGGCTCGCGGGCCGTACGGGGGCCGACCTCGCGCCCGAGCAGAAGGAGGCCGTCAAGCTGGCGCTGACCCGCAAGGTCGCGGTGCTGACCGGCGGCCCCGGCTGCGGCAAGTCGTTCACCGTCCGCTCGATCGTGGAGCTGGCCCGCGCCAAGAAGGCGAAGGTGGTGCTCGCCGCGCCGACCGGCCGGGCCGCCAAGCGCCTCGCCGAGCTGACCGGCGCCGACGCCTCCACCGTCCACCGCCTCCTGGAGCTGAAGCCGGGCGGCGACGCCGCGTACGACAAGGACCGGCCGCTCGACGCCGACCTGGTCGTGGTCGACGAGGCGTCCATGCTCGACCTGCTGCTCGCCAACAAGCTGGTCAAGGCCGTCCCGCCCGGCGCCCACCTGCTCTTCGTCGGCGATGTGGACCAGCTGCCGAGCGTCGGCGCGGGCGAGGTGCTGCGCGACATGCTGGCCGAGGGCAGCCCCGTCCCGGCGGTCCGGCTGACCCGGATCTTCCGGCAGGCCCAGGAGTCCGGCGTGGTCACCAACGCCCACCGGATCAACGCGGGCACACCGCCCCTCACCCAGGGGCTGAAGGACTTCTTCCTCTTCGTCGAGGAGGACACCGAGGAGGCCGGACGGCTCACCGTCGACGTGGCCGCCCGGCGCATCCCCGCCAAGTTCGGCCTCGACCCGCGCCGCGACGTCCAGGTGCTCGCTCCGATGCACCGCGGCCCGGCCGGCGCGGGCACGCTCAACGGCCTGCTCCAGCAGGTGATCACCCCGGGCCGCCCGGAGCTGCCCGAGAAGCGGTTCGGCGGCCGGGTCTTCCGCGTGGGTGACAAGGTCACGCAGATCCGGAACAACTATGAGAAGGGCGCCAACGGCGTCTTCAACGGCACGGTCGGCGTCGTCACCTCCCTCGACGCCGACGAGCAGAAACTGACGGTCCTGACGGACGAGGACGAGGAGGTGCCGTACGACTTCGACGAGCTGGACGAGCTGACGCACGCCTACGCCGTCACGATCCACCGCTCGCAGGGCAGCGAGTACCCGTGTGTCGTGATCCCGGTCACCACCGGCGCCTGGATGATGCTCCAGCGGAACCTCCTCTACACGGCGGTCACCCGTGCGAAGAAGCTGGTGGTCCTCGTCGGATCGCGCAAGGCTCTAGGGCAGGCGGTGCGCACGGTTTCGGCAGGCAGACGCTGTACGGCACTCGATTTCCGGCTGGCAGGGGCGACGCTTCAAGAATTTTGATCGATCAAATTCGTCGCAAAGCTCACACGGCACTTCCGGAACCAGGGCGAAGGGGGCAGGATGAGCAGGTTGGCGGCACTCAGTGCCGTCAATAGGCCCAATGGACGACCCCGAGTGCACTCTGCTGGGCCAAGTGGGGGATGGTAGAGACAGTCAGGGCACCTCGAAGAAGAGGCACTACGTCGGTGAGGGACGAGACGTGAGCGAGCAGACCAACAACGACGCTGTAGTACTGCGGTACGGCGACGACGAGTACACCTACCCGGTGATCGACAGCACCGTCGGCGACAAGGGCTTCGACATCGGGAAGCTCCGGGCCCAGACGGGACTGGTGACCCTCGACAGCGGATACGGCAACACCGCCGCCTATAAATCCGCCGTCACCTACCTGGACGGCGAGCAGGGCATCCTGCGCTACCGCGGTTACCCGATCGAGCAGCTGGCCGAGCGCTCCACCTTCACCGAGGTGGCGTACCTGCTGATCAACGGCGAGCTCCCCACCGTCGACGAGCTCTCCACCTTCAAGAACGACATCACGCAGCACACCCTGCTGCACGAGGACGTCAAGCGGTTCTACGACGGGTTCCCGCGCGACGCCCACCCGATGGCCATGCTGTCGTCGGTGGTCTCGGCGCTGTCCACCTTCTACCAGGACAGCCACAACCCCTTCGACGAGAAGCAGCGTCACCTCTCGACGATCCGTCTGCTCGCCAAGCTTCCGACGATCGCCGCCTACGCGTACAAGAAGTCGCAGGGCCACCCGGTCGTCTACCCGCGCAACGACCTCGGCTACGTCGAGAACTTCCTGCGCATGACGTTCTCCGTGCCGGCCCAGGAGTACGAGCTCGACCCGGTCGTCGTCTCGGCCCTGGACAAGCTGCTCATCCTGCACGCGGACCACGAGCAGAACTGTTCGACGTCCACCGTGCGTCTGGTCGGCTCCTCGCAGGCCAACATGTTCGCCTCGATCTCGGCGGGCATCTCGGCGCTGTGGGGCCCGCTGCACGGCGGTGCCAACCAGTCGGTCCTGGAGATGCTGGAAGGCATCCAGGCGGCCGGCGGCGACGTCGACACCTTCATCCGCAAGGTGAAGAACAAGGAAGACGGCGTGAAGCTCATGGGCTTCGGGCACCGCGTCTACAAGAACTTCGACCCCCGGGCGAAGATCATCAAGGCGGCGGCGCACGACGTCCTCTCGGCGCTCGGCAAGTCCGACGAGCTGCTCGACATCGCGCTGAAGCTGGAGGAGCACGCGCTGGCCGACGACTACTTCGTCGAGCGCAAGCTCTACCCGAACGTCGACTTCTACACCGGTCTGATCTACCGGGCCATGGGCTTCCCGACCGAGATGTTCACGGTCCTGTTCGCCCTCGGCCGCCTCCCGGGCTGGATCGCCCAGTGGCAGGAAATGATCAAGGAGCCGGGTTCGCGCATCGGCCGCCCGCGCCAGATCTACACGGGCGTCGTCGAGCGGGACTTCGTCCCGGTCGAGCAGCGCTGAGCCCCACCCGAGGCCGGCGGCCCACGGAATAGCGGAGAGCGCCCCCCTGTCGATCCCCCCACGGGTCGACAGCCGGGGCGCTCTCCTTTTCCCGGTTCGGATTCCCCCCACGGGATCCGGCCGGGCGTCTGTGTGTCCGCGTCGGCCGCCGGAACACGTACGCACGGGTGGGCCGCTCAAGCTCCCCGGTGCACGTGCCCCGGCCAACGCAGTCGGTCCCGTCCCCCAAGACGGTCCCGTCGATGCCTGAACGCCCCCCAAGACGTTCCTGCATCGCCTCCTTAGACTCACGGGACCGGCAAAGGGTTACGTTCTCATCTCTGTGATCTGCGTCTCTTGCTTATGTCCCGTGTGCACGCAAGAGGTCCGATATGTCGATTCGAACCTCACGCGTGAGGTTGCTGCAATTGTGCCGTGTGGATTGTGTGGAGGTCCAGGACTTCCTAAGTGAATCTCCGAAGTCGCAGACTATTTGTGACCACGAAAACCGAGGAGAAGGCCATCGCGGCCCCCGCGATCATCGGGTTCAGCAGTCCGGCGGCGGCCAGCGGCAGCGCGGCGCAGTTGTAGCCGAAGGCCCAGAAGAGGTTGCCCTTGATCGTGGCGAGGGTCCGCCGGGAGAGCCGGATCGCGTCGGCAGCCACCCGCAGATCACCGCGTACGAGCGTCAGATCGCCCGCCTCGATCGCCGCGTCCGTGCCGGTCCCCATGGCGAGCCCCAGATCGGCGGTGGCCAGCGCGGCGGCGTCGTTCACACCGTCACCCACCATGGCGACCCCGCGCCCCTCGCTCCGCAGCCGCCGGACGACCTCCGCCTTCTCCTCCGGCAGCACCTCGGCCACCACGTCCTCGGGCTCGATCCCGACCGCCCGCGCGACCGCCTCGGCGGCGGCCCGGTTGTCCCCGGTCAGCAGCACCGGTGTCAGCCCGAGCGCCCGCAGCTCGGCAACGGCCCGCGCGCTCGTCTCCCTGACCGTGTCGGCCACGGTCAGAACGCCGCGCGCCACCCCGTCCCAGGCGACCATGACGGCCGTCCCGCCCTCCGCCTCGGCGTCCCGCAGCGCAGCCCCGAGCGCGTCCGGCACCGGGATCCGGTGATCGTCGAGCAGGCGCGTACGCCCTACGAGGACGACGTGCCCCTCGACGCTCCCGCGCACCCCGAGCCCCGGAACCCCGCGAAAGCCCTCGACCGCCGGCAGCTCACCCGCACGGTCCACGGCGCCCGCGGCGACGGCCCGCCCCACCGGATGCTCGGAGGCGTGCTCGACGGCACCGGCGAGCCGCAGCAGCTCCTTCTCCTCGACACCCTCGGCGGGGCGGACGGCGAGCAGGGCCATGCGCCCGGTGGTGACGGTCCCCGTCTTGTCGAGAACGACGGTGTCGACCGTGCGGGTCGCCTCCAGGACCTCGGGCCCCTTGATGAGGATGCCGAGCTGCGCGCCGCGCCCCGTACCGACCATGAGCGCGGTGGGCGTCGCGAGCCCGAGCGCGCACGGGCAGGCGATGATCAGCACGGCGACGGCCGAGCTGAACGCGGCGGTGACGTCATCGGTGACGGACAGCCGCACGACCAGCGTCACCAGGGCGATCGCGACGACGACAGGCACGAAGACGGCCGACACCCGGTCGGCGAGCCGCTGCACCCGCGCCTTGCCGGTCTGCGCGTCCTCCACGAGCCGGGCCATGTGCGCGAGCCGCGTGTCGGCGCCGACCCGGGTCGCTTCGACGACGATCCGCCCACCGGCGTTGACGGTCGCGCCCGTCACGGCGTCCCCCACCTCCACATCCACGGGGACCGACTCCCCGGTGAGAAGGGAGACGTCGACGGCGCTCGCGCCCTCGACGACCGTGCCGTCCGTGGCGATCTTCTCCCCGGGCCGTACGACGAACCGGTCGCCCGGCGCGAGGCGGTCGGCGGGCACCCGCACTTCGACGCCGTCCGCGCCCACCAGGGCGACGTCCTTCGCGCCGAGGTCGAGGAGCGCCCGCAGCGCGGCGCCCGCACTGCGCCGGGCCCGCGCCTCCAGATACCGGCCGACGAGGATGAACGTGACGACGCCCGACGCCACCTCCAGATAAATGGTGGAGGACGCGTCGGCCCCCTCGGTGACGAACGTGAACCCGTGCCGCATCCCCGGCATCCCCGCGTCCCCGAGGAACAGCGCCCACAGCGACCAGCCGAACGCGGCGAGCGTCCCGAGGGAGACGAGCGTGTCCATGGTCGCGGCGCCGTGGCGGAGGTTGGTCCACGCGGCGCGGTGGAACGGGAGGCCGCCCCAGATGACGACCGGGGCGGCCAGGGTGAGGGAGAGCCACTGCCAGTTGTCGAACTGGATGGCGGGGGTCATGGCCATGAGCATCACCGGGGCCGTCAGCCAGGCGGAGATTCTCAGGCGCCGGCCGGCAGAGGTGCCATGCGCCGTCGGGGTGGCGGATGCGTCGTCGGCCGACGGCGCGTCGTGGCCGGTCGCGCGGTTCCCCGCGCCCTTGGGCGGCTCTGCCGCAGCCACGTAGACGGGTTCGGCGGTATAGCCCAGCTTGGTGACTGTGTCGATGAGAAGTTGCCGGGTGATGTCGGCGTCGGCGTCGGCGGCGTAGGAGATCTTCGCCTTCTCCGTGGCCAGGTTGACCGTCGCCGTCACGCCGTCGAGCCGGTTGAGCTTCTTCTCGATGCGGGCGGAGCAGGCGGCGCACGTCATGCCGCCGATGGCGAGGTCGATGTCGGTGAGGGGCGCGTCCGTCATGGTGCTGTCGAGGGTACGGCGGCCGGGCGGGCCCGCCGGGGCCCGGCCCGGTCCGGAGCGGTCCGTGTCAGCCCGCTGTCAGGCCCTGCCGACGAGCTCGTACCCGGCCTCGTCGACGGCGGCGCGGACGGCCTCCTCGTCGAGCGGGGCCGCGGAGACGACCGTGACCTGTCCGGAGGCGGCGGCCGCCCGCACGGAGGAGACACCGTCGAGCTCGCCGAGCTCACTGGCGACCGCGCCCTCGCAGTGCCCACAGGTCATGCCCTTGACCTGGTAGACGGTGGTGACGGAGGTCCCGGCGGCCGGTGCCGCGTCGTCGGTGCCGGTCTGGTGGAGCTCGGTCTGCGCGCTCATGTCGTTCTCCTAGCTGGAAGGCCGGGGTGAGAAGACCGGGTACCCCCGGCACCTTCTGACCCGCGCTGACCCACCCGACTGTATACCCCTAGGGGGTACTACTCCAAGAAGGGTCGCGGCGCGCCAGCGAACGCGCCCAGACGATCCCGAGCAGAGAGACGAGCACGAGCCCCCCGACCGAGAAGAGCGTGAAGAGATGCTTCTGCGCACTGGTCGGCGCGGGGAGGTACCCCTCGGCGAACAGGGCCCGGTCGAGCCCCGTACTGGTCAGGCGGACCACCAGCCACAGGGCGATGCCGTGCATGGAGTCCCACAAGGCGTGCAGCAGGGCGACGCCTGCGTAGGTGACGACGACCGGGGCCGCGAAGCGGAACCGCCCGTCCGGCCTGCGGTACGAGAGGAGCACCGCGCCGGCGATCGCCGTCCACAGGCCGTGCCCGAACGGGGCGAGCAGCCCGCGCAGCACCTCGGTCTCCAGGAGTGAGCGCAGATCGATGCCCTTCATGGTGACCGCGGCGTTGAACGCGTAGCCCGCGCTCTCGAACGCGGCGAAGCCGAACCCGACCGTGGCGCCCAGGACGAGCCCGGCGCGCAGCCCGCGCACCCGGGGATGGTGGCGCAGCACGTACATCAGGGCGAGGAGCTTGACGGCCTCCTCGATCAGACCGACGCCGACGAACATCCACACCGAGGGGTGCAGCAGGTAGTACTCCATGACGGAGGCGCCGAGCACGCCGAGGACGCCGCCGACCAGGAAGCAGCCGAGGATCAGATGCACCCCGAGGTCGCGGCCGTGCCGCTCGTACGCCCAGAGCACGAAGACCGCCGGCACGAGGAAGCTGCCGAGCAGAATGAGGGTGGGGAGGAGGGTGGTGTTCTTCGTGGCGTACGTGACGAGCGCCGTCAGCACCCACAGGGCCAGCCCGCCCCAGAGGCAGCGCTTCCAGAGACCGGCGCGGACCTGCGGTCCTGGCGGCAGGGGCTGCTGGGGGATGCGGGCCCTGGGCGATCCGGGGGGTTGCGGGTGCGTCAAGACGGTTCCCTCCTGCCTGTGCCGATGTGCCGGAAGTTTAGTTAATTGACCGATATGTCGCCTGTCGCGGCCCCGGATTCGGTGGGCCGACGGGCCGGCGGAAAGGCAGGTGGGCGGATGATGCGCGCTGTCGTGTTCGAACGGTTCGGTGGACCGGCCGAGGTGCGTGAGGTGCCGGACCCGGCCCCGGCGCCGCACGGCGTCGTCGTACGGGTGGAGGCGACGGGCCTGTGCCGCAGCGACTGGCACGGCTGGATGGGCCACGACCCGGACATCGTGCTGCCGCACGTCCCCGGCCACGAACTCGCCGGAGTGGTCCAGGAGGTGGGCGCCGACGTCCGAGAGTGGCGGGCCGGGGACCGGGTGACGGTGCCGTTCGTGTGCGCGTGCGGCCGGTGCGCGGCGTGCGCCGCCGGGGACCAGCAGGTGTGCGAACGGCAGACGCAGCCCGGGTTCACGCACTGGGGCTCGTTCGCCGAGTACGTGGCGCTCGGCCACGCCGACGTCAACCTCGTAGCGGTACCGGAGGGCATGGCCGCCACGACGGCGGCCGCGCTCGGCTGCCGGTTCGCGACCGCGTTCCGGGCTGTCGTGCAACAGGGCCGGGTCGCGGCGGGGGAGTGGGTGGTGGTGCACGGCTGCGGTGGCGTGGGGTTGTCGGCCGTGATGATCGCGGCGGCGGCCGGGGCGCGGGTGGTGGCGGTGGACGTCGTACCCGGCGCGCTGGAGCTGGCCCGGAGGTTCGGGGCCGCGGCTTTCGTGGACGCGGGCGCGACGGACGACGTAGCGGGCGCCGTACGGGAGTTGACGGGCGGCGGCGCCCACCTGTCACTGGACGCGCTCGGCTCGGCGGCGACGTGCGCGGCGTCCGTGAACGGGCTGCGGCGCCGGGGGAGGCACGTACAGGTGGGGCTGTTGCCCGAGGACCCGGTCGTGCCGATGGGGCGGGTGCTCGCCCGGGAGCTGGAGCTGATCGGAAGTCACGGGATGGCCGCGCACGCGTACCCGGGGATGCTGGAGCTTGTGCGGGGCGGGGTGTTGCGGCCGGAGCTGTTGGTGACGTCGACCATTTCACTGGCGGCGGCGGGGGCTGCGCTGGCCTCTGTGGGCGGCGCGTCCGGGGCGGGGGTGACGGTGATCGAGCCGTTCGCGCCGTAGGGGGATGCGAGCCCCCTGAAGGGGCGCCTGAGCGGCGCCCCTCTTCGCACTCGGGTCACTCTCTCGAACGGTCGCGGTTGCGTGGGCGTGAGGCCACCCACTTGCGGACGGTGTCGGCGTACCAGTAGGGCTTGCCGTTCTCCACGTGGTCGGGCGGGGGCAGGAGGCCGTGTTTGCGGTAGGAGCGGACGGTGTCGGGCTGGACCCGGATGTGCGCGGCGATCTCTTTGTACGACCAGAGCCTGCGGTCGGTCATCAGTGGCTCCTCCTGACGGGTGTCGCTACGGCGGCGCGGGGGTGGCCGCCGACGATCACCCACCTTCGACCCGAGAACGATGTGTCTTGAGTTGAAGGGAGGGCCTGTGGGACTCCTGTGACGCAGGACCTGCGTAGGCCGGACATATGTAGCAGGAAAGGGGCGTTTGTTACGTGAATGAAGCAATCGGGACGCGCGCCGGACGCATACCCGGGCGCGGAACGGGAGAGAAGACAGACCCCGCATGTCCCGCGGATCATGCGTGATGGGCCGGGCCGTCATGCGTGATGGGCCGGGCCCCCTGCATCCGGCCCGGCCCACCATCCCCCGCATCCCCCCGGTTGCGTGGCCCGAAGGGACAAGGGTGCCGTCAGCACGGAACGCGGGTCTTGGAGAAAAACGCACTGGCCGGGCCCGTGCGGTGGACCTGTGGGCCGCGCGTCACAGGACGAGGCTGGTGGCCTCGCCCGCGAGGCGGTCCGTGGCGGGCGGTCCGCCCGGATCGGTGCGGAGGCCGCGCGCGAGGGCGAACTCGCGGGGCGTGCACCCGGTCATGGCCTTGAACTCGCCGCTCAGATGGGCCTGGTCGTAGTAGCCGCAGGCCGCCGCGGCCTCGGCCTGGGTGCTGCCCGCGCAGAGGAGGCGCCGGGCCCGTTGCAGCCGCAGCACCCGGGCGGCGGCCTTCGGGGTCAGCCCGATCTGTTCCCGGAAGCGGTTCTCCAGATGCCGTACGCCCCAGCCGACCTGCTCGGCGATCTGCGTGACGGGCGCGGAGCCGCCGCTGTGCGTGAGCGCGTACCAGGCGTGCACCGTGCCGCTCGCGCACCGCGGCCCGGACGCGAGCCAGCGCCCGAGCGTCTCGTCGAGCAACTGGAACCGGGCCCGCCAGGACGGCAACTCGCCGAGCCGGTGCGCGAGTTCGTCGGAGGCCGCCTTGCCGGGAAGCGCGCCCAGTTCGTCCGGGTGTACGCGCCAGCCGGACAGTTCGTGCAGGGCGGTCCGGAAGACCGTGAAGGCGGCCCAGGGGGTCAGCAGGACTTCGACACCGGCGAGCCGCCCGTCGTGCTCACCGAGTACGGGTGTGGTGGACATGCCGGACAGGACGGTGGACAGCTCGGCCGTGCGCAGCCCGGCGGGCCGGACGCCGCCGGCGCTGCCGTCGCGCACCCCGACCCAGCCGCCGGTCGCCTCGGTGATGCGTACCGACCCCTCGAAGCCGAGCACCAGCGTCACCGCGCCGATCGGCGCCTCCAGGCGGGCGCGCGGCCCGGGGAAGGCGAGCCGGAAGCCGCGGTAGCCGATGACGCCGGGGCGCAGCCGGGGGTGCGGCCGGGCGGACGCCGTCTCCCAGGTGCCGTCGGAACTGCGGACGGGACGGACGGCGGGCCGGGCCGTGGGCCGGACATCGGTCGGTGAGGAACTCGTGGTGCGAGAACTCATCCGCCGATACTGCTACACGCCGCACGACCTGAGGTAGCCCCGCGTACGACGCGCGACCGGCAGCGGACGCTCCGGTTCGCACGGATACATGTCCTGCTCGACGATGGCGAAGAGGTCGACGTCGAGCTGGGCGGCGGCGGCGAGCACGGGCTCCAACCGGGGCTCGCCGAGCGGCGGTTCGCACATGACACCTTGCGCCACGGCCGGTCCGAACGGCGTACCGCGCTCACGCACCCCGGCCAGGACGGCGGGGTCCACCTGCTTGAGATGCAGATAGCCGATGCGCTCACCGTAGGTGCGGATCAGCTTGACGCTGTCGCCGCCGCAGTACGCGTAATGCCCGGTGTCCAGGCACAGCGAGACGAGATCGGGGTCGGTGGCGTCGAGAAACCGGGAGACGTTCTCCTCGGTGTCGATGTGGGTGTCGGCGTGCGGATGGACGACGACCCGAAGCCCGTACCGCTCCCGCACCTCACGCGCGAGCCGCTCGGTGCCGTCGGCCAGATGCCTCCACTGCTCGGCACTGAGCGTGTCCCCCTCCAGTACCTCCCCGGTCTTGTCGTCACGCCAGAAGGAGGGGATGACGACGAGATGCCCTGCGCCCATGTCGCGGGTGAGGGCGGCGATGGACGCGACGTGCTCCCAGGTCCGCTCCCAGACGGCGGGCCCGTGGTGCAGTCCGGTGAATACGGTGCCCGCCGAGACGCTGAGCCCCCGCCGCCCGGTCTCCTCGGCGAGGACGCGCGGATCACTGGGCAGATATCCGTACGGGCCGAGCTCGATCCACTCGTAACCGGCCTCGGCGACTTCGTCGAGAAAACGCCGCCAGGGGACTTGCCGGGGATCGTCGGGGAACCAGACGCCCCAGGAGTCGGGGGCGGAGCCGACACGGATGCGGGAGCTGGTCGTCATGGGGCAAGCCTTGAGGGGTGGCGGAACAGTGTCAAGGCATAGTCCGAATGTCCGGACAAAACATTGACAGGGTCTCCGGCACGGGTTAGATCTGGCAGGAAGCTCACGAGGCTGCCGAGGTTCGTCCGAACACGACACGGAGGGAACACCGCATGGCCCGGGACGAGTTCGACCTGATCACCATGGGCCGCATCGGGGTGGACCTGTATCCGTTGCAGGCAGGCCGGAGACTCGCGGACGTCGACACCTTCGGCAAGTTCGTGGGCGGCTCCTCGACCAACGTGGCGGTGGCGGCGGCGCGGCTCGGCCTGCGGACCGCCACGATCAGCCGTACGGGGCAGGACCCGTTCGGCGACTACCTGCGCGAGGAGCTGGCCCGGTTCGGGGTCGACGCGCGCTGGGTGACACCGGTGCCCGGCCTCCCGACCCCCCTCACCTTCTGCGAGATCTTCCCGCCGGACGACTTCCCGCTCTACTTCTACCGCCGCCCGAAGGCGCCGGACCTGGCCATCGAGCCGGACGAACTGGACCTCGACGCGGTGCGCTCCGCGCGGATCTTCTGGATGACGGGTACGGGGCTGAGCGCGGAGCCCAGCCGCTCGGCGACGCTCGGCGCGCTCGCGCACCGGGCGCGGGACGGGGTCCCCGGTGACACTGTCTTCGACCTCGACTGGCGGCCCATGTTCTGGGCGGACCCGGAGGCGGCGCGCCCGCATTACGCGCAGGCGCTGCGGCACGCGACGATCGCCGTCGGCAACATCGACGAGGTCGAGATCGCGACGGGTGAGCGGGAACCGGTCGCCGCGGCGCGGGCGTTGCTGTCGACCGGGCTGCGGCTCGCGGTCGTGAAGCGGGGCCCTGACGGGGTGTTGGCGATGACGTCCGCGGGGGAGGTGGCGGAGGTTCCGCCGCTTCCCGTACGGGTGCTGAACGGGCTCGGGGCGGGCGACGCGTTCGGCGGGGCGCTGTGTCTCGGGGTGCTGGCGGGGTGGGAGCTGGGCCGGATCATGCGGTTCGCCAACGCGGCGGGGGCGATCGTGGCGTCGCGGCTGGAGTGTTCCTCGGCGATGCCGACGCGGACGAAGGTCGAAGCGGCGCTGGCCTCCGGCCCGGGCGGTGACGGTCTTCTGCCCGCTGATGGCGGTGGCCCGGCGCTGGCTTCCGGCCGGGGTGGTGACGGTCTTCTGCCCGCTGATGGCGGTGGCCCGGCGCTGGCTTCCGGCCGGGGTGGTGACGGGCTTCTGCCCGCTGACGGCGGTGGCCCGGCGCTGGCTTCCGGCCGGGGCGGTGACGGGCTTGTGCCCGCTGATGGCGGTGGCCCGGCGCTGGCTTCCGGCCCGGGCGGTGACGGGCTTCTGCCCGCTGATGGCGGTGGGCCGGCGCTCGGGGGCCGCCTTGCCCACCCTGCCGCCCCAGGCGGCAGATTGCCCAAGGCGGGGCGGGGCGGTGGGGTGTCCGGGTCGGTGGGGTGGGGTGGCATCGGGGGCGCAGGTGTGGTTCCTGGTCGTGATGGTGACGGTGACGGGGATGCGGTCGCGGGCGGGAGCGGTGCGGAGGGGACGTGCCGGGGTGCCCCCGCAGGACTCCGCGGGAACTCGGCGCCGGACGACTCGCCTATGGCGTCGGGTGGCGTCGAGACCGATCCGGCCGAGGAGGCACGCCGGCGCGGCCCCGCCCCCACGACGTACCCGACACCGCAGCACAGCGCCCCGTCACCCCCGGACCCCCGCACACTCGCCCGGATCCGCGCCGAGCGACCCCACGCTGTCGCGGAAGCCGCCGCCGCACGTACCCGGCGAGGGCTGATGCCCGTACCCGGGGCACGCCTCATGGTCATCGCCGCTGATCACCCGGCCCGCGGAGCGCTCGCCGCCGGGGACCGCCCCCTCGCGATGGCGAGCCGCGCCGATCTCCTGGCCCGGCTGTGCCTGGCGTTGTCCCGCCCGGGCGTGGACGGCGTCCTCGCCTCCGCCGACGTACTGGACGACCTGCTCCTCCTGGGCGCCCTGCACGACAAGATCGTCATCGGGTCGATGAACCGCGGCGGCCTGGCAGGCGCCACGTTCGAACTGGACGACAGATTCACCGGCCACACCCCGGAGGACCTGCACCGCATGAGGTTCGACGCGGGCAAGCTACTGCTCCGGCTCGACTACGACGACCCGACCGAGGCCTCCGTACGCACGATGGAGGCGGCGGCGCACACCGTGAACGCCATGGCGGCCCGCCGCCTCCCCGTCTTCGTGGAACCGTTCCTGTCACGCCGCGACCCCACCACCGGCCTCCTCCGCAACGACACCGGCCCGGACGCGGTGATCAGGTCCATCGCGGTGGCGAGCGGTCTCGGCGGCACGTCCGCGTACACCTGGCTGAAGCTCCCGGTCACCGACGACCCCACCGACCCGGACGCGATGGCCCGGGTCCTGGAGACATCGACACTGCCCGCCGTACTGCTGGGCGGCGACATCAAGGACGGCGACCAGGAGGCCACGTACGAGAAGTGGCGCGGCGCGCTGCGACTGCCGACGGTGCAGGGTCTGGTGGCGGGACGTTCGCTGCTCTACCCGCCGGACGGCGACGTGGCACAGGCGGTGGACACGGCGGTGAGCCTGCTGTGAACGACACGGCATGCATAGCAGCAGCTAGGAGGGAAACGCACGGATGACCAACTCCCACCTCCCCAACGGCACGGCGGTCGACGGCCCGTACACCCTGGCCGTCGACCCGGACAAGACGAACCTCCCCACCTGGTCCCGCGCAGCGCTCCGCATCCTCGAACTGGCGCCCGGCACCACGCACACCTTCGACACCGGTGAGAGTGAATGGATCGTGCTGCCCTTGACCGGCGGTTGCTCGGTGACGGCGGACGGGCGGATCATCGAACTCGCGGGCAGGGAAGACGTGTTCAGCGGCGCGAGCGACTTCGCGTACGTTCCGCGCGGCACCCGCGCAGAGATCGCCTCCGGCGCGGGAGGCCGCTTCGCCCTGGCAGGAGCGAAGTGCGGGCGACGACTCCCCGTCCGCCGCGGCCCCGCGCCGGAGGTACCGATCGAGGCCCGGGGCGCGGGCACCAGCGCGCGGACGGTCCGCAACTTCGCGGCGGCGGACACCTTCGACTGCGACCAGCTGATCGCGGTGGAGGTGATCACCCCCGGCGGCAACTGGTCCTCGTACCCCCCGCACAAGCACGACGAGCACAGGCCGGGCACGGAGACCCGCCTGGAGGAGATCTACTACTACGAGATCGCCGTGGACGAGGCGACCGGCACGGCGGGCTACGGATACCAGCGCGTGTCCCCGTCCCGCCCCGGCGGCACCGACCTCCTGGCAGAGGTCCGCACCGGCGACGCGGTCCTCGTACCGGACGGCTGGCACGGCCCGTCGATCGCCCAGCCGGGGCACGCGATGTACTACCTGAACGTGATGGCGGGCCCGGACGAGAGCAGGGAGTGGAGAATCAGCTTCCACCCGGCCCACGCGACGGAGGGCTACCGATGACACAAGGCCCGACGGGGTCAGGCCCGACGAAGGCAGGCCCGACGGAGGCTGCCCCGACGGGGTCAGGCCCGACGGGGTCAGGCCCGACGGGGTCAGGCCCGACGGGGTCAGGCCCGACGGGGTCAGGCCCGACGGGGTCAGGCCCGACGAGGACAAGCCCGGCAGGGCCGAGCCCGACCAAGCCACCGTCGGCGACAACCCGCCTCACCACAGCCCAGGCCCTCATCCGCTTCCTGGCCCGCCAGTTCACGGAACGCGACGCCACCCGCCACCGCCTGATCTCCGCGACATGGGGCATCTTCGGCCACGGAAACGTCGCGGGCCTGGGCCAGGCATTGCTCCAGTACGGCGAGGACATGCCGTTCCACCAGGGCCGCAACGAGCAGGCGATGGTGCACGCGGCGGTCGGCTACGCCCGCCAGAGCAACCGCTTGTCGACGCACGCGGTCACGACGTCGATCGGCCCGGGAGCGACCAACCTGACGACGGGCGCGGCGCTGGCCACGATCAACCACATCCCCGTACTGCTGCTCCCCGGCGACGTGTTCGCGACCCGCCCGGCCGACCCGGTGCTGCAGCAACTGGAGGTGCCGTACGCGGGCGACGTGTCGGTCAACGACTGTCTGCGCCCGGTGTCGAAGTACTTCGACCGGATCACGCGCCCCGAACAGCTGATCCCGGCGGCGCTGCAGGCGATGCGCGTCCTCACGGACCCCGTCGACACGGGCGCGGTGACGCTGTCGCTGCCGCAGGACGTGCAGGCGGAGGCGTACGACTGGCCGGACGACTTCTTCGCGGACCGCACCTGGACGATCCGCCGCCCACCCCCGGAACAGGCCCAGATCCAGAACGCGGCGCAGGCGTTGCGCACGTCCGAACGCCCCCTTCTCGTCGCGGGCGGCGGCATCCACCACAGCGAGGCGGAGGACGCCCTGAGGGCGTTCGCGGACGCGACCCGCGTCCCCGTGGCGTCGACGCAGGCGGGCAAGGGCTCGCTGCGCCACGACCACCCGTCGGACGTGGGCGGCATCGGCCACACCGGCACGGCGACGGCGAACGAGCTGGCCCGCGAAGCAGACCTGGTGATCGGCGCGGGAACGCGCTACACGGACTTCACCACGGCCTCCGCCACCCTCTTCACCAACCCGGACGTCCGCTTCGTGAACCTGAACATCGCCCCGTTCGACGCGCACAAACTGGGCGCCGCGCACCCGGTCGTGGCGGACGCCCGCGAGGCGCTGACCGCACTCACGCGGGCACTACCGAACTACTCCGCGAACCCGACCCACGTAGAGGCGTACACGCAGGCCAAACGCGACTGGGAGGACCGCGTGGCCGCCGCCTACGGGACGAGCGAAGGGGCCGCACGCCCCACCCAGACCCAGGTCCTGGGCCTCCTCGACGAACTCGTGTCGGACGACGACATCCTCATCAACGCGGCCGGCTCCCTCCCCGGCGACCTGCACAAACTGTGGCGCACGCGCTCACGCGACCAGTACCACGTCGAGTACGGCTACTCCTGCATGGGCTACGAGATCCCGGCCGCGATCGGCGTATCCCTTGCCGCCCCCGGCCGCCCCGTATGGGCGCTGGTCGGCGACGGCACGTACCTGATGCTGCCGACGGAGATCGTGACGGCGGTGCAGGAGAACGTCCCCGTCAAGATGGTGCTGCTCCAGAACCACGGATACGCGTCGATCGGTGGCCTCTCGGCGTCGGTAGGGGCGGAGGGCTTCGCCACCCAGTACCGTCTCCCGGACGCGGACGGCCGCCCGTACACAGGTGCGCCGCTCCCAGTGGATCTCGCGGCGAACGCGGCGAGCCTCGGCATGGACGTGCACCGGGCGAAGACGGTCGCGGAACTGCGCGCGGCGCTCGCCGAGGCGCGCGCGGCGACCCGTCCCACATGTGTCTATGTGGAGACGGAAACGGCAGACACAGTGTCGGGCCCGCCTCCGGCGCAGGCGTGGTGGGATGTGCCCGTGGCCGAGACGGCGGACGCGGAGGCGACACCGTCGGCGGCGAAGGCCCGCGAGGAGTACGAGAGGCACGCCACCGCCCGGCGCCGCCACCTCTGAGCCGAGACGTATCAGGACGTAACAGGAGTTGCCCATGTCTGACCCCAAGTCCGACCTGAAGTCCGTGCACCACTGGATCGGCGGCAAGACCGTCGAGGGCGTCTCGGGCAACCACGGCCCGGTGACGGACCCGTCGACCGGTGCCGTCACGACGCACGTCGTCTTCGCGAGCGTCGAGGAGGTGGACGCCGCGGTCGCCGCCGCGAAGGAGGCGTACGCGAGCTGGGGCACGTCGTCCCTTGCGAAGCGGACGGAGATCCTGTTCCGGTTCCGCGCGCTGCTCGACGCCAACCGCGACGCGATCGCCGAGCTGATCACGGCCGAGCACGGCAAGGTGCACTCGGACGCGCTCGGCGAGGTCGCGCGCGGCCTGGAGATCGTGGACCTGGCCTGCGGGATCAACGTGCAGCTCAAGGGCGAGCTGTCGACGCAGGTCGCGAGCCGGGTGGACGTGGCGTCGATCCGTCAGCCGGTCGGCGTGGTCGCGGGCATCACGCCGTTCAACTTCCCGGCGATGGTGCCGATGTGGATGTTCCCGATCGCCGTCGCGTGCGGCAACACGTTCGTGCTGAAGCCGTCGGAGAAGGACCCGTCGGCGTCGGTCAAGATCGCGGAGCTGCTGTCGGAGGCGGGTCTGCCGGACGGCGTCTTCAACGTCGTCCACGGTGACAAGGTGGCGGTGGACCGTCTCCTCGAACACCCGGACGTGGCGGCCGTCTCCTTCGTCGGCTCGACGCCGATCGCCCGCCACATCCACACCACGGCCTCGGCGAACGGCAAGCGGGTCCAGGCGCTCGGCGGCGCCAAGAACCACATGCTGGTGCTGCCCGACGCTGACCTGGACGCGGCCGCCGACGCGGCGGTCTCGGCGGCGTACGGTTCGGCGGGCGAGCGCTGCATGGCGATCTCGGCGGTCGTGGCCGTCGGCTCCGTCGCCGACGAACTGGTCGCGAAGATCAAGGACCGCGCCGAGCAGATCAAGATCGGTCCGGGCAACGACCCGGCGTCCGAGATGGGCCCGCTCATCACGGCCGCCCACCGCGACAAGGTCGCGTCGTACGTCGCGGGCGCCGCGGACGAGGGCTGCGAGGTCGTCCTCGACGGCACGGGCTACACGGTCGAGGGCCACGAGGACGGCCACTGGATCGGCCTCTCCCTCCTCGACAAGGTCCCGACGTCGGCGAAGGCGTACCAGGACGAGATCTTCGGCCCGGTCCTGTGCGTCCTGCGCGTGGACACGTACGACGAGGGTGTGGCCCTCATCAACAGCTCGCCCTACGGCAACGGCACGGCGATCTTCACCCGGGACGGCGGTGCCGCGCGCCGCTTCCAGCTGGAGGTCGAGGCGGGCATGGTCGGCGTGAACGTCCCGATCCCGGTCCCGGTCGGCTACCACTCCTTCGGTGGCTGGAAGGACAGCCTCTTCGGCGACCACCACATCTACGGCAACGACGGCACGCACTTCTACACGCGCGGCAAGGTCGTCACGACCCGCTGGCCCGACCCGGCGGACGCCCCCGCCGGCGTCGACCTGGGCTTCCCGCGCAACCACTGAACCCACGGAACCCTCTACCCGGGTGAGTGCCCCGGTCCGCCACCCCTCCCGGCGGGCCGGGGCACATTATTTTTCGGCGAAGTTCGACGGCGGGGCTGCGGTTCCCGTACGTAGAGGATGAAACGGGCGCCGAAGGCGGCAGGATCACGCGACCTTCCATTCGAAGGCAACGCTGCGTACTCGCTATACAGAACTCGGTCATGGTGTCGAACGGCTAAGGATGCGCCGGTAGTTGACCGGCTTGTCAACTGCGGAATCCGCAGGAAAACGGCCGTTGACGTTCCGGATACGTACGGGGTTCGATGACGCGCCAGGAGCGGATGCACCCCCCTCACCCAGCCATCCGGAGGCGATAGCGCTCCCGCCCGTAGAACACCTGCGCACACCCGCAGCACGAGCCGATCGGAACCACTGGATGACCGACACGCTTCGCCCACCGACCGCCGACGCCGCCGCCACCCCCGTCCCCGAGGCGGCGGAGACCCCGGATCCGGCAACGGCGTCCCAGGGCCTCGGCTCTCCCCAAGCGCTGAAGCGTTCCATCGGCGTCGTCGGCGGCACCCTGCTCACGCTGTCCTGCGTGACGCCCGCGTCCACCCTGTTCGTCGTGGTCCCCGACCTGTTCGGCAGCCTGGGCACGGCGACGGCTCTCACCATCGCGATCGGCTCGCTGCTCTGCATCGGCGTGGCGTTCTGTTACTCGGAGCTGGGCACCCTCATCCCCAGCGCGGGCGGCGAGTACGCCATGGTCTCCACGCTCGCGGGCCGTCTCGCGGGCTGGCTGGTCTTCATCCTCTCCCTTCTCGTCGTGATGATCGTCCCCCCGGTGATCGCGATGGGCACGGCCGACTACCTGGCCCCGCTGGTGCATTTGGACCCGTCGGTGGCGGGCGCGGCGGTGATGCTCCTGGCCACGCTCGCGGGCCTCCTCGACCTGCGCGCCAACGCGTGGATCACCGGCGTCTTCCTGGTCCTGGAGGTGATAGCGGCGGCGGTCGTGGCGGTCCTCGGCTTTTCACACGCCGAACGCGGCGCGGGCTCGCTGCTGTCGATGCGGGTGGCGGGCGCCGACGGCTCCTCGGCCCACCCGGACACGGTGACGGCGATGCTGATCGTCTCCGGCCTGGCCATCGCGCTCTTCGTGACCCAGGGTTTCTCGACGGCCGTCTACCTCTCCGAGGAGCTGGAGAACCCCCGTACGTCCGTCTCCCGCACGGTCCTGGCGACGCTCGCCATCTCCACGGTGATCATCCTCGTCCCGGTCGTGGCGATCACGATGGGCGCCCCGGACCTCGCGGCGCTCACCTCGGGGGACATCGGCACCATGGTCGAGGCGTGGTCGAACTCGGCGGTCGGCACGTTCGTCTCGTTGTGCGTCGCACTGGCCATCATCAACGCGGGCATCGTCATGGTCATCCAGAACTCCCGCGTCCTGTTCGCCTCGGCCCGCGACAAGGCGTGGCCGGGCCCGGTCAACCGGGGCCTCTCCCGCCTCGGCCGCTTCGGCTCGCCGTGGGTCGCGACGCTGGTCGTGGGCGTACCCGGCGCGGCACTGTGCTTCGTCAACCTGGACACCCTGTACGGAGTGACCGGCGTCTCCGTCACCGGCATGTACATCCTGGTCGCGATCGCCGCCCTCCTCGCCCGCCGCGGCACCCACCGCACGCGCGCCGCCTGGCGCATGCCCCTGTGGCCGGCGGTCCCGGCCCTCCTGATCGTGGTCCTCGCGTACGTCCTGAGCCGGCAGGAGGTCACGTACCTCCTCTGGACGGGCGGCATCACGGCGGCGGCGACCGCGTACTGGGCGCTGTATCTGCGGCCGCGTCCGGACGAGCGCTGGGTGATCTCCATTCCGGAGGACGGGGAGGCGGGCGCCTGACAGGGCAAGGGGTCGCGGGGCTCCTGTGCGACGGGCCGACCGGGTCTCACCGGCTCGGCCCCGGCGGCCGTGACGCGAGCCCACACGGTGAGCCCGCCTTGCCTTGTACGCCGCCATCCCCACCGTTGCGCCAACGCTTCTACGATCGTGATCCCCCGCCCGGACTCGTCAAGATCCTGGGCGGAGGTCCGCCGGTCCGGTGCTGAGTGCCCGTTCGTTCTCCCCGTTCATCGACGGGCTCCACCGACCAGGCCGACTCGTCAGGTGAAGTCCCACGTGAGCACCGTGCAGGGCCCCTCATGGACGCCGCCCGCGCTCCGGTACACCGCCGACGCCACGTCGTTGTCCGCGTCCACCGCGACCCACATGTCGTAGCAGCCGAGTTCGGCCGCGAGGTCCGCCAGTGTGCGGACCAGGGCGCGGGCGATCCCGCGGCGGCGGTACGGCTCGGTGACCGCGAGTTCGTAGAGGAACATCTCGCGGCCCTTGTCGGGGTGGACGGTCTCGACGCCGCTGATGAAGCCGACGGGGGTGGTCTCGGCGTCGGCTTCATCAGCGGCATCCGCATCCGCATCCGCATCCGCATCGGCATCGGCATCGGTATCGGCGTCGGCGTCGGCGTAGGCGTAGGCCAGGTAGAGATGGTGGCCCGGTGCGGTCAGGAAGTCGCGGGCCACCTCTGGGCGGGGCGGCGCGTCGAACAGCGGGGCGGCGGCGAGGAGTTCGGCGACGGAGGCGGCCCGGCGGATCTCGAAAGGGGGCTCGGGAGGGGGCCCGGACGGGGTTTCGGGAGAGGGGGTCATGAGGGCGTCGTACCACGCCTGCGGTACACCGTCAGCGGCGCGTACTCCCAGGGGAGGGCCGCAAGCTCCGACCGGGGGGTGCGGTGACTGTCAGTGGCGGCGCTTACGGTTGGTGTCATGGAGCTGCGAGGGCGCCCAGGGCGCGAACGGCGCGGATGGCGCGAGCGGGTACGCGGGAAACCGTTGCGGTGGGGAGCCGTCGTAGCGGCCCTGATCGTCCTTGTCGGGGCGGCGACCTGGTCTGTTGCTGCGGCCACGGGCGGTGGGGACGAGGCGGCCGTGCAACGGCAGGACCGGACGATGCCGATGGGCGGCGGCGTCCGGATCAAGACCTCGTACTTCACGGCCGGTGACGAGAGCGAGAAGCGGCCCGCGATCCTGCTGGCCCACGGCTTCGGCGGCAGCAAGGAGGACGTGCGGGGCGAGGCGGAGAAGCTGGCCCGCCACGGGTACGCGGTGCTGACCTGGTCCGCGCGCGGATTCGGCGGCTCGACCGGCAAGATCGGCCTCAATGACCGGCGCGGCGAAGTGGCGGACGTGTCGCGCCTCATCGACTGGCTGGCCGAGCGGTCCGAGGTGCGGCTCGACAAGGCGGGCGACCCGCGCGTGGGCGTCACGGGCGCGTCGTACGGCGGCGCCGTCTCGCTGCTCGCGGCCGCGTACGACAAGAGGGTCGACGCGATAGCCCCGCACATCACCTACTGGAACCTGGCGGACGCGCTGTTCCCCGACGGCGTCTTCAAGAAGCTGTGGACCGGCATCTTCTTCACCACGGGCTCCGCGGACATCGGCGCCCGCACCAGCGAGGCCGGGCTGCACTGCGGCCGCTTCGAGGACGAGCTGTGCGACATGTACCAACGGGTCGCCGTCGCCGGGAAGCCGGACGCGGAGGCACGCGGACTCCTCGAGGAGCGCAGCCCGTCCGCCGTCGGCGACCGCATCAAGGTGCCCACGCTGATCTCGCAGGGGCAGACCGACTCCCTGTTCCCGCTCAGCCACTCCGACGCGATGGCCAAGCAGATCAAGGCCAACGGCGCCCCCGTCGACGTCGACTGGATCGCGGGCGGCCACGACGGCGGCGACATGGAGTCCGGCCGCACCGCGGCCCGCGTGACCTCGTGGTTCGACCGGTATCTGAAGGACGAGGACGTCGACACGGGGCCCGCGTTCCGCGTGACCCGCACCGGCGGCGTCGACTCCACGGACGGCGCGGCCACCCTGCGCGGAGCGAGCGGCGACACGTACCCCGGGCTGCGCGGCGAGAAGCGGCAGTCCGTGCCGCTGAAGTCAGCCACGGAGACGTTCCAGAACCCGCCCGGCGGCGCCCCACCGTCGATCTCCTCCGTGCCGGGTCTCGGCAGCGCGTCGCAGCTGTCGTCGTCCCTCGGCGCCGGGCTCTCGCTCGACTTCCCGGGCCAGTTCGCCCGGTTCGACTCGGCACCGCTGAAGAAGACCGTACGCGTCACCGGCTCGCCCACGGTCAAAGCCCGCGTGAAGTCCTCCACCGGCACCGCCGTCCTCTTCGCGAAGGTCTACGACGCCGGTCCCGGCGGCGCCCGCCAGGTGCTGCCCTCCCAACTGGTCACGCCGGTACGGGTGACGGGCGCGGGCGGCGCCGGCAAGGACGTCACGATCACACTCCCGGCCATCGACCACCAGGTGCAGAAGGGGCACACCCTGCGCCTCGTCCTCTCCGCGACGGACCTCGGCTACGCGTCCCCGGCGCAGGCCGCGACGTACCAGGTCTCGGTCGAGGCACCGCTGAGCGTGCCGACCGCGCCCGCCGTCGAGACCGCGTCAGCGCCGCTGCCCGCCTGGGTGTGGTGGCTGCCGCTCGCCGCGGCCGTCGTCGCGGCGGCGCTGCTGCTCACCGCGCGCAGGCGGACGACGGCGCCCGCGCCCGACCCGCAACTGGCCGGAGTGCCGCTCCAGATCACCGGCCTGAGCAAGCGGTACGCCAGGTCGACGGACCGGTACGCCGTCCGCGACGTGTCCTTCCGCGTAGAGAAGGGCCAGGTCCTCGGCCTGCTCGGACCGAACGGGGCGGGCAAGACGACCACCCTGCGCATGCTCATGGGCCTCATCCGCCCCGACGAGGGCGAGATCCGCGTCTTCGGCCACGCGATCCGCCCCGGCGCCCCCGTACTCTCCCGGGTCGGCGCTTTCGTCGAGGGCGCGGGCTTCCTGCCGCACCTCTCGGGCCGGGAGAACCTGGAGCTGTACTGGCGGGCCACCGGCCGCCCGCGCGGCGACGCCCACGTCGACGAGGCGCTGGAGATCGCCGGCCTCGGCGACGCACTCGCCCGCGCGGTACGCACCTACTCGCAGGGCATGCGGCAGCGCCTCGCCATCGCCCAGGCCATGCTCGGCCTCCCGGACCTGCTGATCCTCGACGAGCCGACGAACGGCCTCGACCCGCCGCAGATCCGCGAGATGCGCGAGGTGATGATCCGGTACGCGCGCGGTGGCCGCACCGTCATCGTCTCCAGCCACCTCCTTGCCGAGGTCGAGCAGTCCTGCACGCACCTTGTCGTCATGGACCGCGGCCGTCTCGTCGAGGCGGGCCGGGTCGAGGACATCGTCGGCTCCGGCGACACGGTCCTCGTCGGCCTGGCCGCCGGCGTCTCCGACCCGCTGCTTGAGAAGGTGGCGGCGCTGGAAGGGGTGGAATCGGTGGTCCGGGCGGAGGAGGGGCTGCTGGTCCGGCTCGCCCCTCTTCCTGGGGCAGCAGGCGCACCGGACGGTTCCGGCGCCCTCGACGATCCCGGTACCGACCCCGCCGCCCGCCTCCTCGCCGACCTGGTCCGGCTCGACGTGCCCGTGAAGGCGCTCGGCCCGCACCGGCGACTCGAGGACGCGTTCCTCACGCTGATCGGAGGCTCCGCATGAGCAGCAGCACCGGGGCTGCCACCCCCGCCCCACCCGCAAAGGCGGCGCCCGCCGCCGGGCCCGCCGACGGCTACCGGCCCGGCCGCACCCTCCCCCTCCGGGTCGAGCTGGCCCGGCAGGTGAAGCGGCGCCGGACCCTCGTCATGGGGGCGGTGCTTGCACTGCTGCCGTTCGTGCTGGTCGCCGCGTTCGCGATCGGCGGCCAGCCGGAGGGTCGCAACGGGCGGGTGACGCTGATGGACACGGCCACCGCGTCCGCCGCGAACTTCGCCGCGACGTGCCTGTTCGTGTCCGCGGGGTTCCTGCTGGTCATCCCCGTCGCCCTGTTCTGCGGCGACACGGTGGCCTCCGAGGCGAACTGGTCGAGCCTGCGCTATCTGCTCGCCGCCCCCGTGCCGCGCGCCCGGCTGCTCTGGTCCAAGCTGGTCGTCGCGCTCGGGCTCAGCCTCGGCGCGATGGTGCTGCTGCCCGTCGTCGCGCTCGGCGTGGGCGCGGTCGCGTACGGGTGGGGGCCGCTGGACATACCGACCGGCGGAGCCCTGTCGTCCGGTACGGCGGCGCAGCGGCTGCTCGTCGTGATCGCGTACATCTTCGTGTCGCAGCTGGTCACCGCGGGCCTGGCGTTCTGGCTGTCGACGAAGACGGACAACCCGCTGGGCGCGGTCGGCGGCGCGGTCTTCCTGACCATCGTGGGCAATGTCCTGGACGCGGTCACCGCCCTCGACCACTGGCGCGACTTCCTGCCCGCGCACTGGCAGTTCGCCTGGGCGGACCTGTTCCAGGCGCAGCCCGAGTGGAGCGGCATGGTGCAGGGGGCGGCGGTGTCGGTGGCGTACGCGGTGGTGCTTTTCGCGCTGGCGTTCCGGGGGTTCGCGCGGAAGGACGTGGTGTCGTGAACCGGTCGTGAGCGGTTCCGCGTACGGCGCCCAGGTCTCCGGAGGATCACCAGCCGGTCACAACTACCGCCCGCCGTAACCCCTTTGAGGCCAAGGCGCAATCGCCCGGGACGAACGATCCGCCCGCCTCCCGCGTCAGAGTCACAGGACATGGACGCGGGCGATACGGGAGGGGCGATCATGCGGGTTGGATCGGGCGCTGTGCGCCGTAGTGGAGGGACGTTGGTGGCCGCGTTCCTCGCCGGGGGGCTGTTGCTCAGCGGGTGCGGTCCGGCCGGTACGTCGGCGGACGACTCGGACGCCTCGCAGAAGAGGGCACCGCACGCCGGCCAGGGATACACGGGCGGGGACGGATCCGCGAACGGCCCCGCCGCGTCCGTGGCCCCGGACGGCGCCGACAGCGACGGCAGCGACCGCGACAGCGGCGCGGACCACCGTTCCACGTTCGCCCTCGACGTCGACACCGCCTCCTACGGATACGCGCGCCGCACCCTCGCCGAGGGGCGGTTGCCGGACCCGGAGTCGGTGCGGCCCGAGGAGTTCGTCAACAGCTTCCGGCAGGGCTATCCACGCCCCGAGGGCAACGGCTTCTCGGTGACGGTGGACGGCGCCCGCACCGGCGACGGCGATGACGGCTGGCATCTGATGCGGGTGGGCCTCGCGACGGCGCAGGCCCCCGCGAGCGGTGAACGCGAGCCCGCGGCGCTCACCTTCGTCGTCGACATCTCCGGCTCCATGGGCGAACCGGGCCGCCTCGACCTCGTCAGGCAGTCCCTGACCACGCTCACCGACGAGCTCCGCCCCGACGACTCGATCGCCCTGGTCACCTTCAGCGACGAGGCCGAGACGGTGCTGCCGATGACCCGGCTCGGGGCGAGCGGCGGCACGGTGCGCGACAAGGTCCACGAGGCCGTCGACAGCCTTGAACCCACCGACTCCACCAACCTGGAGGCGGGCATCCGCACCGGTTACGCGACGGCGGTCGAGGGCGTGCGGCCCGGGGCCACCAACCGTGTCGTCCTCCTGTCCGACGCCCTCGCCAACGACGGCGAGACCTCCGCCGACGCCCTCCTCGCACGCATCGCGGACGCCCGCCGCGACCACGGCATCACCCTCTTCGGGGTCGGCGTCGGCAGCGACTACGGCGACGCGCTCATGGAACGCCTCGCCGACAAGGGCGACGGCCACACCACCTACGTCTCTTCGCCCGCCGACGCCCGCGAGGTCTTCACGCAACAACTGCCGGCCAACGTGGAGCTGCGCGCGCGGGACGCGAAGGCGCAGGTCACCTTCGACCAGGACACGGTCTCCGACTTCCGGCTCCTCGGCTACGACAACCGCCGCGTAGCCGACGACGACTTCCGCGACGACCGCGTCGACGGCGGCGAAGTCGGCCCCGGCCACACGGTGACGGCGCTCTACGCGGTCAAGCTCCGCGAAGGTGCCGACGGCCGGGTGGCCAGGGCGACGGTCCGCTGGCTGGACCCGGAGAGCCGGGCGCCCCGCGAGGCCTCCGGCACGATCACGGCGTCGTCCCTGTCCCGCCCCCTGTGGTCCGACGCGACGCCGCCGCGGCTCCGGGTGGCGGCGACCGCGGCGTATTTCGGACACCGCCTGGGAGGCGGCTCGGCCGCGCGCTGGCCCGGTGAGCCGGACCTGAACGATCTGGCGTCGCAGGCGGAGTCCCTGTCGGGGGCGACGGAGGACACGGATGTACGGGCGCTGGCCGACGCGGTGCGTGCGGCGGCGCGGCTCAGCGGGTGAGCGCGCCGCGGCGGAGTGCTTGCGCGAACTGGGCCCAGGCGGCGCGGGTCACTGTCGTGTGCGGCAGGCCGGGGTCTTTGGAGTCGCGGATGGCGATGAGGTGGGGGGCCTGCACAGCGACCTCGACGCATGCGTTGGCGGAAGCCTCCGAGTATGACGACTTGAACCAACGCATCTCGGACAAGGCGCTTCCCCTCATAGATCCTTGACGATGCCGAGGATGACGTCCCTCGACCTCTTCGGATTCAACGCCACCTGTTCGACCAAGTCCAGTCGTCGCCGGAAGTTGACCAGCTGGGTACTGGAGTCGAGGAAGACGGTCCCGACGGGCGAGTCCACCTGCACCGTGTCGAGGTGAGGGCTGGCGGCGGAGATGTACATCAACGTGTCACCGGCCATGGGGAATCCGCTGGTGGTGAGCGGGATCACGAGCAGCCGCACATTGGGGCGCTCGCTCTCCGCGAGGAGGTGTTCGAGCTGCGCCCGAGCCACCTGGTCGCCTCCGACGCGCATGCGCAGCGCCGCCTCATGGACAAGTCCCGTGTACGGGATGGGGGCGTCGCCCGCGATCACCGCGCTGCGGGCACGCCGGTGAGCGATCCGCAGTTCCACCTCCAGGCGGGAGAGCGCGGGTACGAACAGATCGAACAGGGCACGGGCGTGCTCCTCGGTCTGGAAGAGCCCCGGGATGTGGGCGGTCTGCAAGGTCCGCAACTGGGTCGCGTGCGCCTCCAGTTCCGCCACGTCCAGAAAGTCCGGCGGGATCTTGTCCCGGTACTCGTCCCACCACCCGCGCCGACGCCCGCCGGTCATGGAGGCCAGTGCGTCGATCAGCGCGCTGTCGTCGCACTCGTAGATGCTCGCCAGGCGCCGCACCCGTTCCTCGCTGGCCGGGAACCGGCCCGACTCGATGTTGGAGATCGACGTCCGGTCCGTACCGAGCAGTTCGGCGGCGCGTGGCGCGGTCATTCCGGCGGCCTCGCGCAGGCGCCGTAGCTCGGTGCCGAACCGGCGTTGACTGACGGTGGGTGCGAGACGCGGTGGCATAAGTCCTCCTTGTTGCGCTCAGTGTGCCGAGCAGGAGAGGTGCCGTCCATCGAATCCAGATGTGCAACCAGTTCGAGTGAATGGACTCTCACGGGTTGTAGCGATGGCGCTATGGTGCGTGACACCGGCCACTCCACGGCCCACTCTCACCCGAGGTGAACGATGGACGACACCACCCCCACCCGAATCGGCTGGGACGCCTCAACGCTCGACCGGGATCGCCCTGTGGCCCAGGCCCGCCACCGCACCCGCACCTGGGTCAGAACGCACTGGGGGCTGCCCGAGTTGGCGGACACGGTGGAGCTGGCGGTGGCGGAGCTGTGTACGAACGCGGTGCGGCACGGCGGGGGACTGGCCGGGCTCGAACTGATCCTGGCGACGCCGCGCGTATACGTCCCGCCGTACCTGCGCGTGCTGGTGACGGACCACGCACCGGGACGGCAGCCGCGGCTGCCGTCCTGCGGCGTCAACTTGCTGAGCGAGGGCGGTCGGGGCCTGCACCTCGTGGCGACGCTGGCCCGGCGCTGGGGATGGCACCGGACGGGGTTCGACGAGAAACAGGTGTGGTGCACGTTCGAACTGCGGGACGGGAACGGGCCGCCCGGCTAGCGGATCTGGCGCCCCGAGATCGCGCGCGCGATGACGAGCCGCTGGATCTCGCTCGTCCCCTCGAAGATGGTGTAGATCTTCGCGTCCCGGTACATCCGCTCGACGGGGTGCTCCCTGCTGTACCCGGCGCCGCCGAGCACCTGGATCGCCTTCTCGCTGGCCGCGACGGCGAGTTCACCGGCCCGGAGCTTGGACATGGAGCCCTGACCGGCGTCGAAGACCTTGTCGTTGCGGGCCATCCAGGACGCCTGCCAGATCAGCAGCCGGCACGCCTCGATCTCCGTACGGAGGTCCGCGAGGGCGAACGCGATCGCCTGGTTCTCGATGATCGGGCGGCCGAACGCCTCCCGGTCACCGGCGTACTCGAGGGCGTACTCGTACGCGGCGCGCGCGATCCCGAGCGCTTGGGCGCCGACGGTGGGCCGGCTGACCTCGAAGGTCGACATCGCGGCCTGGCTCCGCCCGCCCGCACCCTTGGAACCTTCGCGGGCCCGCGCGAGACGCGCGTCGAGCTTCTCCTTCCCGCCGAGCAGACAGTGCCCGGGGACCCGGACGTCGTCGAGGAAGACGTCCGCGGTGTGTGACGCCCGCAGCCCCAGCTTCCGTATCTTCTTGGCGCCTTCGAGGCCGGGCGTGCCGGGCGGCACGATGAAAGCCGCCTGCCCGCGCGAACCGAGTTCGGGTTCGACGGAGGCGACGACCACGTGGACGTTCGCGATGCCGCCGTTGGTGATCCAGGCCTTCTGGCCGCTGATCACCCACTCGTCCTTCGCCTCGTCGTAGCGGGCCCGCGTCCGCATCGCCGCGACGTCCGAACCGGCCTGCGGCTCCGACACGCAGAACGCCGCGACCTTCGGGTCGTCCGCGTCGCCGAAGCACTGCGGCACCCATTCGGCCAGTTGGTCGGGGGTGCCGGACGAGAAGATCCCGGCGACGGCGAGAGAGGTGCCGAACAGTGCCATGCCGATGCCCGCGTCGCCCCAGAAGAGTTCTTCGTTGGCGATCTGGAGCGAGATGCCGCTCGGGTCGCCGAAGAGTTCGGCCAGGGACTCGAACCCGTAGAGGCCGATCTTCGCGGCCTCCCGGATCACGGGCCAGGGCGTCTCCTCGCGCTCGTCCCACTCGGCGGCGGCGGGCCGCACCACGTCGACGGCGAAGCCGTGCACCCAGTCGCGCAGATCGCGCTGGTCCTGGTCCAGTTCCAGAGAGAAAGCCATGATGTCGTCGCCGCCCCTATGCCTTCGGTATGTCGAAGTAGCGGGTCAGGCCCGCCGCGAGCGCGACATCGCCCGCGATCTTCACCTTGCGGAGCATGAACATGGTGACGGGCGAGGAGTTGCCGGACACGAGCTTGAGGAAGTCGGCGTCGGCCATGATCAGCGTGGTGCGCGGCTCCGCGTCCGAGCGGCCCTCGGTGACCGTGCACGTACCGTCGCCGATCTTCGTCTCGTAGACCGCGTCGGGCACGTCGCCCTGGCCGGTGACCTTCCAGCGGATGAGCGCGTCGAGCGACCCGGCGACCTCGGGCTTGAACTGCCGTTCCATGCGTCCGAAGACCTCCTTCAGGACGCGGGCGCGCAAGGCGCTGTCCTGCGCGATCTCGTTGATCTCCTTGCTGGACAGGCCTTTCACGAGCCGCGCGAACTCCTCGGGCGTGACGCTCGCGAAGTCGAGGGCCGCGATGTCGTCGGCACCGCTCATCGAACTCTCCTCGTTCTTACTGCTGGGTAAGATTACTAATTGGTAAGGTTACGGCTACGTAGGTAGGCTGACAAGGGTGACGGGGACTTCGGGAGCGGCTCAAGGGCGCACGGCGGCGCGACGCAAGCGTGTGCCGCGCCAGGTGCGCGAGCAGCAGATCATCGACGTGGCGGTACGGGTCTTCGCCAAGCGCGGCTACCACGCCGCGTCCGTCGACGAGATCGCCGAACTCGCCGGGATCTCCAAGCCGATGGTCTACCTCTACCTGGAGTCCAAGGAGGGCCTCTTCCTGGCCTGCCTGCGCCGCGAGGCCGACCGGCTGGTCGTCGCGTTCCAGGAGGCGGCGCGGGGCGCGGGCGCCGCGCCCGAACTGCGCCTGTACGCGGGTCTGTCGGCGTTCTTCGCCTTCGTCGCCGAACACCGTGACAGCTGGGTCGTCCTGCACCGGCAGGCGTCCGAGCTGACCGAGACGATCGCCGGGGCGGTCGCGGAGGCGCGGCGCGCGGTCATGGCGGAGGTCGCGGGCCTGGTCAGGGACGGCATCTCGGACAGCGGCCAGGGCGGGCGGCTGGGCGCCGAGGACGCCGATTTCGTGGCGCACGCGCTGGTCGGCGCCGCCGACTCGCTCACCGACTGGATGGAGCGCAACCCCGGCCAGGGGTCCGACGGCATGGCGCTGCGGCTGATGAACATGGTGTGGGTGGGCATGCGGGACGTCCTCGACGGCGGGGCGTGGCTGCCGGAAGCGTGAGCCCGGTGATCTCGGTACGACCCATTGATTTTTACTTACGCATGAGTAAGTTGACTCGTGAGTAAGTAGAACTCGGGACCTGCTCAGCACCGCACCTGCACCTGTATCTGTACCGACCGCCAGCCGCCGCGCGACCGGGAGCCGTCATGGGCGTACGCAAGGATCTGAAACGGGCCAGGAAGCGCGGCGACCTGGCCGACCGCGCGAGGCCCGTACTGACCAGGGACGAACGGGGCGTCGTCCGCGAGGCCCGCGTAGCGCCCCTCGCCACGCTGCCGTCGGACGGCTCGACGCCCGCCGACATCCCGTTCGTGAACGCGGCCGAAGCGCCGGACAGCGTCGTCGTACGCCGCAAGGTGGCGGGGACAGGGGAGTGGCGGCCGGTCACCGCGGCTGAGTTCGCCCGCGAAGTCACGGCCGCCGCCAAGGGCCTGATGTCCGCCGGACTCGAACCGGGCGGCCGCGTCGCCCTGATGTCCCGCACCCGCTACGAGTGGGAGGTGCTCGACTTCGCGATCTGGGCGGCCGGCGGGCAGACCGTCCCGATCTACGCGACCTCCTCGCCCGAGCAGATCGAATGGATCGTGCGGGACTCGGGCGCCCGGCTCTTGATCGTCGAGACCCCGGAGAACGCGGTCGCCGCCGAGGCCGGACTGGCCGCACTCCCCGACGCCGACCGGCCCCGCGTCTGGCAGCTCACCCCCGCGCCCGCGCCCACACCGGCCGCCGAAGCGGCGAACGGCGGCGCGATGGCCGAACTCGCCGCGCTCGGACGGGAGATACCGGACGACGAGGTCACCAAGCGCCGAGCCGCCCTCACCCCCGACACCATCGCCACGGTCTGCTACACCTCCGGCACCACCGGCCGCCCCAAGGGCTGCGTCCTCACGCACGGCAACCTCTACGCGGAGGCCGCCAACACCGTCGAACTGCTGCACCCCATCTTCAAGGCCATCACCGGCCAGACCGCCTCGACCCTTCTCTTCCTCCCCCTCGCCCACATCCTGGGCCGCACCATCCAGATCGCGTGCCTGCTCGCCCGTATCGAACTCGGCCACTGCGCCAGCATCAAGCCGGACGAACTGCGCCCGGAGCTGCGGTCGTTCCGGCCGACGTTCGTGGTCGGCGTCCCGTACCTGTTCGAGAAGATCCACGACACCGGGCGGGCCACGGCGGAGAAGATCGGACGCGGCGCGTCCTTCGACCGGGCCGACCGGATCGCGGTGAGGTTCGGCGAGCGCAGCCTGGCGAAATTCCTGGCGGGGCCGCAAGGAGCGGCTGAGCCGGAAGGAGCGGCGGGGCTGGAGGGAGCGGCGGGGCTGGAGGGAGCCGGGAGGCAGCGCGGTCCCGGCCTCGGCCTCACGCTCGCCACCGGCCTCTACGACCTCCTCGTCTACCGTCGCGTACGCAAGGAGCTGGGCGGCCGCCTGCGCTACGCGATCAGCGGCGGCTCCCCCCTCGACCGCGGCCTCAACCTGTTCTTCTACACCGCCGGAATCGTCATCTACGAGGGCTACGGCCTGACCGAGACGACAGCCGCGGCTACCATCACCCCGCCGCTGCGGCCCCGCCCCGGCACCGTCGGCCTGCCGGTCCCCGGCACCACGATCCGTATCGCGGACGACGGAGAAGTGCTGGTCAAGGGCGCCATCGTGTTCGGCTCGTACTGGCAGAACACCGCGGCGACCGCGGAAGCGCTCGCCCCGGACGGCTGGTTCCGCACCGGCGACCTCGGCGCCCTCGACGACGACGGCTACCTCACCATCACCGGCCGCAAGAAGGACATCCTGGTCACCAGCGGCGGCAAGAACGTCTCGCCCGCCGTCCTGGAGGACCGCCTGCGCAGCCGTTCGCCGGTCGGTCAGTGCATCGTCGTCGGCGACAACCGCTCCTACGTCGCCGCCCTCGTCACCCTCGAACCGGAGTCCGTCGCCCACTGGCTGAGCGTGCGCGAACTGCCCGCCGACACCCCGATGTCTGAGGTCATCCGCGACCCGCGCATGATCGCGGCCGTGCAGAAGGCCGTCGACTTCGCCAACGAGGCCGTCTCACGCGCCGAGTCCATCCGCAAGTTCTCGCTGGTCGAAGGCGAGTTCACGGAGGACAACGGGCTGCTGACCCCATCCCTGAAGATCAAACGCCAGGCGGTCATGGCGGCGTACGAACGGGAGATCGAGGAGCTGTACGGTGCGTGACTCCGTTCCGGCTCCGGATCATCCGACCGGAACTGCGGTGATCGGTCACTCCTCCAGCTGATGATCGGCCCATACGTACGTGAAGGGAAGCAGCTCGCCGATCGGGACGGCCCGCGCCTGCCCGTCCGCATCGCCCACGATGACCCGGATATCCGGAAAGTAGTCGAGGAGGGCCTGGCGGCAGCGTCCGCACGGCGGGAGGAGGCCCCGCTCGCGGTCCCCGACGGCGACGATGGTGTCCAGTTCGTACGCGCCCTGGGCGGCCGCCGAGCCGATGACGACGAGCTCGGCGCAGGGCCCGCCCGTGAAGTGGTACGCGTTCATGCCGGTGATGATCCGGCCGTCGCGCGCACGGGCGGCGGAGGCCACGGTGTGGGTCTCGCCACGGCTGTGGGCGCGTGCGACATGGGCGGCGGCCTCGACGAGCTCCTGGTCGACGGCGCCGAAGCCGCCGGGTTCGAAGGTGCCCTGTGGTGCCTGCGCAGTCATGCTTTCCCCCTGCTTCCGGGCCGGCGGCCCACGCACGCCGGTGCCCCATCTTGCCCGCGCGGATCCGGGCTGTGTCGAGGAGCCGACCCGGTCGGGGCACGTTTCGTTGCCTTACTGGTTTCTTACGACCTGACATTTCACGGCTCAGGGGGCGCATACTGGCAGCACGATGACGAAGCCCTCCGCGCCGCGGCGCCACCTGCCGACAAGCCCCTTCAACGCTCCGTCCGCCGCTCCCCCCAAGCACTTCGACCTCGGGGACCGCGTCACGCACGACCGGTACGGCCTGGGAAGGATCATCGGCGTCGAGAACGGCGTCGCGATGCTCGTCGACTTCGGCTCCCGCCAGGCCCGCATCAGCAGCCCCTATACCCACATGGACAAACTCTGACGCCAGCGCACCACGCGCAGACAGCCCCGGTGACCACCCGGGGCTTCGTCATGTCCGGACCCCCGCGCGGGACAGTGAGCCGGCGGGTCAGCGAGCCGACGAGTCAGCAAGCCGTCGGGACAGCGAAAAGGCCCCGCCGAAGCGGAGCCAGTTGGCGGCGCCCCCGGCAGGACTCGAACCTGCGGCCAAGCGCTTAGAAGGGCTGCTCAGGTGCTACCTCGTCGCTCTTCCGAGCAGAAAATTCACCAACCCGGCGAACCTTCCTGGCGGGCACCGACGCGAATGCTCCGATCGACTGATTCCTCAAGCCGCGGCGACGATCCCACCCAGACCGGCCAAGCGCGGCGCCGGGTTCCGGGGAGAGCAACAAGGGGATGAGTCGCCACGGGGTCCTGCCGCGGCCCTCTGCCAGGTGTGCGGCTACAGGTCGTGCGGGATCTTGGGCCGAGTTACGGGCACGATGGTGATCAAGTCGTCGAGGCCCTTGAAGTCGTCGGGGTTGGTGGTGAAGAGGGGGAGTTCCTCGGCGGCCGCGATGGCGGCGATCATCAGGTCGGCCACACGGCGACGTGGCCTGCGCCCCGCGGAGACGACGGCGGCGCAGATTCTGCCGTAGATACGGGCGGCCTCCACGTCGAAGGGGATGGGGTCGAATTCGTTCTCGGCGCGCTGTAGGACGTCCATGCGGCGGGCCCGCTCGGCGTGTTCGTCGTAGGCGCTCTGCTCATGGCTGCCGCGTACCTGGTGAGGGCCTGCGGAGAGTTCCGCCAGGGTGATGGCGCTGATGGCCATCTCGGCGGGCAACTCGGCGGCGTCGATCCACTTGCGCAGGATCATGATGTTGGTGTCGAGCAGTCCCTGCTCGTGCTCAACGGGCATACGGGTCGTCCAGCTCCTGCTCGACGGCGGCGTCCTGGTCGTCGCGGAAGGTGTCCGGCGAGATGTCCGGAGCGGTACGTGACATGGCCGCGAACTCGGCACGGGGAACGAACCGGCGACGGCGTCGGAGCGGTATCAGCTCGCCGAGACGGTGTCCGTCGCGTGTGACGGTGAACGCCTGTCCCCCCTGGACGGCGTCCATGATCTCTTTGGAGCGGGTGCGCAGATCGCGCTGAGTGATCTCCGGCTGCGCTGTCATGCTGCCCACGGTAGCAGAGGTGTGCTACCTGGTGCTACATCGCGTCTCGGGTGTGGAGTCGTTGACGGAGGGGTGTTGCCGTGTCGCGGGGTCTGTCTGTGCCCACGTACGCGAACCAGTCGAAGGCGCTTGCTCATGGAGCGATGTCCATCCGGACATGAAGGAGCCCCTCACGTGTCTTCGCAGGTGAGAGGCTGTTTGCGCCCCCGGCAGGACTCGAACCTGCGGCCAAGCGCTTAGAAGGCGCCTGCTCTATCCACTGAGCTACGGGGGCCGGTGTGTGGCCGGTGGCTTGGACGGATGAGGGGGTGGGTGATCCGTGACCTTGCCGGGGACAAGGATAGGGCTCCCGACTCCCGGTCCTTGTTGCTTCGCCTCCGCGCCACGATGTGGAGGTTCAGTGAAGCGATCCCGATAATCGCAGGCAGGTACGAATCCTGCAGCGCTTTTGGCGTCTCACGCCCCGGGTGTTGTGCACTCGTTATGCCTGCGCCCCCTGCCTCCCCTTCCGTCCCGCTGTGTGCTTCCTGTGCCGTATCGGACACCTTGTTCGGGGTCCCGTGCCTGCCGAAGGGTGTCTTGTCGGCGCGCAGGGGTGGTCATATGCTTCAGAAAGCCACCAAAATTGGGCATTCTTCGCATGTGGTGACCTTGGACGTACGGCCTCAGCTGCTCGACGCACTTACCGCGCTGCGCGACCGTGTCGCCGCCGCACGGTTTCCGCTCCCGCTCGCGGGGGCTCCACGCGCGCGTGCCAACCGCGACGAGTTGCTCGCACAGCTCGACGACTATCTGGTGCCCCGCCTGCGCGCCCCCGAAGCGCCGCTGCTCGCCGTGGTGGGCGGCTCCACCGGGGCCGGCAAGTCCACCCTGGTGAACTCGCTCGTCGGGCGTGTGGTGAGCGAGGCGGGGGTGCTGCGGCCGACGACGCGTACGCCCGTCCTCGTCTGCCACCCCGACGACCACCACTGGTTCGCCGGGATGCGCGTCCTGCCCGACCTCACGCGCGTGTGGGTGCCCCGCCAGGCGGACGCCGAGACCGACGAGGCCGAAGGCGACGAGGACGACCCGCTCACGCCCCTCCTGGAGGACGAGGAACGGGCGCTGCGCATCGAGACCGCGGACGCGCTGCCGCGCGGGCTCGCGCTCCTGGACGCGCCGGACGTCGACTCGCTCGTCGCCGAGAACCGGTCGCTGGCCGCCCGGCTGATCAGCGCCGCGGACGTGTGGGTCATGGTGACCACCGCGTCCCGGTACGCCGACGCCGTGCCCTGGCACCTGCTGCGTACCGCGAAGGAGCACGACGCCTCCCTGGTCACCGTGCTCGACCGCGTACCGCACCAGGTCCTCGCCGAGGTGTCGCGGCAGTACGGCGCCCTGCTCTCCAAGGCCGGGCTCGGCGACCTGCCCCGGTTCACCGTGCCCGAGCTGCCCGAGTCGACGGGCAACGGCGGTCTGCTGCCGTCCACCGCCGTCGCGCCGCTCCGGGCCTGGCTCGCCCACCGCGCCCAGGACCGCGACGCCCGTACCCGCGTCATGACCCGCACCGCACGCGGCGTGCTCGACTCGCTGCGCGCCCGGATGCCGGAGCTGGCCGGGGCGGTCGCCGCCCAGTACTCCGCCGCGGTCCGGCTCACCGCCGCCGTCGAGGACGCGTACGACAGCGAGCACGCGCGCGTGGGCGCCAGGTTGGAGGGGGGCGCCGTGCTGACCGGGGACGCCCTCAAGCGGTGGCAGAGCTATCCGCTGGACTGTTCGGCGGGTGAATTGCTCGACGCCCTTGTGGAGAGCCTCGGCGCGCTCCTGCTCTGCGCGGTGACCGCCGCCGACGAGCACATCGACGAGGCATGGCGACGGGAACCGGCCGGCAGCGCCCCGGAACTGGCCGCCCGCGCCCCGGAACCGCACAGCGCCGAGCACCGGATCGGGATGGCCGTACGGCGTTGGCGGCGTGTCCTCGAGGAGTACGCCGAGGACGAGGTACGGGCCGCCGGTGAGGCGCAAGGCGCGTCGCCGCCCGACCCCGAGATCGTCGCCGCCCTCGTCGCCGCCGCCCTGCTCGGCGGAGGGCGGGCCAGGGCCGCGGGCGAGACCCTCGCCGAGCGGATCGGGGCGCAGAGCGCCCTGCGCCTGCGCGACCGCGGCGGACGGCTGCTCGACGAGTACCTGGACACCGTCCTCGACGCGGAACGCGACCGCCGCCTCGCGCCCGTGGACGCCCTCGGCGTCGGACCCGAACCCCAGGCCGCCCTGATCGCGGCCTTGTCGCTGCTGCAGAAGGAGAGGTGAGGAGGGCTATGACCGCCGTCACGGATCACACCGAGGACACGGGCCACCACCCCGACGACACCGACCACCGCCCCGATGACACGGGCCGCCGCCCCAGCGACACGGGCCGCGAGGACCGTTGCGCGGACCACTCCGAGCACGCCGCCCGAGCCGAACGCCCCACACGCGAGGAGGACGCGAACTTCTCCGAACCGGGCGAGCGCGCCGCCCCCTGGGACGACGGCCTCATCGCACGCCGCGCCGCCGGACTGCCCGCCCAAGCACCGGAAACGTCACCAGGAACGTACGGAGGGCACCGCACCATGCCGCCCACAACGGCCCCCGCCCCGCTTCCCGCCGCGCCTCCCGCGCCGCGCCTCACCCCGCGCCCCGACGCGCTGACCGACCGGCAGCTGCACCAGGACCTCACGCAGCGGCTCGACGCCCTGCGCGAACTCGTCGGCCTGTCGCGCACACGGCTCGACGGGAAGACGCTGGCCGAGGCCGGACACGTACTCGACGAGGCGGCCGCCCGGCGGCGGCTCTCCGCGCGGCACACCGTCGTCGCCGTCGCGGGGGCGACCGGAAGCGGCAAGTCGACGCTGTTCAACGCCCTCGCCGGGGTGCCCCTCTCGGAGACGGGACTGCGCCGCCCGACCACCTCGGCGCCGATCGCCTGCAGCTGGACGGACGGGGCGGCCGGGCTGCTCGACCGGCTCGGCATCCCGGGCCGCTCCCGGCGGCGCCCCCTGCAACGGCAGTGCGACGAGGCGCCCCTGGACGGGCTCGTCCTCGTGGACCTGCCCGATCACGACTCCGCGGCGCCCGCCCACCGCGAGCAGGTGGACCGGGTGCTCGCCCTGGTGGACGCCGTCATCTGGGTCGTCGACCCGGAGAAGTACGCGGACGCCATGCTCCATGAGCGGTACCTGCGGCCCATGGCCGGGCACGCCGAGGTCATGTTCGTCGTCCTCAACCAGATCGACCGGCTCCCCGGGGACGCCGCCGACCAGGTCCTCGACGACCTGCGGCGCCTGCTCGACGAGGACGGCGTCGCACTCGGCGAGCACGGCGAACTCGGCGCCACCGTGCTGCCCCTGTCGGCCCTGAGCGGCGACGGGGTCGGCGAACTGCGCCACGCGCTCGGCCGGTTCACCGCCGAACGGCAGGCCGCCGCCCGCCGCATCGCCGCCGACGTCGACGCCGCCGCCGAGAACCTGCGGCCGGTGTACGGCGCCGGGCGGCAGACCGGGCTGAGCGAGGAGGCCCGCGAGGAGTTCGCCGACCGGCTCGCCGACGCGGTGGGCGCGGCCGCCGCGGGGCAGGCCGCCGAACGCGCCTGGTCGCGCTCGGCCAACCGGGCCTGCGGAACCCCCTGGCTCCGGCTCTGGCGCTGGTACGAGGCGCAGCGCACCCTCACCTCGGCCGTTCCCGCCTCTGCCGGGCCCGGCGACGAGGAGCAGGTCACGGCGCGCCAGCGCGTCGAGCACGCCGTGCGCGTGGTCGGCGAGGCCGCCGCGTCCGGACTGCCCAGCGCGTGGGGGCAGGCCGTACGGGAGGCCGCGGCGCGGGGCGCGAGCGGGCTGCCCGAGGCGCTGGACGAGATCACGGCGGAGAGCGACGCGGCCCTGGACGGCGGGAGGCAGGCCCTGGGCACGTCGAACGGCGGCGCGGGGAAACCGCCGCGGCCCGGGTGGTGGCCCCTCGCCGTGTTCACCCAGGCGGCGATGACGGCGCTTCAGGTCCTCGGCGCGGTGTGGCTGGTGACCCGGGCGACCGGCGCGCTGCCGTCGAACTGGTGGGCGCCCGCGCTGATGGTGCTTGTCGGGATCGTCGGCGGCCCGTGCGTCGAATGGGCCTGCCGGCTGGCGGCCAGGGGCCCTGCGCGCCGACACGGCCAGGAGGCGGAGCGGCGCCTGCGGGACGCCGCCGCGGCCTGCGGCCGGGCCCGGGTCCTGGACCCCGTGGCGGCCGAGCTGCTGCGGTACCGAGAGGTGCGCGAACAGTACGTACGGGTGGCCGGGTTTTCCACAACCGGCCGGTAGAACACAGGTGTCGGCACGGTTCGTGGCGCGGGTGCAGTCTGGGACCGCGGTTCGGGAGGGGCTCGGGCCGCGACGCGGACGGGGAGGAACGTACGAGATGAACGAGACGCTGCTGACGGTTGTGGGGAACGTGGCGACGACGCCGGTCTACCGGGAGCTGCCGACGGGGCCGGTGGCCCGGTTCCGGCTCGCGGTGACCCCGCGCCGGTTCGACGCGGTGCAGAACACGTGGGTCGACGGGCACACCAACTTCTTCACGGTGTGGGCCAAGGGGATGCTCGGGTCGAATGTGCAGGGGTCGGTGTCGATCGGCGAACCGGTCATCGTGCAGGGCCGGTTGAAGGTGCGGGACGAGGAGCGGGGTGGCCAGCACTGGACATCGGCGGACATCCAGGCGACATCGGTGGGGCACGACCTGTCACGCGGGACATCGGCGTTCCGGCGTACGCGCGGCACCGGACAACAGGCGGCACAGCAAGCAGCGCAACAGGCAGCGCAACAGGGCCTGCAGGAACCCTCGTTCGAGATCGAGCCGGATACGGGAGCGAGGCAGACGGAGTCGGAGCTGGTCAGTGAGCCGGTGGGCGGGCCGGTGGGGTGAGCGGCCATCAGGCACCTGTGACCGAAGTGCCGCTTATCGACGACTGCGTTCCGGAGATTTGTCGATAAGCCCAGTTCATGAACGGTATTGGCGATAACGATTGCGAGTCGGATCGGTTGCCGGGTGGCAGCTCAGGGGATCGTGATGGGCCGCTTCCTTAGGATGCCGGGCGTAGCTCCATGAGCTTCGAGGGGTTCCTGAGGTTCACGAACCCCCGGGAAGCCCATGGGTGTAAGGAGTTCGGGAGCCTCAAGGGCTCGTAGGACTCAGCGATTCTGTCGGCGGGACGTCCCCCAGTGCCATCACGTCCTGCCTGAAGGGGATTACGTGTTTTCTCTGTTCTCACGGGCCGGGCACCGCGGACGAGGCACCGCTCGCCTCGCCGCGGCGGCCCTGGTGTCGGGACTCGCGATGACCGGCGCGATAGCCACCACCGGGACGGCGCACGCGGACGACGTCGCCAAGGCGCCGGGCGGCGCGAGCGCCACGCTGGGTGGCCTGGAGACGTACGAGACCGCCGTGATCCACGAGGGCGGACAGGACAAGCGGGTCTCCGCGGGCCTGTTCAAGATGACGGTGGACGGCGGCGGCACGCTGCAGACGTACTGCATCGACATCCACAACCCGACGCAGACGGACGCCAAGTACCAGGAGACGCCCTGGAGCGGCACCTCCCTGAGCGGCAACGCTGACGCGGGCCGGATCCGCTGGATCCTGCAGAACTCGTACCCCCAGGTCAACGACCTGGCCTCGCTCGCGAGCAAGGCGGGCGCGGGCAGCCTCACCGAGCAGGAGGCGGCGGCCGGCACGCAGGTCGCCATCTGGCGCTACTCCGACAAGGCCGACGTCGACGCGGTGAGCCCCGCCGCCGAGAAGCTCGCGGACTACCTGCAGAAGAGCGCCGGCCTGCTGAGCGAGCCCGGGGCGTCGCTGACCCTGTCGCCCAACGCCGTGTCCGGCGCGCCGGGCGAGCGGCTCGGCCCGGTCACGGTGCACACCAACGCCGACGCCGTCTCGATGACGCCGCCGGCGGCGGCCGCCGCGAACGGCGTGAAGGTCGTCGACAAGGCCGGCCGGCCGGTCACCACCGCGGCCGACGGCAGCCAGATCTTCTTCGACGTTCCGAAGGACGCGGAGGCGGGTTCCGCCGCGCTGACGGTGCAGGCGTCGACGACCGTCCCGGTCGGCCGCGCCTTCGCCTCCGAGAGCCGCAGCCAGACGCAGATCCTGGCGGGCTCCAGCGAGTCCACCGTCGCCGCCACCGCGACGGCGAACTGGGCGAAGACGGGCCCGGTGCCCGCCCTGTCCGCGCAGAAGAACTGTGCGAAGGGCGGTGTGGACATCACGGCGGTGAACAAGGGCGACGAGCCGTTCACCTACACGCTGATGGGCACCGACTACACCACCCCGGCGGGCGCCTCGCGCACGGTCACGATCCCGCTGAAGGAGGACCAGGCGTACGACTTCACGATCACGGGGCCCAACGGCTTCGAGACGCGGCTGCGCGGGGTGCTCGACTGCAAGACGGCCGCCGAGACGGTCGCCAAGGGTGACGACGAGGGCGTGACCCCGCAGACGGCGGCGCAGCCGAGCCCGGCCTCGGTCGGCGGCACCGGCAGCGGTTCCGGCTCGGACCAGGACCTCGCCGCGACCGGTGGCTCGAACGCCACGCCGGTGATCGCGGGCATCGCCATCGTGCTCGTCCTGATCGGCGGAGTCTCCGTCGTGCTCGTCCGCAAGAAGAAGCCGAGCGAAGGCCAGTAGGCAGTAGGCAGTGAGTAGTAAGAAGTAAGCGTCGTAGTACCGCGTCCCCGTCCCGCTGTGAGCGGGGCGGGGACGCGCCTGTTTCCGAGGCGGATCTTTCGAGGGCGGCTTCCGGGGTGACCCGAAGAGTGTGGGGGCCGTGCCGTTGCATGGTCATGCGTAATGATGCATACTCTTCCTATGTCCAAGGTCCTCACCTCCCTCCCCGTCGGCGAGCGCGTCGGCATCGCCTTCTCGGGTGGCCTCGACACCTCTGTCGCGGTCGCTTGGATGCGTGACAAGGGCGCCGTCCCCTGCACCTACACGGCGAACATCGGCCAGTACGACGAGCCCGACATCGACTCGGTCCCCGGCCGCGCCCAGGCCTACGGTGCCGAGGTGGCCCGCCTGGTCGACTGCCGCGAGGCGCTCGTCGAGGAAGGGCTCGCCGCGCTGACCTGCGGGGCGTTCCACATCCGCTCGGGCGGCCGCGCCTACTTCAACACGACGCCGCTCGGCCGCGCCGTCACCGGCACGCTCCTCGTCCGCGCGATGCTCGAGGACAACGTCCAGATCTGGGGCGACGGCTCGACGTTCAAGGGCAACGACATCGAGCGGTTCTACCGCTACGGCCTGCTCGCCAACCCGAACCTGCGGATCTACAAGCCGTGGCTCGACGCGGACTTCGTGACCGAGCTCGGCGGCCGCAAGGAGATGTCGGAGTGGCTGGTCGCCCACGACCTGCCTTACCGCGACTCCACGGAGAAGGCGTACTCCACCGACGCGAACATCTGGGGCGCCACCCACGAGGCGAAGACCCTGGAGCACCTGGACACGGGCGTGGAGACGGTCGAGCCGATCATGGGCGTCCGCTTCTGGGACCCGTCGGTCGAGATCCCCGCCGAGGACGTCACGATCGGCTTCGAGCAGGGCCGCCCGGTGACGATCAACGGCAAGGAGTTCGCCTCCGCCGTCGACCTGGTGATGGAGGCCAACGCGATCGGCGGCCGCCACGGCCTCGGCATGTCCGACCAGATCGAGAACCGGATCATCGAGGCCAAGAGCCGCGGCATCTACGAGGCGCCCGGCATGGCCCTCCTGCACGCCGCCTACGAGCGCCTGGTCAACGCGATCCACAACGAGGACACCCTCGCCCAGTACCACAACGAGGGCCGTCGCCTCGGCCGCCTGATGTACGAGGGCCGCTGGCTCGACCCGCAGGCCCTCATGGTCCGCGAGTCCCTGCAGCGCTGGGTCGGCGCCGCCGTCACCGGCGAGGTCACCCTGCGGCTGCGGCGCGGCGAGGACTACTCGATCCTCGACACGACAGGACCGGCCTTCAGCTACCACCCGGACAAGCTCTCCATGGAGCGCACCGAGGACTCGGCGTTCGGCCCCGTTGACCGTATCGGCCAGCTGACCATGCGCAACCTCGACATCGCCGACTCGCGCGCCAAGCTGGAGCAGTACGCGGGCATCGGCCTCATCGGCACCGCCAACCCGGCGATCGGCGCCGCCCAGGCCGCCGCGACGGGCCTCATCGGCACCATGCCCGAGGGCGGCGCCGAGGCGATCGCGTCCCGCGGCGACGTGTCCGACGCCGACGCGGAGCTGCTCGACCGCGCCGCGATGGAGTTCGGCACGGACTGAGCCGGCCGCACCCTCGTCCCGAGACACCGCAGCACCGCAGCGCCGAGACACCGCAGCGCCGCAGCACCAAAACACTGAAGGGCCGTTCCGTCGCCACCCGGCGCGGGGTCGGCCCTTCAGTCGCTCGTTCGCTCGCCCACCTCAGCACCGCCTCCTCACCCGCCCCACGAAACCCCAGCTCAAGCCCACCTGCCGATACGGGTTTCCGCCCAGCACTGGCGATGCGGCAAGATGGGGTGTATCTGCCCTCACGCGCTGGAGCCGCATACGCGGGCCCTCGCTGCCACACCTCGACTGCCGGACGGTTTCTCTTGGCTGAGTTCATCTACACCATGCGCAAGGCGCGTAAGGCGCACGGCGACAAGGTGATCCTCGACGACGTCACCCTGAACTTCCTGCCGGGGGCGAAGATCGGCGTCGTCGGTCCGAACGGTGCCGGTAAGTCGACCGTCCTGAAGATCATGGCGGGCCTGGAGCAGCCGTCGAACGGTGACGCGTTCCTCTCGCCCGGTTACAGCGTCGGCATCCTCATGCAGGAGCCGAAGCTCGACGAGTCGAAGACGGTCCTGGAGAACGTGCAGGACGGCGCCGCCGAGATCATGGGCAAGCTCAAGCGCTTCAACGAGGTCGCCGAGCTCATGGCCACCGACTACAGCGACGCGCTGATGGAGGAGATGGGCAAGCTCCAGGAGGACCTCGACCACGCCGACGCGTGGGACCTCGACGGTCAGCTGGAGCAGGCCATGGACGCCCTGGGCTGCCCGCCCGGCGACTGGCCCGTCACCAACCTCTCCGGTGGCGAGAAGCGCCGTGTCGCGCTCTGCAAGCTCCTCATCGAGGCGCCCGACCTGCTCCTCCTCGACGAGCCCACCAACCACCTCGACGCCGAGTCCGTGAACTGGCTGGAGCAGCACCTGGCCCAGTACAAGGGCGCCGTCGTGGCCGTCACCCACGACCGGTACTTCCTCGACAACGTCGCCGAGTGGATCCTCGAGCTCGACCGCGGCCGCGCCATCCCCTACGAGGGCAACTACTCGACCTACCTCAGCAAGAAGTCCGAGCGGCTCAAGGTCGAGGGCAAGAAGGACGAGAAGCGGCAGAAGCGGCTCCGGGAGGAGCTGGAGTGGGTGCGGTCCAACGCCAAGGGGCGTCAGGCCAAGTCCAAGGCGCGCCTCGCCCGCTACGAGGAGATGGCCGCCGAGGCCGACAAGATGCGGAAGCTGGACTTCGAGGAGATCCAGATCCCGCCGGGCCCGCGCCTCGGCAGCATCGTCGTCGAGGTCGAGCACCTCAGCAAGGCGTTCGGCGACAAGGTCCTGATCGACGACCTCAGCTTCTCGCTGCCGCGCAACGGCATCGTCGGTGTCATCGGCCCGAACGGCGCCGGCAAGACCACGCTGTTCAAGATGATCCAGGGCCTGGAGGAGGCGGACTCCGGCTCCATCAAGGTCGGCGACACCGTCAAGATCAGCTACGTCGACCAGAACCGGGCCAACATCGACCCGAAGAAGACCCTCTGGGCCGTGGTCTCCGACGAGCTGGACTACATCAACGTCGGCCAGGTCGAGATGCCCTCGCGCGCCTACGTCTCCGCCTTCGGCTTCAAGGGCCCCGACCAGCAGAAGCCGGCCGGCGTCCTCTCCGGCGGTGAGCGCAACCGCCTCAACCTCGCGCTCACCCTCAAGCAGGGCGGCAACCTGCTGCTCCTCGACGAACCGACGAACGACCTCGACGTCGAGACGCTGAGCAGCCTGGAGAACGCCCTTCTGGAGTTCCCCGGGTGCGCCGTGGTCGTCTCTCACGACCGCTGGTTCCTCGACCGGGTCGCCACGCACATCCTCGCCTACGAGGGTGACTCCAAGTGGTTCTGGTTCGAGGGCAACTTCGAGTCGTACGAGAAGAACAAGGTCGAGCGGCTCGGCGCCGACGCCGCCCGCCCGCACCGGGCCACGTACAAGAAGCTGACCCGCGGCTGATGGCCCGCCACGTATACGCCTGCCCCCTGCGCTGGGCGGACATGGACGCGTACGGCCACGTCAACAACGTGGTCTTTCTTCGGTACCTCGAAGAAGCCCGTATCGACTTCCTGTTCCGCCCGGACAAGGACTTCCAGCAGGGGTCCGTCGTGGCGCGCCATGAGATCGACTACAAGCGGCAGCTCGTCCACCGGCACGCGCCGGTCGACATCGAGCTGTGGGTCTCCGAGATACGGGCCGCGTCCTTCACCCTCGCCTACGAGGTGAAGGACGCGGACGCCGTGTACGTCCGGGCCTCGACGGTCATCGTGCCGTTCGACTTCGAGGCCCAGCGGCCCCGCCGCATCACCGACGACGAGAAGTCCTTCCTGCGGGAGTACCTCGACGACGGCGCGGAGGCGCTCGCCGCATGAGCGCGCCCGCACCGTCTCCGGTGCTGCACTTCGCCGACGCGGGGGAGGCGGCGGACGTCGCCGCCTTCCTCGGCCGGCTCGTGCACTACGACAAGGCGGCCGCCGTACGGCTGCAGGCCCGGGCCGGCGGGCAGGCGCTCGCCGTGTTCGGGCGCCCGCCGTCGTTCGAGGTCCTCGCGATCCGTACGGCGCGGCTCCTCAAGCCGTACGAGAACGGGATCGACGACGCGCTCGACGTGACCGTGTCCGCCGGGGAACTGCTCGAATCCGTCGACGAGGGCCAGGGCACGGCCCGCGTCCCGGCGACCGTCACCGGTCCGCCGTGGGCCGGGGTGCTGCCGCCTCGCGGCGGCTGGGAGCGGCTCGCCGGGTTCCCGGGGGCCGAGGCGTTGCGCGGCCTCGTGCAGGCCGCCGTAAATGAGTTCAAGGCGCGGGTCGAGGAGCTGGCGCCCCAGGCGCGGACCCGGGCCGGGCTCGACGGGATCGGCCGCGAGATCTGGTCCCGCGAGATCGGCGCCAGCGGGGTTCCGGTACGGCTCGCGCACGCCGCCGCCTCGCTCGGCTTCCTCCGCGGCGACCTCGTCGACGTACTGGCGTCCGGGGCGTGGGTGCGGTTGCGTACGCCGTACGGGTCGGTGGCGCTGCGGCGGGGGACTTCCGGGGGGCTCGGCGGGCTGTTCGTCACGCCCGCATGAGCGCTCCGGCCCCGCGTACTGCCGCCTACCGCTCCTGATCGTCCGGCCAGATCTGGATGTGGTCCTCCTCCAGCTCGAGAAGGACCCGGTCCCGCATCCCCAGCGACTCCGTGTACTCCATCGGGAGTTGCAGGCGGCCCGCCCGGTCCAGCATCGCGTACTCGCGTGAGACCAGGGACTCCTGGCCCGTAGCCGCGTCCACGTGGGTGCGGCGCAGCACCTCCGTCGAGGTGCGGCCGTCGCGGATGGCGACCGTACGGCGTACCTCGTTCGCGACCGTCTGGTCGTGCGTGACGATGACGACGGTCGTGCCGAGCTCCTCGTTCGCCGTGCGGAACGCGGCGAAGATCTGTTCGCCGGTGTGCGAGTCGAGCTCGCCGGTGGGCTCGTCGGCCAGCAGCACCTTCGGCTCGTTTGCCAGGGCCACGGCGATGGCGACGCGTTGTTGCTGGCCGCCGGACATCTGCTGGGGGCGGCGGTCCCGGCAGTCGGCGACGCCGAGGAGGCCCAGGAGTTCAGCCGCGCGCTCCGCCTTCCTCGCGCGGGGCGTCCGGCCGCGCAACTGCATGGGCAGCGCCACGTTCTGAGTTGCCGTCAGGTAGGGCAGCAAGTTGCGGGCCGTCTGCTGCCAGACGAAGGCGACGGCCTCGCGGCGGTAGCGCAGACGCTCCTTGGCGCCCATGGCCAGCAGGTCGTAGCCCGCGACCTTGGCCGCGCCCGCGGTCGGCTCGTCCAGGCCCGCGAGGATGTTCATCAGCGTCGACTTGCCGCTGCCCGACGCGCCCACCAGGGCCATCAACTCGCCCTCCTGCACCAGGAGATCGAGGCCCTGGAGCGCCTGCACCTCGACGCCGTCCGTGGTGAAGACGCGGACCAGGCGGTCGCAGGTGATCAGCGCGGAGTGGCCGTAGGCGGGGCGGTCCCGGTGGGCGGACGCCCGCGCTTCCAGCTCCGCGAGGGTCGGGGTGCCGGTGTGGTCGGTCGTCATGATGGTCCGTCTCCCGAGGGCGAGATCGAGGGCGAGATCGAGGGCGAGGTCGTGCGTCTGGCGTCGCCTGCGCGCGGCCGCGTGCTCACGCTCCCTCACCCGCCCGCAACTCCCGTACGGACCCGGCCCGGCCCGCCCACCACGCCTGTGCCGACGCCACCCCCACCGTGAGGAGCACCACCGTCACGGCGGGCAGGAACAGCGACAGCGGATCCGTGGACAGGTGGTTCGCCGCGGCGCCCGTGGTCTGCGCCAGGGCCAGGCTCGTGAGGTCGAGGCCGGGGGAGAGGAGGCGGATCGCGGCCCAGCCGGTCAGGGCGCCGCCCGCCGCCGCGAGCAGGGCCTGCGGCAGCGCCTCCAGGACAAGGAGGCGGCGGGCCTGGCGGCGGGTGAGGCCCATGGTGCGCAGGCGGGCCAGGAGCGCGAGGCGTTCCGGGGCCGCGCGGGCCAGGGCGAGGAGCAGCGCCAGGGCGGCGAACCCCGCGCCGGCGGCGACGGCGGCCACGTAGATGCCGGTGGCGCCGGTCTGGAGGGGGGAGTCGATGTAGCGGGCGCGTTCCGTGGCGCGCAGGGTGACGGAGAGCCGGTCGGGGGCGGCCGCCGCGCGCAGCGCCGCCGCGTCGATCCCGGCGTACGTCCTCGTCCTCGTGGCCGTCAGGAGCAGCGTCGTCGGGCGGTTCGGGGCGCCCGTCACGCGGGAGAGCGCCGCGCGGTCCACGATCAGGAAGTCGTCGGACAGGGCGGGGGTCGTCTCCCGTACGGCGGCCACGCGCAGGGTCACGTCCTCGCCGTTCATCCACAGGCCGAGGCGGCCGTCCGCGAAGAGCGCCGCCATGGAGGGGGAGACGACGGCGGGGAGCGCCTCGTCGCCCTTCGGCGCCTTCAACTGCTGCGCCGAGAAGGCGCCGAGGCCCGTCCGGTGCGACAGGCGCGCGTACGACTCCGGGTCGACCGCCGCGAGCGACAGGCGGCGGGTGCCCTCCCTGACCTCCGCGTCGCGGCGGATCGTGGCCGGGGTGACGGTGCCGACGCCGGGGGTCCGCCGGATCTGGGCGACGCGCGCCGCGGAGAGCGGGGCGTCGCCGTCCACGCGCGCGTCCGCGCCGGTCGCGAGGAGCGCCGCGTGGTCGCGGGCGGTATCGATCCCGGCGAGCACGCTGCCGCCGAACGCCGCGGTCGTCAGCGCCGTGAGCAGGGCGAGCAGCGGCAGGACGGTCGTTCCCGGGCCCGCCTTCGCGCGCGCCGCGCGGGCGAGCGACAGGTGGCCGACGGCGCCGCGCAGCCGTCCGGTGGGGCCGATCAGGCGGCGCAGGAGCAGCGGGTACACCCGTACGAGGACGAACGCGGCGACCACGCCGACGAGGACCGGCGCGAGGGCGACGAGGCCGTCGCCGCCGTCCGTCGCACCGCGGCGGCGCAGCGCGACGATGGCGCCGACGGCGAGGACGAGGACGGTCAGTTCGGCGACCGTGCGGCGGGCGGAGGGGCGGGTCGTGGCCACGTCGTCGCGGGCGCCGTGCAGGCGCGCGCGGCGGTGCGCGGCCATCGCGCGCACGGGCAGCGCCGCGCACGCGACGAGCACCACGGCGCCGGCGGCGTACACGGCCGGGGACAGCCGGCCGCCGGGCACGGCCACGACCGCGAGGAGGCAGCCGAGCGCCCCGGCGGGTACGGCGACCACGGCGGTCTCGGCGAGCAGCCGTCCGCCGATGCCGCGCAGCGAACCGCCGCGCGCCCGCAGCAGGGCGAGTTCGCCGCGCCGCCGGTCCGCGGTCAGTCCGGCCGCCATGAACAGCACGACGCAGGCGACGGTGCCGGTGCCGTACGCGGCGACCGACACGACCGGGGTGATCCCGGAGCGCAGCTCGTCGAAGCGGGCGACGACCTCGACGAGGCCGCTGGTGACGTCCGTGGTCGTGCTCCCCGTGGCGTCCTGCACCTTCAGCGAGCCGGGGCCGTCCGTCACGTACGCCAACGCGTCGCGCAGCGCCGGGAGCTCCCGGGTCCTGAGCGTCGACGTGTCGGAAGGCAGGTGCCAGTACCGCTCGACCGGGCCCGTGTGCAGGAGCGCCGGCGCGGCGTCGGGGTGCACAAGGAGCGCGGCGGACCAGAACCGCATGGGCGGCATGTTCTGTGTGAGGCGCGTCTGCGGCGTCCGCAGCAGCGGCGTCGCCGACCAGTACGCGCCCGAGGGGTTCCGGGGGGTGACGACGCCGGTGATGTGCACGGCGATCAACCGCGCGTCGACGCTGGGCACATGGATGACCGAGCCCGGCCTCAGGCGCAGCGTGCGCGCGGTCTCCCGGGTGACGGCGGCCTCCACGCGGGTGGCCGTGTGGCCGGGGCCCGGCAGCCGGCCCGCGGCCACCTTCGCGTGGTCGGCGAGCCCGTTCTGCGCGTACATCGCGAACTGCGGCTGCAGATCGTCCGGCCGGGGCAGCCAGTCGTCCCGGCCGGGCAGCTCCTCTGCGACGGTGCGCAGCCCGTACGACGACTCGTCCGCGTCCGTGACGAACGGCTTCGGGAGCGCGGCGACGATCTTCCCGTACGCGGCCCGCGTGACGTCCCCGGTGAGCGCCTCGTCCCTCTCGTCCGGCGGGAGTTCGACGCCGGGGTCGGTCGAGGTGACGTCCAGGATCCGGCGGCTCGGCGCCTCGGCGGCGACGGCCTGCCGCAGCCCGCGGTCCTCGTACCGGTCCACGGCCCTGGGGAACGCCGCCGCCAGGCACGATGTGAGCAGGACGAGCAGGAACAGGCCCGCCGCCGCTCCCGGTGCGGTCCGCAGCCGGGTCCGTACCCAGGGCGCCACGGTCCGAGGGCCCTTGCGACGGATCTCCGCGGCGTCGTGACGCCCGGCGCGCCCCTTGGTCGCAGCGGCCATCTCACTCGCCTCCCTGGACGCGCAGCGTTGCCGCGGCGCGCGGTGGCCGCCGCAGCGCGAGCCCCGCGGTGATCAGTACGGGGGCGCAGGCCACGCCCGCGAGCAGCAAGGTCACCTGATGCAGGGGCAGTCGCACGAGCACGTCCGGTACGGGCTTGGTGGCCTCGCCGGTCAGCACGATCAGCGGCACCACCGCCCGGGTCAGGAACGTGCCGAGCGCCGCCCCCACGAGCAGCGCGAGCGCGACGAGGATGCCCTGCTCGGCCGCGACCAGGCGGGCCAGGCGGCGGCGCGACGCCCCGAGCGCGCCGAGAATCGCGAACTCCGCGCTCCGCTCGCGCAGCGACCCCGCCGTGTTGACCGCGAAGCCGACCGCCGCGAGCAGGGCCGCCACGAGCGCGGCCGCGACCAGCGCCGACTGCGGGCCCGCGCCCAGCGGATCGTCCCGCAACTGCTCACCGGTCTCCGCGCGCACCACGACCTGCGAGGGGTCGGTGTCGGGGCGGGCGCGCAACGAGGCCGCCGCCTTCTCCGCGCCGCCGGGGACCGTGGACAGCCACCACTCGTTCGGGGCGACCGGGGCGCTGCCGCCGGTGGCGAGGGCCTGGTTGAGGGCGCGCAGGTCGAGCAGGAGCGCGCCGCCGTCCTTCGCCCCGCCGGCAGCCGTTTCCGAGCCCGGATCCGAATCGGCGTTCGTGTTGGCGGCGGTACCGGCTTCGGGGCCCGTCGTCGGCAGCGCCCGGACGCTGTCCACGACGCGCACGCGTACGGTGGCGATGCCCAGGTCCACGTCGACGCGCTGCCCTGTGCGCGTGTTCGACGAGTCGAGGTAGCGGTCGGTGGCCACCGCGGTGACCTCCTCGACCTCGGGGCGGGCGATGTCGAGGCGGACGTTCACGCTCGGCGGGGCGCCGCCTTCGGTCTCCAGCAAAGGGGGCACGAAGCCGGTGCCGTAGACCAGGGCCGTCGTGTTCCGGGGCCGGTTCACATCCAGTTTCGGCGGGGTCGGGGCGCCCTGGCTGCCCGCCTCCTGGGTGCCGCGCCCCTCCATCGAGGTCGTCCACGCGGTGCCTTCCGCATCCACCGCCCGTGCCCGCGCGCCGGGTCCGGCGGTGCTGACGCCCTCCAGAGCGATGCGGTGCCGCGCGCCCTTGCCGACCCGTTGGTCGGTGTCGAAGTCGAGGCCCGTCACAAAGAGCGGGCCCGCCGCGGGGCCGAGGTCCAGGCCGAGCCGGTGGACGCGGCCGTCGACCGGGAGGTCGCCGACGTGGAGCCGGTAGCCGAGCCCGTACCGGTCCTCGAGCGTCGCGGAGACGGTGGTGATCTCGTCGGGGCCGGTGCTGCCGGTGCCGGAGAGGTTGGTGGCGCGCAGCGCGAACCGGGCGCGCGAGGCGTTCGCCGGGAGCCGGATGCCCGGGTCCGCCGGGTTCTCGGGCCGGACCGCCGCGACGACCTCGCGCGGCGACGAGCCGGTGAGATCGTCGCGCAGCAGCAGATCGTCCTTCAGGTGCGCGGTGTCGAGTGCGAGGACCGTGGCGGTGCTGCCGTCGCCGAGCGGCACCGGCAGCCGGTAGCCGGGTGCGGCGTCGCGGACGCCGGGCGTCTGCGCGTAGCGGGCGGCCTGGTCCATGCCGGGTTCGGTCTCCAGGACGCGGACCGGGGCGCCGGAGCGGAAGTCCGCCTGGTCCTCCTGCGAACGGTCCCACGAGGCGCCCTGCCCGATCGCCAGCATGCCCATGGCGACGGCGAGGACGAGCAGCAGTACGGGCCCGGCGCCGCGCATCGGGCGGCGGCTGAACTGCCAGCCCGCGAGCGCCGCGGGCAGCCCGCGCCCGCTCGCCGCCCGCCGCTCCGCGAGCCGCGCCACCGGCGGAAGCAGCCGCAGCGTGAGGACGGTGCCCGCGAGCAGCGCGAGCGCCGGGGCGACCACCAGGAGCGGGTCGATGCCGAGGTGGCCGCCGCGGTCGGTGCTGATCGCGCCCGAGCCGCCGGTCTGCCGGTCCAGCTGCCAGTACGCGACACCGGCGATGACGAGCAGCCCCACATCGGCTCCGGCCCGCAGCGGCGCGGGCAGCGCACGGGCCCGGCCGCGCTCCGGGGCCTGCGCGGTGAGCGCGGGCACGGTCACGGCGAGCGCGCAGCCCACCGCGACGGCCGCGCCGACCAGCCACACCGAGCCGCCCGCCCCGGCGCCGTCCAGGCGCAGGCCGATCCGCGACAGGGCGCCGTGCGAAGCGACGAGCCGGGTCAGCGGGCCCGCGAGGAGCGGTGCGATCAGCGCGGCGGGCAGCGCCAGGAGCAGCGCCTCGGCCGCCGCGAGCCCGGTGATCCGGGCGCGGGAACCGCCGCGGGCCCGCAACGTCCAGGTCTCGCCCGTCCGTTCGGTGCTGAGCAGCCGCGCGACGAGCAGCAGCGCGTACCCGGCGAGCAGCACCATCTGCAGGGCGACTATCAGCAGCGTCGAACGCGCCACCAGCAGCGCCCGCTCGGCCCGGTCGAGCACCTCGGGCAGGCCCGTGCCGACCGCCGTCGTGCCCGCGAGGGCCTTGCTGCTCAGCAGCTCACGCGTGCCGGCGCGGGCGGCGTCCCGCAGCGCGTCGATCCGCCCGGTCGTCACCGTCCGGAAGTCCGCCGACGCCAGCCACGCCGACGTCCCGTCACTGACCTTGCCGCCGGTCAGCACCGACGCGTCGGCGAGCAGCGGCCCGTACGTGGTGAAGCTCAGCTTCCGCACCCCGCGCCCGCCGAGCTCGTCGAGCGTCCAGTACGGGGACCGCGGCCGGGCCGGGCGGTAGATCCCGGTCAGCACGACGGTGACTTCCGGCCCGCCGAGCCGGTCGGTGAGCGCGAGCCGGTCGCCCGGCTCCAGTTTCAGCTGCCGCGCCGCGACGACCGGCAGCGCGGCCTCGATCACCGGGCCGCGGGGCGCGCGCGGCATCCGGCCCTCGGTGATCCGCACCTCCGCGCGCTCGATCGCCGCGAACTTCGTCAGGTCGGGCTGCTTGCCGCGCGGGGTGTGCGGCAGCCCGTACGGGCCCGAGGTGAGGAACGACTCACGGCGCACGGGCAGCCCGTCGAAGGTGTGCCGGGCGCCCTTGTCGAGCGCGGCGACGGCCGCTTTCCGCCCTTCGGCGGGGACGTCGGCGCGGACCACGAGCGCGGTCGTCGCCGCGTCACGGGTGCGCAGGGAGTGGCGCAGCGAGGCGTCGCCGACCGCCGCCGAGAAGGCGCTCAGCATGGCGAGCACCGAGGTCGTCAGGAGGACGGCGAGCACCGCCGCGGTCAGCAGCAGGCGGTGCGCCCGTACCCGTAGGAGGACAAAACCCCACACCCGTGCCGCCCCCACATCCCCGTTCACGCTGCACGCGTTGGTCGTGCGCCCCCGAAACTATGTCCGGATGCTGTCAGAAGGGGGCGGGGTTGGGGAAGAGGTCTGGACCGGACAGCGGGGTCGGGTGCTCGGTGAGCGGTGCGCTCGGTGTCCTGCGGCGGGGGGTCAGCCCGCCGTGTTCACCATCGACGCCGCCGCGTACGTCAGGTAGTTCCACAGCGTCCGCTCGTGCTCCTCGCCGAGACCGAGGCTGTCCACCGCGTCCCGCATGTGCCCCAGCCACGCGTCGTGCGCCGCCCGGTCCACCTGGAACGGAGCGTGCCGCATCCGAAGGCGCGGGTGCCCCCGGTTGTCGCTGTACGTGCGAGGGCCGCCCCAGTACTGCATGAGGAACAGGGCGAAACGCTCCTCGGCGGGGCCCAGGTCCTCCTCCGGGTACATGGGGCGGAGCAGCGGGTCCTGTGCGACGCCCTCGTAGAAGCGGTGCACGAGGCGGCGGAAGGTCTCCTCTCCGCCCACCTGCTCGTAGAACGTCTGCTCCTGAAGCGTGTCGCGCGGGATCTCAGTCACCCGTCCATGCTGCCAGACCGCCCGGCCGAGGACTGCGGCCCCAGGTCTCGCCGATCGGCCCGCGCCGCAGCACAGTGGACATATGGGACCGGACGACGTAGGTGACCCCGACCCGCTCACCGTACGGGGGCGGGCCGCGCTCGCGCGGGAGATCGCGCAGAGCGGGGTGTGGGACGCGGGCGGGGACCCCGGCTCCCGGTGGCGCGCCGCGTTCGAGGAGGTGCCGCGCCATCTCTTCGTGCCGTACTACTTCCTCGGCGTACCCGGCGGCTACGAACGGCTGTGGGGCGAACACCCCGACCCCGAGCGGCGCGCCCGCTGGCTGCGCGGAGCCTACGCCGACCAGCCCCTGGCCACCCGGCTGCGCGACGGCGAACTCGTCTCCTCCAGCAGCCAGCCGTCGCTCATGGCCCGCATGCTCGTCGACCTGGACGTACGGGACGGGGACCGGGTCCTGGAGATCGGCGCGGGCACCGGCTACAACGCGGCGCTGCTCGCACACCGCCTCGGCGACGACCACGTCACCACCGTCGACCTCGACCCCGAGATCACCGAATCGGCCCGCAACCATCTCGCCGCCGCCGGCCACCGGCCCGCCGTCGTCACCGGGGACGGGGCGCGCGGCTGCCCCGAGCGGGCCCCGTACGACCGGATCCTCGCGACCTGCGCGCTGCGCTCGGTGCCCGTGGCGTGGCTCGGGCAGTGCGCGCCCGGGGCCCGGATCCTCGCCCCGCTGTCGACCGGGCTGCTCGCCCTGACCGTGCGGGACGCGACGTACGCGGAGGGCCGTTTCCTGCACACCCCGGCGTACTTCGTCGCGCTGCGCGGTGACAGCCGGGGCGCGACGCCCGTCCAGCACATCGGGGGGTTGCCGCGACGGGGTCTGCGGGACGAGTTGTTCCGCTTCCTGCTGACGCTCACGGCCGGCTCCATGGACCCGAACGAGGCGTTCGCGCTGTTCGAGCGGGAAGGGCGGCCCGGACGGGAGCGGTTCGGGGTGACCGTGAGCGGGGGGCGGGAGTGGGCGTGGCTGGATGATCCCGAGGGGCCGTATGTGTGGGGGCTCGGGGCTTCGCCGTAGGGGCGCGTGTCCGTCGCCGGGCGCGGCGTGCGTCGTGGCCGGTCGCGCCCCGCGGCGGAGGCGCTGACGGACACAGCACAGCGCCCCTGAGGCGCGTGGCTTCGCCGCTGCCTCAGGGGTGCTGTGAGAACTGCTGGCTAGATCCGGTGGATCGTGATCGTCGTCCAGGCGCCTACGTGCACCCGGTCGCCGTCCTGCAGCGGTACCGGGACGAAGGGCTGGATCGGTTCCTCGCCGCCGTTGACCGTCGTGCCGTTCGTCGAGTTCTGGTCGACCACCGCCCACGTGCCGTCCGGCTGCTGCACGAGCACCGCGTGCGAGTGCGAGACGCCCGGGTCCTCCGGCGGCACCGACAGGTCGATGTCGGGGGTGTCGCCGGTGGAGTGGCGGCGGCGGCCGATCGTGACCTGGTTGCCGGTGAGCTGGCGCTGCTGCTCGGGCGAGTACGCGGGCAGGTTCAGGCCCGACGCCTCGGGGCCGCTGCGGTGCATCATCGCCATGAAGTAGTCGCGGTCCGGGCCGATCGTCGCCGACCAGCTCACCGCGTACTGCGGCCGCTGCTCATGCTGAGGTGCCTGGGGCGCCTGAGGTGCCTGAGGTGCCTGGTGTGCCTGCGATGCGTGCGGCGGCTGCTGCTGGAACGGCGGCGCCGTCGTCGACTGAGCCGGAGCGGGCGCGGACGCGGCCGACGGGGGCGAGATCACCCAGTCGTCACCGTTCGTGCCACCGGGGCCCGGCGGACCCGGCCGCGCGGGCGGCGGACCCTGCGGATGTCCCTGCGGGGGGCCTTGCGGAGGCCCTTGCGGGGGACCTTGCGGAGACTGCGGCCGCCCGAAGTCGGGGAACGGCTGCGGCGGACCGGACTGCGGATGACCGGACTGCGGATGACCGGACTGCGGATGACCGGACTGCGGAAAACCAGGCTGACCAGGCTGCTGCGGCGTGGGCGGCGGGCCCGGCTGCTGCTGCGGCGCGGGCGCCGGCGGCTGCTGCTGGAACGCCTGGGGGACACCGCCCCCCGTCCCGTTCGGCCCCGGCGGCGGCGGGAACGGGGACGGACCCGAGGGCTCGTTCCCGAACGGGCTCGGCGGGATCGGCTCGGCGGGCCGGTTCATCTGCGAGGGGCGCGAGCCCTGGTACTCGTACGGGTCCGGGCCCTGCGGCGGCTGCTGGAAGCGCAGCGCCGGGTTCGGCCCACCAGGGCCACCAGGGCCACCGGGCCCACCAGGACCGCCGGGCCCACCAGGTCCGCCCTGCGTGGGCAGTGGCGGGTTCGGGGCCGCCGGGGTGTACGACGTCGCCGTGTTCGTGAGGAAGTTCCAGCGGCACTCCTCGCAGAACGGTGCGCCGCCCTCACGCGGCGTACGGCACTGCGGGCACAGCTCGGGCGCACCGCCCGCGCTCCCCGGCGCCTGCGGCACGGACGGTCCGGGATATCCGTAACCGGCGGCCGGTGGCGGCGGCGGGGGCGGGGGCACGGCACCGGTCATGCGGTGACCGCAGACCTCGCACCAGTCATCGGAACCCGACTGGTGTCCGTTCGGGCAGGTCGGCATGTCGGCGCTTCCCCCTCTCCTTCGCACGTACTCGTATCCGTTCGTATCCGTACGTTCAGTCTGCGCTGTTGCTCGGTTCGCGCGTTTGAGCGTTTGAGCTGCTACTTCTTCACGCGAACCGTCTTGGTGGACCGGGTCTCGAGAGTCATCTCGTCGGCTTCCGCGACCTTCGCCTTCAATCGAACAGTACCTTCCGCGGCGTCGACCACGTCCACCACCTTCGAAAGCAGTTTCGCCGTATCCGCGTTGCCGGACAGGGCCGCGAGCTGGACGGCGCGGCCGAGTTTCGCCGTCGCCCCGTCCGCGTCTCCGGCCTTGCGCGCGTCCAGGCCCTGCTGGATGACCTGGGCCAGTTCGGCCTGCCCGGTGTAGTGCGCGACCTGCGGGTTGATCGACGTGGAGGCGGCCATGTCGTCCGTCCACACGGCGCGGACGAGGCCCTGCGAAAGGGTCTGCGCCGGGCCGTCCGGCTGCGGGATCACGAGGGAGACACGGGCGGCGAGCATCTCCTGGCCGACCTCGGCCTGGGGGACCTGGACGCAGACGTGGTAGTCGCGGGACTCGTCGCCCCACGAGCCGGTCGGGTAGTCGCCCGCGCGCACGCCCGCCTCGGTGCGGCGGTCGGTCAGGTCGCCGACCGTGGGCGCCACCTGCTTCACGAACTTGATCTCGGAGCCGAGCGGCGTCCACAGGCGCAGGGAGACGTCTGCCACTTCCTTGCCCATCGCCGTCTCCATCATCAGCGTGAAGTCGGACGCGAGATGCGCGGGGTCGGCGACGATGTCGGCGGTGCCGAGCAGCGCCGAGGCGACGCCTGTGACCTCTTTCACCTCCCAGTCCGTGCCGACGCCACGCGCGTCACAGGTGAAACGGCCCGCGCAGGCGTCGAGCGTGGCGCGCAGGTCCTCGGGCGACTCGTGCTCGTTGCGCCCGTCGGTGAGCAGGATGCCGTGGCGGATGACGACGTCCGCGGAGGACAGCAGACGGTCGGCCAGGCGCAGCCAGGTGCCGATCGCGGTGCCGCCGCCCGCGGTGAGCCTGCGCAGCGCCTGCTTGGCCTGTTCCCGGGTGGTGGGATCGGCGACCGCGAGCCGCCCGGCGCCCGGGTAGACCTCCTTGGCGACGTGCGTGCCCGCGATCACCGCGAAGTGCACGCCGTCCCGCAGGGTGTCGATCGCGGCGGCCGAGGCGTCACGGGCGCCGCGCATCTTCGTCGGCGGATAGTCCATGGAACCGGAGCAGTCCACCATGAGCGCCACCGCGGCGTCCGGGCTGTCACCCGCGCTGTACAGGTGCGGGGCGCCCGCGGCGGTGCCGATGGTGCCGCCGCCGGTGGACGTCACGGTGACGATCGCGTTGACCTCGCGGCCTCCCTCGGGCAGGTACTCGTTCTGGTACACCTCGACCGAGAACTGCGGGATGTTCGACTTCGAGAAGTTCGCCATGACGGTAAGTCCCCCCTGAACCCAACCACCGTTAGAAAACAAGCACCGTTCGCACGGAACCACCGGACGGTGTCGCCCGGTCTAGGCCGATCCTGCCCCTTGTCCCGGAACCGGGAACGGCAGCACCGCCACTGTTACGTTGTCGTGGCCCCCGCCGTCGAGCGCGTGCCCGACGAGCACCTGGGCGCAGTGCAGCGGCCGCCGCGCCGCGTCCACCGGCACCACGTGCGCCATCTCCTGAGCGCCCTCCGCGTAGTTCCACAGCCCGTCGGTGCACACCACCACCACACCAGGCCGGTCCGGCTTGAAGGAAGCGGTGTGCGGCTCCAGTTCGTAGGCGTCCGCGCCGAGCCAGCCGGTGATCGCGTGGGCGCGCTCGTCGGCGTACGCCTCCGCCTCGTTCATCAGGCCCGCCGCGACCATCTGCGCGGCCCACGAGTCGTCCTCGGTGAGCCGGGCGGCGGGCGCCGTCCGGTCGTCGGGCACCCAGTAGGCGCGTGAGTCGCCGATCCAGCCGACGATCAGCAGCTCGCGCGTGATGATCGAGCCGACGAAGGTGCAGGCCGGGGCGTTCTGGTGCGGCTGGTGCTCGCGGGCCGTCTCCGGCTCCTCGGCCAGGGCGTTGACCGCCTCGGCCGCCGCGACGATCGCCTCGTGCATGGCCTGCTGCGGGTGCGTGCCGCGGGGCAGCGACTCGTGCAGCGCCTCGTTGGCCGCGCGGGACGCGGCGAGGGAGGCGTCGTCGGGCCGGGTCGCGGAGGACACCCCGTCGCAGACGACGGCGACGACCGCGGGGGAGCCGTCGGGCAGCGCGGCCGAGGAGACCGCGAACGCGTCCTCGTTGCGATGGTGGCGCAGGCCCCGGTCGCTGACGGCGGCGACCGCCCCCAACTCCTGCTCCATGTGGTCGCGTTCACGCGGCTGGGCGTGCCCGCAGTTCTCGCAGTAGCCGTCGGCGTCGACCTGCCCGGCGCGGCACGCCACGCACACCTTCGTCCCGGCGGGCGGCGTCGTGGCCTCCAGGACCTCGGGCGGCACCGTCCGCGGATCGGGCGCGGCCAGCTCGAAGTCACCGCCCGCGTCCACCGGGTCGTCCAGCTTCACGGCGGCGGGCAGTTCGGTGCCGCCGGACTCGATGCCGGGGATCTCGGCCGGCACGTGCACCGGCGCGGGCGTGTCCGAACTGCCCGGCTCGGGGACGTCGGGCCAGTCCACCTCGGCCGTCTGCGGGGCGGTCATGGTCAGCGTCGGCTGGTCGCCGGAGCCCGTCGGCGCCGATGGCACCGACGACAGGTCGTACCCGCAGGCGCCGCAGAAGCGGTCGCCCTCGTCGAGCGGCTCCTCGCAGCTGGGACACACTGACATGGCGGCCGCCTTGTGCGTCTGCGACATCAACTCACACCCACGTCCGGGGGCGGTAGCGGTTGGCCCGCTCCACCAGTTCGATCCTCTCCTCGCCACGCTGAGCGAGCCTGGCCAGTGTCCGGTACGAGCGCTCCAGGCCGAGACGCAGGCCGCGCTCGTCCAGATCGTTGCCGAGCACCACCGCGCGCCCGGAACCCTGAGGCTGACCGGAACCCTGCCTACCGGAGAGTACCCAGTCCAGGGCCGTGCCGAGGACCTCGGTGGACAACTGCTCACGGCGCACGGCGTCGAGCCCGAACGAGTCGAGCGCCTCGACCTGTCCGGCGGCCGCGGTCAGATCGTTCAGCAGCGGGTCCCCGTGGAGCCCCTCGGTCATCCGGCCCCGCAGACGCGCCCGCACCGAGGCGACGCGGGCCGCCGTGTAGTGGATCGACGACTCCGGGACCGACTCCAGGGTGCGCACCGCGCCGCTCCGGTCGCCCGCCGCGAGCTGTACGCGCGCCAGGCCGAACGCGGCGCTGACGTAGCTCGGGTCGGTGGACCACACGAGGCGGTAGTACTCCGCCGCGTTGTCCAGCTGCCCGAGTACCTCCGCGCACACGCCGAGCGCCAGCTTCGGCGCGGGCTCGCCGGGGAACGCGTCGTACACCGCGTCGAACGACAGGGCCGCGCTCTCGTGGTCGCCCGTCGCGAGCGCCGCGACGCCCCGGTACCAGACCACCCGCCAGTCGTCGGGACGGTCGGCCTCCAGGGCGGCGAGGCCCCGTACGGCGGAGTCGAGTTCGCCCATCTCCAGGCGGGCCCGGAGCTCGCGCAGGCGCAGCTCCAGGGAGCCGGTCGGCGCGGCGTGCAGGGCGGCGATCAGCTCGGCGGGCGCGGACGCCATCAGGCCCGCGAGAAACCCGGCGTTCGGGTCGCCCGGGTCCACCCGCGGCACCGGCAGGGCGAGCGCCGTCATCGGCGCCTGCAACTGCTTGACCAGCGCGGACGGAGACGGCGGCAGCGCCGGCACGGGCGGCGGCGCGGCGAGCGCGGCGGCCTGCCGCCGCCCACGACCGGACCGGCGCCCATTGGCGGGCTGCCCGCCGTTTCCGACCTGCCCGCTGTTTCCGGGTTGCTCGCCGTTTCCGGTTCGCCCGCTGTTTCCGGGTTGCTCGCCGTTCCCGGTTCGCCCGCCGTTTCCGGTTCGCCCGCCGTTCCCGGGCGGTCCACCGTTTCCGGCTTGCCCACCGTTTCCGGCTCGCCCACCGTTTATGGCCTGGCCGCCGTGCCCGGCCTGGCCGCCGTGCCCGGTCTGGCCGCCGTTCGCGGACTGCCGTACGCGGACGGGGACGACCCGCGCCCCCAGGCGCGACACCTCGCCCTCGAAGCGGCCGAACAACTCCGTGTCGGTGACCTTCACTTCCGGCCCGAACAGGGTCGACAGGGCGGGGCGCGGCCGGTTCGTCTGCAGCGCCACGACCTCGCGCAGCACACCCGTCAGCTGCTCGCTCATCTCCTGCGCGGAGGCGAACCGGCGGGCCGGGTCCGGGTCGGTGGCGCGGACGAGGAGCCGGTAGAAGGACTCGTAGCGGCGGAAGACCTCGATGTTGTCGGGGTCGGGCAGGGAGTCCACGAAGACGTTCGTGTAGCCCTGGAAATCGAAGGTCAGGACCGCGAGCGTACGGGCGACGGTGTAGAGGTCGGAGGCGACGGACGGGCCGGCCTCCGCCACCTCGGGCGCCTGGTAGCCGACCGTGCCGTAGATCGCGGACTCGTCGTCGTCCATCCGCCGGACCGCGCCCATGTCGATGAGCTTGAGCTGGTCCTCGGTCTGTATCGCGTTGTCGACCTTGAAGTCGCAGTACAGCAGGTTGCGGCTGTGCAGATGGCCGAGCGCCTCGAGCGCCTCGATGCCGTACGCGCACGCCTGCTCGACCGCGAGCGGGTCGCGCTTGCCGTCCGGGGTGCGCCGCTCGTTGGCGATCTCCTTCAGCGACTTGCCGCCGACGTACTCCATGACGATGTAGCCGTCCATGGAGCCGGTGCGCTGGTCGAGGTGTTCGACGAAGTTGTAGATCCGGACGATGTTGGAGTGCTCGATCTCCGCGAGGAAGCGGCGCTCCGATATGGCCGCCGCCATCGCGTCCTGGTCGCCCGTGTCGAGCAGGCCCTTCAGGACGACCCAGCGGTCGGAGACGGCCCGGTCTATGGCGAGGTAGACCCAGCCGAGACCGCCGTGCGCGAGACAGCCCACGACCTCGTACTGGCCGTGCACCACATCACCGGCGCCCAGCTTCGGCACGAACGAGTACGGGTGCCCGCACTTCGTGCAGAACCCCTCCGTACGGCCCGGCCGCCCACCTCGCGCCCGGCCGACCGGGGCGCCGCAGTCCGAGCGCGAGCAGAATCGCTTCCGCTCGGGGACCTCCGGGTTCTCCTGCACCATGACGCGCGGGTCGGGCCGCGGCACGTCCGGCACCCGGACGAGGCCCGCGCCGAGCCGCGCCCGGCCCGAACCGCTCGCCGACGTGCCCGAACTGCGCACCGACACCGACCGCGACGACCGTGACGTCGAGGCCCCCGACAGCGAACGCGACAGCCGCCCGGACACCGACCGGCGCGACTGCGACGACCGCGACGAGGCGCGCGACGACGCCCGCGAACTCGACGACGAACTCTGCGAACCCCGCGAACCGCCCCCCGCGATCCCGGTCGCGGGCGACACCACCATGCCGGTCGGCGACACGACCGGGGCGAGCCCGCACGTGCCGCAGTACAGCTCGCCGCCGCCCACGTCCTCGTAGGAGCCGGTGCAGCCGGGCCGCTGACAGCTTTGGTCGGCCGCGCTCCCCGCCGAGCCCAGCGCCGTTCCCTGCGCGGTTCCCTGCGACGGCACCCGCGCCGGAGCGCCCTCCGGCTTCAGCCCGCAGGTGTCGCAGTACAGCTCCCCGCCCATGTCCTCGTACGACCCGGCACAACCGGGCCGCGTGCACTTCTGCCCTTCGGCCATGGCTACGACTCCCCCCTCCGGTCGCTGGGCGCCGCCCGCTCGGGGCCGCCCGACGACAACACCTCGGCGGCCGCCCGCTGATAGCGCAGCACCGCCTCACCCGCCACCCGCAGATCGCAGGGCGCGCTCCACAGCATGCGGCGCGCCGCGTCGTACCGCTCCACGAGGAACGGGTCCTCCGCGAACCCGAGCCGGGCCATCTTCGCCTTGTACGCGTCGAGCCGCCCGCGCAACTCGGCGCGGACGGCCAGGGGCGCGGTCACCGCCGTCAACGACTCGCGGGCGCGCAGCAGTTCGTCGTCGGCCTTCGTCTCCAGGGATTCGAGGAGCGGCGAGAGCCGGTGCCACTGGCCGTGTCTGCGGTAGTCCGCCGCGCGCGCCAACTGCTCCTGCAACGCGATCGGCGGCCCCGACACCGCGGGCACCTCCGACGCGGCGATCTTCGCGAGGACCTCGCCGCGCGCCGATCTCGCCTCGGCGAGCGTACGGTCCGCGCGTGAGAGCACGTCCCGCAGCCGGCCGAGCCGGGCCTCGGCGTCCTGCCGCACCGTGAGCACGGCCTCGATCTCGCGCCGTACCTCTTCGAGGGCGCGCGCCTGCCGGTCGTACGCCGTCGTGTCCGGCCGCCCGCCGCCCGGGGCCGAGCTGCCGGGCGCCTTCTGCCAGTAAGTGAGCGGGTCCGAGACCACTTCCTCGCGCAGCCGGGTCAGCGCGGAGGTGATCCGCTCCAGGTCGTCCCCGGACGGATGCTCCCCGGGCCGTACGCCGACGGAGTGCGCGAGGCGGCGCGTGCGGTGCAGTTCGGCGGCGAGCAGGTCGATCCGGGCGGGCAGCGCCGACCACACCGCGTCGGCGGCGACGACCATGTCGAGGGACGACGCGTACAGCTCGTTCATCCGCTCCACGAGCCCGGCCAGGGTGAAGTGCTCGGACAGCTTCGCGGGACCGGTGATCGACTGCGCGCCGCCCGTGCCGTCACCCGCGCCCGGAGCGACCGTGACGGCCTCGCCGCGCAGCAGCTCCGTCAGCTGCGTGAGGTCCTCCCGGTTCGGCCACTTGCGCCGGGAGCGGACCTCACGCGCGGAGCGCAGCGCGCCCGTGTACGCGTCGAAGTACGTCCAGAGCAGCGTGATCGCCTGCTCGGCGGCGGCCCAGCGCTCCCGGGTGGCCCCGGTCAGCCGCGCGCCTTCGAGCAGGCGCCGCCCGGCGTGGTCCTGGAGCGCGAGCAGCGACGTCTCGATCGCCTCGTGCTCGGCACCGAGCCGGCCGAGGGCACGGTCCGCCTCGTCCCGGTCCATCACCGGACCAGGGGGTCCCGCGACGCCCATCGATCACCTCTCGCTTCTTTCGGTTCCCACATCGGACAGCGTGCCGGGCCGGTCACTTGTACTTGGGCGCGGGCGGTCCCTCCGACGCGCCGAGCGCGGTCTTCAGCCAGCGGTCGTACGACTTCTGCCAGCCGCCGCCCGGCTTGCGGTAGTCCTCCAGGACCTCGTTGACCCGGCGAACCAGGTCGTCCGAACCTTTCTTCATGGCGACGCCGTAGTACTCCTCGGTGAACGGCTCGCCCTTCAGCTGCACCGTGGGGTCCTGCGCGGCCTGGCTCGCCGCGAGGGCGCCGTCGGTGACCACCGCGTCGACCTCGCCGAGCTGGAGGCGCACCAGGCAGTCCAGCTGGTTCGGCACCGTCGTGGAGATGTCCGTGTCGTCGGGGATCTTCTTCTCCACCAGGCCCTGCTTCAGCGCGGTCTCGGCGGTCGAACCGGCCGCGGAGCAGACCCGCTTGCCGCCGAGCGTGTCGTCGAACCCGTCGATCTCCGACGCCTTCGGGGCGAGCACCTGCTGGCCGGTCTGGAAGTACGCGGTGGAGAAGTCGACGTCCTTCAGGCGGTCGCAGCTGATGGTCATCGTGCGGACCACCATGTCGACGTCGCCGCGCTGGATCGCGGGGATGCGCTGGTTCGTCGGGATGGCCTTGAAACGGATCTTGTCGGGGCTGCCGAGGATCTCCTTGGCGATCTCGTGCGCGAGATCGATGTCGAAGCCCTCCAGCTCACTGGAGCTGCCCGTGCTGTTCGGGTCGCGGTAGCCCCACCGGTAGCTGTTCTGGTCGACGCCGACCGACACGTAGCCCCGGTCCTCGATGTCCCGCACCGCGCCGCCGCTGTCGCTGCCGGAACGGCTCACGCTGCGCTCCGGCTCCTTGCCCGGCACGTCCGGATCACAGTCGTCGGCCGCGGCCTGGACACCGGCGGCGACACCACCGGCCCCGAGCCCCGTACTCGCGTCTCCGTGGCCGCCACCGCCGACGCCGCGCTGCGTCAGGGGGAGCACCAGCGCGAACACCACCGTCAGGGCGCAGGCCACCGCCATCGACGCCACGCCGCCCCAGCCGCGCAGACTCACCCCGCGGATGGATCGCTCCCGTCGTCGCCCTCGTGGCCTTCGTTCCCTCATCGCCGCACCCCCTCTCACCGGTACTCCGACAGCCTGCGCCCGATGCCGAGCACCGCGCCCACCGCGGCGAGCACCGCGAGCAGGGCCGCGCCGACGGGCAGCCCCGTCATCGCGTCACGGCCGCCGCCCGCCTCGCTGCTGAACTGACGCTGCTCGTGCGCGAGCGCCTTGTCGAGATTCTGGTCCACCAGATCGAAGCACTCACCCGTCGGCTTGTCCTGCTTCGAGCCGATGATCTTGTCGAGTGCGCCCTGGTAGTCACCCGCGTCGTCCTGCTCGCGCGCGTCCGTGTGGCGCTTGAGCCATTCCTTCATGCTTGCGTTCGCCCCGCCGACGGGCGTACGTCCCGCAGCGTCGTCGGCCAGCCCGTCCGCCGCCGTCAGCTTCGTCGCCAGCACGTCCATCTGCTTCTGGAAGTCGACGTCGTACTTGTCCTTGGTCTCGCCCTTGACGGTCGTCGTCTCGGCACCGCGGCTGACCAGCGTCAGGTTCTCGTTCCCGCGCGCCTTCAGGGAGGCGATGGACGCGTCGTGCAGCACGTTCAACGACCGTACGCCGTGGTCGTACGAGGCGTTGAGCCCGCTGCGCGCGACCGTGTGCCCCACGACGAGCCACAGCAGGACGACGACGGAGGCGGCCGTCGCGGCGAGCATCCCGTGGTTGAACACCCGGTTCGTGCGCCGGTAGTTGCGCCGCTGCGCCCACACCAGGACGCCGAGCGCGACCACGCCGAGCGTGATCGCGATCCAGGGGTACGGGGTCGCCGCGTCGTAGTCGTCGCGCAGCCGCTGGTTCTCGGTCGTGTAGAGATTCTCCGCCTCGGGGAGCATCTCGGTCTGCATCTTCTCGTTCGCGTACCGCAGATAGGCGCCGCCCAGCGGGAAACCCTGCCGGTTGTTGGCGCGGGCGCGCTCGATGAGGCCCTTGTACTGCGGCAGCAGCGTGTTGAGCTTCTTGATCGTCTCGGCCGAGGCGGTGCCCGGGTCGGTGCTGGCCGCGGCGGTCACGAGTTTCTGCGCGGCGGTACGGATGTTCTTCTCGTACCGGTCGCGCACGGCGGCGGGCTCCTGGCCCCCCGCCAGGAACCCGCTGGACGCGGCGGTGTTGGCGTCCGCCAGCGAGCGGTAGATGTCGGCCGCGTCCGCGCTCAGCGGCTGGCTGGAGTGCAGCACGTCGTCGGCCGCCGCCGACCGGTCCGTCATCTGCCACGCCGTCGTCGCCCCGAACGCGACGACGAGCAGCGCGAGCACCGCACCGATGATCCGCAGCCGCCCCGGCTCGGTGGTGGCCGCCGAACGCAGCCGGTCGACGCCTTCCGCCCAGGCGGTACGCCTCGCCGGCGCGGGGGTGGGTGCGGGCATGGCTGGTACCGGCCCCGGCGGCTGCGGTTGCGGCGGGCGCTGCTGCTGCGGAGGCGCGCTCGGCCTCGGCGGCGCGGCGCTTCCGTTCGGCGGGTATGTCACTCGACCCTCCCCCATGGAGTCGTACGTCGGCCGCAAGTATCGCTGCCGCGCCGGACATCCGCACAGCCATTGCCTGGATCTTGTTTTACGGCCCCTCCCTTGAACACGAACTGGGGAGGTGTTCGGTTCCCGAGCGCACGTTTCGCCCCGCGGGTTCGTCGTGGCTGGTCGCGCAGTTCCCCGCGCCCCCAAAATGCGCACTACGTGCGCCATGCCATGGGACCGCGGCTTCATGGGGCTGCGGCGAAGCCGCATGCCCCAGGGGCGCGGGGAACTGCGCGACCAGCCACGACGCAAGGCGCACCCGGCGACGGCCCCCCAGGCCCTACGGCGCGACCCTCACCCGGCGAAAGCGCCGCGCAACCTCGTATGGACCTCGGGCGGAGCCCCAACCGCGTCAAGCCCCAACAATCCCGCCCCCAGAACGGGCCGCTCGGACACCACCCGAACCACCGCCTTCGGCGCCCGCGCCGCCAGCAACTCCCCGATCCGGGAGTCCAGCTGAGGATGGCGCGCGGCCAGCACACTCCCGCCGAGCAGCACCGGAACCGCCTCCTCCAGCAGGCCGAGCCGCCGCAGGGCAACCGTCGACATGGCCACCACTTCCTCGGCCATCCTGTCCACGAGCCGCCGGGCCACCGGATCCCCGTCCGCCGCCGTGGCGAACAGCACAGGCGCACACTCATGCCGCCGCGCCGCGGGCAACCGCCCCAGATGCAACGCCTCGATCAGCGCGTACATGGAGGAGAGCCCGAAGTGCTCGGGGAGCGTGCGCATCAGGGCCGTACGCTCGCCGCGCCCGTCCTCGGCGCGCGCCGCGTACCAGAGCGCCTCGTCGGCGAGCCCTCCGCCGCCGCCCCAGTCCCCGGACATCTTCCCGATCGCGGGGAACCGTGCGGTACGCCCGTCGGGCAGCATGCCCACGCAGTTGATCCCGGCGCCGCACACGACGGCGACCCCGCGCGGCTCGGCGTCCTCCAGGAGCCCGGCCCGCAGCACGGCGAAGGTGTCGTTGCGTACGTCCACGCTCGCGGACCCGGACCAGCCACGCGCGCGTACCGCCCGTGCGAGCCCTTCCTCCTCGACCGGCAGATCGGCGTTGGCGAGACAGGCCGAGACATGGTCGACGGAGTCGACGCCCGCCTGCGCGAACGCCCGGCCGACCGCCTCCGCGAGGACGTCCACGGCCGTCTCGACGCCCACGACGGGCGGCTGGAACCCGCCGCCGCGGGCCAGGGCGACGACACTGCCGTCGGCCGCGACCACCGCTACGTCGGTCTTGCTGTTCCCCGCGTCGATGGCAAGGACGGTCATGCCCACGCGAGATGCTCCCGGTTGTGCGCGATCAGCTGGTCGGTGAGGTGCTCGGCGTACTCGATCTGGCCGATCAGCGGGTGCGCGAGCAGCGCCTTGAAGACACGGTCCCGGCCACCGCGCAGGGCGGCGTCCAGGGCGAGGTCCTCGTAGGCGGTGACATGGGCGACGAGACCCGCGTACAGCGGGTCGAGGCGAGGCACGGGCAGCGGCAGCGCGCCCTTGCCGTCGACGGCGGCCTGCACCTCGATGACGGCGTCGTCGGGGAGGAACGGCAGGGTGCCGTTGTTGTACGTGTTGACGACCTGGTGCGCGGAGCCGCCGCCGCCGAGCAGGGACGCGGCGAGATCCACGGCGGCCTCGCTGTAGAAGGCACCGCCGCGCTTGGCGAGCAGCGCGGGCTTCTCGTCGAGCGCCGGATCGCCGTACATGGCCAGCAGCTCGCGCTCCATCTCGGCGACCTGCGCGGCGCGCGACGGCTTGGTGCGCAGCTCTCGTACGACGGCGTCGTGCTGGTAGTAGTAGCGCAGGTAGTACGAGGGCACGACGCCGAGCCGGTCGACGATCGCGCGCGGCATGTGCAGGTCCTCGGCGATCGCGTCGCCGTGCTCGGCGATGAGGCGCGGCAGCAGGTCCTCGCCGCCCGGGCCGCCGAGGCGGACGCCCAGCTCCCAGGTGAGGTGGTTGAGGCCGACGTGGTCGAGGTGCACGTCACCCGGGGCCACGTCGAGCAGCTTGGCGAACTTGCGCTGGAAGCCGATGGCCACGTTGCACAGCCCGACCGCCTTGTGACCGGCCTGGAGCAACGCGCGCGTGACGATGCCGACCGGGTTGGTGAAGTCGATGATCCAGGCGTTCGGGTTGGTGCGGCGTACACGCTCGGCGATGTCGAGCACGACGGGCACGGTCCGCAACGCCTTCGCCAGGCCGCCGGCGCCGGTCGTCTCCTGGCCGACGCAGCCGCACTCCAGGGGCCACGTCTCGTCCTGGTCGCGCGCGGCCTGGCCGCCTACGCGCAGCTGGAGCAGCACGGCGTCGGCGTCGGCGACGCCCGCGTCCACATCGGACGTGGTACGTATGACGCCCGGGTGGCCCTGCTTGGCGAAGATGCGGCGGGCGAGTCCGCCGACCAGTTCCAGGCGGTCGGCGGCGGGGTCGACGAGCACGAGCTCCTCGACCGGCAGCGTGTCCCTCAGCCGCGCGAAACCGTCGATGAGTTCGGGGGTGTAGGTCGAACCTCCGCCGACCACTGCGAGCTTCATGAGCGAATACCGTCCTTAATCCTTGATCCTCGGTCCTCGGTCCTCAGCCCTTGACTCCGGTGAGGGTGACGCCTTCGACGAAGGCTTTCTGTGCGAAGAAGAAGACGATGCAGACCGGCGCCATCACGAGCAGCGTCGCGGCCATCGTCAGGTTCCAGTTGACGCTGTGCGCGGACTTGAACGATTCGAGCCCGTAACTCAGCGTCCAGGAGGCCGGGTTCTGGGCCGCGTATATCTGCGGCCCGAAGTAGTCGTTCCAGCAGTAGAAGAACTGGAACAGCGCGATCGCGGCGATGCCCGGCTTGGCCATCGGCACGACGATCTTCAGCAGGGTCCGCAGCTCACCGCAGCCGTCGACCTTCGCCGACTCGATGTACTCCTTCGGGATCGTCAGCAGGAACTGCCGGAGGAGGAAGATCGAGTACGCGTCGCCGAACGCCATCGGGATGATCAGCGGCCACAGCGTCCCGGAGAGGTGGAACTGCTGCGCCCAGACCAGGTACATCGGGATGACGATGACCTGCGGCGGCAGCATCATCGTCGAGATGACGAGGAGCATCGCCGTACGCCGCCCGCGGAAGCGGAACTTGGCGAGCGCGTAGGCGACGGGTATCGCCGAGCAGACGGTGAGGAGCGTGCCCAGGCCCGCGTAGAGGAGCGAATTCCTCCACCAGTCGAGGAACCCGTCGGTCAGGAAGACGGTCCTGTAGTTCTCCCAGTGCCAGGAGCTGGGCCACAGCTCGCCGCTCATCGCCTGGTCGTCGCTCATCACGGACGTCAGGAAGACGAAGACGAACGGCAGGACGAACAGCAGCGCGACGGCGACCGCGATGCTGTGCACGGCGATCCAGTGCAGGACGCGCTTGCGGCGGGCGCGGGCACCGGCCGGGCCTCTCTCGGGGGAGGTGGCGGCGGCGGTGGTGGCCGCCGGGCGCAGGGTCGTAGTGGTCATGGGGATCAGTCCTCCGCCGAGAGCAGGCCCGAGCGCTTGCGCATGAGCAGCATGGTCACGGCCATCGCGATGACGAACAGGACGAGCGAGAGCACGCACGCCGCGCCGGTGTTGAAGTTCTGGAAGCCCATCGAGTAGACGAGCTGGGGGACCGTCAGGGTCGAGTGATCGGGGTAGCCCGGCTGGATCACGGACCCGGGCCCGATGGAGACACCGGACGCGATCTTCCCGGCGACCAGCGCCTGCGTGTAGTACTGCATCGTCTGTACGACTCCGGTGACCACGGCGAACATCACGATCGGCGTGATCGACGGCCAGGTCACGAACCGGAACTTGCTCCAGGCACCCGCCCCGTCCAGCTCCGCGGCCTCGTACTGCTCCTTCGGTACGTCGAGGAGCGCGGCCATGAAGATGACCATGAGGTCGCCGATGCCCCAGAGCGAGAGCATGACGAGGGAAGGCTTGGCCCAGGCGGCGTCGTTGAACCAGTTGGGCCCCTCGATGCCGATCTTGCTCAGGACCTCGTTCACCGGCCCGGTGGCGGGGTTGAGCAGGAAGACGAAGGCGACGGTCGCTGCCACCGGCGGCGCCAGATACGGCAGGTAGAACGCGGTCCGGAAGAACCCGACGCCGCTCTTGATCTTCGTGACGAGCAGCCCGAGCGAGAGCCCGAAGACGACCCGCAGCGCCACCATGATCACGACGAGCCACAGCGTGTTCCACAGGGCGGGCCCGAACAGCGGCATGTCCTGGAACACGTACTTCCAGTTCCGCAGCCCCACGAAGGTGGGCGCCTTGATCTGGTTGTAGTGCATGAACGAGAAGTAGACGGTGGCAAGGAGCGGGTACGCGAAGAAAGCGCTGAACCCGATCAGCCAGGGCGAGAGGAAACCCAGCGTGCGCAGTCTGCGGCGCGCGGGCCGGGAGAGTGTGAGTGCCATGCGCGAGTTCCTGATTCTCAGTTCTGCGACTGCAGGGTGTCGGCGTCGATGAGCTTGTCGAGGCGTTGCAGCCCCTTCTTCAGATCCGGGACCTTCCCCGCCTCCTCGGTGTACGAGAAGTCCTGAAGCTGGACGACGTACATCCCGCCATTGGTCGACGGAGGCAGCACCTGGCTGTACTCGTTCTTCGCGATGTCGAGGAACGTACGGAACGTGGGGTCGGCGTCGAGTTCGGGCGAGGCGAGCGCAGCTTTGGTGGACGGCACGTTGTGAATGGCGTTGGCGAACGCGACGACCTGATCGGTGTCGGCGGTCAGGAACTTGACCAGCTCCCATGCGGCGTTCTGATGCTTGCTGCTGTGGGCGATACCGGCGACGGTGCCGGTCAGGTAGCCGCGCCCGTACGTCTCGGCCTGATCGTCGGGAACGGGCAACGGTGCGACGTCCCAGTCGAACTTCGCCTTGGCCTCGTTGAGCATCAGCCCGCGCCATTCACCGTCGAGATGCATGGCGAGCTTCCCGCTGAGGAATGCGTTCTGATTGGACATCTCGTCACCGAAGGAGGTCCGGAACCGCTCAAGGGCGTCGTATCCGCCCTGTGCGTCCATCAGCTTCTTCGCGGTGTCGAAGAACGCGTAGGTCGCCGGGTCCTTCGAGAGCCGCGACTTCCCGTCCTTGTCGAAGTACGTGGGCCCCCACTGGGCGAACAGCCGGTCGGGACTGTTCTGGTAGAGCCGGAAGTCGGGCATGAACCCGACGCGCTTGTACGAGTTGCCGTCCTTCGCCGTGAGCTTTTCGGCGTCGGCGATGAACTGGGACATCGTCTTGGGCGGGTGAGCGATGCCCGCCTCCTTGAAGGCGTCCTTGTTGTAGTACATCCCGAAGGCGTCGGCGAGCAATGGCAGCGCGCACTGGTTGCCTTTGTAGCTCGTGTAGTCGAGAAGGGACTGCGGAAAGACCTTCTCCTTGTCGAGCCCGGTCTTCTTCATGAACGGGTCGAGGTCGACCCACATGCCGGAGTCGCAGTACTGGCCGACGTTGTTGGTGGTGAAGGACGACACGACGTCGGGCGCTTCGTCGCCACCCGCGCGCAGCGCCTGGTTGACGGTGGCGTCGGAGACGTTGCCCGTGGCCTGCACGTGGATGTTCGGATGGGCCTTCTCGAAGCGGGCGATCGAGTCGTTGATCGCCTTGACCTCGCCGGGCGCCGACCAGCCGTGCCAGAACTTGATGGTCACCGGCTTCGTCGGATCGTCGTCGGCGCTGCCGGTACTCGGGTTGGCACAACCGGCGAGCAGCAGTCCGGCCGCGGCGAGCACGACGGGAGCGCGCAGGGGTATACGCCATCGGGGCATGGCGAACGTCCTTTACGTGTACGGGGATTGTTCTTCGAAAGGGGGCGGTTCTCTGGGCCCGTCAGGGGGTGTCAGGCGTCACTGGTGTCGAAGACGGTGGAGCGGGCCTGGGTGAGGGCGGTGCGCAGGGCGCCGGTGAGGATGGGATCGCCGTCGAGTTCGCTGATGCGCAACTGGGGGCGGGGCAGGGCGAGTCCGGTGAGCTCGGCCTCGACGCGCTCGCGCAGGGCGTCACCGCCGGCCTTGGCGACCTGCCCGGACAGGACGACGAGTTCGGGGTCGACCACGGCGACGACGGCGGCGAGCCCGGTGGCGAGCCGCCGGGCGACCTCGTCGAGGACGGGCGCCTGGGCGAGCGCGGCGGCGAGATCGGCGGCATCCGGAGCGAGTTGCCGTACGGCGGGGGCGGCGACGAGGCTCTGGAACCCGCCGCCCGCGTCCGTCCGGGCGGCGACGGCGTCACCGCCACGGGCCAGCGGGGCGCCGGGCAGCGGCATGTAGCCGATCTCCCCGGCACCGCCGGTCGCACCGCGCAGCAGGACGCCGCCGAGGACGATGGCGGCGCCGACGCCCTCATCCACGTAGGCGAGGACGAAGTCGTCATGGTCCTGCGCGGCGCCTTCGTACTGCTCGGCGAGGGCGGCGAGGTTGACGTCGTTCTCGATGGAGACGGGGGTGCCGAGCACTTCGGCGAGTTCGGCGCGCAGGGTGCGGGAGTGCCAGCCCGGCAGGTGGGGCGCGTAACGGAGCTGACCGGTGCCGGGGTCGATCGCGCCCGGCGTGCCGATGACGGTGGCGGTGAGATCGTCGTGCCCGAGCCCCGCCCGGCCGAGAGCCCCGTCGACGGCTTCGGCGACGAGCTGCGCGGTCCGGTGCCGTACGTCCTCGGCGACGGCGTGGGCCTCGATGCGGCACCGGCCGCGCTCGGCCCCGGTGATGTCGGCGACGACGGCGGTGATGCCGGTGGGGTCGGCGGAGAGCGCGGCCACGTGGGCGGCGCCGGGATCGATCTCGTAGAGCATGGCGTTCGGCCCCGGGCGCCCGCTCTGGCTCCCGGTGGTGCGCACGAGCCCGGCGGCTTCGAGCCGCCCGAGGATCTGCGAGGTGGTCGGCTTGGAGAGGCCGGTCAGCTCGCCGATACGGGTGCGGGTCAGCGGGCCGTGGGCGACGAGGAGGTCGAGCGCGGCGCGGTCGTTCATGACGCGCAGGACGCTTGGGGTTCCGGGGGTTCCGGGGGCGCCGGGGGTTGCCGCCATCGCCGCTCTGTCTCCTCGCTGCCACCATTGTTAGGAAAGTTTCCTATCGGCTGCGAGGAACGTAAGTCTCAGGTGACGGGGGCGTCAATAGGGGGTGGAGGCGAGGGGGCCAACTCGTTATCCGGGGTGTCGGCACCGGACGCCGACCGGCCTCAGCCCGCGAACGGGGCGGTGTCGAGGGTCGGGTAGGGCTCGGGCAGGGGAGCGGACGGCCCAGGTCGACCTCGGTGCGGGTCGTGTAGTGACCGTCGACCGGGACGGAGTAGCAGGCGGCCTGCTTGGCGTGCCGGTCGATCAGGACGCGAGCAACGCGCGGGTCCGTCCGTCCCGGTGAGCCACTCTGTACCCGTTGTCCACGCCGGCCAGGTCGAACCCGGCCAGGTGAAACTGGACGATCAGCTTGACTGCTCCGGCATTGTGACCATTCGAAGCTGACGGCATGCCGAGCGGAAGGGGGCGGCCGGACCTGCCTTGCGGCAAGCGGCCGCCCCCCCCACGAACTCTGTGACCCACCCACCCCCCAGACCCCCGCATACACGAAGACCCGGATCGAAGATCAGGCAGACACGCCTTCGATCCGGGCCAGGGCCTCGTCCGCGCCGAACGGCTGCAAGTACGGCAGCCAGCGCGGATCGCGATGTCCGGTCCCGATGATGCGCCAGGCCAGACCCGACGGCGGAGCCGGTTTGTGGCGCAGGCGCCAGCCGATCTCCACGAGGTGGCGGTCGGCCTTGGTGTGGTTGCAGCGGCGGCACGACGCCACCACGTTGTCCCAGGCGTGCAGACCCCCGCGGGAGCGCGGGATCACGTGGTCGACGCTGGTTGCGACGCCACCGCAGTACATGCACCGGCCGCCGTCGCGGGCGAACAGTGCACGCCGGGTCAGAGGAACGGGCCCCCGGTAGGGGACCCTGACGAACCGCTTGAGCCGGACCACGCTGGGAGCGGGGACGGTGCGTGTCGCGCTGTGCATGAAGGCGCCGGACTCCTCGAGGCACGTGGCCTTGTTCTCGAGGACGAGTACGAGCGCGCGGCGGAGCGGTACGACGCCGAGTGGCTCGTACGACGCGTTGAGGACCAGGACATGCGGCACGGATGCCTCCTTGTACGCCGGCGGCGCGTGGCTCGCGCCGGGACGATCTCGTAGCCAGTCTCCCCTCCTGGCTGGTCGTGGCGCCACCATCTCCACGTAACGGCCTTGGAGTGTTTTCGACCACACGTCCTTCATCCCCAGGTGAGCACCGTCTCTCCCTCGAACATCACAACGATCCCCACACAATGCCCCGTTAGTGTGGTGGGTCTGCCCGCTCCTGTCCCAGAGCCGTCCGCAAGGCCGAGCCGACTCAGAGCCGTCCCCCGAGCGGCGGGCATATGGCTACACCTGGAGGTACCTGCCGTGATCTTGTCCGTCCTGTCGGCCGTGGGGGCGAGCGACTCCGCGTCCGACTCCCCGCAACCCACCCTCAAGGACGCCCAGGAACAGGCCGGACAGGCCGCCAGCTGGGTCGAGCAGAACTGGTCCGCCTGGCTGGCCATCGGTCTGCGCGTGCTGCTCATCGTGGTCATCGCGTGCGTACTGCGCGTCGTCATACGCCGCACCATCACCAAGCTCATCGACCGGATGAACCGGACCGCGCAGGCCGTCGACGGCACCGCGCTCGGCGGGCTGCTCGTGAATGTGGAGCGGCGGCGGCAGCGTTCGCACGCGATCGGGTCGGTACTGCGTTCGGTCGCCTCGTTCCTGATCATGGGTACGGCGGCGCTGATGATCCTCGGCACGTTCGAGATCAACCTGGCGCCGCTGCTCGCGTCCGCCGGTGTCGCGGGCGTCGCGATCGGCTTCGGCGCCCGCAACCTGGTCACCGACTTCCTCTCCGGCGTCTTCATGATCCTGGAGGACCAGTACGGCGTCGGGGACAGCATCGACGCGGGCGTCGCCTCCGGCGAGGTGATCGAGGTGGGTCTGCGCGTCACCAAGCTGCGCGGCGACCAGGGCGAGATCTGGTACGTGCGCAACGGCGAGGTCAAGCGGATCGGCAACCTCTCCCAGGGCTGGGCCACCGCCGGTGTCGACGTCACCGTCCGCGCCGACGAGGAGCTGGACCGGGTGAAGGCGGTGCTCTCCGAGGCCGGCGAGGCGATGAGCAAGGCCGAGCCGTGGAACGAGATGCTGTGGGGCCCCGTCGAGGTGCTCGGCCTGGACAGCGTGCTGCTCGACTCGATGGTGGTCCGCGTCACCGCCAAGACCATGCCCGGCAAGTCCCTGACCGTCGAGCGCGAACTGCGCTGGCGGATCAAGCGGGCCTTCGACGAGGCGGGCATCCGGATCGTCGGCGGCGTCCCGGTCCAGGTGGACGGCGAGGCGCCGGTCGCCGACCCGACCGCGGGCATGGCGGCGCCCTCCGCCTACGCCTCCGCCACCTCGCCGCAGTCCCTCGCCGCCTCCCCGATACCGCCGACGAACCTGGCCAAGTAGCCGCCCGGCCCTCCTCGCGTGCGTGAGCCAAGCTCACGCCGTCCGCAGCCGGCCCGGTCGCACCGAGCGGCGCAGCAGCGGCAGCGCCGTCGCCGCCGCCAGGAGGCAGACCGCGTAGACCGCGAGCGGGACGAGGAGGGGCGGCGCCCAGGCGACGGCCTGGCCTGCGACGTCGGCGTACGCGATGTGGATGGCCGTGCCCCCGAGCGTGGCCAGGGCGAGCGCGGGCGCCAGCGGCAGCGCCGTCTCCAGGAGCAGCGCCCGGGTCAGGATCCGGCGCGGCACCCCGGCGGCGACCTGCGCGGCGAGCGCCCGGCGGCGCGTGGACAGCGACTCGGCCGTGCCCACGGCGACCGCCGCCACGCTGATCACCAGGGCGATCAGGACGGCCGCCGCGGTGAGGTCGAGGCCGAAGGTGTAGTAGTCCATCGGCGCGGCGGTACGGCCTTGGCGTTCGATGCCACGCAGGTCGGCCAGGAAGACCTGGCGGACTCCGACCAGGGCGACGCCGACGACCGAGACAAGGACGATCGCGGCGTGGCTGCGGGCCGCCGCCCACGGGTCCTCCTGGAGGCGGGCCGCGGCGAGCAGCACGGCGGGGTCGTCGGTGCGGTCGGCAAGGCGCCGGCCGATGGCCCGCGCCGACGCGCCCGCCACCCAGACGGCGCCCGCGCCGGTCAGCACGACCGCGCCGAGCACGAACAGCGGAAGTCCCGCGACACCGGCCCGGGAACCGCGGCTCATGAGCGCCCCGACGCCGAGGACGACGACGAGCGCGGGCAGGAACAGCGCGGTCAGCGGCCTGGGCCCGTGCCGCGGCCGCTCCCGGCGGACGTGCCCGAGCGGCGACGCGATGACCCGGTGCAGTGCGACCTCGCTCACCAGTGCGGCCAGCACGGGGATCAGCACGACGACGGCGACGAGGACCGGCCAGGCCACACCCGGCGGCGTCCAGCCCACGACCGGCAGCGCCACGGCGAACCCGGCGAACCCGGCCAGGGTCCCCGCCAGGCAGGCGAGCCCCGCCTCGAGCGCCGCGATCCGCCGCACCTGCTTCGGCCCGGCGCCCGCGAGCCGCAGGTTCGCCAGCCGCCGGTCGCGGTGGACCGCGCCGATCCGGGCGCACTGCCCGAGGAAGCCGAGCACGGGGACCAGCAGAAGCAGCAGCCCGGCGACGATCCCGTGCCGGGTGCCCGGCTGGTCGAGCAAGCCGTGGCCGTACGAGAACGAGTACTGGCCCCGGACGCTCAGCAGCGCGACGGCAACCGACGCGAACCCCGTCGCCACGGCCGCGCCGATCGCGGTGAGCGCGGCCCGCCGCCGTTCGAGCCGGTCGGCGCCGTGCGTCAGCAGCCAGGCGAGACGCATATCGGAGCGCAGACGTCTCGAACGCGTCGAACGCATGGGGCTTCTCGGACTCGTCGAACGCATCGGGCTGGACGGACTAGACGGGCTCGCCGGGCCAGACGGGCTCGCCGGACTCGACGAACGCGGCGCACTCGCTGAACTCGACGAACGCGGCGCACTCATCGCGTCACCTCCGCGGATGCGGCATCGCCCGCCACAGCGCCCGGGACCTGGATCCCGTACGCCCCGGAGGCGTCCTGCACACCCCCGTCGCGCAGGCTCACCTCCCGGTCCGCGTACGCCGCCACCTGCGCCTCGTGCGTCACGAGGACCACCGCCGTGTGCGTCTCGTGCGCGGTGTGGACCAGGGAGGTCAGGACCTGCTCCGTCGCGAGGGAGTCGAGCGCGCCGGTCGGCTCGTCGGCGAAGACGACCTTCGGCTCGGTGACCAGGGCGCGCGCGAGGGCGACCCGCTGGGCCTCGCCGCCGCTCATCTCGCCCGGCCGCAGCTCGCGCCGGCCGCGCACCCCGAACCGCTCCAGCCAGGCGTCGGCCTCGCCGCGCGCCGCCGCGCGGGGGCGGCCGGCGAGGAGCAGCGGCAGGGCGACGTTGTCCAGGGCCGTCAGCTCCGGGACGAGCTGCCCGAACTGGAAGACGATGCCGAAGTCGGTGCGGCGCAGCTCGCTCAGCCGTTCCTCGTCGAGCCGGCCGAGGTCGCGCCCGTCGTACGTCACCACGCCCGCGTCCGGGCGGACGATGCCGGCCAGGCAGTGCAGCAGCGTCGACTTGCCGCTGCCGCTGGCGCCCGTGACGGCGAGGATCTCGCCGCTGCGTACCTCGACGTTCGCGCCGCGCAGAGCGGGCGTGCTGCCGTACGACTTCGTGAGCCCCTCGGCGCTCAGCAAGGGGGACAAGGTGGTGCTCATGTGCCGGTGACCTCCGCGGTCAAGGTGGCGAGCCGGGCCGCGGTGGTGGTCATCCAGCGCAGGTCGGCGTCGAGGTGGACAAGGGCGTAGTCGGCGGAGAGGACGGTGGTGAGGTCTGCGCCGGGCGCGCTCTTCACGGCGGTCAGCTCCCGCATGCGCGCCATGTGCGCGGCGCGCTGGGCCAGCAGATGAGCGGCGGGATCGGCGCGCCGGGTGCCGGAGCCCCGCCCCGCGACGAGGATCGACACGACGACCTTGGCGAAGATCTCGTTGGCGACGTGCGGCGCGGGGGGCGTGATCTCACCGGCCCAGCCGAGGAGTTCGTCGCGGCCGCGCTCCGTGGCGCGGTACAGCGTGCGTTCGGGTCCGCCGTCGGAGTCGGTGCCGTCGACCTCCACGAGGCCGTCGCGGACGAGCCGTTGCAGCGTCGTGTAGACCTGCGCGTAGGCGAGGGGGCGGGCCTGCGGGAACCGCTCGTCGTGGCGCCGCTTCAGGTCGTAGCCGTGGCGCGGACCGGCGACGAGCAGACCGAGCAGGACGTGACGGGTGCTCATGCGCCACATTATGTACTGCGTATATGTACTGAGTACATAGCTCGGCAGGGTGGGTGACGAGTGGGCGAAGTTCTTCCGGTTTTCCGCGCTTCCTGGTCAACTTCTTCTTGCCGCCCACAATGTGAGCAGCAACACGTTGTCCGCCCGTACAGGTCTGCGGTCGTGTCCTTTGGGTAGGACTTCGGATCCAGCAGCCCTCTACCGAAGGAGGCCCTCGTGGCCGCATCGGCACACCTTCTGCTCTCGGCTCTCTCCAAACAGGCGGACACCACCACGGTGGGCGCCGACACCACCACCTGCTCCGCCGAGCCCCCGCTGACCAGCGAACCGCCCTTCGCCGACTACGCGCCGCTGACCTCCGAGCCGCCCCTCACCGACGCGGCCCCGCTGACCTCCGAGCCCACTTCGAGCGGCCTGGCCGCGGGATGAGCCTGGGCCGGCTCGCCGAGCTGTACGGCGTCGCCACCTCATACTCCCCAGCGCCGGACACCACCGTCCGCGCCTCCGACAAGGCGGTCACCGCCGCGCTCGCCGCGCTCGGCGTGGACGCGAGCACCCCGGACGCGGTGCGGGGCGCGCTGGCCGCGCGGGAGGCGGAAACGGCGGCGCGGTTGCTCCCGCCGACCGTGGTGTGGTGGCTGGGGCGCCCGAGCGAGGCGGGCCCGAAGGGGCCGGAGCAGCCGAAGGGATCCGAGGGGCCGGAGCGGCCGGAGCGGCCCGAATGGCTGAAAGGGCTGCCGGACGGCACGCGGTTGACCCTGACATCGAGCACGGCGTCCACGGCATCGGGTGCGTCACCGGCAGCGGAGCCGGGCGGCTGGACATACCGCCTCCGGAGCGGCGAGGGCCAGGCCGCCGACCAGCGACAGCCCCCGCCCGGCGTACACACGCTGACCGTCGAGACCCCGGCCGGCGTCACCGCGACGGCCCACCTCGTCGCCGCCCCGCGCAAGGCCCCGCTCCCGCCCGAGCGGACGCACGGCCTGCTCGTCCAGCTCTATTCCCTGCTCTCCAGCCGTTCCTGGGGCATGGGCGACCTCGCCGACCTGGCCGATCTGGCGTCCTGGTCGGCGCGTACGCACGGCACCGGTTTTCTGCAGGTCAACCCGTTGCACGCGGCGGTTCCCGCCGGTCCTGAGGGCGGCACGGACCCGTCCCCGTACCGGCCGTCCTCCCGCCGTTTCCCCGACCCCGTGCACCTGCGGATCGAGGACATCCCGGAGTACGCGTACGTCCCGTCGTACGCGGGCGAGGCCGCCCCGCTGCGTGACGCCGTGCTGCGCGACGCGGGCGGGCTCATCGACCGGGACGCCGTCTGGGCGCTGAAGCGGCAGGCGCTCGAAGCGGTGCACGCCGTTCCGCTCACGCCCGGACGCCGCGCCGCCTACTGGGACTTCCTCGCGGAGCAGGGCACGGCCCTGGAGGACCATGCCACGTACAGCGCGCTCGCCGAGGTGCACGGGCCCGACCGGCGGACCTGGCCGATCGCGCTCCAGGACCCGCGGTCCCCGGAGACGGCGCACGTGCGGCGCGAGCTGATGGACCGGGTCGACTTCCACAGCTGGCTGGCCTGGTTGACCGACACGCAGCTGGTCGCCGCGCAGCGGGCCGCCCGTGACGCGGGCATGCCGGTCGGGCTCGTGCACGACCTCGCGGTCGGGGTGCACCCGGGCGGCGCCGACGCGTGGGCGCAGCGCGACGTCTTCGCGCAGGGGATGAGCGTCGGGGCGCCGCCGGACGCGTTCAACGCGCGCGGCCAGGACTGGGGCCTGCCGCCCTGGCGCCCCGACCGCCTCGCCGAGACCGGCTACGCGCCCTTCCGCGACCTCCTGCGCCACCTGATGCGGCATGCGGGAGCCGTCCGTATCGACCATGTGATGGGCCTGTTCCGGCTCTGGTGGATCCCCGAGGGCGAGGAGCCGACCGAGGGGACGTACATCCATTACGACGCCGAGGCGATGCTGGCGGTGCTGCTCCTGGAGGCGTCGCGTTCGGGCACGTACGTCATCGGCGAGGACCTGGGCACGGTCGAGCCGGGCGTGCGGGAGCGGCTGCGCGAGGGCGGCGTCCTCGGCACGTCGGTGCTGTGGTTCGAGCGGAACTACCCGCCCGTCGGCGACGGCAGCCCGGTCCCGGCCGAGGAGTGGCGCACCGACTGCGTGGCCACGGCCACCACCCACGACCTGCCGTCCACGGCGGCCCGGCTCTCCGGCGACGACGTACGGCTGCGCGAGCAGCTCGCGCTCTCCACGGCGACGCCCGCCGAGGCGGCGGCGGAGATCGCGGAGTGGCTCGCCCTGTTCGCGCGGCTCGGGCTGCTGCCGCGCGGGTGTCAGGACGACGAGGAGGAGGCCGTGCGGGCGGTGCACCGTTTCCTGCTGCGCACTCCGGCGCGGCTCGTCGGCGTCTGGCTGCCCGACCTCGTGGGCGACCGGCGGCCGCAGAACCTGCCCGGCACCTGGGCCGAGTACCCCAACTGGCGGCTGCCGGTCGCCGACGCCACCGGTCGCCCCGTCACCCTGGAGGAGCTGACCGCCTCACCGCGCGCGCACGCGCTGCTCCAGGTGTTCGCGGGAACGGACACGCCCCTTACAGACCCCCCGGACGCGCGCGGCGTTTGAGCGTTCGCTACGTTGGCATCGTGGACAAGAAGAACGCCCTGCGCGCCGGCGCCCTGGCCTCCGGTACGACGCTGATGATGCTGCTCATGTCGTCCCCCGCGCTCGCCCTGACGCGCGACGACGGCGACGACCCGGGCCCGGGCCTGAGCGTGCTCGACACGCTCGGCCTCTACGTGGCCGCCCCGATCGTCATCTTCCTGGTGATCGCCGGTCTCGTGATGCTCGGCGACAAGTCGCGCAAGCAGCCGAAGCAGGGCTGAGCCGCAAGGCCGACCCGCAGAGTCTCCCCGTCGAGGGCACCCGTCGCGCATGCGTGACGGGTGCCCTCGACGCGTTTGCGGGGCGAACAGGGCTTCCTGGTTACCGCAGGGAGGCAGCACCATGGACGGGCCGCTACGGGCACCACCCGGAGACTCGCAGGAGGCCACCATGAACGGCACCGGGCACGAGGGCACCACGAACGACGGCACCACGAACGACCGCTCCGTCCTGGTCGTCGGCGCGGGCCCCACGGGGCTGCTGCTCGCCGGGGATCTCGCCGCCGCCGGGGTTCCCGTGACGGTCGTGGAGCGGCGCAGCCACGAGATCAGCAACCTCTCCCGCGCCTTCGTCGTGCACGCCCGCACCCTGGAGCAGCTCGACGCGCGCGGTCTGGCCGACGGGATCGAGGAGAAGGGGCAGCCCCTCGACCGGCTCCGCCTCTTCGGCAGCCTGTCGATCGACCTGGGCCGGCTGCAGTCCCGCTTCAAGCACCTCCTCGTCATCCCGCAGTACGAGGTCGAGAAGGCGCTGGAGCGGCGGGCCGTCGACGCCGGGGTCGCCTTCGCGTACGAGACCGAGGTGCTCGGCCTGGTCCAGGGCACGGACGGGGTCACGCTCCAGGTGCGGGGGAAGGGCGGGAAGCGGGCGGAGATGAGCGCGGCGTACGTCGTCGGCACCGACGGCATGCGCAGTGTCGTACGGGGCGCCGTGGGACTGCCGTTCCCCGGCAAGTCCGTGATCCGTTCCGTCGTCCTCGCCGATGTCCGCCTCGCGGAGCAGCCGGAGAACCTGCTCACGGTGAACGCGGTCGGCGACGCCTTCGCCTTCATCGCGCCCTTCGGCGACGGCTACCACCGCGTCATCGGCTGGCACCGGGCGCGCAACGTGCCCGACAGCGAACCCCTCGAACTCGACGAGATCAAGGAGATCGCCCGGCTCGCCCTCGGCCGCGACTTCGGCATGCACGACGCCCGCTGGATGTCCCGCTTCCACAGCGACGAACGGCAGGCGCCCGCCTACCGCGTGGGCCGCGTCCTGCTCGCGGGCGACGCCGCGCACGTCCACACCCCGGCGGGCGGCCAGGGCATGAACGTCGGCCTTCAGGACGCCGCCAACCTGGGCTGGAAGCTGGCGGCGGTCGTCAACGGCCGGGCGCAGGACGCCTTGCTGGACACGTACGAGGCCGAGCGCCACCCCGTCGGCAAGGCGGTGCTGCGCAGCAGCGGCGGCATCGTGCGGATGGCGATGGCGAAGCGGCCCTGGACGCTCGCCGCGCGCGCCGCCGTCACCGGCGTCCTGGGCCGGGTCGGCCCCGCCCGTGCCCGCGCGACCGGCCAGATCACCGGCCTCGGCGTCGCCTACCCAGCCCCGAAGGGCGCCCATCCGCTGGTCGGCAGGAGGGTGCCCGACGTGGCGCTCGCGGGCGGTACGCGGCTCTACGAGGCGTTGCGCGCGGGCCAGTTCGTGCTGATCCTGCCGGAGGGGACCGCGTACAAGAGCGACGGGGTCCGCGTCGCGCACTGGGCGAGCGACCGGCGCACCGCGCTGCTCGTACGGCCCGACGGATACGCGGCGTGGGCGGCGCGGGACGTGCCCGCGGAAGCGGGAGCGGAGGGCGGAACGGAACCGGGCGCGGAAGTGGGAGACAGGGGAGATAAGTCCACCGACTTGCCCGCGGACTTCGCCTCATACTCGTTGCGGTAGCCGGACGAGCAGGGGAGCTGGGCGACATGGCGAGCGCGGGGGACGTCAGACGGCAGGTGGAGGCGGTGCGGCGCAGTGCGCGGCTGTGGTGGCTGTCGGTGGTGGCGGTGCACTGGTCGACCATGGTGCACCTCGCCGTGTGGACCCCGGTCCCGGGGCTGCTGCCGAGCTCCGCCGCCGGGATGCGCCGCCTCGTCGACCGCGAACGGGCGCTCGCCGCCGAGTGGTCGGGGATCACGGTGGAGGCGACGCCCGCCCCGGCGACGCGCGAGAAGGAGAGCCGGAACCTCCTCGCCCGTTACCGGTGGCTGTTCGGGGACGCGCAGCGGTTCCGTGAGTGGCGGTGGACGACGATGTACTCCTTCGTCGGCGGCCTCATCGCCTGTGTTCCCGGTGCCCTCGTGCTGTACGGGGCGTGGGGCCTGTTCCTCGCCGTGTTCGGCCCGGACCTGTCGCGGGACGCAGGATGGGGCGGCCTCTGGTACATGTTCGTCCCGGTCCGGAACCTGCCGACCGGCGTCCTCGCGGGCCTGCTCGGCCTCGCCGTCGCCAGGGCAGGCCTGTACCTCGCGCCCGGCGCCGTCGACCGGCACGCCCGCTTCGTACGGGCCACGCTCGCCCCGAGCGAGCAGGAGCTGATGGCCGCCCGCATCGCGCACCTGTCGGCGACGCGCTCCGACGCCGTCGACACCTCCGCGGCCGAACTGCGGCGCATCGAGCGGGACCTGCACGACGGCGCGCAGGCCCGGCTCGTCGCGATGGGCATGACGCTCGACGCCGCCGAGCACCGGCTCGCCGACGACCCGGAGGCCGTCCGCGCCCTGCTCGCGGAGGCCCGTGCCTCCTCGGTCGCCGCGCTCCAGGAGCTGCGCGACCTCGTGCGCGGCATCCACCCGCCGGTCCTCGCCGACCGCGGGGTGGCCGACGCCGTACGGTCGCTGGCGCTGCTCAGCCCGTTGGACGCGGAGGTCACGGTCGATCTCGACGGGCGGCCCGACGCGCCCGTCGAGTCCGCCGTGTACTTCGCCGTCGCCGAGGCCGTGACGAACGCCGCCAAGCACGCCGACGCCGAACGGCTGTGGATCGACATCGGCTACGACACCGTCCGCGCCGCCCTGCGCGTCAGCGTCACCGACGACGGGCGCGGCGGCGCCGACCCGGCCCTGGGCAGCGGCCTGGCCGGCATCGAGCGCCGCCTCGCCACCTTCGACGGGGTCCTCGCCGTGAACAGCCCGCTCGGCGGCCCGACCCAGATCTCGATGGAGGTGCCGTGCGCGTTGTCGTCGCCGAAGACCACTTCCTGCTGAGGGACGGTCTCGTACGGCTCCTCGGTGCGTACGGTCATGAGGTCGTCGCCGCCGTCGACAACGGCGACGAGCTGCACAAGGTCCTCGTCGAGGAGCGGCCCGACGTGGCCGTGGTCGACGTACGGCTGCCGCCCGGCTTCAGCGACGAGGGCCTGCGCGCGGCCCTCGCCGCCCGCGCACGGGTTCCGGGGCTCCCCGTGCTGCTCCTCTCGCAGTACGTGGAGCCCCTGTACGCGCACGAGTTGCTGGCCGATGGCGCGGGCGCGGTCGGCTATGTGCTGAAGGACCGGGTGACGAACGGCTCCGAGTTCCTGCGCACCATCGAGCAGGTCGCGGGCGGCGGCACGGTGATGGACCCCGAGGTCGTCTCGAAGCTGTTCGCCCGCAAGGTCCGTGACCGCAGGCTCGGCTCGCTGACGGCGCGCGAGCGCGAGGTCCTGGGGATGCTCGCGCAGGGGCGCTCGAACGCGGGGGTCGCGGAGGCGCTGTTCGTCACCGAGAAGGCGGTCGCCAAGCACATCGGCAACATCTTCACGAAGCTCGGGCTGCTCCCGGGGGAGAGCGACAACCGGCGGGTGCTTGCGGTGCTGGCGTACCTGGAGGGCTGAAGCGCCCGAGCGGGTACTCCTCGTTCCGGCCCGCGTTCCCGGCCCGCGTTCCCGGCCCGTCACAGTGGCCCCGTCACAGGGGCCCCACCTCCATCAGCGGCAGCACCCGCCCCGGCAACGACCCGGAGGGGACCGTGCCGACCCGGCGACCGCCCATGGCCTCGTAGAACGGGACCGCGTTGGGGTCCGCGGCCCAGCCGAACCGGGCGAAACCGGCGGCGCGGGCCGCCTCCCGCACATGGCCGAAGAGGAGCCGCCCCACGCCGCCGCCGATCGCGTCCGGGTCGACGAACATCAGGCCCAACTCACCGCGCGGCGGCTGCCCTTCGAGCGTCGCCAGGCCGAGGAGCCGCCCGTCCGGCGCCTGCGCCACCACGGTCCTGCGCGCCTCGACCTCCTCCGGCCGCAGCGTCAGCTCGTCGACGCACGCCGCCATGAACGCCTCGTCGTACCCCCAGTGCGCCTTCGAGCGCAGGGCCAGCGCGCTCAGCTCGGCCGCCTCTTCGGGCCTGGCCGCCCGGATCCGTACCGGTTCCACCGGCTCCACCGTCCGTACCGTCTGCCGCATGACGTCAGCGTAAGTCGCCGCCGGGTTACGTTGTGGCGCATGAGCGAGTACGAGCCGGAGCCTGCACGGAGGGTGTCGACGAAGGCGCCCGACCGGTGGGACATCAAGAAGCTGGTCATCCTGCGGACGCTGCGGGAGCGCGGCACCGTCACCGCCACCGCGCAGGCGCTCCTGATGACGCCGTCCGCCGTCTCGCAGCAGCTCACCAACCTCGCCAAGCAGCTCGGCGTGCCCCTCCTCCAGGCCCACGGGCGACGGGTCCGGCTCACCGACGCCGCCCACCTCGTCCTCGCGCACGCGGACGCCGTCCTCGCCCAACTGGAGCGCGCAGACGCCGCGTTGGAGCAGTACATGCACGGGGAGGCGGGCGAGGTGCGGGTCGCCGCGTTCTCCACCGCCGTGCCCGCCCTCGTCGTGCCCGCCGTACGGGCGCTGCGCGCGGCGCACCCCGGGATCACCGTCCGCGTCCGCGAGGCCGAGGCGGGGGAGGCGTACGAGCTGCTCGCCTCCGGCGACGTGGACCTCGCGCTCTCGCTCGCCGCGCACGCGCCGACCGCCCGCGACCCGAAGTTCACGCGGGTGCCGTTGCTCGCCGACCCGCTGGATGTCGCCCTGCCCGTCGGCCACCCGCTGGCGGCGGAGCCGGGCCCGCGCCTCGCCGACCTCGCGGGCGAACCCTGGATCTTCGGCGGCTCCGGGCCCTGGTCCGAGATCACCATCGCCGCGTGCGAGGCCGCCGGGTTCGTGCCCGCGCAGGCGCACAGCGCGGCCGGGTGGACGGCGATCCTCGCCATGGTCGAGGCGGGGATGGGGGTCGCTCTCGTGCCGAGGATGGCGGCGGCGCGGCGGGACGGCGTGGTGATGTGCGCGCTGGGAGCCGACCGGCCCGTACGGCATGTGGTGGCGGCGGTGCGGAAGGGGGCGGAGGAGGGGGCGACGGTGCGGAGGGTGTTGGAGGCGTTGCAGGTGTGAGCGGTGCTTACGGGTATGCGGCGGCCCGGCCTGTTGTTGGACCTATTGTTCAGCTGACCTGAACGACAACCTCGTAAAGATTCGATGGACCTAAGTGGTCCGCCGGGGCGACAGTACCCGCATGACAACGACACCCGCCCATGAGGACCCGCACGCCAACGACGCCGCCCCCTACGCGGGCGGCGACCCGTACGCCGACTACCGCACCTTCGGTGACCCCACCGGGTTCGACCAGCTCGTCGACCTCGCCGACCGCCGGCTCGGCGCCGGGGTCATCGCCGCCAACGACGAGTTCTTCGCCCAGCGCGAGAACCTCCTTATACGTGAGCGGGCCGTCTTCGACCCCGAGCACTTCGGGCACAAGGGCAAGATCATGGACGGCTGGGAGACGCGGCGGCGTCGCGGCACGGCCGGCTCGCCGTTCCCGGCGCCGCAGGACCACGACTGGGCGATCGTGCGGCTCGGCGCGCCCGGCGTGATCCGCGGCGTCGTCGTCGACACGGCGCACTTCCGCGGCAACTACCCGCAGCGCGTCAGCATCCAGGCGGCGGCGGTGCCGGGGGCGCCCGGCCCCGAGGAGCTGCTCGCCGACGACGTGAAGTGGGAGGAGCTGGTTCCGCCGAGCCAGGTACGGGGCCACGCCGCCAACGCCTTCGCCGTCACCGGCGAGCGCCGCTTCACGCACCTGCGGGTCTGCCAGCACCCCGACGGGGGCATAGCCCGCCTCCGCGTGCACGGTGAGGTCGTACCCGACCCCGAGTGGCTCGACCTGCTCGGCACGTTCGACCTGGTCTCCGTACTCAACGGGGGTGTGTACGAGGACGCGTCCGACCGCTTCTACTCCTCCCCGACCCAGATCATCCTGCCCGGCACCTCCCGCAAGATGGACGACGGCTGGGAGAACCGGCGCCGCCGCGTCCACGGCACCAACGACTGGGTCCGCTTCCGGCTCGCCGCACAGGGGGAGATCCGCGCGGTCGAGATCGACACGGCTTACTTGAAGGGCAATTCGGCGGGGTGGGTCGCGTTGAGCGGGCGGGACGGGGAGTCCGGCGAGTGGTTCGAGATCATCCCGCGTACGCGGCTGCAGCCGGACACGTTGCACCGGTTCCCGCTGGGGGAGCGGGCGGTGGCCACACATGTGCGGCTGGACGCGTTCCCTGACGGGGGTGTGGCGCGGATGCGGCTGCACGGGGTGCTGACGGGTGCGGGGCGGGCGGCGCTGCGGGAACGGTTCGGCGGATAGGTGGGCCCGGGGTCTAGCGGCCCAGGCGGCGGGCTCGGTCGAAGCGGAGCAGTACGGCTACGGCCCGCCAGATGCCTGCGGCGCAACCCAGTACGGTGCCTGCCACGCGGATGCGGTGCTCTGTGTGCGGTGCCAGGTTCCAGATCCAGGTGGGGGCGGCGAACAGGGCGCAGAGGAGGCCCGCGAGCAGGGCGCCGGTGAACAGCGCGAAGCCGATCTCGACCGTCATCGCGTCCTTCTCCCAGCGTGATTCACGCCCCGAGTCCGCACCTTCGTCCATAGGGCGAGTGTCACACGGAGCGCCGTGGTCGGGGGCGTGGTCGGGCGAGCGCGCGTCTCGCCGCGCCTTCCCTCGCCCACGGCGCGCCCCTGAGATGTCGCACGAAGTGCGCATCTCAGGGGCGCGGGGAACTGCGCGACCGGCCACGACGAGACCCGCAGGCCGCGATGGACCGTGGCGGGGCAGACGGTGAACGGCTCCTCAGGGGGCCCGCCGGGTCGTAGCCGCGGCACGACTACGACCCGGCGGACGCGGAGCGCTACGCGTCCGCGGCCTGCGCGCGAAGCGCCCGCTCGACGCCGGCCCGCGACTCGGAGACCAGCCGCCGCAGCGCCGCGCTGGGCGACGCGGACGCCAGCCACTCGTCCGTCCGGGCCAGCGTCGGCTCCGACACCTGGACCGCCGGGTACAGCCCGATCGCGATCTGCTGGGCCATCTCGTGGGAGCGGGCGTCCCAGACCTCACGCAGCACGGAGAAGTACTTCTCGGCGTACGGCGCGAGCAACTCCCGCTGGTCGGTCTGGACGAAACCGCCGATGACCGCTTCCTGCACGGCGTTGGGCAGCTTGTCCGAGTCGATGACGGAGGCCCACGCCTCCGCCTTCGCCTCGGGGGTGGGCCGCGCCGCACGCGCGGTCGCCGCGTGCCGCTCACCGGCGGCGGTGCGGTCACGCTCGTACTCGCTGGCGATCTCCGGCTCGTCGAACCGGCCGACCGCCGCGAGCCGCTGCACGAACGCCCACCGCAGCTCGGTGTCGACGGCGAGGCCCTCGATGGTCTGGGTGCCTTCCAGCAACCCTTCCAGGACGTCGAGCTGCTCCGGCGTGCGGGCCGTCGCCGCGAACGCGCGCGCCCACGCGAGCTGGTGGTCGCTGCCCGCCTCGGCCGTACGGAAATGGGTCAGCGCCGCCTCTGTCCAGCGGGCGAGGAGGGTGTCGCGGTGGGCCGGGGCCGCGTACAGGTCGATGGCGAGCTTGACCTGGCGGTGCAGGGACTGCACGACGCCGATGTCGGACTCCTTGGCGATGCCGGAGAGGACCAGGTCGAGGTAGGCGCTGGTGGACAGCTCCGCGTCGCGGGTCATGTCCCAGGCGGAGGCCCAGCACAGGGCGCGCGGCAGGGAGGACTCGAAGTCGCCGAGGTGCTCGGTGACGACGGCGAGGGACTGCTCGTCGAGGCGGACCTTGGCGTAGGAGAGGTCGTCGTCGTTGAGCAGGATCACGGCCGGGCGGCGCTTGCCGACCAGCTCGGACACGGACGTCGACTCGCTCGCGGTGACGTCGAGTTCGACGCGCTCACCGCGCACGAGCTTGCCGCTCGCCTCGTCGAGGTCGTACAGGCCGATGGCGATGCGGTGCGGCCGCAGCGTCGAGGTGCCCTTCGCGCCCTCGGGCAGCGCCGGGGCCTCCTGGCGGACCGCGAAGGACGTGATGACACCCTGCTCGTCGGTTGCGATCTCGGGACGGAGGACGTTGATGCCGGCCGTCTCCAGCCACGCCTTCGACCAGGACTTCAGGTCACGGCCGCTGGTCTCCTCCAGGGCGCCGAGGAGGTCGGACAGGCGGGTGTTCTTGAAGGCGTGGCGCTTGAAGTACGCCTGCACGCCCCGGAAGAACTCGTCCTCGCCGACGTACGCGACGAGCTGCTTGAGGACGGAGGCGCCCTTGGCGTACGTGATGCCGTCGAAGTTGACGAGCACGTCGTCGAGGTCGTTGATCTCGGCCATGATCGGGTGCGTGGAGGGCAGCTGGTCCTGCCGGTAGGCCCACGTCTTCATGGAGTTGGCGAACGTCGTCCACGAGTGCGGCCACTTCGAGCCGGGCGCGTACGCCTGGCAGGCGGCCTCGGCGTAGGTGGCGAACGACTCGTTCAGCCACAGGTCGTTCCACCACTCCATGGTGACGAGGTCGCCGAACCACATGTGGGCCAGCTCGTGCAGGATCGTCGCGGCCCGCACCTCGTACGCCGCGTCCGTCACCTTCGAGCGGAACACGTACTGGTCGCGGATGGTGACCGCGCCCGCGTTCTCCATCGCGCCCGCGTTGAACTCCGGCACGAAGAGCTGGTCGTACTTGGCGAACGGGTAGGCGTAGTCGAACTTCTCCTGGAACCAGTCGAAGCCCTGCCGCGTCACCTCGAAGATCGCGTCCGAGTCGAGGTGCTCGGCGAGCGAGGGGCGGCAGTAGATGCCGAGCGGCACACTCTGCCCGGTCCCGGCGTTCTCGTACGAGGAGTGCACCGAGTGGTACGGGCCGACGATGAGCGCCGTCACGTACGTCGACATGCGGGGCGTCGGCTCGAAGACCCAGACGTCGTCCTTGGGCTCGGGCGTCGGCGAGTTCGAGATCACCGTCCAGCCGCTCGGCGCCTTCACGGTGAACTGGAACGTGGCCTTCAGGTCCGGCTGCTCGAAGCTCGCGAACACGCGCCGCGCGTCCGGCACCTCGAACTGCGTGTACAGGTACGCCTGCTCGTCGACCGGGTCGACGAAGCGGTGCAGGCCCTCGCCGGTGTTCGTGTAGGCGCAGTCGGCGACGACCCGCAGCTCGTTCGCCCCCTGCTCCAGACCGGCCAGCGCGATGCGCGAGTCCTGGAAGACGGCGGCGGTGTCGAGGGAGCGGCCGTTGAGGACCACCTCGTGCACGGTCGGCGCCACCAGGTCGATGAACGTCTCGGCGCCCGCCTCCGCGCTGTCGAAGCGCACGGTGGTCACCGAACGGTAGGTGCCGCCCTCCTGCGCGCCGGAGAGGTCGAGATCGATCTCGTACGAGTCAACGGTGAGCAGCTTCGCCCGCTGCTGCGCCTCTACGCGGGTCAGATTGGTGCCAGGCACGCGGTCATCTCCTAGTGCGGTTACGTGTCGTTCTGCGGTCGGGACGTTTCCGGTCATCCTTCCACGCGGGGGCGTACGAGCGCGATGTCCGTTTTCCGCCGGTGGACACGCGCGACCGGCACCAGTCTTCACCCATGACCAGGTACACCGCGCGCCCCATCGGGGAAGCCGCGCTCGAAGAACTCCGCACCACCGACGACGCGGGCCGCCCCTGCCGCCCGTACACCGCCACCGACGACGACGCGGGCTCCCCGCTGCGCTGCTGCCTGACGCCGATCCGCGAGGGGGAGCGCATCGCGCTCGTCTCGTACGCGCCGCTGCGCCGCTGGGCCGCCGCGACGGGCGCGGACCCGGGCGCGTACGACGAACAGGGCCCGGTCTTCCTGCACCCGGACGCCGGGGACTGCGCGGGCTACGTGGCCGACCCCGGCCGCTACCCCTTCGACCGGCCCGGCGCCCTGCGCACCCTGCGCCGCTACGACGCGCGCGGGCGCATCGCGGGCGGGCGGCTCCTGGAGATCCCCGCCGACGCGACGGCCGGGTTCGACGCGGCGCTCGACGAGGCGTTCGCCGGCCCGGACGTGGCCCTGGTGCACGTCCGGGCCGTCGAGTACGGCTGCCTGCACTTCGAGGTGCGGCGGCCGTAGAACACCACGGAACGGGCTACTTGGCGGCAGTCAGCTCCTGCGCCACCAGCTCCGCGATCTGCACCGCGTTCAGCGCGGCGCCCTTGCGGAGGTTGTCGTTGGAGATGAACAGCGACAGGCCGTTGTCGACCGTCTCGTCGCCGCGGATGCGGCCCACGTACGAGGCGTCCTTGCCCGCGGCCTGGAGCGGCGTCGGGATGTCGGACAGCTCGACACCGGGGGCGCCGGCCAGCAGCTCGGTGGCGCGCTCGACGGTGATCGGGCGGGCGAAGCGGGCGTTGACCTGGAGCGAGTGGCCGGAGAAGACGGGTACGCGGACGCAGGTGCCGGAGACCTTGAGGGCCGGGATCTCCAGGATCTTGCGGGACTCGTTGCGGAGCTTCTGCTCCTCGTCCGTCTCGTTCAGGCCGTCGTCGACGATGTTGCCGGCGAGCGGCAGCACGTTGAAGGCGATGGGACGCTTGTAGACGTCCGGCTCGGGGAAGTCGACGGCCCCGCCGTCGTGCGTGAGCTTGTCGGCGTCGGCGACGACCTTCTGCGCCTGCCCGTGCAGCTCGGCCACGCCCGCGAGGCCCGAACCGGAGACGGCCTGGTAGGTGGCGACGATCAGCGCCTCGAGACCCGCCTCGTCGTGCAGCGGACGCAGGACCGGCATCGCGGCCATCGTCGTGCAGTTCGGGTTGGCGATGATGCCCTTGGGGCGGTCCGCGATCGCGTGCGGGTTCACCTCCGAGACGACGAGCGGCACCTCGGGGTCCTTGCGCCAGGCCGACGAGTTGTCGATCACGACGGCGCCCTGCGAGGCGACCTTCTCGGCCAGCGCCTTGGAGGTGGAGCCGCCCGCGGAGAACAGGACGATGTCCAGGCCCGTGTAGTCGGCCGTCGAGGCGTCCTCGACGGTCACGCCGTCGAGCACCGTGCCCGCGCTGCGCGCCGAGGCGAACAGGCGCAGCTCGTCGACCGGGAACGCGCGCTCGACCAGGATCTTGCGCATGACCGTGCCGACCTGACCGGTGGCTCCGACGATTCCGACCTTCACAGGGGTTCCTCCGTGCTTGCGAGCGGCCATCCGGCCTGCGGGTGCGTCCATGATGTGTCTGTCCAGGGTCGCCTTGTCCAATCGATTGTCCGAGGTACGGGACGCGTGGGGTTCGCCACAGGACCGGTGCGAGATCCATGCGAACGTTTCGGCCCGTCCCCGCGTCGTAGGGCGGACGTGGGGGAGGGGAGGGGCATTGCTGCGCGGAAAACCATGGAGACGGTCACCGGACGTGACGGATCCGCTCGACACGAAGGTCGAGGACCGGGTGCGGGCCGTCCTGTCACTGGGCGGGGTGCCGTACGCGGACCTGCCGGACGGGGTGCAGCAGGTTCGGCTGCGGCTGCTCGAACGGGCGGCGAAGGGGCAGGACGCCCCGCGCGACGTCTCGGCCTGGGCGGCGGTCGTCGCCTCCAACCTCGCCATGGACTGGCACCGGGCGCGCCGCCGCCAGGAGCGGCTCGGGGAGCGGCTCGCCTCGCTGCGCCAGGAGGACGCGGGGGACACGGCCGACACCCGGGCCCTCTCGCTCGCCGTGGCCCAGGGCCTCGACGAGCTGCCCGACCAGCAGCGGCAGGTGGTCGTGCTGCGCTTCTACGCGGATCTGCCGGTCCGGGACATCGCGGCCGAGCTCGGCGTGCCCGAGGGCACCGTCAAGAGCCGGCTGCACACGGCCGTGCGCCTGCTGCGGGCGCGGCTGCACGAACAGGAGGTGGTGTGACGTGGAGGACAGCACACGCGAGGACCGGCTCCTGATGCTCGCGATCACCGGTGAGCCGCTGCCCGGCGACGTCGCGGACGACCCGGACGCCGCGGCGGTCGTGGCCGACGTCACGCTCCTGCGCGAGCAGATCAACGGTCTCGGCGGCGCGCTGGCGGCCCGCCCGGCCCCGGCCCCGAAGCCCGTACGCGCACCCGCACCCGCGCCCGCGCCGGTACGCCGCCGCAGGCCGTTGCGGATCGCGCTCGGCGGACTGGTCGCGGCCTGCGCCGTCACCGTGTTCGGCGGCATGGTGTGGCTCGGAGTGCAGGCGCCGGGCGGCGCGAGTGACAAAGGCGTCAGCTCCGACAGCGGCGCGGCCGGGAAATCGGGGGACGGATCCGGCGCGCACCAGCGCGCCCTGCACCTGGCCTGCCTGCGCTGGTCGCTCGAAGGCACCGTGAAGAGCGTGACGCCGCGCGCCGACGGCGACGTAGAGGTGGTCCTGGAGGCCAAGCGCTACTACCGGCCCGAGCGGTCGGCGGCCCGGCACCCGACGGTCAGCGTCACGCTGGACGGGTCGGCCCGCGCCGACCTGAAGCCGGGCACGTACACGCTCATCGCCGTCCCGCTGCACCCGCAGGACCGGCAAGGCCGTCAGGATTGGGCGACCGGCCCCGGCGTGGGCGACGCCCGCGACGACATCCTCGCGGCGCTCCCCGAGGCCCGGGGCCTGACCTGCCCGGGCCCGCAGGCGGGCTGACACGGCGACGGGGGCGGACGCCACTGGCGTCCGCCCCCGCGCTCAAGCCACCGGCCCGCTTACTCGGTGACCTTCTCGATCTTCACGCTGCCGACGCCCGCGGCGACCCCGCGCTCGTTCAGCAGCCGCACCTCGCCGAAGAACTCGCGGCCCTCCGGCGCGGCGGCGGCGGCGGTGACCTCGGCGGCCACGTCCGTGGACGCGCCGCTGGCCAGGGTCACCGTCTTGGTGTCGTCGACCTTCACCGTGCCGAGGGACGGCGAGTAGAACACGTCGACGTAGTCGTACGCGGTCGACCCGGACGGCACCGAGTAGCCCGCGACCTCGATCGTGTACGTGCCGGCGGCCGGCTTCGGGATGCTGACGGACTCCTCGGAGTCACCGTCGGCGGACGTCGCGACGACGTCGCCGGCCGCGTTCTTGACCGTCAGGTCGAGGTCGGCGGCCTGGTCGGAGACGTTGCCGATGGAGACGTCGAGCTTCTCGGCGCCCGCGGGCACCTCGACCGTCGAGGTCTGCGTGGCACCGTCGGCGATGGTCGGACGCGCCGACTTCGACGAGCCGAGCGGACCGCCCTCCAGCTTGCCGCCCTTGATGGCCGCGAAGTCGTTCGTGACCGTCCAGTCGACGGCGGCCGGGGCACCGACCTTCGCCTCGGGCAGCGTCTGCACCGCCGGGTCGAAGGTGGCGCCGAGGACCGACGCCTCAAGGGTGTACGGGTTGTCGAGCAGCGGCGACGTACGGCGCGACTCGACCTCGATCTCCCAGACACCGGCCTGCGGGTCCGCGTACGAACGCAGGTCCGGGCGGCAGGTGTTGGCCGGGTTCTCGTAGTTCGGGTAGCAGCTCGGCGTGGACGTGTCGTCGACCGGGACACCGTACGGGTGGATGGAGATGAAGCGGGTCTGGCTCGTGGCCTTGAGGCCGCTCATCCGCACCTGGAGCGCCTTGGCGCCCTCGGGGACCGTCAGGAAGTACGACTTGGTGCTGTTGCGCTGCACCGAGCCCGTGTCGCTGAACGAGTACGACGGCTTGGCCAGCGGCTTCGCGACGACGACCGTCGCCAGGACCTGCTGGTCGACGCCGGTGGTCAGCGGGTCGTTCACCTCCAGGATGGCGCTGTGCAGCCCGGCGGAGCCCGGCTTGGCCTGCACCTTGACGGTGACGGCCTTGTTCAGCGGCAGCGGGACGAGGCGCGAGCCGACGACGCGGAAGGTGTCACCCGAGTTGTTCTTCAGGGACAGCGTGTGCAGCACCGGCTTGGACGAGCCCGACGTACGCGTGATGGTCACGTCGTAGGTCTTCTTCTGCCCGGCCTTGAGGCCGCCCTCGCGGTCGTAGATGCCGGTGCCGAAGCCCGGCGTCTTCAGCGCGTAGTCGATCGCGGTGTCGACGGGCGCCTGCACGGTGTACGTGTGGGCGCTCGCGCCGCGCCGGATGGCGCTCCAGGCGTCCTCGATGTCGATGAGGCCGGAGCCCTCGGCGTACGCCTGCTCGCCCTTGATGTGCTTGGCGGTCGAGGTCAGCGCGGTGCGCAGCTTCGCCGGGTCCAGGGCGATGTGCTTCTGCTCGGCGGCGGAGAGCAGCAGCGCCGAGGCGCCCGCAGCCTGCGGCGAGGCCATCGAGGTGCCCTGGAGCATCGAGTAGCCGGCCGGGAGCGAGTAGCCCGCCTCGGCGGCCGGGGAGCCGGGCAGCCAGGTCTGCGTCGAGTTGATCGACGCGCCGGGCGCGGTGATCGTCGGGGTGAAGCCGCCGTCCTCACGCGGGCCGCGCGAGGAGAACGGCATCATCGCGTACGACTTCTCGACCTTGGAGCCGTAGTTGGCGGCCCAGGTCTCCTTGGAGATGGACGCGCCCACCGAGATGACCTTGTCGGCGAGGCCGGGGTCGCCGATGGTGTTGGCGCCGGGGCCCGAGTTGCCCGCGGAGATCACGAGCTGCACGCCGTAGGTGTCGATGAGGCGCGTGTAGAGCAAGGAGCGCGCGTTGTTGCCGTCGTTCAGCGCGGGCAGGCCGCCGATCGACATGTTGACGATGTCGACGCCGCGGTTGGCGACGAGGTCGATCATGCCCTCGGTCAGCGCGACGTTGGTGCAGCCGCCGGACCAGGTGCAGGCGCGCGAGGAGACGATCTTGGCGCCGGGGGCGGCGCCGTTCATGTTCTTGTTGCCGAAGAGCGAGTTGGCCGCGGTGATGCCCGCGACGTGCGTGCCGTGCTCGGACTCGATGACGCCGATGTTGACGAAGTCGCGCTTCTGGCCGACCCAGTCACCGCCGTACGGGTCCATGGGGACGTCCTTGCGGATCTCCACCACGAACGGCACGCGCTCGACGACGTCCGTCTTCGGGTCGTCCTTGCCGAAGTACCCGATCTGGTAGCCGTCCTTGTACGGCTTCATCGGGGTGTCGTCGGTGAAGTCGCCGTTGTCGTTCAGGTCGACGGTGACGGTGCCGGCCTTCGCGTCGTAGAGGACGCCCCACTTGTCGGTGGTGTCGCCGTCCCGGTTCAGGTCGCCCTTGGCGTCGCCGCCGGTCGTCGCGGACTCGGCGAAGGTGCTGAAGCCGAAGGTGCCCGCGGCCGACTTGTACGTACGGCCGCCCGCGGTGAACGTCGGCCCGGTCACCGAGGTGACCATCGGGCGCCAGGTGGCGTCGGCGTCGACGATCGGGTCGGTCGAGGTGACCCAGTCGACGATCTTGCGCTCGCCGGTCGTGGTCTTCTGCAGCGCCGGGTGACCGAGGTCGACGCCGGAGTCGAGAATGCCGATGGTGACCCCGCGGCCGTCGGCCTTCGGGTTGTCCTGCACGAAGTCGACCGCGCCCGTCTCGAAGGACGGGTTGTACGGGTTCTTCGCCGGGGTGTTCTTCCCCGGGCCGCTGTACGAGGAGCCGGAGCCCTTCTCCGCGGACTTCGACGCGCCCTTGGCGGTGTCGGCCGCCGGGGTCGGGTCGTCGAGCTGAATCTCCTGGCGCAGGTCGATGCCGTGCACGGAGGAGAGCTTCGCGGCGGCCTTGATGGCGGCGTCGGCGCGGCTCGTCGGCACGGTCGCCCGGACGTAGCCGAGCTTGTCGTAGGTGCGGCCCACGGAACCGCCCTTGACCGCGTCGAGCTCCTTGGCCACCTGCTCGGTGGCGCCCGGGGCGGTCGCGACCATGAGGGTCACGTTCTTCTCGCCGTCGGCCTTCGCCTTGGCGAGGAGCTGCGCGTCGTGCGCGCCGAGCTTCTCTCCGGCGGACTTGACGGCGGGGTCGGCGGACGGAGTGGTGCCTGCCGTGTCTGCGTCGGCGGCGAAGGCCATGGGTATCGGCCCGGCCGCGGTGAGCGCGGCCACCAGACCTGCGGCGGCCGCGAGCCGGGCCGCGCGTCTCGCACCGGATATGGGTGCGCGCTGGGGATCGGGGGTCATCAGCATCCCTGTACGTGAAGTGGGACAACGAGGGGGGTCGTACGTGAAGATCGTTCGTATGGCTGGATTGTTCGTAAGGCTCCGGAATTCGGTGCCGGATGACCGCTCAGCTTTATCTAAGTGCACATAGTTTGGGGAGAGTTGCCCGAGGCGGGATGGGGCCATGGCGTACTTCCGCCATACGCCATCAGGGATGAACCGGCCGCTAACCGGACGTAATTCTCCCCACCTCCGAACCCTCCGTGGAGAGCTCGAACTCTCCGTTAGCGTCGGGGGATGCACAAAGAGCTGAGGGTGGCGGCGTACGGCGTGTGCGTACGCGACGGACGGATCCTGCTCGCCCGCTGGGTCGCCGGGGACGGCACCAAGCGCTGGACCCTGCCGGGGGGCGGCATGGACCACGGCGAGGACCCCTACGACACGGTCGTCCGCGAGGTCGACGAGGAGACCGGCTACACCGTCGACCCCGTCACCTTCCTCGGTGTCCACACCGTCCTGCGCCGCTACCCCCGCAAGCTCGGCACGGTCGCCGACTTCCACGGCCTGCGCCTCGTCTACGAGGCCACCGTCACCGGCGGCACCCTGCGCCACGAGGAGAACGGCTCCACCGACATGGCCGCCTGGCACGACCTCGCCGCCGTGGACGGCCTGCCGCGCGTCGAACTCGTCGACGTGGGCCTGCGGCTGTGGCGCGAGCGCCCGCCGTCGGGGCACCTGCTTCCCTGAGAAGTGAACTCAGGGTGACGGTGCGGTGGGTGAGTTCCTCCCCGCGCATGACAACCCGGGGCCCCGGCCGCGCACGGTGATCCACGTACCGTGATCTGCGCTGCGCGTTGCGTCCCCGTTCACGCGCACGCCACCCCCGCTGCCAACGATCCAGTACGCCACTGTCGACGCGTTCGCACCCGGGGAGACCGCGCCATGTCGCGCCTACGCTCTGTCACCAAAGCAGCCGCCGCACTCGACCGCCGTACGCTCCTGGCCGCGACCGGCGCGGCGACGCTGACCGCCGGACTCGGCTACGCCCTCGCGCCGGGCGGCCCGGCCGCCGCCGCGGGGCCCGCGCCCGCCCGCACCCTCTCCTCCCGCCGCGCCCCCGCGGCCCCGCTCCTGCCGTACACGCGCGGCACGACCCTCGCCTCCGTCGCCACCGGAGCGGCCGGGTCCGGCTACCGCCGCCTCGGCGACGGACCGGCGTGGCAGCGCGTCGTCCGCTCCGAGCTGACGCCCGCCCGCTCCGGGCGCGAGGCCCGGCGCACCGCGCTCGCCGCCTTCGTGCAATTCACCGATCTGCACCTGGTCGACGTACAGCACCCGCTGCGCTACGAGTACCTGCGCGCCCAGACCGCCAGCGCCTGGCGCCCCCAGGAGGCGCTCTCGGTCGCCGGCGCGGTGTCGCTCGTCGAGCGGGTCAACGCGCTGCGCGGCGCGCCCGTCACCGCGTCCCCGCTCCACTTCGTGATGACGACCGGCGACAACACGGACAACAACTCCCGTACCGAGCTCGACTGGTTCCTCAAGACGATGAGCGGCGGCCGCATCACGCCCAACAGCGGCGACCCGCGCCACTACGAGGGCGTGCAGAACAGCGGCGTCCCGCTCTACTGGCAGCCGGACGCGGCCCAGCGCGACTCCGACAAGCAGCGCCACGGCTTCCCGCGCATCCCGGGCTTCCTGGCGGCGGCCATCGCCGAACTGCGCAGCCCGGGGCTGAACCTCCCCTGGTACTCCACGGTCGGCAACCACGACGCGCTGCCCGGCGGCTGCTACGCGCCCGGCGACTCCTTCTTCGCCGAGTTCGCCGTCGGCGGGCGCAAGCTGATGGAGCTGCCCGGATCGGCGTCCAAGGCGATCTGGGACAACGTCAAGCACGGCGGCGACCCCAAGGGCGCCGCCTTCCGCGACCTCCTGCGGAGCAGCACGCGCGCGATGCGCCGGGTCACCCCGGACGAGGCCCGCGCCCCGTTCACCCCCGCCGAGTACCTGGCCGCGCACCTCGACCCGGCGCACACGGGCCCGGGGCCCGTCGGCCACGGCTACACGCAGGACAATCTCGCCGCCGTCACCCAGTACTACACGTTCCGCGTCTCCGACGACGTGCTCGGCATCAGCCTCGACACGACCGACCCCGGCGGCCACTACGAGGGCTCGCTCGGCACGAGCCAACTCCGCTGGCTGGTCGCCCGGTTGACGGCCGCCGAGAAGAACGGTGACCACGTCGTCGTCTTCTCGCACCACACCAGCAGGTCGATGCGCAACCTCCGCGAGGACCCGCGCCACCCCGGCGAGCGGCGCCACGGAGGCAAGGAGCTCGCCGCCGTCCTCGGCCGCCACCGCCCGGTCCTCGCCTGGGTCAACGGGCACAGCCACAAGAACGCCATCACCCCGCACCCCGGCGACGACGGCACCGGCGGCTACTGGGAGGTCTCCACCGCGTCCCACGTGGACTTCCCCCAGCTGGCCCGGGTCATCGAGATCGCCGACAACCACGACGGCACCCTCTCCCTCTTCACCACCTGCGTCGAGTCCGCCGCCCCGCACCGCACCGACTTCACCGACCTCGGCCAGACCGGCCTCGCCGCCCTCTACCGCGAACTCTCCTTCAACGCCCCCGGCTCCCGCGCGACCCTCTCCGGCACCCCGGGCGACCGCAACACGGAACTGGTCCTGAAGAAGGGGTAGGGGTTCAGCGGGGCAGCACCACGACGTAGGCCGCCGGGTCCCGGTCGTCCGCCGCCATCAGCGCGGTGCGGACCACGGCCGCCTGCTGCTCGAGCGCGTCGCGCAGCTTGCGCGGCGTCAGGTGCACGACGGTGATGCCGAGCCGCTCCAGGTACTCGCGCTTGCGGGCGTACTCGCTCCACAGCGCGTCCTCGTCCTGGCGCGGCGCCCGGGTGTCCAGCTCCACGGCGACGGCGTGCTCGGGCCAGTACGCGTCGACGCCGCCGAGGTGCGGGCCGCCGGGCAGGCGCAGGTCCACGTTCCACAGCGGGTCGGGGAGCCCGTACCCGACGACCATGCGGTACAGCCGGTCCTCGGCGACGGCCCGTCCCTCGGCGAGCAGCGAGTCGACGGCGTCCACGACGTGCGGCCGGGTGAGCAGCCGGGCCTGCGTCAACTCCCTCACGACGGACGCCGGTTCGCAGTGCCCGCCGCGTACCGCCTCCGTCAGCAGGCGGCGTACGGCGGACGCGTCGGAGAGCTGCCCGATGGCGTCCGCGAGGGCGCGCGGTACGGGCGCGACCGGGACCCCGGTCAGCTGGACGGGTACCGGCATCGCGGCTGTGCGGACCAGCCGGGCGAAGTCGGTGGAGCGCAGACGGCGGGTGCGCGGTACGAGGACGTCGACGTGGTCGAGCGAGAGCAGCGGGGGAGCGGACACGAACCCGTGCAGGGCGAGCGCCGCGAGCCCGGTGACCATGGCCTCGGCGTACGGCAGGGCGGTCCCGGCACGGGCGTCACCGGCGTGGGCGTCACCGGCGAGGGGCTGCGCCGGTACGCCGCCCGTGCGGTGCGGCTGTGCGCGGTTCTCTTGGGCGCGGCCCGCGTACAGGAGCACCGCGTGCAGCCGTTCCTCGCCGGTCGCCGGTCCCGGGTGGAGGAGGAACACGCCCGGCAGGACCCGCTGCCAGGGCCCGCCGGGGCGGCACTGCCCCTGCGCCGCGGCGGCGGTGACCCCGTGGGCCCTGAGCTGCGCCGCGCTCATGACGCGCCGCTGGGAGTCGACGAGGTGGCCGAGGGGACGGGGCGAGAGGGGGGCAGGGGCGGCAGGGGTGGCGGGGGTGGCGGGGGTGGCGGGGGTGGTGTCGTGGTTCATGTCCCGGACCTTCCCGGACCGGGCGCCTCCGCTAACCGCTGTTACAGAGCCGTCGACAAAACCGGACAAGTTCGCCCTAAAGTCCGGGCGTCGAGGTGCCGAAAGAGCCAGGCCGCAGACGGGTTACGGGCAGTCGTCACCGCATTCGGTAACACCTGGCGAACGGCGCGGCGCCGGGCATTCGTCAACCCGGCGCCGCGCTCGCAACCCTCATGTACCTACTGCTGCACGGCTGTCGCGTCGCACGCCTGTCCGCGCAGCCCGCGCGCCAGGTCGTCCCGCGCCTCCAGGACGAGACGCCGGAGGGCGGGCGCCGCGTCCTCGTGCGCCGCGAGCCAGGCGTCGGCCCGCTCAAGCGTCTCCGGGGTGTCCTGGAGCGCCGGGAACAGACCGCGTACGACGTCCATGCCGATCTGGATCGAGCGCTTCTCCCAGACGCGCTCGATGACGTCGAAGTACTTCTGCGCGTAGGGCGCGGTGAGTTCACGCTGGGACGGCTGCTGGAACCCGGCGATGACCGCCTCCACCAGCGCGTTCGACAGCACGTCGGACTCGACGACCTGCGCCCACGACTGCGCCTTCACCGCCTGCGAGGGGCGCGCGGCCAGGCACCGCACCTGGTGGCGCTTGCCGGACGCGGTGTCGTCGCGGGTCAGTTCGGCGTTGAGCATCGCCTCGTCGGCGGCGCCGTACGTGGCGAGCGTGTCCAGGAACGACCAGCGCAGCTCCTGGTCGATCTCCAGACCGTCGATCTTCGCGCTGCCCGCGAGGAGACCCTGCAGCAACTGCAGATCGGCGGGGCTCGACGCGACCGACGTGAAGAACCGGGCCCAGGTCAGCTGGTGCTGGCTGCCGGGCTCGGCGTTGCGCAGCTCGCGCAGGGCGCCCTCGGCGAGCAGCCGGCCGCCCTCCTCGCGCCACGCCGGCACCGCGTAGTGGGTGAGCGCCGAGCGGGCCCAGGCGTGCAGCATCTGGAGCACGCCGATGTCCGACTCGCGCCCGGCGAACCGCAGGACGAGGCCGACGAAGTCGCGGGCCGGCATGAGCGCGTCGCGCGTCAGGTTCCACAGCGCGGACCAGCACAGGGCGCGGGCCAGGGGGTCGGTGATGTCGCCGAGCCGCTCGCGGAGCGTGGCGAGGGAGGTCTCGTCGAAGCGGATCTTGCAGTACGTGAGGTCGTCGTCGTTGACGAGGACCAGCTCGGGGGCGTCGGCCCCGGCCAGCTCCGAGACGACGGTGCGCGGCCCGTCGACGTCGACCTCGGCGCGCGCGTAGCGCTCGAGAGCGCCGTCGGGCGAGCGGCGGTACAGGCCGACGGCGACCCGGTGCGGGCGCAGCTCGGGGTGGGACTCGGCGGCCTCCTGGACCACGGCCAGCTCGGTGATCCGCCCCTCGCCGTTCAGAATCGCCTGCGGCGTGAGCGAGTTGACCCCGGCCGTCTGGAGCCACGACCCCGCCCACGACGTCATGTCGCGCCCGCTCGTCTCCTCCAGGACCGAGAGCAGATCGCCCAGGCGCGTGTTCCCGTACGCGTGGCGCTTGAAGTAGCGGCGCGCGCCCTCGAGGAACGCGTCGCGGCCCACGTAGGCGACGAGCTGCTTCAGGACGCTCGCGCCCTTGGCGTAGGTGATGCCGTCGAAGTTGAGCTTCGCGTCCTCCAGGTCGCGGATGTCCGCGGTGACCGGGTGGGTGCTCGGCAGCTGGTCGGCGCGGTACGCCCACGCCTTGCGGTTGTTGGCGAAGGTGATCCAGCCGTTGGTGAACCGGGTCGCCTCGACCATCGAGAACGAGCCCATGAAGTCGGCGAAGGACTCCTTCAGCCACAGGTCGTCCCACCACCGCATGGTGACGAGGTCGCCGAACCACATGTGGGCCATCTCGTGCAGGATCACGTTGGCCCGGCGCTCGTACGACGCCTGCGTCACCTTGCCGCGGAAGATGAACTCCTCGCGGAAGGTGACCATGCCCGGGTTCTCCATCGCGCCGAGGTTGTACTCGGGCACGAACGCCTGGTCGTACTTGCCGAAGGGGTACGGGTAGTCGAAGTTCTCGTGGAAGAAGTCGAGGCCCTGCTTGGTGACGAGGAAGATGTCGTCGGCGTCGAAGTAGGGGGCGAGACCCTTGCGGCACATGGCGCCGAGCGGGACGACGAGGGTCGAGCCGTCGTCGAGCGTGCGCTCGTAGGAGTCGGTCACGTAGTGGTACGGGCCCGCCACGACAGCCGTGATGTACGTGGAGACCGGCTTGGTCTCGGCGAACCGCCAGACGCCGTCGGTCAGCTCGCCGGTCCCGTTCGACCAGACGGTCCAGCCCTCGGGGGCCTGCGCGCTGAAGCGGTACGGGGCCTTGAGGTCGGGCTGCTCGAAGTTGGCGAAGACGCGCCGGGCGTCGGCGGGCTCGTACTGGGTGTAGAGGTAGACCTCGCCGTCCTCCGGGTCGACGAAGCGGTGCATGCCCTCGCCGGTGCGGGAGTAGGCGCACTGGGCGTCGACGACCAGTTCGTTCTCCTCGGCCAGGCTCTCCAGGTGGATACGGTTGCCGTCGAACACGGCGGCCGGGTCGAGGTCCTCGCCGTTGAGGGACACGGCGGTGACGGACGGGGCGATCAGGTCGACGAAGGTGGCGGCGCCCGGCTCGTTGGCGCGGAACCGGATCGTGGTCACGGAGCGGAAGGTGCGCGGCCCTTCACCGGTGGCCTCACCGACCGCGGAGCGCAGGTCGAGCGCGACCTCGTACCCGTCGACGGACAGCAGACCCGCCCGCTCGCGGGCCTCGTCGCGGGACAGATTCTCTCCGGGCACGGCGGCACTCCTTCGTGACGTTTCTCTTGTGGCCTGATGGGCGGCCCGACCTGTGGCCTGACCTGTGGCCTGACCTGTAAGCCTGTCCGGACCCTTGTGGGGCCGTTCGAACGCCTACGATCCTCGCACGCGGCTCCCGCGCCGGACATCCGGGAATGCACATGGCCGGGGCCGCGTTGCCGCAGGCAGAGACCACCCGGTGACTTCGTGATTTCCGAGGAGAGCAATGTCAGCTGTGGACGAGAAGACCCCCGTCGACTTCTGGTTCGACCCGCTCTGCCCCTGGGCCTGGATGACGTCGCGCTGGGTCCTGGAGGTCGAGAAGGTCCGCGACATCAAGGTCCGCTGGCACGTGATGAGCCTCGCCGTCCTGAACGAGCCGCGCCTGGAGGAGCTCCCCGAGGAGTACCGGGAGATGATGCGCACCCAGGCATGGGGCCCGGTCCGCGTCGTCATCGCCGCTCAGCAGGAGCACGGCGCGGAGGTCCTCGGCGACCTGTACACGGCGCTCGGCACCCGCATCCACAACCAGGGCCAGGGCCCGACGAAGGAAGCCGTCGCCGGCGCCCTCGACGACGCCGGCCTGCCCGCGTCCCTCCTCGACCACTGGGACGGCACCAAGTACGAGGAGGAGCTGCGCGCTTCCCACAAGGAGGGCATCGACCTGGTCGGCCAGGACGTCGGCACCCCGGTCATCGCGGTCCCCGGCGCGGACGGCGACCAGATCGCCTTCTTCGGCCCCGTCGTCACGCCCGCGCCCAAGGGCGAGGAGGCGGCCAAGCTGTGGGACGGCACGCTGCTGGTCGCCTCGGTCCCGGGCTTCTACGAGATCAAGCGGACCAGGACGCAGGGCCCGATCTTCGACTGACCCGCCCGGTCACCGGACCTGTCCGGTTGCTGGACCCGTCCGGTCACCGGTCCCGTCCGGTTTCTAGAGCTTGCGGGGGCCGCCGCCGAAGGGGCGCTTGTTGAAGCCTGTCCGCAGGTTCTGGCAGTCCCCGTCGTCGCCGTCGCACATCCAGAACTCATGGGGGTGCTTCACCCCGGCGGCCTTCACCAGCTTCCGTTGTTCCTCCTTGTCCAGCGGGTGGTGCGTCTCGTCGCCTCCGCAGGTCTCGCACGGCAGCTTCTTCTTGTGGGCCATCGGCGTCTCACCCCTCTGGATCGGACCTCTCCGGGTCAGCGGAAGGACTCGGGCAGATTGAAACCGTCGTCGGCCTTGAAGTGCCGCTGCACGCGCAGGCAGCCCTCGTGCGAACAGCGCCGGTAGTTCCAGGCGTCGGCCCGCCCGTGCCCCACCGTGGCGGCGACCGACGTCAGCTCGTCGGCGGTGAGCGTGCGGAACTTCTGGATGCTGTTTCCACAGTTGGGGCAGTGCTTCGAGGCGACGGTCATGTGCGACACATTCCACCGGAACCTCGCATACCGACAGCCCCCCGCGAGTCACGTCCTCGCGGGGGGCTGTCTTTTCGGCCGCCGCCCTGCGTGAAGGCTGAGAAGACGATCACGAGGCGGGGCGTATGGGGCGGCGCGCCCGTCAGGGGGCGAGCAGCAAGCTGTTCGTGCGCTCCTTCGCGGCCGCGTACCGCTTGGCGACGTCCTGCCAGTTGACGACCTGCCACATGGCCTCGATGAAGTCGACCTTCTGGTTCTTGTACTGCAGGTAGAAGGCGTGCTCCCAGGCGTCGAAGACGAGGATCGGGGTCGAGCCCTGACCGACGTTGCCCTGGTGGTCGTAGACCTGCTCGACGATGAGGCGGCCGCTGAGGGGCTCGTAGGCGAGGACGCCCCAGCCGGACCCCTGCGTCGTCGCCGACGCCTTGGTGAGCTGGGCCTTGAACTTGGCGAAAGAGCCGAAGGACTCGGTGATCGCGTCGGCGAGGTCGCCGACCCCGTCCGCGGCGAGCGGCTCGCCGCCGCCACCGTCCTTGGGGCTGTTCATGTTGTGCCAGTAGATGCTGTGCAGGATGTGGCCGGAGAGGTGGAAGGCCAGGTTCTTCTCCAGGCCGTTGACGGCGCCCCACGTCTCCTTGTCGCGCGCCTCCGCGAGCTGTTCGAGGGTGTCGTTCGCGCCCTTCACGTACGCCGCGTGGTGCTTGTCGTGGTGCAGCTCGATGATCTGCGGGTTGATGACCGGTTCGAGCGCCGCGTAGTCGTACGGGAGTTCAGGAAGCGTGTAGATCGCCATGTCGTCCGAGTCCTCCGGCTGAAGGGGCTGCAGTGCAGAGCTTATTGCAATTAATGTGCAAGTGCAGGCTAACAGCAGGAGTGGATCGGAGTTGATCAGCCCTCGGACCTGGGGCTCCGGGCCGCGGTCCGCACGCGAAGGACCCCCGGGCCGATCGGTCCGGGGGTCCTGGATGAGCGGGGGAGCAGGTCAGGCAGCCGCCCGTGACTCCGCCGCGCGCTGACGTACGTAGCCGACGACGGCCAGCACGATCGTCAGGCCGCCCGTGTAGTACAGCTGCAAGCGCGTGTCGTGCTCGCGGGCCATCAGGACGAAGACGACCACCATCGCGACGAGCGCCGCGACCGTCAGGTACGGGTACGCCCACATCTTCACGACGAGCTTCTCGGGCGCCTCGCGCTCCAGCTTGCGCCGCAGGATCAGCTGCGAGAACGCGATGAAGAACCAGACGACGAGGATGATCGCGCCGATGGTGTTGAGCAGCCAGGCGAAGACGTCGTCCGGGCGCCAGTAGCTGAGCAGCACGCACACGAAGCCGAAGGCGGCCGAGAGCAGGACGGCGACGCGCGGCACCCCGCCGGTGACCTTGCCGATCGCCTTCGGGCCCATGCCGCGGGCGACCAGCGAACCGGCCATGCGCGAGGCACCGTAGATGTTGGCGTTCATGGCGGAGAGCAGCGCGACGAGGACGACCACGTTCATGATCTGCCCCGCCCCCGGGATGCCCAGGTGGTCGAGGGTCGCGACGTACGGACCCTTGGTCGGGATCTCCTCCGCGGTCCACGGCAGGAGGACCACCACGACCGCCATCGAGCCGACGTAGAACAGCGCGATCCGCCACATCGCCGTACGGACCGCCTTGGCGACACCCTGCACGGGGTGCTCGGACTCGGCGGCGGCGATGGTGACGGTCTCCAGACCGCCGTACGCGAACACGGAGGCCAGCAGACCGACGATCAGTCCCTCCGTACCGTTCGGCATGAAGCCGCCGTGGCCGGTGAGGTTGGACATGCCGGGCGCGTCGACGTCCGGCAGGGCGCCGCACATGGCCAGGATGCCGATGACGAGGAAGAGCACGATCGCGCCGACCTTGAGCGTCGCGAACCAGAACTCGAACTCGCCGAAGTTCTTCACCGCCGCCAGGTTCGTCCCGGTGAACAGCAGCATGAACAGGGCGACCCAGGCCCACTCGGGCACACCCGGCACCCAGCCGTGCACGATGCCCGCCGCGCCGATCCCCTCCAGGCCGACGGCCACGCACAGCAGGAACCAGAACGCCCAGCCCGCGGTGAACCCGGCCCACGGCCCGATCGCCCGTTCGGAGTGCACGGAGAACGAGCCCGACGCCGGGTACGCCGCCGCCATCTCGCCCAGCATGCGCATCACGAGCATGACGAGGGCGCCGGATATCGCGTACGCGAGGATGATCGACGGTCCTGCCGCCGCGATGGCGGTACCGGAGCCGACGAAGAGCCCGGCGCCGATCACGCCACCGAGCGCGATCATGGAAAGATGGCGCTGCTTGAGGCCGGGCGAGAGCGACGACGCGTCGGCCGGCTGGGCGCCGCGGGACGCGGCCGTATCTTCGGCGGCGGGGGGCCGCGCGGACGTCCGAGACATGGATTAGCCCTGTTCAGTAGCTGAGACGGGGAGAGCGTCGACCTGATAAGGCCCACATAAAACGGCCACAGTCTGAGCGGACGCACCGCTCAGTGGGAATACGTTTCCGTTATACGGACACGAAGCTCACACATAGCGACGCGGACATTCACGAGCTGTGACGTTCACGAGCTGTGGGGCCCGATGCTCTGCGGCCGGCTCATGTGCCGTCAAGGCACACGTGTCCCGATGGCCTCTGTGGGCCACCACGCATCACGGTCGACGTGCCGGTGTCCCCTCGGGGCCACGGCCTGGCGGCAACCGCTCAGGCGCGCCGCGCCCGCAGCTCGCGCACGCCCGCGACCGCGAGGACGACGGCCGTCGCCCCCGTCGACCACAGCAGCTGAGGCCGCGCCGTGTCGTCGGTCAGCATCAGCCCGAACACCGCGGCCATCGCGGCGAGCGCCGCCCAGGTCAGCCACGGGAACGCCCACATCCTCAGCACGAGCCGCTCGGGCGCCTCGGCCTCGAGGCGGCGCCGCAGCCGCAGTTGCGAGGCGGCGATCAGCGCCCACACGAACAGCAGTACGGCGCCGACGGAGTTGAGCATGTAGAGGAAGACCGTGTCCGGCCACTCCAGATTGAGCAGTACGGAGACGAACCCGAACGCCACCGACGCGAGGACCGCCCGGCGCGGCACGCCACCCGCCACCTTCAGCAGCCCCTTCGGCGCCTCGTCGCGCTCGGCGAGCGAGAAGATCATCCGGGAGGAGCCGTAGAGGTTGGCGTTCAGCGCCGAGAGCAGCGCCACGAAGACGACGATGTTCATGATCTGCCCCGCCGACGGCACCCCGACGGAGTCCAGGACGGTGACGTACGGGCTGATGCCCGCCTTCTGTGCCGTCCAGGGCAGCACCGTCACGATCACCAGCATCGAGCCGACGTAGAAGAACAGGATGCGGAACACCGCGCTGCGCACCGCCCGCGCCACCGACCGCACCGGGTCCTCGGACTCCGCCGCCGCGATCGTGACGACCTCCAGACCGCCGAACGCGAAGACGACCGCGAGCACCCCGGAGACGACGCCCTGCCAGCCGCGCGGCAGGAACCCGCCGTCACCGGTCAGATGGGAGAGGCCCACCGCGTCCGTGCCGGGGAGCAGCCCGAAGACCGCCAGCGTGCCGAGGACCAGGAACGCGATGATCGCGACGACCTTGAGCGTCGCGAACCAGAACTCGAACTCGCCGAAGTTCTTCACCGCGGCCAGGTTCGTCGCCGTGAACACCACCATGAACAGCAGCACCCACGCCCACTGCGGCACCGCCGGCACCCAGCCGTTGGCGATCTGCGCGGCGCCCGTCGCCTCGACGGCGAGCACGACCACCAGCATGAACCAGTACAGCCAGCCCGCGCTGAACCCGGCCCACCGCCCGAGCGCCCGCTCCGCGTGCACCGAGAACGAGCCGGACACGGGCATCGCCGCCGACATCTCGCCGAGCATCCGCATCACGCACATCGCGAGCGCGCCCGCGATCAGGTACGAGACGACGATCCCGGGCCCGGCGACCGCGATCCCGGCCCCCGACCCGACGAACAGCCCCGCGCCGATGACACCGCCGAGCCCGAGCATGGTCAGATGGCGCTGCTTGAGCCCGCCGGAGAGGGGTTCGTCGGAAGATCCGTCAGGCGATCCTCCGAGAGGTGCGTCGGACGTGACTTGGTCGTGCATGAGGTGATCGGCCGGCTCTCGGTGCTCACGGATGAATTGGCGGGAACCTACAGTCTCCCCGCCGAGCGCCCCGCACCGCAAAACGGCCTGTGACTACCCGTGTCGTCAGTGACGAGCATCACCCCGTACGAGGTGTACGTACGGCTCTTTGTACAGAGCCCACCAATCGGCGCCACGACCCTTTGTCGAGCGGTGACCGTGATCGGCTCGACCGCCCTGGGATAGCGTCACGGAGTCCCACCCTGCCCGCTCGCCCGCAAGGCGCCCACAGATACGCGGAGTCCCCATGAGCACCGCCACCTCCACCGCAGCAGTCGCCCGCCCGGGCAAGGTCCTGGCCGACCTCCTCCCCGCGTCCCGCACCAAGGACATCGCCCTGGTCGTCGGCGGCGCCGCGCTCACCGGCATCGCCGCGCAGATAGCGATCCCCGTGCCGGGCTCGCCGGTGCCGGTCACCGGGCAGACCTTCGCCGCGCTCCTCGTCGGCACCGCGCTCGGCGCCCGCCGCGGCTTCCTCTCGATCGCCCTGTACGCGCTCGCGGGCATGGCCGGCGTGCCGTGGTTCGCCGAGGGCGGCTCCGGCGCCTCGATGCCGTCGTTCGGCTACGTGCTCGGCATGCTGCTCGCGGCGACCGTCGTCGGCGCCCTGGCCCGCCGCGGCGGCGACCGTTCGGCGCTGCGCACGGTCGGCACGATGGTGCTCGGCGAGGCGATCATCTACGCCATCGGCGTCCCCTACCTGGCCCTCTCCACCGGCATGAGCCCGACGGCGGCGATCGCCGCGGGCCTCACCCCGTTCCTGATCGGCGACGCGGTGAAGGCGGCCCTGGCGATGGGCGCGCTGCCGACGGCGTGGAAGCTGGCCGGCAAGTAGGCAGTCGGCTCAGCTCAGGTTGTAGTTCCTCCGGAAGAGGTTCGCCGGGTCGTACGCGGCCTTCAGACCGGCGAGCCTCTTCCGCGTTCCGGCGTCGTACAGCCCGTCCGTACGGTCGCCGCCGCCGAAGGCGAAGTTGAGCGACCGCCCGAGCGTGTGCGGGGCGACGGCGCCGAAGGCGCGGGCGTGACGGTCCCGCGCCGCCTCCTTCGAGGACCCGTCCAGCGGCGACAGGATCCGCACCAGCCAGCCCGCGTCCCGGTAGGGCACCGCGTTCGGCGCGGGGCGGGCCAGGGCGCCGCCGAGGTGGTTGAGCTGGACGACGTGCATCGCGTCGGCGGCGGGCCCGCACAGGGCGAGCAGCTCGGCGGCGGCGGAGACGTCCAGCTCGCTCAGCAGCACACTGTCCCCGTAGTACGCGTGCGGGAAGGCCGGGTCGTTGTGGATCGTGTGGCTCTCGCCGTACGGCATCTCGCGCAGCGTGTCCGTGACGGCGGGCCCGAGCGCGGCGCGCAGCGGCGCCACGAGCCGCTCGCCCTCCTCGGCGGTGCCGGTGAACGCGATCCGCACCGAGACCAAGTACCGCCCGCGCAGGTGCGGCGGCAGCCGCGGCAGGTCCGGGTGGACGAGCGCGGCGAGCGAGGAGGTGAGGGCGGACGGGACGGTCGCCGCCCAGTCCGCGTACGCGCGAAGGAGATCCGCGGGGTCGGAGGCCCGGCCGTCGAGGGCGAGAAAGCCCCCGTAGAGGCGGGTGACCGGGGCGAGCCCGACCTCGAGCGCGGTGACCACGCCGAGCTGGGCGCCGCCGCCGAGCAGGCCCCAGAACAGCTCGGGATCGTGGTCGGCGGTGACGTGCCGGGCGGTGCCGTCGGCGGTCACGACGTCGACGGAGCGCACGTGATCGGCGGTGTAGCCGAACTCCCGGCCGAGGATGCCGAGCCCGCCGCCGAGGACGTAGCCGACGACGCCGACGCTCGGCGCCGATCCGTTGAGCGGGGCGAGTCCGTGCGCGGCGGCCGCCTCGGCGACGGCGCCCCAGCGGACCCCGGCGCCGACCCGTACGGTGCGGGCCACCGGGTCCACGGCGATCCCGTCCATCCGGCGCGTACTGATGAGGACCCCGCCGTCGGCGTCGCCGGGCAGGCCGTGGCCCGTCGCCTGGACGCCGACGGGGAGCCGTTCGGCCGCCGCGTGGCGGACGGCGGCCAGTACGTCGTCGGGTCCGGCCGCGGCGTGAATCACGTCGGGCCGCTGGGTGAACCCTGTCTGGAACCCGGCGAGTTCGTCGTCGTAGCCGGGGTCGCCGGGGCGGAGCGTGCGGCCGCTGCCGGGGGTGGGGCGCGTTGTCGTCATGGCGCGTACTGTCCACGCATAACCTGACAACGGCCGTCAGCTTTTCCGTCGGCTGTCTGACGGCTTCTCCGTCGGCGTCTCCGTCGGCTTTTCCGTCGGTTCTTCGCGGAGTCAGGCGGTCGGCTTGCGCGAGGACCACCACAGTCCGGCCCCACCGGCGGCGATCAGCGCCGCCCCCGCCGCGCCGAGTGGCAGTACGTCACGCCCGGCGCCCGTCGACGGCAGCGTCTCCTCCTCACCGTCGCCCTCGCCGCCGCCGCTCTGGTCCCCGGCCGGGGACGCGGGCTTGTTCTCGGTGCCGAGGAGCAGCGGAGTGACCGGCGCGTTGGGCGAGGGGCTCGTCGCGCCGAACGGGACGGGGCCCTGCTGCCAGAACCTCTGCTTGCCGTCCGCGCTCTCGACCGGCAGACAGATCTTCCCGGTTTTCGTGAGATCGAATGTCGCGGCGACTTTGTACGACTTCGATTTCCCGGCCGCGAGATTGTCGACCGGGCAGGTGAATCCGCTGTTCGAGCCCTCCGGCAGATCGGCCGTGCCGATCGCGGTGCAGCCCGGGACCTCCTTGATCGCCATTCCGTCGAAACCGACGACGAGGAGATTGACCTTGCCGCTGTCCTTGGTCCCCTGATTGCTGACGCTCGCGACGAGATCACTGGTTTCCTTGGTCGAATTGTCGACCGAGATCTTCTCGGAAAGACCCGTGGACAGTTTCACGCCCGCGGGCGCCTCGTCCATGACCTTGCCGCCCTCGTCGCTGCCCGGCGTCTCACCGGCGGTCGCGGTGAAAGGCAGGATCATCACCGTCGAGATCGTCGCGGTAAGCAGTGTCGCCGCTATTTTGGCCTGGCGCCCTGTATTCATGTCGGTCCCCCCGGATCGTCCGAATTCGCAGTACTTGAAGAGTTACCACAAGATTTCTCCCCACTATGCTGGGACGGCGCGATGTGTCGATTCTGGGTGTCGTGTTTCGGGGGTGCAGTCGATTGCCAGGAAATGCGGGCGGAGGCGTCCAGGGGCTGGTGGTGGCAGCGCGCTACCGCCTGGACGAACACATAGGCCAGGGCGGAATGGGGCGGGTGTGGCGGGCGGTCGACGAAATGCTCGACCGGCCCGTCGCGGTGAAGGAGATGCGCATCGACGGGCTCGACCCGGAGGACGCGCGCACCCGCCGCGAGCGCACCCTGCGCGAGGCGCGCGCGACGGCCCGTATCGACCACCCCAACGTGGTGCGCGTCTACGACGTCGTGGACGAGGGCGAACGCCTGTGGATCGTGATGGAGCTGGTCGCCGGCCGCTCCCTGGAACAGGTGCTCGTCGAGGACGGCCCGCTCGGCGTGGACGCGGTCGCGGAGATCGGCCGGGGTCTGGCCGAGGCGCTGATCCCGGTCCACGCGGGCGGCGTCCTGCACCGGGACATCAAACCGGGCAACGTCATGCTGGAGCGGGCCGGGCGGCGCCGCGTCATGCTCACCGACTTCGGCATCGCCGCGATCCAGGACACGACGGCGCTGACCATGGTCGGCATGCTCGTCGGCTCACCCGACTACATGGCGCCCGAACGGGTCTCGGGCCGCCCGCAGGGACCGCCCTCCGACCTGTGGTCCCTGGGCACGACCCTGTGCGCCGCGCTGGGCGGCCGTTCTCCGTTCAGCCGTGACACGACCCTGGCCACGCTCCACGCCGTCCTCTACGAGGAGCCGCAGCTCCCTGCCGGGGCGGGGCGCCTCGGGCCGCTTCTGACGGCCCTGCTGGCGAAGGAACCGGAGGACCGCCCGGACCTGGACGCGATCCTGGAGGCGCTCACCCCGGCACCGCCACCCCAGCCCGCACCGGCACCCGAAGCCTCCGGCACCCGGACTCTCGACATCGGCCTGCGCCGCCCCATTGGGGGGACACCGGCACCGGCGGAGGCGCCCTCGCCGGAACGGGAACGGGAGCGAGAGCCGGGGCCCGCGCCCGCGCCCGCGCCCGAGCCCGAGCCCGAGCCCGAGCCCGAGCCCGAGCCCACAGCAGGGTTCTCATCCGAACCAGGGCTCGACACCGGGCCGGACGCTGGGCCCGCCTTTGGGCCCGCCTTTGGGCCGGATACCGGGCCGGACACCAGGCCCGACACCGGGCCGGACACCAGGCTCGACGCCGGGCCGGACGCCGGGCCGGACGCTGGGCCCGCCTTTGGGCCCGCCTTTGGGCCGGATACCGGGCCGGACACCAGGCCCGACACCGGGCCGGAAACCAGGCTCGACGCCGGGCCGGATACCGGGCCGAACACCGGACCCAACACCAGGCCCGCCCCCGCCTCCGAAGCCCGGACCCGCCCCGCCAAGCCCCCACCCGGCGGCGGTGGCCACGATCTCCTCGGGCCGCCCGCCCCCGTCCGGCCGCCGTCCCGCCGCCGCGCTCCCCTGATCGCCCTCGTCGGCGTCCTGGCCGCCGGTGTCGCCGCGGCCCTCGCGCTCACGCTCCCGGGGGACGACTCGTCCGGCGGAGAAGCCGGAGGCGGCGGGGGAGCGACGGCGACGTCCCCGCCGCCCACCGTCGAGGGCACCTCCCGCCCCCCGGGCGGCTCCCCGTCGCTGCCGCCCGGTTCGCGCCGCGAGGCCGGATACGCGTGGGTGCCGCCGAAGGGGTGGGAACGGGTGGTGAAGACGGCGTCCGAGGTGCACTACACGTCACCGGACGGCACCCAGGAACTCGTCGCCCAGTCGGCGCTCGCGAAGGACGACCTCCTCGCGACCTGGAAGAAGGCGGAGCTGGGCGCCCACCAGGGCCAGGACTACGAGAAGATCCGCCTGGACCGGACGACGTTCAGGGGCCGCCCCGCCGTGGTCTGGGAGTACCTCTTCACCCTCGAGGGCGAGCGCTGGCACGCCGAACTCCTCGGCTTCGAACAGGGCTCGCGGTCCTACCAGATCGGCACCTGGTACCGCCCGCAGGAGCAGGGCCCGGCGCGAAAGGTGTACGAGCGGGTGAAGCGAACCTTCACCGTGCTCGGCCCCTCCGGCGCCTGACGACCCCGCGCCTCATCTCATCTACCGGTGCGGGGCCGGACCCTCTCCCGTACGAGGGAGAACACGACCACGAAGACCGCCACCAGCAACGACAGCAGCACCTGCTCGCGCCCGGCGTCGTCCGTCAGCATGTACACGAGGACGAACGAGATCATCGCGATCGTCGCCCACGTCAGATACGGGAACAGCCACATCTTCACGACGAGCTTCTCGGGCTGCTCGCGCAGGATGATGCCGCGCATCCGCAGCTGCGTGAAGCAGATGACGAGCCACACGAACAGGGCGACGGCGCCGGAGGAGTTGAGCAGGAAGTCGAAGACGGTGTCCGGCCACTGGTAGTTGAACCAGACGGCGAGGAACCCGAAGACGACCGAGCCGAGGATCGCGACGCGCGGCACACCCCGCGACGTGGTCCGCGCGAACGCCTTCGGCGCGTCCCCGCGCCGCCCGAGCGAGAACGCCATGCGGGAGGCGGTGTAGAGCCCGGAGTTCAGACAGGACAGGACGGCGGTGAGCACGATGACGTCCATGACCTGCCCGGCGTGCGGGATGCCGATGGAGTTGAGCGCGGCGACGTAACTACCGTCCTTGAGGATCGAACCGTCGTTCCACGGCAGCAGGGTCAGCACGACGAAGATCGAGCCGAGGTAGAAGATGCCGATGCGCCAGATGACGGAGTTGGTGGCGCGGGTGACGGCCTTCTGCGGGTCCTCGGACTCGCCGGCGGCGAGCGTGACGATCTCGCTGCCCATGAAGGAGAAGACGACCATGAGGACGCCGGTCAGGATGGCGCCGGGCCCCTCGGGGAAGAATCCGCCCGCGTCGGTCAGATGGCCGAACCCGTTGCCCGGGTTGTCGGAGCCGGGCAGCACTCCGAACACGGCGAGCAGGCCGACGATCACGAACGCGCCGATCGCGACGACCTTGATCCCCGCGAACCAGAACTCGAACTCGCCGTAGCTGCCGACCGCCGCCAGGTTCACCGCGGTGAGCACCAGCATCACGATGAGCGCCCAGCCCCATTGCGGCACGCCCGGTATCCAGCCGTTCAGGATCTTGGCCCCGGCGGTCGCCTCGACGGCGAGCACCACGACCCAGAAGAACCAGTACAGCCAGCCGATGGAGAACCCGGCCCAGCGCCCGAGCGCCTGGTCGGCGTAGGCGGAGAAGGACCCCGAGGTCGGCCGTGCCGCGGCCATCTCGCCGAGCATGCGCATGACCAGTACGACCATGGCCCCGACCAGGGCGTACGAGATGAGGATGGCGGGCCCGGCCGCCGCGATGCCGGAGCCGGAGCCGACGAAGAGGCCGGCGCCGATCACACCACCGATGGCGATCATCGACAGATGGCGGTTCTTCAGCCCGGCTTGCAGGCCGCCGTCACCACCTGACCCCTCGGGACGTGGGGGTGATGTGTCTTCCGTCGCAAGGGGTGACTGCGAAGTCATGAACGGATCCTTAGGTTCTCGGGGTGCGAGCCCTGGCATTCAAAACCGAGAAGCGCGCCGAGCGGAAGACCCGGCTCCGGATTTTTGCCGTATGACCATGGTTCTGCCCCCGGTCGCGGCTACCCGCCCTCCGGCGTGCCACACTCGGACCCATGCGCGTGTACCTCGGCTCGGATCATGCCGGCTACGAACTCAAGAACCACCTGGTCGACTGGCTCACGGCCCACGGCCACGAGCCCGTCGACTGTGGACCCCACATCTACGACGCGGTGGACGACTACCCCCCGTTCTGCCTCCGCGCCGCGGAGCGGACGGCGGCGGACCCGGACTCCCTCGGCGTCGTGATCGGCGGCTCGGGCAACGGTGAGCAGATCGCCGCGAACAAGGTCAAGGGCGTCCGCGCGGTGCTCGCCTGGAGCGAGCAGACCGCCGCGCTCGGCCGCGAGCACAACAACGCGAACGTGATCTCCGTCGGCGGCCGGATGCACACCCAGGACGAGGCGACGAAGTTCGTCGAGATCTTCCTCTCCACCCCGTACTCGGGCGAGGAGCGCCACCAGCGCCGCATCGACATGCTGTCGCGCTACGAGGAAACGGGCGAGCTGCCGGCGATCCCGCCGCACCACCCCAACTAAGCCCCTCCGGGGGTACCTCCCGGCGTCGGCCGGGGGAGATCGAGGAGCGGGGTCCGGGGCAGAGTCCCGAGTCCTGGACCCCCCATGTCCCTGAAAGGATCAGTCTTGCCCGAGGGCCACACCATCCACCGCCTGGCCCAGGACCACGCCGATCGCTTCGTCGGCCAGACCGTGCAGGTCAGCAGCCCGCAGGGCAAGTTCTCCGACGCGGCCGCACTCCTGACCGGCCAGGAACTCACCCGCACGGAAGCCCACGGCAAACACCTCTTCCTCCAGTTCGGCGAGGGGTTCGACGGCGCCCCCTGGGTCCACATCCACCTGGGCCTCTTCGGCAAGTACACCCTCGGCGACACCCCGGCCCCGCCGCCCACGGACACCGTCCGACTGCGCCTGCTCACGGAGACGTCCTTCTCGGACCTGCGAGGCCCCACGGCCTGCGCCCTGATCACGGACGCCGAGAAGGACGCGATACACGACCGCCTGGGCCCCGACCCGCTGCGCCCGGACGCCGACCCGGCCAGGGCCTACGCGCGCATCTCCCGCAGCCGTACGACGATCGCCGCGCTCCTGATGGACCAGAAGGTGATCGCGGGCGTCGGCAACGTCTACCGGGCCGAGGTCCTCTTCCGCCACGGCATCGACCCGTACACCCCGGGCAAGGACCTCACGCAGGCGCAACTGACCGCCATCTGGGACGACTTGAAGATGCTGATGCGCGAGGGCGTCCGCCTCAACCGCATCGACACGGTCCGCCCCGAGCACACGCCCGAGGCGATGAACCGCCCGCCCCGCGTCGACGACCACGGCGGCGAGGTCTACGTCTACCGCCGCGCGCCGCACCCCTGTCACCTGTGCGGAACCGAGATCCGCACGGCGGAGCTGGCGGCCCGCAACCTCTTCTGGTGCCCGGCCTGCCAGCCGGACCGTAACCGGATCTAGCCGGTTCCAGCCGGGTTCAGCCGGTTCCAGCCGGATCTAGAACCCGTGCTGGAGCCACGGCGCGACCGGCGACCCGAACGCCACCGTCGCCTCCGCCAGCGCACCCTCGCGCAGCTCCCGCACCCGTCCGGCCCCGGCCAGCTCGGCCAGCGAGACGTCACCGAGGTAGGCGGCGCCCAGCTCCCGTACGGTCAGGGCGAGGTCGGCGGCTTCCTCCGTACGCTCGCAGGACGCGCCCTTCGCGTCGCCGGACAGCCGCCACCGCCCGCTGTTCCAGGGGCAGAAGCGGTCCTCGACATCGAGCACCACGTCCACGGGCGTGAGATACGTACGCGCTTCGAGGGCGGCCCCGACATCCACCAGACGTACGTGCATCGAGTCCCGCACCCGTACCTCGCACCGCCGGACGTCGGAGACGAGGGAGAGCACCGGATCGTCCACGGGGCGGTTGCGCGCCTCCACCGTGACCGTCAGGTCGATGTCGCACAGGAACCGCCACAGCGCCGCGTACGCCGCCGGGTCGAGCGCCATGACGTCCCGCGCCTGGATGCGGCCCTTCGGCCCCGCCCACTCCGACGCCGGCTTGTTGTGGAACCGGGCGAAGCCGACCGTCTCCCCGCCCCGCTCGGCGACGACGCACAGCAGCGGTGACGCCCCGCCGCGCTCCTCCGGCGCGTCGAGCAGCGGCAACCGCTCCCAGCCGGGCGTCCGCGCGAGCATGCCGGGCCGTGTGCCGATCGTGCGCAGGTACACCGCCTCGCACCGCTCGGCCGCCCCGGCGGCGTCGACGAACCGCAGCGTCACGTCGTCGGCCCCGGCGGGGGCCTGGATCCGGACGCGGGTGGAGTCGATGGTCAGCGACGCCTGCCGGGTGCCCGCGCCGTAGCCGAACCGGCCGTAGATCGCGGGCTCGGACGCGGTGAGGACGGCGAGGGGCTCACCCCAGGCCCGTACGTCGTCGAGCTGGCGGCGCATCATCGACGTGAGGATGCCGCGCCTGCGGTGCGTCGCGGCGACGCTCACCATCGTCACGCCCGCCGCGGCCACGAACGCGCCGCCCGGCACCGCGACCCGGAACGTGTACGCGCCCGCCGTGCCCACGCACTCCGCGCCGTCCCACACCCCGACCGAGCGGTCGAGCTCCGTCAGGTCGTCCCACAGCCGGCGCTCCTGCGGCGACTCGGCCACTCCGCCGAAAGCCAGCTCGAGCCGGCCGTACCAACCCTCGAACTCGTCCTCGCGCAGCACCCGTAAGTCGGTCGTCATGGGCTATCCCTACCAGGACGAGCCGGACATGAGCGAGCGAATTTCCGCAGTGGCTCGCCGTGCCCGGGTGTGCCCGAAAAGGGGGACAAGTGGGACCACCCGTGCACAGATCCGGGCCCGGTGGATAAGGTCCACGAGCAATGGCCGTACGAAGAGAGCGGCGCGCGGGCGAGCAGCGCGCGGCGGCGGAGACGTTTCCGGCCCGGTTGAAGATGCGTGTGCACCGGGTCCGCACAGCCGTGCGCAAATCCGGGGTGGACTACTTCCGGGGCGACGGCTCGGACTGGATCGCCCTCGCCGGGCTGCTCCTCACCGTGCCCCTCATCACCCTCTGCACGATCCTCGACCCCGTCTGGTGCACGCCCACCGTTCTCGTCCTGCCGATCGTCGCCGGCGGCCTCGTGCTGCGTCCGGCGAGCCTGCTCGGCCTGTACGCGGCCGCCGCGGCGGCGCTGATCGTGGAGTCCGTCCAGCTGGGCCCGTACTCGCAGCGCGCGGCGGGCGTCACGCCCGGCACCGTGCTCACGGTCGCCGCCTGCGGGTTCTTCGGGCTGCTCATAGCGCAGTTCCGCAGCCGGGTCGGGGTGCCCTGGCGGCGCGGCGGCACCATGCTCTTCGACCTGCGCGAACGCATCCGTACGCAGAGCCGCCTGCCGAAGCTTCCGCCGGGCTGGCACCGCGAGATGGCGCTGCGGCCGGCCGGCGGGCAGTCGTTCTCCGGCGACTTCGTGGTCGCGGCCCGCACGCACAACGGCCGCACGCTGGAAGTCGTCCTCACCGACGTGTCGGGCAAGGGGATGGACGCGGCGTCGCGGGCCCTGCTGCTCGCCGGGGCCTTCAGCGGGCTGCTCGGCTCGTTGCCTCCGCACGCGTTCCTGCCGGCGGCCAACGGGTATCTGCTCCGCCAGGACTGGGACGAGGGTTTCGCCACCTCCATCCACCTGGTCCTGGACCTGGAGTCGGGCGACTACGAGCTCTACTCGGCAGGTCACCCACCGGGGCTCCAGCTCAGTGCCGGGACGGGCCGCTGGGAGGAGAAGGCCGCGGAGGGCCCTCTTCTCGGTGTCTACGACGGGGCGGAGTTCGACGCGACGAAGGGGACGTTGCGCCCCGGCGATGTCCTGATGCTGTTCACCGACGGCCTCGTCGAGACGTCCGAGCGCGACATCGCGGAGGGCATCGACCGGTTGACGGGCGAGGCCGACCGCTACGTCCAGGGTGGCTTCCACGGAGCCGCCTGGCATCTGATCGAGGCGGTGGCCAAGGACGTGAACGACGACAGGGCGCTGCTGCTGATCTGCCGGGACCAGTAGGCCTCCGGCTCCGCTGTGAGGCCCGGCCGGGCGTCTGCCGTGTCCTGTCGCGTTGCCGTGCGCGGGCGACGTCGTGGCTGGTCGCGCAGTTCCCCGCGCCCCTCAGATGCGCACTTCGTGCGCCATCCTTGCGCCGCTCCTGAAGGCGCGGCGAAGCCGCATGCCTTCAGGAGCGCGGAGAACTGCACGACCAGCCACGACGAGAGCCCCAGCGGGCCCCGCTGTCGCGGACCCCTACGGCGGGAGGCCGGTCATACCCCCGCTCCGACGCGGTCGAGCTCTGGCTCAGCCGCAGTCTTCCGCCCCCCGGGCAACACACGGGCCAGCCAAGCGGAGCGCCCCGCCGCGAGGGGCCCGAGAACCGCGAGCACCAGCACATACCCCGCGATGAACGGGGACAGCCGCTCGTCGAGTCCCGCCCCGGCGGCCATGGTGGCCAGGATCAGAGCGAACTCGCCCCGCGCCAGAAGCGTCGTAGAGATATTGGCGGCGGGCCCGGGCCCGAACCCGTACACCCGGGCCGCCCCGAGCCCCGCCAGCACGTTCATCACGAGCGTCACAGCGACAGCGCCGAGTACGGGCCAGATCACGGTCGGCAGGTCACCGGGGTCGATGGACAGCCCGAACGCGAAGAAGAAGATGGCGCCGAAGGCGTCCCGCAGGGGATGGACCAGTTTGAGGATGCGCTCGCCGGACGCGGTCGACCCGAGCATCAGGCCGACCATGAACGCCCCGATCGCGTCGGCGACCCCGAACCATTCCGAGACCCCGGCGACGAAGACGGCCGCGCCGAGGAAGGAGATGACGAGGAGCTCGTCGTCCCGGGTATTGAAGAGCTTGCCGACGATCCGCGTGCCGAAGCGCGCCACGAGGGCGAGCAGCAGCAGGAACCCGAACGCCTTGCCCCCGTCCATGACCGCCGCGGCCGGCGAGTCCGCACCGGACAGGATGGGTTGCAGGGCCGCCAGGTACAGCGCCAGGAAGATGTCCTCGACCACGATGATGCCGAGGATCGGCTTCGTCTCGGGGTTGCCGAGCCGCCCGGTGTCCACGAGGACCTTGGTGACGATGGCGGACGAGGAGATGCCGAGCACCCCGGCGAGGACCAGAGCTTCGGAGGTGCCCCAGCCGAGGGCGAATCCGAAACCGAGGCCGGCGCCGACGTTCAGCGCGAGGTACGTCGCTCCGGCGACGGCCATCTTGCGGCCGCCCGCCTTGAGATCGTCCAGATGGAATTCGAGACCGAGGTAGAAGAGCAGCAGCACCAGGCCGAGCGCGGAGAGCATCTCCAGTTCGTGCGGGTCGGAGACGAGCACGACGCCTGGTGTGTGCGGGCCGAGGAGGATCCCGGCCAGGATGAACAGGGGGATGGTGGGGAGTCCGATACGCCCGCCGAGGCGCGCGAGGACGGCGGCGGCGAGAAAGGCGCCGCCCATGGCGATCAAGGTGTCTGCGTGTCCGATGGGCCCGTTCCTCTCTTCGCGGCACGCGTGTCCGTGCAGGCACGCGTGCCGTTGCAGGCATTAGGCAAAGGATAGGTCAAGAAAGCGTCAATACTTAGCTTACCAAAACAGTTCTGCGGGGTCCCCGCCCTGCGCGAAGTGGGGTTCTCCCCACCCTTCATCCGCCAGCCGCCCTCATGGTCGCCGCGCCCCCGTCTCCGTAGCTTCGAAGCACCGAAGCCACCCACTCGGCGACGGCGACGCGACGCGGCGACGACAGCCATGACGAGGACGAAAGGCGGACCCCATGGGCCTGCGCAAGAAGCGGCAGCACGACCGGACCGGCGCTCCCGCGCCCGCCGCCGGGGACTGGGCCGTGGAGCTGCGCGGAGTGCGCCGCAGTTACGGCCGAGGCGGCAACGCCGTACACGCCCTGCGCGGCATCGACCTCGCCCTGCCCAGCGGCACGTTCACCGCCGTGATGGGCCCCTCCGGGTCCGGCAAGTCGACCTTCCTGCAGTGCGCGGCGGGCCTGGACCGCCCCACCGACGGCACCGTCGCCCTCGGCGGCACCACGATCACCGGCCTGAGCGAGAACAAGCTCACCGCCCTGCGCCGCACCCGCCTCGGCTTCGTCTTCCAGGCGTTCAACCTGCTGCCCAGCCTCACCGTCGAGCAGAACGTGCTGCTCCCGATGCGCCTGGCAGGGCTCCGCCCCGACAAGCGCCGCGCCGCGGAGGTCCTCGCGCAGGTCGGCCTCGCCGACAAGGGGCGGCGCCGTCCGGGCCAGCTCTCCGGCGGCCAGCAGCAGCGCGTCGCCATCGCCCGCGCCCTGGTCACCAGGCCCGACGTGATCTTCGCCGACGAGCCGACCGGCGCCCTGGACACCATCACGGCGGCCGAGATCCTGAGCCTGCTGCGCTCCGCCGTCGACCGGATGGGCGCGACCGTCGTCATGGTCACGCACGACCCGGCGGCCGCCACCCACGCGGACCGCGTCCTGTTCCTCGCCGACGGCGCGCTCGTCGACCACCTGGAGGGCGCCGGAGCCGACCGTATCGCCGCCCGCATGCGCACCCTGGCCGTACCGGCGCCCGAGGGCACCTTCATGAAGGCGGCCGCCTGATGTTCCGTCCCAACGGCCTCGCCCGCGCCGCCGTCCGGTTCAAACCGGCGGCGTTCGTCGGCACGTTCGTCGCCCTGATGATGTCCGCCCTGATCGTCTCGGCCTGCGGCATCCTCCTGGAGACGGGGCTGCGGGCCTCGGTCCCGGCCGACCGGTACGCGGGCGCCCCCGTCGTGGTCGCCGCCGACCAGCGCGCCCACTACGTCGTCGGCTCCGGTGAGGACCGCGAGGACGAGGCGGCCCCGCTGCCGGACCACGCCCGCCTCGCCGACTCCCTGGTGGCCAAGGCGGCCTCGGCCCCCGGCGCACGCGAGGCCGTCGCCGACCTGACCTACCCCGTGCACCTCAAGGGCGCCTCCGTCACCGCCCACAACTGGGGCTCCACCGCCTTCACCGGCGAACGCCTGACCTCGGGCCGCGCCCCGCACGACGGCGAGATCGTCATGGCCGGCGCGCACGCGCGCCCCGGCGACCGCGTCACGCTCACCACGCCGACGGGCCCGCACACGTACCGCGTCTCCGGCACGACGACCGGCACCTCGACCCTCTGGCTCACGGACGCCGAGGCGCTCGCCGTCTCCGGCCACCCGGGCCGTGTGGACGCCATCGCCGTCCTGCCCGAGGACGGCGTCAGCACCGCCGACCTGAAGGCCCACGTGGAGAAGGCCGTCGCGGGCACCGCCGCCAAGGTGCACACCGGCGACGACCGCGGCGCCGCCGAGGACGCCATGCTCGCCTACGGCGAGGAGGCCCTGATCGCCCTCGGCGGCTCGTTCGGCGGCGTCGCCACGGCCGTCGCCGTGTTCACCGCCGCCGGTACGGTCGCCCTCTCCGTCGGCCAGCGCGCCCGCGAGTACGCCCTGCTGCGCGCCATCGGCACCACCCCGCGCCAGATCCGCCGCACCATCGCCACCGAGACCCTCCTGGTCGCACCGCTCGCCGGCGCGCTCGGCTGCCTGCCCGGCATCGCGCTGGCCCGCTGGTGGTTCGGCCAGCTCCGGGCGAAGGGCGCGGTCCCGGACGCCGTCCAGCTCTCGGTCTCGTGGATCCCGCTGGTCACCGCCGTCGGCACAGCTGTCCTGACCGGTCTCCTCGCCGGATACACGGCGGCCCGCCGCCCCTCCCGCATCAAGCCGGGCCAGGCCCTGGCCGAGGCGTCCGTCGAGCGGCTGCGGCCCGGCTGGATCCGTACGCCGCTCGGCGTCGCGGCGGCGGTCGGCGGCGTCTTCCTCGCGATCCTCGCCGCCGACCTGAGCGGCGACGACGCGGCCAACGCGGCGCTCGGCGTCGTCATGTGCTTCATGCTCGCCGTGGCGCTGCTCGGCCCGCTCGTGGCCCGCCTCGCCGCCGCGCTCTTCGGCCTCCCGCTGCGCGGCGCCGGCGCCCCGGCCTCGCTCGCGGCCGCCAACTCCCGCAGCAACGCCCGCCGCCTCGCCTCCGCGATCACCCCGATCGTCCTCGCGATGGCCTTCGCCTCGGTCCTCGTCTTCATGCACACGAGTGAGGACCACGCGGCGGCGGGCCAGCAGAAGGCGGGCATCACGGCCGACCACATCGTCACGTCGGACGCGGGCCTGGCCCCCGGCTCGGTCGCCCGGGCCGCCGAGGCGCCCGGTGTCTCGTCCGCCGTCGGCCTGCTCAAGACCTCGGTCCTCGTCCCGGCGGGCTCGGGCGGCGACCGCTGGCTGGAGGCGGCGTCGGCGCAGGCGGTCACCGGCACCGCCCGAGATTTCGCCCGCGTCCAGGACCTCAAGGTCACCAAGGGCGCCATCGACCTCGCCGACCCGGACACGGTGGCCCTGGACGCCTCCCTCGCGCGCTCCGCCCACGTCCACGTCGGCGACCGCCTCGCCCTGCGCCTGCCCGACGGCACAAAGGCGTCCCCGAAGGTCTCGGCCACGTACGAGCGCGGCCTCGGCCTCTCCGAGGTGACGCTGCCGCGCGCCGCGCTGACCGGCCACCTCACGGACCCGTACGACACCGAACTGTGGACGAAGGGCGGCACGACCCGGGCCCTTGCCGCCATCGGCACTCCGCTCGACCGGGCCGACTACGCGACCGCCCAGTCCCTGGACCGCAAGCTCAACGCCTGGGCCAACACCACCATGGCCGCCGTCCTCGGCGGATTCGCGGCGCTCGCCGCCGTCAACACGCTGGTCATGACCGTCCTCGACCGGCGCCGCGAACTCGGCACCCTCCGCCTGATCGGCTCCACCCGCCGCCAGGTGCTCCGCATGATCCGCTGGGAGGCGCTCCTGGTGGCCTGCTCGGGCATCGTCCTCGGCACGGGCATCGCGTTCGCGACCCTCGTCCCGATGATGAACGGCCTCACCGGCGAGAACCCGTACGTCCCGCCCCTGCTGTACGGATCCTTCGCGGGCGCCGCCCTGCTCCTCGGCCTGGCGGCGACAGCCCTGCCCGCGCGTCTGGCGCTGCGGGAGACGCGCTGACCCCGGCTACGCGCGCGTGCCGCCCCGGCAATCCCGGCTACGCGCGCGTGCCGCCTCGGCGGGGTCCTTCCGGAAGGCCCACGCCATTCCCGGCTCCATGGCGAAGCGGAAGACCCGCCGCACCGGCGGCGTGCACAACAGCGTGACGACCGCCGCCGCGACGACCGTGACGGCGACCTCCCCGTACGGGGTATGCGTCCACCCCGCGTCGAACCAGCCCCAGAACCGGGACCCCTTCGCCAGGAACCCGTGCAGGAGGTAGCCGTACAGCGTCCCGGCGCCGAGCACCGTGAACCACGTCCGGCGCCCCGGCACCCACGCGAGGAAGCACACCGTCAGCACGAGCGAGCAGCCGAGCAGGGCGAGCGTCATGACGATCCCGGCCCACCACGGGGCGCCCAGCTCCTGCGCGCTGTCGCGGTGGTAGAGCCAGGCGGACGTCATCCGGGGCGCGGCCCAGTACGCCAGCACGAGCGCGCCCGCCACGACCGGCACGGAGAGGATCCGCACCTCACGCCGCCGCACCAGCTGGAAGTGGACCGGCTTCAGGAACAGGCCGAGCACGAAGAACGGCAGGAACTGGAGCACGCGCTGCAGGTCCAGGTCGTCCCCGATGCCGGGGGAGACGGACGCGAGCACGGCGATGAGAAGCGCGACGGGGACCGGCCACCGGACGACCCTCCACAGCGGCGTGGTGAGCCGCCACACGAACAACGCGACGAGGAACCAGGTCAGGAACCACGGATCGAGCAGGGTGAAGGGCGCGTCGGGATCGTCCCCCGCGATCCGCCGAAAGACGGTGTACGCGCTCTCGAAGAGGACGTACGGGACAGCGACCCCGGTGATCAGCCGCTTCAGCCGGTCCGGCCGCAGGTCGAAGCCGCGCGAGAAGAAGCCCGAGATGACGATGAACGCCGGCATGTGGAACGCGTAGACGAACATGTACAGCGCCTCCGCCGTGCGGCTGCCGTCCGTCAGGGGCTCCCAGCAGTGCCCCGTCGCGACCAGGACGATGGCGAGGTACTTGGCGTTGTCGAAGAACGGGTCCCGCTGCCGCCGCCCGGGCCCCGTGCCCTTGGCGGCCTTGACGGCTTCTGCGGCAGGGGTGGCGGCGGGGGCGGGGTCCGCGACGACGGGGAGCAGAGCGGTGCGGGACATCTGAGGCACCCTAGTGGCGCGCTCGTGAAGGGGTAAAACCCCTGAGCCCGGCGTGTTATGCGGCATTTAAGCGGTATTAGCGCGGGCGATAACGGGCAGATCGCCCGCAGGAATTCCCTCGAAAGCCGCCTGCGCGGACGGCGCGCTCATGACCTGCCCGCAACGTCCATATTCGGCCGCGCGATTCTCGGGATTTCCTGTGACCGCGACGCGGAGGAAATGCGGCAGAACCGGGACCGATATGCGGACGGCGGGCGCGGGCCGCCCGCTCCGCCATGGAAACGATCAAGCCGATTTCGGCGCTCCCGCACCCCTCTCCGCGGCCCCGGCGACGTGCACGGGTCAGATGCCGCAAGGGCAGTGGGGCCACGCGCACCCACGCGCGCGTGGCCGACGTTACGTCACCGGCCGCATACAGACGCTCTGTTGGTGGCACGATGGTTCTGGCGGGGGGAGTGCGGGGCTGAGCCCCCCGGGCCGGGAGAGCGGACCGACCTAGGGTGTGATCAGTGTGGCCATTTCGCTGTCAGTGGTGCTGTTGTTGGCGATCGTCCTCGTGGTGCTGATGCGCGGCGGCTCGATCAAGGCAGGGCCCGCCGTGGTGGCGGTCCTCTTCGGCTTCTTCCTGGCCTCGACCGGAATGGCGCCCGCGATCAACAACTTCCTCAACTCCGTCGCGGACAGCATCAGCGCCATAAAATTCTGAGCGCCCGGCGCGCACCGGCGGACGGACCCCGGAAAAGCACTCAAGGCCAGGCGGAGAGCGAACTCTCCGACCTGGCCCTGAAGCATGTGGAGCGGGCGACGGGAATCGAACCCGCGTAGCTAGTTTGGAAGACTAGTGCTCTACCATTGAGCTACGCCCGCACACAACGCGCACCCAGGTCGGCGAAGTCGTCGACCCGCGGCACGGTAGGCATCGTAGCGGGTCCGTGGCCCCGCCCGCACACCCCATCACCCCGCACCGGGGCGCACCCCGCGCTGCCGCGCCGCAATACGGCAGCCGCGCTGCCTGCGGGCATGTACCCTACGTGTCGCACCGACGGGGTGTGGCGCAGCTTGGTAGCGCGTCCGCTTTGGGAGCGGAAGGCCGTGGGTTCAAATCCCGCCACCCCGACCAGCGTTGCCGCGGCGACACGACGACCGCGGATCCTCCACGGGCGTCCTCGCCGGAACGAACCCCAAGATCGCATTGTGGGTGTGCTCCGGCGTGCCGTTACTATGCAAGCTGCATGCCCGTGTGTCTCTAAGCCGGGCACGATCCCTAAAGTCAGCCCCCAAGGAGACCGAACCGTGAAGAGCGCCGTCGAGACCCTGAACCCGACTCGGGTTCGGCTCAGCATTGAGGTGCCCTTCGAGGAGCTCAAGGACAGCCTCGACGCGGCGTACAAGAAGATCAACCAGCAGGTCACGGTGAAGGGCTTCCGCAAGGGCAAGATCCCGGCCCGCGTCATCGACCAGCGGTTCGGCCGCGGTGCGGTCCTGGAGGAGGCGGTCAACGACGCGCTCCCGAAGTTCTACACCGAGGCGGTCAACGAGGCGGAGCTCAACGTCCTCGGCCAGCCCGAGGTCGACATCACGGAGCTGAAGGACGGCGAGACGCTGAACTTCACCGCCGAGGTCGACGTCCGCCCGACCGTCGAGATCCCGGACTACTCCGGCATCGAGGTCGAGGTCGACGCCGTCGAGGTCACCGAAGAGGACATCGAGAAGTCGGTGGAGCAGCTCCGCGACCGCTTCGCCTCGACCTCCCCGGTCGAGCGCGCGGCCGAGGACGGCGACGTCGTCACCATCGACCTGGAGGCCAAGGTCGAGGGCGAGGTCCTCGAGGACGGCGTCGCCTCCGGCGTCTCCTACACCATCGGCTCCGGCGAGCTCCTCGACGGCATCGACGACGCCGTCAAGGGCCTGGAGGCCGGTGGCGAGGCCACCTTCACCTCCGAGCTGAAGGGCGGCTCCGCCGAGGGCAAGGAGGCCGAGGTCACCGTCAAGGTCACCCAGGTCGCCGCCCGTGAACTCCCGGCCCTGGACGACGAGTTCGCCCAGCTCGCCTCCGAGTTCGACACCCTCGACGAGCTGAAGGCCGACAGCCGCAAGCGCCTCGAGAACATGAAGCAGTACGACCAGGCGACGCAGGCCCAGGAGCGTGTCCTGGAGAAGCTGCTCGAGCTGGTCGAGGTCCCCGTCCCCGAGAAGCTGCTCGAGGACGAGGTCCAGACCCGCAAGCACAACCTGGAGCACCACCAGCTCGGCCAGATGGGCCTCGACCTCGAGAAGTACCTCGAGATCCAGGGCAAGACGGCCGAGGAGTTCGACGCCGAGACCCGTGAGCAGGCGGTCAAGGGCATCAAGACGCAGTTCGTCCTTGACGAGCTCGTCAACAAGGAGAAGCTGAACGTCAGCCAGGAGGAGCTCACCGAGCACCTTATGCGCCGCGCCGCCTCCTCCGGCATGTCCCCCGACCAGTTCGCCCAGGCCGTCGTCGAGGGTGGCCAGGTCCCGATGCTCGTCGGCGAGGTCGCCCGCGGCAAGGCCCTGGCCGTCGTGGTCGAGGCCGCCACGGTGAAGGACACCAACGGCGAGATTGTCGACCTGGAGGACGACGAGGACGCTGCCGCCGAGGAGCAGGCGGAGGAGTCCTCGGAGGCCGCCGCCGAGGAGAAGACGGAGGCCTGAGAGCCTCCCCTCCGGTAAGCAACGCGACAGGCCCCCCGGGACGGTTTCCGGGGGGCCTGTCGCGCCCTGCCAGGGGCGCGGGGAACTGCGCGCTCAGCCACACACGGCGCGCACACGCCGTGGGCCCTCAGGCGGCAGACGTGACTGCGCGTCCGTCGTGGCCGGCCGCGCAGTTGCCCGCGCCCCTGACGGGGCACGTGGACCCTGCGCTCACAGCGAACAGCTGACTTCGCGGGATTCCCCGAAGGGACCCGCGCGTTAGGGTCCATGAATACGAGGGCAGGGGAGTCCCCTAGCGAGGGCCCCGGCCTCAGTAAGAGACGCGAGACGGCACGAGGCCGTCAGAGACGAGCAGGTGGATACGTGACGAATCTGATGCCTTCCGCCGCCGGAGAGCCGTCCATCGGTGGTGGCCTCGGCGACCATGTCTACAACCGACTGCTCGGCGAGCGGATCATCTTCCTCGGCCAGCAGGTCGACGACGACATCGCGAACAAGATCACCGCGCAGATGCTGCTCCTTGCCGCCGACCCGGACAAGGACATCTACCTCTACATCAACAGCCCCGGTGGATCGGTCACGGCCGGCATGGCGATCTACGACACCATGCAGTACATCCCGAACGATGTCATCACCATCGGCATGGGTATGGCGGCCTCGATGGGCCAGTTCCTGCTCACCGGCGGCACGGCGGGCAAGCGCTTCGCGCTCCCGAACACCGACATCCTGATGCACCAGGGCTCCGCCGGCATCGGCGGTACGGCCTCGGACGTCAAGATCCAGGCCGAGTACCTGCTGCGTACGAAGCACCGCATGGCGAGGATCACGGCCGAGCACTCCGGCCAGTCGGTCGAGACGATCATCCGTGACGGCGACCGCGACCGCTGGTACACCGCCGAGGAGGCCAAGGAGTACGGCCTCATCGACGAGATCATCTCTGCCGCTACGGGTGTTCCGGGCGGCGGCGGCACGGGCGCCTGATTCGGTTCGCACCGAACTCAGCGCCGGCCCCCAAGCCCTCTGCCTCCCTCACCAGGACGGAACACCGAGACATGAACAACTTCCCCGGCAGCGGCCTCTACACCGGCCCGCAGGTCGACAACCGCTACGTGATCCCGCGCTTCGTCGAGCGCACCTCGCAGGGCGTGCGTGAGTACGACCCGTACGCGAAGCTCTTCGAGGAGCGCGTGATCTTCCTCGGCGTGCAGATCGACGACGCGTCCGCCAACGACGTCATGGCGCAGCTCCTGTGCCTGGAGTCGATGGACCCGGACCGCGACATCTCCATCTACATCAACAGCCCCGGTGGCTCGTTCACGGCCCTCACGGCCATCTACGACACCATGCAGTTCGTGAAGCCGGACATCCAGACGGTCTGCATGGGCCAGGCCGCTTCGGCCGCCGCCGTGCTGCTCGCCGCGGGCACCCCCGGCAAGCGCATGGCCCTGCCGAACGCGCGCGTGCTGATCCACCAGCCCTCCGGCGGCACCGGCCGCGAGCAGCTCTCCGACCTGGAGATCGCGGCCAACGAGATCCTCCGGATGCGTACGCAGCTGGAAGAGATGCTGGCCAAGCACTCGACGACCCCGCTGGAGAAGATCAGCGAGGACATCGAGCGTGACAAGATCCTGACGGCCGAGGACGCGCTCGCGTACGGCCTGGTCGACCAGATCATCTCGACGCGCAAGATGAACAACGAGGCAATCGCCTGACAAGGCGTTGTATCGTCTGCCACTCCCCGGCACGGTTCACGTAAGAAGTGAACCGTGCCAAGGGGGGCCCGAACGGGGGGCCCGGCAAGGTACCGTCGGATACAGGCACCAGGAGCCGCTGAACGTGGCGTCTCCCAGGCGAAGGGGAAGCACCTCGTGGCACGCATCGGTGACGGCGGCGATCTGCTCAAGTGCTCGTTCTGCGGAAAGAGTCAGAAGCAGGTAAAGAAGCTCATCGCAGGTCCCGGTGTATACATCTGCGACGAGTGCATCGACCTCTGCAACGAGATCATCGAGGAAGAGCTCGCGGAGACGAGCGAAGTGCGCTGGGAGGAACTGCCCAAGCCACGCGAGATCTCCGAGTTCCTCGAGGGTTACGTCGTAGGCCAGGAGTCCGCCAAGAAGGCGCTCTCCGTGGCGGTCTACAACCACTACAAGCGCGTCCAGGCCGGTGAGAACGGCGGGGCGGCGGGCCGCGACGACGCGATCGAACTCGCGAAGTCCAACATCCTGCTCCTCGGCCCGACCGGCTCGGGCAAGACGCTCCTCGCCCAGACGCTCGCGCGGATGCTGAACGTGCCGTTCGCCATCGCCGACGCGACGGCGCTCACGGAGGCCGGGTACGTCGGCGAGGACGTCGAGAACATCCTCCTGAAGCTCATCCAGGCCGCCGACTACGACGTCAAGAAGGCCGAGACGGGCATCATCTACATCGACGAGATCGACAAGGTGGCCCGTAAGTCGGAGAACCCGTCGATCACGCGCGACGTGAGCGGCGAGGGCGTCCAGCAGGCCCTCCTGAAGATCCTCGAGGGCACGACGGCCTCGGTCCCGCCGCAGGGCGGCCGCAAGCACCCGCACCAGGAGTTCATCCAGATCGACACGACGAACGTGCTGTTCATCGTGGGCGGCGCCTTCGCCGGTCTGGAGAAGATCATCGAGTCGCGGGCCGGCGCCAAGGGCATCGGCTTCGGCGCGACGATCCACTCCAAGCGCGAGCTGGAGGAGAAGGACCAGTTCCAGGAGGTCATGCCGGAGGACCTGGTGAAGTTCGGGATGATCCCCGAGTTCATCGGCCGCCTGCCCGTGATCACGTCGGTCCACAACCTCGACCGCGAGGCGCTCCTCCAGATCCTGGTCGAGCCGCGCAACGCCCTGGTCAAGCAGTACCAGCGCCTCTTCGAACTCGACGGCGTCGAGCTGGACTTCGAGCGCGAGGCCCTGGAAGCCATCGCCGACCAGGCGATCCTGCGGCGCACGGGCGCGCGCGGTCTCCGGGCGATCATGGAGGAAGTCCTCCAGTCGGTGATGTACGAGGTCCCGTCCCGCAAGGACGTCGCCCGCGTCGTCATCACGGCCGAAGCCGTCCACTCGAACGTGAACCCGACGCTGATCCCGCGCGACGCGCGGGGCGGCGGCAGCGGCGAGCAGAAGTCGGCGTAGCCGCGTAGTAGTCGAGACATGCGAAGAGGGGCCCCGCGCGGGGCCCCTCTTCTGCGCTGTCAGCGGCTTTACACCGGGACGCGGATCTCCTTGCGGAGCTTGGCGGCGATGTCGGACGCCGACTTCAGCTCCGGCGCCTTTCCGCTCATCATCTCCGCGATCTCCATCGAGACGACCGTCGAGAGCGTGCTGTGGTCGCTCCAGATGCACACAGGCATGCGCATCTCCTTGGGCGTCGTGGCACCGGCGGCCGAGTCGTCGCCGGGTTCGAATTTGATCTCCTGGCACTTCAGGACGTAGTCGTCCGTGCTGAAGTCGGTCGGGTCGCCGACGAGCGTGGCCTTGCCGTCGTCGCCGCTGCCCTTCGCGATCTCCAGTGCGCCCTTCTCGAACATACCGTCGACAAGCTTGCCCGGGTCCTCGATCTCCCCGTACGCGCCCTGGAACTGCAGCACCTTGCTGCCCAGCGGGTTGGAGGAGTCCTTGACCTGGTACGAGCCGCTGACCGGCTTGCCGTTCTTCAGGCCCTGCTTCTCGGCGTCCTTCATGTCCTCCTCGTTGAAGCCGTCGGAGGAGGACGTGTCCTTCTTGTACTCGGTCAGCACCGTCGCCGGGGCCGTCAGCTTGTGAGCGCCGTCGTCGGCCACCGAGGCGCTGCCGCCGCCCCCGCCGAACACGAAGTACGCGCCCACGCCGAGCGCGGCGACCACGGCGACCGCGCCGATGATCAGGCCCGTCTTCTTCTTGCCGCCACCCTGCGGCGGGGCCGGCGGGTACTGGGCGTACGGGTCGCCGGGCTGCTGCCCGTAGGGGCCCGGCTGCTGCGGCTGGCTGTAGGGCTGCTGCGGCGGAACCCCGGGCGGGCCCTGCTGCGGGTAGCCGTAACCCGGCTGCGGCGCCTGCTGCGGGTACCCGTAGCCGGGCTGCGGTGCCTGCGGCGGCTGGCCGTACGGTCCGGGCTGCTGCGGCTGCTGGCCGTACGGCCCGGGCTGCTGCGGCTGCTGCGGCTGGCCTCCGTAGGGGCCCGGCTGGTTGTAGCTCATTGGTTGGGTTCCTCCCCGCTGCTTATGTGCTCCCGACATCCTGACGTACGCGCGTGCGGTTCGTTCCCCCGGAATCGGTTTCAGTACGGACCTGTGACCCCTCTAAACTGACCCCGTGACCGAGAACTCTCAGCAGCAGAACCCAGCGCCCACCTCCGAACTGCCGACCCAGTACGCGCCGGCCGAGGTAGAGGGGGCGCTGTACGAGCGCTGGGTAGAGCGCGGCTACTTCACCGCTGACGCCAAGAGCGAGAAGCCGCCGTACACGATCGTCATCCCGCCGCCGAACGTGACGGGCTCGCTCCACCTCGGCCACGCGTTCCAGCACACGCTGATGGACGCCCTGACGCGCCGCAAGCGCATGCAGGGGTTCGAGGCGCTGTGGCTGCCGGGCATGGACCACGCCGGTATCGCGACGCAGAACAAGGTGGAGCAGCAGCTCGCCGAGGAGGGCAAGTCGCGCCACGACCTGGGCCGCGCGGAGTTCGTCGACCGCGTCTGGCAGTGGAAGAGCGAGTACGGCGGGAAGATCCTCGGCCAGATGCGCCGCCTCGGTGACGGCGTCGACTGGTCGCGTGAGCGGTTCACGATGGACGAGGGCCTGTCGCGCGCCGTCCAGACCATCTTCAAGCGGCTCTACGACGACGAGCTGATCTACCGCGCCGAGCGCATCATCAACTGGTGCCCGCGCTGCCTGACCGCCATCTCGGACATCGAGGTGGACTACCAGGACGACGACGGCGAGCTGGTCTCGCTGAAGTACGGCGAGGGTGACCAGAGCGTCGTCGTCGCGACCACCCGTGTCGAGACGATGCTGGGTGACACGGCGGTCGCCGTCCACCCGGACGACGAGCGGTACGCGCACCTCATCGGCAAGCGCATCAAGCTGCCGCTGACGAACCGCACGATCCCGGTCGTCGCGGACGAGCACGTCGACCCGGAGTTCGGGACCGGCGCCGTCAAGGTGACGCCCGCCCACGACCCGAACGACTTCGCCATCGGGCAGCGGCACGACCTCGAGACCATGACGATCATGGACGAGCGCGGGGTCATCACGGTCCCGGGCCCGTTCCAGGGTCTCGACCGGTTCGAGGCGCGCGCCGCCATCGTCGACGCCATGCGCCAGCAGGGCCGCGTCGTCGCCGAGAAGCGCCCGTACGTCCACTCCGTCGGCCACTGCTCGCGCTGCCGGACCACCATCGAGCCGCGCCTCTCCCTCCAGTGGTGGGTCAAGGTCGAGACGCTGGCGAAGGCCGCCGGTGACGCCGTCCGCGACGGCCGCGTCACGCTCCACCCCAAGGAGATGGAGAAGCGGTACTTCGACTGGGTCGACAACCTCAACGACTGGTGCATCTCGCGCCAGCTGTGGTGGGGCCACCGCATCCCGGTCTGGTACGGGCCCGAGGGCCAGGTCGTCTGCGTCGGCCCCGACGAGGAGCCGCCCGGCACCGAAGCCGAGGGCTGGACCCAGGACGAGGACGTCCTCGACACCTGGTTCTCCTCCGGGCTGTGGCCGTTCTCCACGCTCGGCTGGCCCGAGCAGACCCCTGACCTGGAGAAGTTCTACTCGACCGACGTCCTGCTCACCGGCCACGACATCATCTTCTTCTGGGTCGTCCGGATGATGATGTTCGGTCTGTACGCGATGGACGGCGAGGTCCCGTTCAAGACGGTCGCCCTGACCGGTCTCGTCCGCGACGAGAACGGCAAGAAGATGTCGAAGTCGTTCGGCAACGTGGTGGACCCGCTGGACTGGATGGACAAGTACGGCTCGGACGCGCTGCGCTTCACGCTCGCGCGCGGCGCCAACCCGGGCACGGACGTGCCCATCGGCGAGGACTGGGTCCAGGCGTCCCGCAACTTCGCCAACAAGATCTGGAACGCCACGCGCTTCGCGCTGATGAACGGCGCGACGATCGAGGGCCCCCTGCCGGAGCCGTCGGAGATGACGGCCACCGACCGGTGGATCCTGTCGCGGCTCAACAAGACGGTCGCCGAGGTCGACGCGTTCTACGACGACTACCAGTTCGCCAAGGTCTCGGACTCGCTCTTCCACTACGCGTGGGACGAGGTCTTCGACTGGTACGTGGAGCTGTCGAAGACGACGTTCATGGCGGGCGGTGAACCGGCCAAGGTGTCCAGCCGGGTCCTCGGTGAGGTCCTGGACGTGACGCTGCGCCTGCTCCACCCGATCGTGCCGTTCGTCACCGACACGCTGTGGACGACGCTGACCGGCCGCGAGTCCGTCGTGATCGCCGACTGGCCGAAGGACAGCGGCTTCCGCGACGACGCCGCCGAGCGCGAGATCGAGACGCTCCAGCGGGTCGTCACCGAGGTCCGCCGCTTCAAGGGCGAGCAGGGGCTCAAGGCGGGCCAGCGCGTCCCGGCCCGGCTCACGCTCGACGGCACGGCGCTCGCCTCGCACGAGACGGCCATCCGCCAGCTCCTCAAGCTCCAGCCGGAGGGCGAGGAGTTCCAGGCGACGGCGACGCTGCCGGTGGCCGGCGCCGAGGTGGCGCTCGACCTGTCCGGCGCCATCGACGTGGCCGCCGAGCGCAAGCGCCTCGCCAAGGACCTCGCCGCCGCCGAGAAGGACAAGGCGCAGGCCGAGGGCAAGCTGGGCAACGAGAAGTTCCTCGGCAAGGCCCCCGAGAAGGTCGTCGAGGGCATCCGCGCCCGCCTCGCCAAGGCGGACGAGGACATCGCCCGCATCCAGGCGCAGCTGGAGCGTCTGCCGCAGGCGTAAGGCGTAGGAAGCGTAGGGCTACGCGGTCGAAGGCCCCGGAACCGAACGGTTCCGGGGCCTTCGGCCGTGGCGGGCCGGCGTCAGGACTTGCTCAGGCCCAGGTGCCGCAGTTCCACGTCGGCCAGCGCCGCGAGCACCGCCGGGTCCGCCTCCCGCCACCCCTCCGCGAGGCGGCCGGGCCCCGCGTCGGTGAAGCGGGCGAGTTCGTCGAGGGGGCGGACCAGGGCGCGCAGGGCGAGGAGTTCGCGGCCGTCCTCGGTGGCGGCCAGTTCGCGGGCGGCGGCGGCCTGCCGGGTCCAGCGGATGCGCCGCGGCAGCCACAGCGCGAGCAGCAGCCCGACCGGGACGACGAACAGGGCGGTCGCCGCGAGCACGGCGAGGGCCTGCACGGGCGCGGTCCCGGACGGCGCGGCGTCGGCGAGCCGGCCCCCGGCGTCGTGCAGGGTGCCGGTCATCCGGGGGCCGAGCAGCGGGAGTTCGGCGCGGTCGTGCGGGGCGGTCCTGCCGGGGAGGCCGATGAGCCGGTGCGCGGTCACCGCGGCCCCCGCCCACAGGGCGATCCAGAGCAGGGCCGCGCCGTCGCCGATGATCTGCCGTGCGCGGCGGCCGGGTTGTTGTGCGTACCACATGGCCCGATGGGTACACCGCGGGCGCGGGCCGAACGGGTCACCGCGCCGCAGGCCCGCGCGAAGATCCGCCGGAGGGCCCTACGCCCGTCCGCCCGAGGTGCTCAGGCCGCGCTCATCACCCGCTGCAACTCGTCGAAGTCCTCGACGCAGCGGCCGCAGCCCATGGCGACGCTGTTCAACGGGTCCTCCGCGACGAACACGGGGATGCCCGTCGCCGACGTCAGGCGCAGGTCGAGGCCGGGCAGCAGCGCGCCGCCGCCCGTCAGGACGATGCCGTGCTCCATGATGTCGCCGGACAGCTCGGGCGGGCACTCCTCCAGGGTGGCCCGCACCGCGGCGATGATCGCCTCGACCGGCTCGTCGAGGGCGCCCCGTACCTCCTGCACCGTCAGGTCGACGGTCTTGGGCAGCCCCGCGACCTTCTCGCGCCCGCGCACGGTGAACGCCCGCATCTCGAACGCCTCTTCGCCGGGCACGGGCCACGCCGAGCCGATGCCGACCTTGACGTCCTCCGCGGTGCGCTCCCCGATGAGCAGGCCGTGCGCCTTGCGTACGTGGTCGATGACGGCCTCGTCGAAGCGGTCGCCGCCGACCCGCAGCGACTGCGCGGTGACGACGCCGCCCAGCGAGATGACGGCGACCTCGGTGGTGCCGCCGCCGATGTCGACGACCATCGAGCCGCGCGGCTCGGCCACCGGCAGACCCGCCCCGATCGCCGCCGCCATCGGCTCCTCGATCAGGTGCACGGCGCGCGCCCCGGACCGCTGGGCGGCGTGCACGATGGCGCGCCGCTCGACGGGCGTGACCCCGCTCGGCACGCAGACGACCATGCGGGTACGCGGCCTGCGCCCCGGCACGGCCTTGCGGACGAAGTGCCGGATCATCTCCTCGGCGGCCTCGTAATCGCTGATGACGCCCCCGCGCAGCGGCCGGATCGCGGTGATGGTGCCGGGGGTGCGGCCGATGGTCTCCTTCGCCTCGCTGCCGACGGCGAGCACCCCGTGGCCGCCTTCCCTGACGGCGACGACCGAGGGCTCGTTCAGCACGATGCCCTGACCGCGTACGTAGAGGAGGGTGTTGGCGGTGCCGAGATCAATCCCTATGTCCATGATCGCCAAGTTTGCCATGGGTGGTGCCGTCGGTGCTGTCGGCGACCCTCCGTAGACTGGCGTACGTGAGTGACCTCCCCCCGCGCGACAGCAGCGACGACGAGACCGCCGGCGAGCCCGGCCCCGACGCCTTGGACGCCTTCGAGGAGATCGTGGGCGCCGAGACCGACCGCGACCCCGACCTCGCGGTGATCGAGGCGGGCAGCCGCACCCTGCGCGCCCGGGGCGGCGCGCCGCACGGCGACGACGTTCCCGCGCGCCCGCAGGACCCCGAGGTGGAGAAGGCGCTGCGCGCGGTCGAGGCCGATCTCGCCACGCGCTGGGGCGAGACGAAGCTGGAGCCGTCCGTCGCCCGCATCGCCGCCCTGATGGACGTGTTGGGCGAGCCGCAGCGCGCGTACCCCTCCATCCACATCACGGGGACGAACGGCAAGACGTCCACGGCCCGCATGATCGAGGCGCTGCTCGCCGCCTTCGACCTGCGCACCGGCCGCTACACGTCGCCGCACGTCCAGTCGGTCACCGAGCGCATCAGCCTGGACGGCGCCCCGATCCCGTACGAGCGGTTCATCGAGACGTTCGACGACATCAAGCCGTACGTCGAGATGGTCGACGCTCAGCAGGAGTTCCGGCTCTCCTTCTTCGAGGTGCTCACGGGCATGGCGTACGCGGCGTTCGCCGACGCGCCGGTGGACGTCGCGGTCGTCGAGGTCGGCATGGGCGGCAGCTGGGACGCGACGAACGTGATCGACGGCTCGGTCGCCGTCATCACCCCCATCGACCTCGACCACACGGACCGGCTCGGCTCCACGCCCGGCGAGATCGCGGGCGAGAAGTCCGGGATCATCAAGCAGGACGCGACCGTGATCATGGCGCAGCAGCCGGTCGACGCGGCGCAGGTCATCCTGAAGGCGGCCGTGGAGAAGGACGCGACGGTCGCGCGCGAGGGCCTCGAGTTCGGCGTGGTCGCGCGCCAGGTCGCCGTCGGCGGCCAGTTGGTGACGCTGCGCGGCCTGGGCGGTGAGTACGAGGAGATCTTCCTGCCGCTGCACGGCGCGCACCAGGCGCACAACGCGGCGGTGGCGCTGGCCGCGGTCGAGGCGTTCTTCGGCATCGGCTCGCAGCACGCGCGCCCGCTCGACATCGACACGATCCGCACGGCGTTCGCCTCGGTCACCTCGCCGGGCCGCCTGGAGGTCGTGCGGCGCTCGCCGACGGTCGTCCTCGACGCCGCGCACAACCCGGCGGGGGCGCGGGTCACCGCCGAGGCGATCAGTGAGGTCTTCGACTTCAGCCGGCTCGTCGGGGTCGTCGGGGCGAGCGCCGACAAGAACGTACGGGAGCTGCTCGAAGCGTTCGAGCCGATCTTCGCGGAGATCGTCGTCACGCAGAACTCCAGCCACCGGGCGATGGACGCGGACGAGCTGGCCGCCGTCGCGGTGGAGGTCTTCGGGGACGAGCGGGTGCAGGTCGAGCCGCGGCTCGACGACGCGTTGGAGGCCGCGATCACTCTTGCCGAGGAAGAGGGCGAGTTCGCGGGCGGGGGTGTGCTCGTCACCGGGTCCGTGATCACGGTCGGCGAGGCCAGGCTGTTGCTGGGGAAGGGCTGATCCGCTGTGCGTACGTTGTGTTCCTCGACCCTGATCGGTGAGTTCTTCCTGATCGGGTTCGCCGGGCTGGTGGCGATGAAGGACCCCGATCTGTCCTCCGGGGTGGTCTGGACGGTGTGCGGGGTCGCCATGGTGGTGAGCGTGCTGCTGTGCGGTGTGCTGTCGCGGCCGGGTGGTGTTCAGGCGGGCTGGGCGCTGCAGATCGCCTTGATCGTGAGCGGGTTCTGGGTGCCGCTGATGTTCTTCATGGGGGTCGTCTTCGCCGCGCTGTGGTGGGCCTCGGTCCATTTCGGGCGGAAGGTGGATGTGGCGAAGGCGAAGTGGGCCGAGCGGAACGCCAGCGCGGCGTAGGTCCGGTGGATCGCCGGGCGCGGCTTTCGTCGTGGCTGGTCGCGCGGTTCCCCGCGCCCCTGGAGTGCGCGCTGCGTGCGGCGCTCTCTCTCGTCGGAGGTTGCGGCGCCGTCGTGGTTGCTCGCGCAGTTCCCCGCGCCCCTGGGGTGCGCACTTCGTGCGCCGGCTCGGGGAGGCGCGGGTGAGGCGGGGCCCAGGGTGTTGCGGCGGAGCCGCATGCTTCGGGGGTGCGGGGCGGTATCGATCAGCGGCTCCGCCGTGGGGCGCGACCAGGCACGACGAGAGGCGCACTCGGCAACCTCCCGGCGGGCCCGCGGCGCGTCACCTGTAATCTCAGGCGCACCGCACCAACAGGCCGCACAAGGAGTCCAGCCAAAATGACCCAGCGCACGCTCGTCCTGCTCAAGCCCGACGCGGTCCGCCGCGGCCTGATCGGCGAGATCGTCGGCCGTATCGAGCGCAAGGCCGGCTGGACGATCAGCGCCCTGGAGCTGCGCAGCCTGAGCCAGGAGACGCTGGAGCAGCACTACGGCGAGCACAAGGGCAAGCCGTTCTACGAGCCGCTGGTCGCGTTCATGTCGTCGGGCCCGGTCGTCGCGCTGGTCGTCGAGGGCGAGCGCGTGATCGAGGGTGTACGCCAGTTGGCGGGTCCGACGGATCCGATCGCCGCCGCGCCGGGTTCGATCCGCGGCGACTTCGGTGTCATCGTCCGGGAGAACCTGATCCACGCCTCGGACTCGGAGGAGTCCGCCGCGCGCGAGCTGAAGATTTTCTTCCCGGGCCTGGTCTGACCCCTGTTCGAGCGGTGCGGTCTCGCCTGATGAGACCAGCTGTAACAACTTTCTGACGCCCTGTCAGGCGCCCGCCGCGACTGACCTGGAGCGGCCCGAGAAATTGGGCCGCTCTTTGGCATATGCGGCCCGATCGGGGGAACGCAACCCTCCGTCGGCACGTCCCCATTAGCGGGGCGGGGTTTCATCTGCTGACAATGGCGAAGACCCTCGCGCCGTGCCCGTGCAGGCGAGACTACGATGGAAGCCTCCACGCCACACGCGTCCACCTCTCGCCTACCTGACAAGCAATCACACGCTCCACTTGGGGAAGGCCAGACGAATCCTGATGGGGAACTCAATGTCGTTCATCGGCCGTGACATGGCTGTCGACCTCGGGACCGCCAACACGCTGGTGTACGTCAGGGGTCGAGGGATCGTGCTCAATGAGCCGTCCGTGGTCGCGATCAACACCAACACCGGTGGCATCCTCGCGGTCGGCGCCGAAGCCAAGAAGATGATCGGCCGTACGCCGGGCAACATCGTGGCGGTGCGTCCCCTGAAGGACGGCGTGATCGCCGACTTCGAGATCACCGAGCGGATGCTCCGCTACTTCATCCTGAAGATCCACAAGCGGCGCTACCTCGCCCGCCCCCGCGTGGTCGTGTGCGTGCCGTCCGGTATCACCGGCGTCGAGCGCCGCGCGGTCATCGAGGCCTCCTCGCAGGCCGGCGCCCGCCAGGTGCACATCATCGAGGAGCCCATGGCGGCCGCCATCGGCTCCGGCCTCCCGGTCCACGAGGCCACCGGCAACATGGTGGTGGACATCGGCGGCGGCACCACCGAGGTCGCCGTCATCTCGCTCGGCGGAATCGTCACGGCACAGTCCATCCGCGTCGCGGGCGACGAGCTGGACAACGCGATCATCCAGCACATCAAGAAGGAGTACTCGCTCCTCCTCGGTGAGCGCACCGCCGAACAGATCAAGATCACCATCGGCTCCGCGTACGACCTCGACTCCGACGAGCACACCGAGATCCGCGGCCGCGACCTCGTGTCGGGGCTGCCGAAGACCGTCGTCATCTCGGCGGCGGAGGTCCGCAAGGCCATCGAGGAACCGGTCAACGCGATCGTGGACGCGGTCAAGACCACCCTCGACAAGTGCCCGCCGGAGCTCTCCGGCGACGTCATGGACCGCGGCATCGTGCTGACCGGTGGCGGCGCCCTGCTGCGCGGCCTCGACGAGCGGCTGCGCCGCGAGACCGGCATGCCGATCCACATCGCCGAGGACCCGCTGGACAGCGTGGCGCTCGGCTCCGGAAAGTGCGTCGAGGAGTTCGAGGCCCTCCAGCAGGTGCTGGACGCCTCGCCCCGTAGATGATCAGGGTGCGTACACCCGAAAGGGCGGTCCGCCGTACGAGTGCCTGCCACTTCGTGCGGCGGATCGTTGATATATAGGCAGAGCATAAATCCCCAGAATCCGCCTGAATTCCCCCTGAATTCGATCGAGGAAGGCACGCCGCCGCACGTGAGGGACACACGAGAGAGCCGGCTGCTCCTGGTGCTGCTGGTCGCCATCGCGTTCGCACTGATCACGATGGACATCCGCGGCGGTGAGGACTCGCCGGTCGACGGTGCCCGCCAGGCCGCCGCCAAGGTCTTCGGCCCGGTGGAGAATGGCGTGTCCGGCGCGGTCGACCCCGTCGGCAACGCCATCGGCGCGGTCCGCGACTCCGGCGAGCGGCACGACCGCATCAGCCAACTGGAGCGCGAGAACGCCGCGTTGAAGGCCAGACTCGGCAGCGACGACCGCAACCGCAGCAAGATCCGCCAGCTCGACACCATGCTGAAGACGGCGGGCACGGGCCAGTACGGCATCAAGGGCGCCCAGGTCATCGCCATAGGGTCGGCGCAAGGTTTCTCCTGGACCGTCACCATCGACGCGGGCGCCGACGACGGCCTCAAGCGCGACATGACGGTGCTCAACGGGGACGGGCTCGTCGGCCGCGTCACCACCGTCGGCCCCAGCACGGCCACGGTGCTGCTCGCCAACGACCCGGACTTCACCGTCGGCACCCGCATGGAGAAGACCGACGAGCTCGGCTTCACCTCCGGGCAGGGCGACCGCCCGCTCCGCGTCCAGCTGCTCAACGGCAAGGCCAAGGTCAAGAAGGGCGACCGGCTCGTCACCTTCGGCTCCCAGGCCGACAAGCCGTTCGTGCCCGGCGTGCCCGTCGGCACGGTCGTCCGCGTCGATCCGTCCGGCGGCGACCTGACCCGTACCGTCTACGTCCAGCCCTACGTCGGGTTCACCAAGCTCGACGTCGTCGGCGTCGTCGTGCAGCCCCCGCGCACCGACCCCCGCGACACGGTCCTGCCGTCCAAGCCCGCCAAGCCGAAGCCCGCGCCGACGGTCACCGTCACCGTCACCCCGTCCGCGCCCGCGGGCGGCACCGCCGACAACGGCTACCAGCAGTAGTCAGGAGGAGCAAGACCCATGCGCTTCAACCGGATGCTGCTCTCCGCCGGCCTCGTCGTCGTCGCCCTCGTCGTCCAGGTCTGTGTCCTCGCCCGGCTCCAACTCCCGGGCGCCGTGCCGGACCTGCTGCTCCTGACCGTCCTCGGCCTCGCCCTGGTCTACGGCCATGTGGGCGGCGCCCTCGTCGGCTTCGGGGCCGGTCTCCTCGCCGACCTCGCCCCGCCCGCCGACCACGCCGCGGGCCGCTACGCCCTCGTGCTCTGCGTCATCGGCTACCTCGCCGGTCTCGCCAAGCCGGACAACGGGAAGCTGCGCTCGGCCGCCGGGCCCATGCTCGTGGTCGTCGCCGCCGCCGTCGGTACGACCCTGCTCTACGCGGGCGTCGGCGCCCTCGTCGGTGACACCGCCGCCCGCCACGTCGGCCTCGGCTCCCTGCTGTTCACCGCCGCGCTCTACGACCTGCTGCTCGCGCCCTTCGTCGTACCCGGCGTGATGGCGCTCGCCAGACGCGCCGAACACGATCCGCTCTCCGACACCTCCACCGGCTCCGCCAAGGCCGCCGACGTCTCCGCGGGCTGGCTCTCCACCGGGACCGGCCTGCGCATCGGCAACCAGCGCGGCGGACTGCGCACGAAGACCGCCAAGGCGCGCGCCGCCCGAGCCGGACGCATCAAGGGGGTCAAGCGCCTGTGAGTACCGGTCGGCCGGCGCCCGCGCCGCACAGCTTCCGCGTGTACAGGTACCCGTACACATACACGTACCCGTACCGGTACTCGCACACGTACCCGTACTCGTACTGAGAGGGGGGCCCACCACCGTGACCAACATCCCCGAGACGGGCCGGACACCGCGCGTCCAGATCCGGCTCATCGTCCTGCAGATCCTCGTCCTCTCCCTCCTGCTCACCCTCGGCGGCCGTCTCTGGTACCTCCAGATCCGCAACGGCGACGAGTACGCGAAGGAAGCCTCCGGCAACCACGTGCAGCAGGTCGTCACGCCCGCCGTGCGCGGCTCGATCCTCGACGCCCGCGGCGTGCCCATCGCCGACAACGAGACCCGGCTGGTGGTCTCCGCCTCCCGCACCGACCTGATGAAGATGGACGACGACGGCAAGGCGGTCCTCGCCAAGCTCGCCGCCGTCCTCGGTATGAAGGCCAAGGAGGTCGAGGAGAAGGTCCGGCTGTGCGATGCCAAGACGCCGCAGCCCTGCTGGAACGGCTCCCCGTACCAGCCCATCCCGATCACCGACGAGGCCACGCCCAAGCAGGCGCTGCAGATCCGCGAGCGCGGCGAGGACTTCCCCGGCATCACCGCCGAACCGACCGCCGTGCGCCGCTACGCGGGCCCCGGCGGCTCCAACACCGCGCAGGTCCTCGGCTACCTCTCCCCGGTCACCGACGCGGAGATCGAGAAGGCCAAGGACAGCGAATCGCCCTACCTCCGCTCCGACCAGGTCGGCCGCTCGGGCCTCGAGCGCACGTACGACAAGGAGCTGCGCGGCAAGGCGGGCGTCACCCGCTACGAGGTCGACAACCTCGGCCGCGTCATCGGCCGCGCCGACAGCGACAAGGCCGAGTCGGGGGCGAACGTCGTCACGTCGATAGACGCGCGCGTGCAGTCCGTCGCCGAGTACGAGCTGAACGAGGCGATGAAGGAGGCCCGCAAGGGCTTCGACAAGAACACCGGGACGAACTACAAGGCCGACTCCGGCGCCGTCGTCGTCCTGGAGGCCAAGACCGGCCGTGTCGTCGCCATGGCCTCCAACCCGTCCTACGACCCGAACGCCTGGGTCGGCGGCATCTCCGGCAAGGACTACGCCGACCTCACCGGCAAGAAGTCCAACTACCCGCTGTTGAACCGGGCCATCCAGGGCCAGGCGGCCCCCGGCTCGATCTTCAAGGTCATCTCGACGTCGGCGGCGGTCAAGGCCGGTTACGAGTTCAACGGGAGCTACCCGTGCACCAGCTCGTACTCGATCGGCGGCCAGGTCTTCAAGAACTTCGAGTCGGCGGACCACGGGTCGATCAACCTCGGCCGCGCCCTGGAGGTCTCCTGCGACACCGTCTTCTACGGCCTCGCGCACAACGAGTGGAAGAAGGACGGCGGCCTCAAGGGCAACAAGGACACCCAGGACTGGTTCTACAAGACCGCCCACCAGTTCGGCCTCGGCAAGGAGACCGGCATCGACCTGCCCAACGAGGTCACCGGCCGGGTCCCCGACCGCCAGTGGAAGCAGCGGTTCTGGAAGGCCAACAAGGACTCCTGGTGCAAGTCCGGCAAGAAGGACGGCGACTACGTCCAGAAGCTGAACTACGAGAACTGCCTCGAAGGCAACCTCATGCGCGCCGGTGACGCCGTCAACTACTCCATCGGCCAGGGCGACACCCTCGTCACGCCGATACAGATGGCGTCGATCTACGCCGCCATCTCCAACGGCGGCACCCTGCACCAGCCCGAGGTCGGCAAGGCGGTCGTCAGCGCCGACGGCAAGCAGGTCAGCGAGATCGAGCCGAAGACCAACGGCAAGCTCCCGATGAGCCACACGACCCGCGACCAGATCGACAAGGCCCTCGCGGGCGTGGCGACCCAGGGAACGGCCGCCTGGCGCTTCCAGAACTGGCCGCAGGACAAGATCCCCATGCACGCCAAGACCGGTACGGCCGAGGTCTACGGCAAGCAGACGACCTCGTGGTTCGCCACGTACACCAAGGACTACTCGATCGTCATGACGATCTCCCAGGGCGGTACGGGTTCGGGCGCGTCCGGCCCCGCCGTCCGCAAGATCTACGACGCGATGTACGGGCTCGACAGCAACGGCAAGCAGGACCTCAAGAAGGCGCTGCTGCCCAAGCCGCAGACCGCCCTGCCCAAGATCGACCGGGACGGTTCGATCGACGCGCCGGAGATCAAGCCGTACAAGCCGCAGAAGGAAGTGCCGCCCGAGCAGCAGCAACTGGCGGGCGCCCTGCCCGCGAACGCGTACGGCAGAAGGGACTGACCCGCATGGCCGGCACCAATGGCTTCTCCGTCTCCGGGTACGGTCCCCAGCGCTCCACCATGTCGCGGCTGCTCGCCCGTGACTCGCTGGTGCGGCGCCTCGACTGGCCGATACTGTTCTCCGCCCTCACCCTGTCGATGATCGGCGCGGCGCTCGTCTTCTCGGCGACGCGCAACCGCACCGAGCTCAACCAGGGCGACCCGTACTACTTCCTCCTCCGCCACCTGCTCAACACCGGCATAGGGCTCGCCCTGATGGCGGGGACGATCTGGCTCGGCCACCGCACCCTGCGCGGCGCCGTCCCGATCCTCTACGGCATCTCCGTCTTCCTGGTGCTGCTCGTCCTCACCCCGCTCGGCGCGACCGTCAACGGGGCGCACGCCTGGATCATCATCGGCGGCGGCTTCTCGCTCCAGCCCTCCGAGTTCGTGAAGATCACGATCATCCTGGGCATGGCGATGCTGCTCGCCGCGCGCGTGGACGCCGGTGACCGGGACCACCCCGACCACCGGACCGTCCTCCAGGCGCTCGGGCTCGCCGCCGTCCCCATGGCCGTCGTCATGCTCATGCCGGACCTCGGCTCCGTCATGGTCATGGTGATGATCGTGCTCGGCGTGCTGCTCTCCTCCGGCGCGTCGAACCGGTGGGTGCTCGGCCTCATCGGGGTCGGTGCGGCGGGCGCCGTGGCGGTGTGGCAGCTGGGCGTCCTGGACGACTACCAGATCGCCCGCTTCGCCGCCTTCGCCAACCCGGCGCTGGACCCGGCGGGCGTCGGCTACAACACCAACCAGGCACGCATCGCGATCGGGTCGGGCGGCCTGTCCGGCGCGGGCCTCTTCCACGGTTCCCAGACCACGGGCCAGTTCGTGCCCGAGCAGCAGACCGACTTCGTCTTCACGGTGGCCGGCGAGGAGCTCGGCTTCGTCGGAGCGGGCGCGATCATACTGCTGCTCGGCGTCGTCCTCTGGCGCGCCTGCCGCATCGCCCGCGAGACGACGGAGCTGTACGGCACGGTCGTCGCCGCCGGCATCATCGCCTGGTTCGCCTTCCAGGCGTTCGAGAACATCGGCATGACCCTCGGCATCATGCCGGTCGCGGGGCTGCCCCTGCCCTTCGTCTCGTACGGAGGATCGTCGATGTTCGCGGTGTGGGTGGCGGTGGGGCTGCTGCAGTCGATCCGGGTGCAACGGCCCTTGTCGGCGTAGACCTCCGGTGGTCCGCGGCTCCGGGCGCGCAGTCCCCCGCGCCCCTTCGGTGGCGCTGCCCCCTATCGGCGTTCAAAAGTGACGTCTAAATTCGAATCATGGCGGAGACGAAGCGCGAGATCGAGCGGAAGTACGACGCCCCGGACGAGGGCTTCCGGCTGCCGGACCTGCACAAGGTCCCAGGCGTCGCGGAGGTCGTCGACAAAGGTGTCGTCGAACTCGACGCCGTGTACTACGACACGCCGGATCAGCGGCTCGCCGCGCAGAAGATCACGCTGCGGCGGCGCACCGGCGGTGACGACGCGGGCTGGCATCTCAAGCTGCCCGTCGCGGTCACCGACGGCGTACGGGACGAGGTGCGGGCGCCGCTCTCCGACGAGGTGCCGCGCGCACTGACGGGGCTCGTGCGGTCCCGGGTGCGCGGCGCGCAGCTCGGCCCCGTCGTACGGCTGCGGTCGTCCCGTGACGTCACCCATCTGGCCGACGCCGGCGGCACCGTACTCGCCGAGGTCTGCGTCGACGCCGTACGCGCGGAGCGGATCGGCGGCGAGCAGGCCACCGAGTGGACGGAGATCGAGGTCGAGCTGGCCGACGACGGCGACCCCGCGTTCCTCGGCAAGGTCGAGAAGCGGCTCCGCAAGGCCGGGGTCGAGCGCTCCGCCGCCTCCTCGAAGCTGGCCCGCGCCATGGACGAGACCGGGATCCGCAGCCCGGAGACGCTCGTCGTGGCCAAGCCCGTCACCGCCGGGGAGCACATCCTCGCCCGGCTGCGCGAACAGCGTGACGCCCTCGTCGAACTGGACCCCGCCGTCCGCCGCGACCTGCCCGACGCCGTGCACCAGATGCGGGTCGCGACCCGGCGCCTTCGCAGCGTGTTCAAGACGTACAAGAAGGTCCTCGACCCGGCCGTGACGGAGCCGGTGGGGGAGGAGCTGAAGTGGCTCGCCGGGGAACTGGGCATCGACCGCGACCGCGAGGTGCTGACCGAGCGGCTCACCGCCCGGATCGACGCGCTGCCCCGCACCCTGCTGCTCGGCCCCGTACGCGGACGGCTGCGGTTCTGGGCCGTCGCCCGCCGCCTCGGCTCGCGCAGGCACACCGTCGCCGTGCTCGACGGCCGGCGCTACCTGGCGCTCCTCGAAACCCTCGACGCGCTGCTCGCCGCCCCGCCGCTGCTGCCCGCCGCCGACCGCCCGGCCGCGAAAGTGCTGGTCAAGGCGGCGCTCAAGGACCACGCCCGGCTCGCCGCCCGGGTCGAGCACGCCCTCTCCCTCGCACCCGGCACCGACCGCGACCACGCCCTGCACGACGCCCGCAAGGCCGCCAAACGCGCCCGGTACGCCGGGGAGACCGGCATCCCCGCGCTCGGCAAGCAGTCCAAGAAGTTCGCGAAGCGCGTCAAGAAGGTGCAGTCGGTGCTCGGTGACCACCAGGACTCCGTCGTCGCCCGCGAAGCGCTGCGCGACCTGGCGATCCAGGCGCACGCCGCCGGGGAGACCGCCTTCGCGTGGGGCCTGCTGTACGGGCAGGAGCAGGCGGCCGCGGCCGACGGTGAGCGCGCGCTGCCCGAGGTGTGGAAGCGGGCGGAGAAGCCGCGCTTGTCGGCGGGTTAGGCTTGAGGGTCACCCCTGCCAGCTCACAAAGGTCCACGGTTATGCCTGCCGAAGCCGCCGCCGCGGCACCCCAAGTGGTCGAGTCTGTGTTTCCGCAGCTCGAAGCGCTGCTCCCGCATGTGCAGAAGCCGATCCAGTACGTCGGCGGAGAACTGAACTCCACGGTCAAGCCGTGGGAGTCCGCCGATGTCCGCTGGGCGCTGATGTACCCGGACGCGTACGAGGTCGGTCTGCCCAACCAGGGCGTCATGATCCTCTACGAGGTCCTGAACGAGCGCGAGGGCGTCCTCGCCGAGCGCACCTACAGCGTCTGGCCGGACCTCGAAGCGCTGATGCGCGAGCACCAGGTGCCGCAGTTCACGGTCGACTCGCACCGCCCGGTCAAGGCGTTCGACGTCTTCGGCCTGAGCTTCTCCACCGAGCTCGGCTACACGAACATGCTGACCGCGCTCGACCTGGCGGGCATTCCGCTGGAGTCGAAGGACCGTACGCTCGACGACCCGATCGTCCTCGCGGGCGGCCACGCGGCGTTCAACCCGGAGCCGATCGCGGACTTCATCGACGCGGCGGTCATCGGCGACGGTGAGCAGGCCGTCCTCGACATGACCGAGATCATCCGCGCGTGGAAGGCCGAGGGCCGCCCCGGCGGCCGCGAGGAGGTGCTGTTCCGCCTCGCGAGGACGGGCAACATCTACGTGCCCGCGTTCTACGACGTCGAGTACCTGCCCGACGGGCGGATCGGCCGCATCGTGCCGAACAGGTCGGGCGTGCCGTGGCGGGTCTCCAAGCACACCGTCATGGACCTCGACGAGTGGCCGTACCCGAAGCAGCCGCTCGTACCGCTCGCCGAGACGGTCCACGAGCGGATGTCCGTCGAGATCTTCCGCGGCTGCACCCGCGGCTGCCGCTTCTGCCAGGCCGGCATGATCACGCGCCCCGTGCGGGAGCGAAGCATCACCGGCATCGGCGAGATGGTCGAGAAGGGTCTCAAGGCGACCGGCTTCGAGGAGGTCGGCCTGCTCTCGCTCTCCTCCGCTGACCACAGCGAGATCGGCGACATCGCCAAGGGCCTCGCGGACCGGTACGAGGAAGACAAGATCGGCCTCTCGCTCCCGTCCACCCGCGTCGACGCCTTCAACGTGGACCTGGCCAACGAGCTGACCCGCAACGGCCGCCGCTCGGGCCTCACCTTCGCCCCCGAGGGCGGCAGTGAGCGCATGCGCAAGGTCATCAACAAGATGGTCTCGGAAGAGGACCTCATCCGCACCGTCGCCACCGCGTACGGCAACGGCTGGCGTCAGGTGAAGCTGTACTTCATGTGCGGCCTGCCCACCGAGACCGACGAGGACGTCCTCCAGATCGCCGACATGGCGATGAACGTCATCCAGAAGGGCCGCGAGGTCTCCGGCGCCAACGACATCCGCTGCACGGTGTCGATCGGCGGGTTCGTGCCCAAGCCGCACACCCCGTTCCAGTGGGCGCCGCAGCTCTCCGCCGAGGAGACGGACGCCCGTCTCACGAAGCTCCGCGACAAGATCCGCGGCGACAAGAAGTACGGCCGCTCCATCGGCTTCCGCTACCACGACGGCAAGCCCGGCATCGTCGAGGGCCTCCTCTCCCGCGGCGACCGCCGCATCGGCGACGTCATCCGCGCGGTCTACGAGGACGGCGGCCGCTTCGACGGCTGGCGCGAGCACTTCAGCTACGACCGCTGGATGGAGTGCGCCGCCAGGACGCTGCCCGCCCACGGCGTCGACGTCGACTGGTACACGACGCGCGAGCGCACCTACGAGGAGGTCCTGCCCTGGGACCACCTGGACTCCGGTCTCGACAAGGACTGGCTCTGGGAGGACTGGCAGGACTCGCTCGACGAGACCGAGGTCGACGACTGCCGCTGGACACCCTGCTTCGACTGCGGCGTCTGCCCGGCGATGGACACGTCCATCCAGGTGGGCCCGACAGGCAAGAAGCTGCTGCCGCTGACGGTCGTGAAGTAGACCCCGCGTACGCGTACGTACGCGAAGGGGCGGCCGGTCGACTCCGACCGGCCGCCCCTTCGGCGTAAGCCCTGCGCGTGGGCGCTACTTGCTCACGGCGAACCGCATCAGGGCGACCTCGTCGCCCTGCTTGATCTTGCCCGTCGTGTTGATGACCTCGAGCTTCCAGGCGCCGCCCGGGGCGCGCACCGCCTTCGCCACCGCGCAGCCGTTGTCCGTGCTCATCATGGACGGCCAGATGTCGGCGACCTGCTGGCTGCTGCCGCCCGTGGCGTCATACACCTTGATGCTGACATTGCGCGCCTTCTGGAACGAGCTGCCCTTCTTGAACGCGGCGGCGACGAACACGATCGCCGTGATGTTCTGCGGGACGCGCGCGAACTCGACGGTGACCGTCTCGTCGTCCCCGTCACCCTTGCCCGTCTGGTTGTCACCCGAGTGCACCATCGAGCCGTTGCCCAGCGGGTCGAGCGAGTCGAGACCGGCCAGGCGCACCGGGTCGGCACCCTGCATCGCGATGGCGATCAGGTCCAGGTCCGTGCCCTGCTTGCGGCGCAGGGCGCCCATGACGCCGCCGCTGCTCCCGGAGGTGGGGTCCCACGAGACCCCGATGGACAGGTGCGTCACCCCGTCCAGGTCCGCCGGGCCGTCTTCCTTCGTGAGCGTGATCATGCGAGGAGCCCCCTCGTAGTGGCTGGTTACAAGCGCAGATTGTGCCTATACGACACGGTCAACGTCCATCGGTGCCCGTGAGTGCCCGTGCGGGGGAACCGGACGGCGCACGTGGACGTAGTCTTGGTAGCAGCACGACCGTACTCACGAAGGATCAGGACACTGGGCAAGCGACAGCCCGTAGGCCCGCCGCCCGCACCCGCGGTGCAGCGCATCCGACTGCGCTACACCAAGCGCGGCCGCCTCCGGTTCACCAGCCACCGAGACTTCCAGCGCGCCTTCGAGCGGGCGCTGCGCCGCGCCGAGGTGCCCATGGCGTACTCGGCGGGGTTCACGCCGCACCCGAAGGTGTCGTACGCCAATGCCGCACCCACCGGCACGGGCAGTGAGGCCGAGTACCTGGAGATCGCGCTCACCGCGCAGCGCGACCCCGACACGCTGCGGAAGCTGCTCGACGAGTCGATGCCCGTCGGCCTCGACATCGTCGACGCCGTCGAGGCCCGTACCTCGGGCCTCGCCGACCGGCTCGCCGCCTCCGTGTGGGAGCTGCGGCTCGACGGAGTGAGCGTCGAGGAGGCCGGGCGCGCCGCCGAGGCGTTCCGGGCCGCCGGGACCGTCGAGGTCCAGCGGCGGACGAAGAACGGCATCCGTACGTTCGACGCCCGTGAGGCTGTAGCGAGTCTCGAGGCCGCCGACGCGCAGGTCGATAGGCCCGGTGACAGGGCCTGTGCGATACTGCGGCTGGTTGTTCGGCACGTGACGCCTGCCGTACGACCCGACGACGTCCTGTCCGGTCTCCGCGCCGTGGCTGACCTGGCGCCGCCGGTCCCCGCAGCGGTGACCAGGCTGGCGCAGGGGCCTTTCGATGAAGAGACCGGCACGGTGACCGACCCGCTCGCGCCCGACCGCGAGGCAGTCCAGGCCCCCCGACCGGAGGCCACCGGAACTGCCGCCGCGACGGCGTCTGCCGTGGAAGGTCCCGCGTAAGGCGGTCGTCGTAGCGCCGCCCTCGTACTCGGGAGCCACCTGGGTCGGGCAGCGCACCCACCCAAGGACTTTCGCCAGGCCGTACGTACAAGGCGTACCGGAACCGGCGAGAACAGACAGAGAGCCCCCGTGCGGCGCCCGCGCCCCGGACCGGCGGCACCGCGCCAACCGCGCGAGCCGCAGGCGTCACCGGTCATCCGGATGAGGCGCGGCGCCCGGGGGCCGACGGGAGACACACCCGCATGCCCGAGCAGAACGAAGCCACCGGCCCCGAGCTGGACAGCCCCAGCGACACCCTGCCCCCGCGCCGTCGGCGCCGGGCCGCGTCGCGCCCCGCGGGTCCGCCCGCCGGCAAGGCCGCCGCTGTCGAGAGCGCGCCGGCCATACCGGCCGCCGCCGCGGACGCCGAGTCCGAGCCCGCCGCGTCCCCGGCCGCCGAGACGCCGGCGCAGGACGCCGCGCCCGCCGCCCGCCCGCGCCGCCGCGCCACCCGCCGCGCCTCCGCGCCGTCCGGCGCGCCCGTGCCGGCTGAGACGGCCGTGACGGATGAGACGTCCGCGCCGGCCGAGGCGGACGAGACCGTGCAGGCCGTCGCCGCCCCGGCCACCCCGCAGGAGCTCACCGAGCCCGCGGCGGAGGAGCCCGCCCCGCGCCGCAGCCGCCGCCGCGCCACGCGCGCCGTGTCGACACCGGTCGCCGAGCCGGGACAGAGCAGCGACTCGCAGAGCACGGAGCAGGCCGCGCCCGCCGAGGCCGCCCCCGCCGCCGAGCCGGAGGCCGCCGCCGAGGCGCCCGCGCCGCGCCGCCGCCGTGCCACGCGCGCCACGTCCGCGCCGACCGCCGAGGCCCCGGCCCCGGCCCAGGCCCCGGCCGAGACCGCGCCGGTCGCCGCCGAGCCGGAGGCCGCCGCCGAGGCGCCCGCGCCTCGTCGCCGCCGTGCCACCCGCGCCACGTCCACGCCGACCGCCGAGGCCCAGGCCCCGGCCCCGGCCGAGACCGCGCCGGTCGCCGCCGAGCCGGAGGCCGCCGCCGTCGCCGAGGAGCCCGCGCCGCGCCGCCGTCGCCGCGCCACCCGTACGGTCTCCGCGCCCACCGCCACCGCCGAGGCCACGGCGACTTCGGTGGCCGAAGAGGTCGCCGAGGCGCCGCAGGAGCCTGTCGTCGCCGAGCAGCCCGCCGCCGAGGAGCCGGCCGAGGACGCCGCGCCGCGCCGCGCCCGCCGCCGTGCCACCCGCGCCGTCGCCGCTCCGGAGGCCCCGGCCGCCGAGCCGGTGGCGGAGACCGCCGCGCAGGCCGAGGCCGCTGAGGAGCCCGCGCCGCGTGGCCGTCGCCGCGCCACCCGCAAGGCCGCCGGCGGCTTCGCCGAGCCGAAGGCCCAGCGGGCCGCGTCGAAGGCCCGCGACGAAGAGGGCGGGGGCCGTCCGAAGCGGCCGTCCGTCGCCGTCTTCCAGGCGCCCGTCTTCACCGAGCCGATGTTCCAGACGCCGGAGCGCGCCGCCGCCGCTGCCGCGGCCGAGGCCGCCGAGGAGGAGCCCGCGGCCGTCGAGCCCGCCGCCGGTGCCGCCGTCGTCGCCGCCGAGGAGGAGCAGGGGCCGCGCCGCCGCCGCCGCAAGCGCGGGGGTGACGAGCAGCAGCAGCCCGTCGAGCAGCCGCCCGTCGAGGCGGACACGCAGGTCGCGGCCGAGGATCCCGTCGAGCCCGCCGAGGCGGACGAGCCGGGCGACGACCTCGACGAGCACGACAACGAGAACGGTGACCGTCCGGCCCGTCGCCGCCGCCGCGGTGGCCGCCGCCGTCGCCGCGGCGACTCCGCCGACGCCGAGAACGAGCAGGACGAGCCCGGCGACACGGACGCCGACACCGACGCCGGGCAGGACGAGTCCGCCGACACGGACGGCGACACCGCCGCCGACAGCACGGACGACCACGCCGAGCAGGACGAGCACCACGGCCACGACGAGCGCGACGACAGCTCCGCCTCCGGGTCGAGCAGCAGCCGCCGTCGCCGTCGTCGCCGCCGCCGCGCCGGGGACGCCGCCCCCGAGAGCGAGCAGCAGGGCGCCGACGACCCGGAGCGCACGGTCGTCAAGGTCCGCGAGCCGCGCAAGAAGGACAGTTTCGCCGAGCGTGAGCGCTCGTCGACATCCTCGGACGAGGTGCAGTCCATCAAGGGCTCCACGCGTCTGGAGGCCAAGAAGCAGCGCCGCCGCGAAGGCCGCGAGCAGGGCCGCCGCCGCGTGCCGATCATCACCGAGGCCGAGTTCCTGGCGCGCCGCGAGGCCGTCGAGCGCGTGATGGTCGTCCGCCAGAACGGCGAGCGCACCCAGATCGGCGTGCTCGAGGACGACATCCTCGTCGAGCACTACGTCAACAAGGAGCAGTCGACCTCGTACGTCGGCAACGTCTACCTGGGCAAGGTCCAGAACGTGCTGCCGTCGATGGAGGCCGCCTTCATCGACATCGGCAAGGGCCGCAACGCCGTGCTCTACGCCGGTGAGGTCAACTTCGAGGCGCTCGGCATGGCCAACGGGCCGCGCCGCATCGAGACCGCCCTCAAGTCGGGCCAGTCCGTGCTCGTGCAGGTCACCAAGGACCCGATCGGCCACAAGGGCGCCCGCCTGACCAGCCAGATCTCGCTGCCCGGCCGCTACCTGGTCTACGTGCCCGAGGGCTCGATGACCGGCATCAGCCGCAAGCTCCCGGACACCGAGCGGGCGCGTCTGAAGACCATCCTCAAGAAGATCGTCCCCGAGGACGCGGGCGTCATCGTGCGCACCGCCGCCGAGGGCGCGAGCGAGGACGAGCTGAGCCGCGACGTCGAGCGTCTGCAGGCCCAGTGGGAGGACATCCAGAAGAAGGCCAAGCAGATCTCGACGTCGTCGCCGAGCCTGCTCTACGGCGAGCCGGACATGACCGTCCGCGTCGTGCGCGACATCTTCAACGAGGACTTCTCCAAGGTCATCGTCAGCGGTGACGAGGCGTGGGAGACCATCCACGGCTACGTCAACCACGTGGCGCCCGACCTGGCCGACCGCCTGAGCCGGTGGACCAGCGAGGTCGACGTCTTCGCGACGTACCGGATCGACGAGCAGCTCGCCAAGGCGCTCGACCGCAAGGTGTGGCTGCCCTCGGGCGGCTCCCTGGTGATCGACAAGACCGAGGCCATGATCGTCATCGACGTCAACACCGGTAAGTTCACCGGCCAGGGCGGCAACCTCGAGGAGACCGTCACCAGGAACAACCTGGAGGCGGCCGAGGAGATCGTGCGCCAGCTGCGCCTGCGCGACCTGGGCGGCATCGTCGTCATCGACTTCATCGACATGGTCCTGGAGTCCAACCGCGACCTGGTCCTGCGCCGCATGCTCGAATGCCTGGGCCGCGACCGCACCAAGCACCAGGTCGCCGAGGTCACCTCGCTCGGCCTGGTCCAGATGACCCGCAAGCGCGTCGGGCAGGGCCTTCTGGAGTCCTTCTCCGAGACCTGCGTGCACTGCAACGGGCGCGGCGTCATCGTCCACATGGAGCAGCCCGTGTCCGGCGGTTCCAACGGCGGCAAGCGCAAGAAGCGCCGCGGTGGCAACGGCGGGGAGCACGGCCAGGACCACGGTCACGAGCACAGCCACGACCAGGGTCACGAGCACGAGGCCGCGCAGGCCGCCGCCGAGCCGGTCGAGACCGAGGCGGAGGTCGCCGCGGAGGCGGCCGCCCCCAAGGCGCTCACCGAGCCCGAGTTCGCCCCGGACGAGGAGCTGTACTCCAGCGCCGCCGAGGCGGAGGCCGCGGCGAGCCGTGGTGGCCGTTCGCGTCGCCGTGCCACGCGCCGCGCGTCGGCCCCGGCGGGTGCGCCGAAGGAGCCGGTGGTCGCCGAGGCGCCCGAACCGCAGCCCGAGCCGGTCGTCGAGGCGCCCGCGCCTGAGCCCGTACGGGAACCCGTGCGGGACGAGGCTCCCGCGCCGCGTTCGCGTCGCCGTGCCACGCGCAAGGCGAGCGCGCCCGCCGGCGCCCCCAAGGCGTCCTCCGAGGAGGCCGCCGCGGTGACCGTCACCGAGCCGGTGAAGCCGGTGCGGGCCGAGGAGCCGGCCGCCGAGGCGCCCGTACAGGCCGAGCCCGCCCAGCAGGAGGCCCCCGCGCCGCGTCCGCGTCGCCGTGCCGTCCGTAAGGCCACCGCTCCCACCGCGTCCGAGGAGGCGGCCGTCCTGGTCGTTCCGTCGGCCACGGAGGAGGCCCCGAAGGCCGAGGCCGAGGCGGAGCCGGTGGAGACGGAGGGCGCCGAGGAGGCGCCCGCCGCCAAGAAGACGGCCCGCAAGACGGCCAAGAAGGCGACGGCGAAGAAGGCCGCCACCAAGAAGACCGCGGCCAAGAAGACGGCCGCGAAGAAGACGACGGCCAAGAAGGCGGCGAAGACCACCACCGCCAAGAAGACGGCCGCGAAGAAGACCGCGGCGGCCGGGCAGCAGGCGCCGTCCGGCGTCACGGCAGCGGCCGACGAGGCCTGACCCACCGGACGCCCCCGTACAGCGCACCGCTGTACGGGGGCGTCGTCCGTTCCGCGAAGGGCCGGTTTGACCCTTGTCGGGCCGGACCCGTAATCTTGACCGTCGGCGTGTCCATCGAGACGCCGCACTCCCGTAAACCTTTTTCCTCCGGGCGTATCCCCCTGGGATCTCCTGGAGAGGCCGCATCCGTGCGGCTGGACTGCGGGGGTCCCGTTCCGAGCGAAAGAGAGATCCGCGTGTACGCCATCGTGCGCAGCGGTGGTCGCCAGCACAAGGTTGCTGTCGACGACATCGTTGAGGTTGACAAGATCCCCACGGCCAAGGTCGGCGACACCGTAGAGCTCTCTACGCTGCTCGTTGTCGACGGCGACGCCGTGACCAGCGACCCGTGGGTGCTGGCCGGGATCAAGGTCCAGGCCGAGGTCGTGGACCACCACAAGGGCGCGAAGATCGACATCCTTCGCTACAAGAACAAGACCGGCTACCGCCGTCGTCAGGGCCACCGCCAGCAGTACACGGCGATCAAGGTCACTGAGATCCCCGCGGCTGCGAAGTAAGGGTAGGGACTGAGACATGGCACACAAGAAGGGCGCATCGTCCACTCGGAACGGGCGCGACTCCAATGCTCAGCGGCTCGGCGTGAAGCGCTTCGGCGGCCAGACCGTCAACGCCGGTGAGATCCTGGTCCGCCAGCGCGGCACCCACTTCCACCCGGGCAACGGTGTGGGTCGTGGCAAGGACGACACGCTGTTCGCGCTCGACGCCGGTGCGGTGGAGTTCGGTACCCACCGTGGCCGCAAGGTCGTGAACATCGTTCCGGTCGCCGCCTGACGGGCGTAGCAGACCAGTTCTTTTCGCGAGGCGGACCTCACTTCCCTCTGGGGAAGCGGGTCCGCCTTTCGCGTGTTGCCCATGGATGCAGCACGCTGTAGTAACCACGTACGTTTCTGGAGGCACTGACCAATGACCACCTTCGTGGACCGCGTCGAACTGCATGTCGCCGCGGGTAGCGGAGGCCACGGCTGTGCCTCCGTCCACCGTGAGAAGTTCAAGCCGCTCGGCGGCCCGGACGGCGGCAACGGCGGCCGTGGCGGCGACGTCATCCTGGTCGTGGACCAGTCGGTGACGACGCTCCTCGACTACCACCACTCTCCGCACCGCAAGGCCACCGCGGGCAAGCCCGGCGAGGGCGGCAACCGCTCCGGCAAGGATGGTGAGGACCTGGTCCTGCCCGTCCCCGACGGCACCGTCGTCCTCGACAAGCAGGGCAACGTCCTCGCGGACCTCGTCGGCCAGGGCACGACCTTCATCGCTGCCCAGGGCGGCCGCGGCGGCCTCGGCAACGCGGCGCTCGCCTCGGCCCGCCGCAAGGCCCCCGGCTTCGCCCTCCTCGGCGTCCCCGGCGACCTGCGTGACGTCGTCCTCGAACTGAAGACGGTCGCGGACGTGGCCCTGGTGGGCTACCCGAGCGCCGGCAAGTCCTCGCTCATCTCGGTGCTCTCGGCCGCCAAGCCGAAGATCGCCGACTACCCCTTCACGACGCTGGTCCCCAACCTCGGCGTCGTCACCGCGGGCGCCACGGTCTACACGATCGCCGACGTCCCCGGCCTCATCCCGGGCGCCAGCCAGGGCAAGGGCCTCGGCCTGGAGTTCCTGCGCCACGTCGAGCGCTGCTCGGTCCTCGTGCACGTCCTGGACACGGCGACCCTGGAGTCCGACCGCGACCCCGTCTCCGACCTCGACACCATCGAGGCCGAGCTGCGCGAGTACGGCGCGGGCCTGGAGAACCGGCCGCGCCTCGTCGTCCTGAACAAGATCGACGTGCCCGACGGCCAGGACCTCGCCGAGATGGTCAGGCCCGACCTGGAGGAGCGCGGCTACCGCGTCTTCGAGGTCTCCGCCGTCGCCCACAAGGGCCTCAAGGAGCTGTCGTTCGCCCTTGCCGAGTTGGTGGGCACCGCGCGCGCCGCGAAGCCGAAGGAGGAGGCGACCCGCATCGTCATCCGCCCGAAGGCCGTGGACGACTCCGGCTTCACCGTCGTGCGCGAAGAGGTCGAGGGCGAGCCGCTGTTCCGCGTGCGCGGCGAGAAGCCGGAGCGCTGGGTGCGCCAGACCGACTTCAACAACGACGAGGCCGTCGGCTACCTCGCCGACCGCCTCAGCCGCCTCGGCGTCGAGGACCAGCTGATGAAGGCGGGCGCGCGCAACGGCGACGGCGTCGCCATCGGCCCCGAGGAGAACGCGGTCGTCTTCGACTGGGAGCCCACCATGATGGCGGGCGCCGAGATGCTCGGCCGCCGTGGCGAGGACCACCGTATGGAGGCGCCGCGACCGGCCGCCCAGCGCCGCCGCGACCGGCAGGCGGAGCGGGACGAGGCGGAGCAGGAGTACGACGAGTTCAAGCCGTTCTGACCTTGATCAGGCGGTCCGGCCCTGTTCGGGCCGCCTGGGGCTTTTGACGTGGTACGGGCCTGAGGTCTTTGACGCGGTACGGGCCTGAGGCTTCTGACGCGGTACGGGAGAGGGCCCGGGGAGATCATCTCCCCGGGCCCTCTCCCGTACGCCTGTGCGTAGGCGTTACGGCGTCAGCGCGTCCGCGTCCTCCGACTCCGGCGCCGCCTCCGAGGCGATCGCGTCGGCCACCTGCTCCTCGACGGAGTCCTCACGCTGCGCGGGGATCTCCGTGTCGCCGCGCGCGGCCATCCGGGCGCGGCGCTCGTCGGCCCGCTCGCACAGGGCGCGTACGGCCCCGTTGAAGCGGTCGATGGACGGCGGGTCCGTGGGGCCCAGGAGCTGCTCCTTGAGCTCCAGACGGGCCTCGCTGTACACGTCGTCGGCCTCGCCGCGCACGGCCGCGAGAAGGGCGGGTACGTCCTGGGCGTCCGGCGCGAGGATCGTCGCGGCGCTGACCGTGGGGAATCCGGCGCGGAACTCGGCCTCGGTGAGGCCGGAGGTGTTCGCGACGGCGTACGGCTTCTCGCTGGCCAGCCAGTCCGAGACGACCGAGGACACGTCGGAGACGAGCACGTCGGCCTGGTTGAAGCAGGTGAAGATCGCGGGCCGGGCGTCGGTGACGACGAGGTGCTCCCACTCGGGGAACGAGGCCCAGTACGCCTGCTCCCACGCCGCGGTCGCCTCGGCCACGGCTGCCTGCCGGCCGCCGTCGGGGCTGCCCTGGAGCAGCATCTTCTCCATGTCGTCGGCGCTGGTGCGGAACGCCGTCGAGGTCAGCTTGTCGAGCTCGGCGGTGCGGCGGACCAGCTCGGCGGCGGCCGCGGGTCCCGGCCGGGCGCCGGAGCGTCGTGTGTTGGCCTCGCGGATCATCGCCATGATGCGCTCGTTGGCGGCGCCCGCGGCGGGGACCTGTGAACCGGTCATCGGGTGCGGCTTGTAGACGAGGCGCACGCGGTCGTCGGCGAGCAGGTGGCGGACGATGTTCTCACCGGCCAGGATCACCGAGGTGTTGCCGGGGTTGCCGTCCCAGCCCTCCCACGTGGGCGCGTAGAGGACGGTGGTGAAGGGCTTCTCGGCCGGGCCGGACGCGGTCCGGATGGGGGAGAGCTGCGGGCGGCCCACCTCGACGACGTCCTTGTCCTCGACGCCGACGTCGGCCAGCTGGTAGCGGTCGCGGGCGGCGGGGCCCGCCACCCACACCTCGTCGTAGGCCTTGGCGTACGGGTTGCAGGACGAGAGCTTGTCGGACTCGCCGTGGTTGATGAACGCGTGCTTGATCGTCGGGATGCGCAGCACCTGCGAGGTCTTCGCGGCGTTCGCGGGGTGCAGCATCATCTTCAGCGTCGAGTTCTCCAGGGAGAACATCGTGGCGACCTTCGGGAAGCAGATGATCGGCACGTCGGTGGCGTCGATCTTGTTGACCATGAAGCGCTCGCGCAGCACGATCAGCGGCTTGCCGTCCACGTCGGCGAGGGTGGAGAGCCACATGTTCGCCTGGTACGCGGAGGTCGTGCCGCCCGAGAAGTACATGGCGACGGTCGGCTTGTACTCCGCGAGCCACTTGTCGAGCCACTCCATGACCTTGGCCTCGCTCAGCGACCGCTTCCCGGGCAGCAGCCAGGTGGCCAGGTAGAGCGTGCCGCCGCCGAAGAGGGCGATGGAGAGGCCGATGCCGATGCCGCCCCAGTAGGCGTCGGTCGTCGCGGCCGTGATCAGCAGGCCCGCGGTGGCCGGGATCGAGAAGGCGAGCAGGCGGTGGCTGGGCCGACGGGCCAGGATGCGCGGCGGGGCGGCGGACAGGCGCAGCGCCGAGGCGTCGATGTTGCGGGTGAGGATCGGCAGCGTACGGGTGCGGCGGACCAGGACCGCGGCGGCCTGGCAGCCGAAGTGCAGCACGTACACGGCGAGGAGCGCGAAGAGGAGCGGCGCCTGCTCACCCGTCGGGTCGATGCCGTCGACGCGCAGCAGGCCGACGAAGATCAGCATGTCGCGCAGCAGCTGTCGCACGGTGACGTCGAAGCGCACCTTGGCCAGGAGGGACAGCAGGCCCGGCTGCCGGTACTGCAGATACGTGTCGAGCGCGAGGCCGGCCGCGCTCGCGGCGACGAACACCGGGACGTTCGGGAGGGACGCGCTGACGAGCTGGGCCACGAAGAGCGCGAACATCGCCAGCAGCGCTGAGAGCTGCACGATGCGGCGCGGGGCAAGTCCGGCGGAGGGCACGGGCTGGGCTCCTGGCAGAGATAGGAGGGGAACAGGAGGGAAACAGCAGAGGATCGGTAGGGGGTCAGGCGTGAAAAGGCTGACCACTGACCGTATGACTTCGAGCGGTCCCGTAGCAATCCTCCGTGACGGCAATCACCCGAAAAAGGGGCAAAGGGCACGCAACTCGGGGGACCATTTCCCCGTCGGAGCTGTCCGCCCCTCGAAACCCGGCTCCACTCGCGTGGGCACGTCACGTACATTGCGGTCCATGTCAGGGGCAACACGTGCGGCACGGCAGGGTGTGGCGGAAGCGCGCCGGATCGTCGTCAAGGTCGGATCGTCATCGCTCACCACGGCCGCGGGGGGCCTGGACGCCGACCGGGTCGACGCCCTCGTGGACGTCCTCGCCAAGTATCACGGCGGCCCGTCGGGCGGCCCCTCGGGCGGCCCCTCGGGCGGCCCCTCGGGCGGTGGAGGCAAGGAGATCGTCCTCGTCTCGTCCGGTGCCATCGCCGCCGGGCTCGCGCCGCTCGGCCTCACCCGCCGCCCCAAGGACCTGGCCCGCCAGCAGGCCGCCGCCAGCGTCGGCCAGGGCCTCCTCGTGGCCCGCTACACCGCCTCCTTCGCGCGCTACGGCGTCCGCGTCGGCCAGATCCTCCTGACCAGCGACGACATGGCACGCCGCACCCACCACCGCAACGCCTCGCGCACCGTCGACCAGCTCCTCACCATGGGCGCCCTGCCGGTCGTCAACGAGAACGACACCGTCGCCACCGACGAGATCCGCTTCGGCGACAACGACCGGCTCGCCGCCCTCGTCGCCCACCTCGTCCACGCCGACCTGCTCGTCCTCCTCTCCGACGTCGACGGCCTCTACGACGGCGATCCGAGCAGGCCCGGCACCTCCCGCGTCGCCGAGGTGCGCGGCCCCGCCGACATCGCGCACGTCAAGATCGGCAGCGCCGGGAAGGCGGGCGTCGGCACCGGCGGCATGGTCACCAAGGTCGAGGCCGCCTCCATCGCCGCCGCCGCCGGCATCCCCGTCGTCCTCACCAGCGCCAGCCACGCCGCCGACGCCCTCGCCGCCCGCGACACCGGCACCTACTTCCACCGCACGGGCCGCCGCAGCGCCGACCGGCTGCTCTGGCTCCAGCACGCGTCCACACCGCGCGGCTCCCTCACCCTGGACGACGGCGCCGTCCAGGCCGTCGTCGAGCGCCGTACGTCGCTGCTCCCGGCCGGGATCGCGGCCGTCGAGGGCGAGTTCAGCGCGGGCGACCCGGTCGAGCTGCGGGACGGCGAGGGCCGCGCCGTCGCCCGCGGCCTCGTCAACTTCGACGCCAAGGAGATCCCGCAACTCATCGGCCGCTCCACCCGTGAACTGGCCCGCGCCCTCGGCCCCGCCTATGAGCGCGAAGTCGTACACGCGGACGACCTGGTCCTCCTCCGGGCGTGATCCGGGGGCCGACCGCCTTCGAAAGCGTTGTGCAATCGGCCGAAAGCCTGCCACCCGCGGGGGACCTTCCGTAAAACCACCCCAAGACGGTTCGCGTCCTGCTCAACTCTTGATGCAGGCAGTTCATGCAGAGCATGTTCACGCAGTGCGTGTGCACGCGGACATGCGGAGAGTTCCGCACGACCATTGCGCAAAGGAGGCCGTCGTGAGACGAGCGCGCCCGGGGGCGACGCCCCGAGCGTCGGCGGAGCGGGCACTGACCAGCGTGGCCGCCGGGGACGCCTACGAGGGGGAGGCCGCGGGGGACGCGGGACCCGACAGCAGGGGCGTGGCCGAAGAGGGCCCCCGGCTCTGGCACATCACGCTCACCGTCTCCGGCGCCGAGACGCCCCTCGCCGAGGTCCGCCGCGGCCTCGAACAGCTCGCTCACGACCACCCCTTCCTCCTGACCAGCCGTTACGCCGTCGACCACGCGGAGATCCGCTACTGGGAGGAGGCCCGGGACCTGCACGACGCGGCGGCCGTCGCGCTGCGCCTGTGGGGCGAGCACCGCCAGACCTCGCAGCTGCCGCCCTGGGAGATCGTCGGCCTGGAGGTCATCGACCGCGAGACCTACCACCACCGCATCGCCGAGGGCCACGGACCGCTGCCGGCGACCCCGGTGGGCGTGCACCCTTTTTGAGGACGCCGCTCCGGCAAGCCCTGGCCCGCGCGAAGATTGAACGTACACATTCTTGACGGGCGCCACATTTCGGGCGGACACCCGTTTCAAACGACTCTCCCGCGCCGGCCTGCCCCTTTTCGGCCATGTCTCACCTCCCGGAACAGGATCTGGACGCCCGCCCGGCCCCCGCTACCCTGCGGTGCATGACGTCGCCTTCGCTCAACCCGTACGACTCGATGACCCCCGTCACCCGGGCCGCCTACCGCGCCCGCGGCGCCGCCAACGACCTCGCCCCGCTGCCGCGCGCCGAGAAGGACGACGCGCTCGCGGCCATCGCCGACGCCCTGGAAGTGCGCACCGCGGAGATCGTCGAGGCCAACGCCGAGGACATCGCGCGCGCCCGCGAGGCCGGCACCAGCGAGTCGATCATCGACCGCCTCACCCTCACCCCCGAGCGGGTCCGCGCCATCGCCTCCGACGTGCGCGACGTCATCGCCCTGCCCGACCCGGTCGGCACCGTCGTCCGCGGCAACACCCTCCCGAACGGCATCGACCTGCGCCAGGTCCGCGTCCCGCTCGGCGTCGTCGGCATCATCTACGAGGCCCGGCCCAACGTCACCGTCGACGCCGCCGCCCTCTGCCTCAAGTCCGGCAACGCCGTCCTGCTGCGCGGCAGCTCCTCCGCCTACGCCTCGAACACCGCGCTCGTGCGCGTGCTCCGCGACGCCGTCGGCGGCAGCGGCCTGCCCGCCGACGCGATCCAGCTCGTGCCCGGCGACAGCCGCGACTCGGTCACCGAGCTGATGCGCGCCCGCGGCCTCGTCGACGTCCTCATCCCGCGCGGCGGCGCCTCCCTCATCAAGAACGTGGTGGAGAACTCGATCGTCCCCGTGATCGAGACCGGCACCGGCAACTGCCACGTCTACGTCGACGCCCACGCCGACATCGACATGGCCGTCGACATCCTGATCAACTCCAAGGCGCAGCGGCCTTCCGTCTGCAACGCCGCCGAGACGCTCCTCGTCCACCAGGACATCGCCGACACCTTCGTGCCGCGCGCCCTGGACGCCCTCGCCGACGCCGGCGTCACCGTCCACGCCGACCCGCGGATCCTCGCCTACGCCGACCGCTCCAAGGCCACCGTCGTCGAGGCGACCCACGAGGACTGGGAGACCGAGTACCTCTCGTACGACATCGCGGCCGCCGTCGTCGACGACCTCGACCGGGCCGTCGAACACATCCGCCTCTGGTCCTCGGGACACACCGAGGCCATCGTCACCACCGACCAGCGCGCCGCCCGCCGCTTCACCCAGTTGGTCGACTCCACGACCGTCGCGGTCAACGCCTCCACCCGCTTCACCGACGGCGGCCAGTTCGGCTTCGGCGCCGAGATCGGCATCTCCACCCAGAAGCTGCACGCCCGCGGCCCCATGGGCCTGCCCGAGCTGACGAGCACCAAGTACATCGTCACCGGCGACGGCCACACCCGCTGAGCAGCGACTTCCACGGTGAATTTCCGTACCGTCTGCCCAAATTGACCCCTCCGGTCTACTCTGGACGGGTGCCGGAGGACGTGGGGGGCGCGCCGTTCCCGGACGGCTGGGAGCCCGACGACGACCACGACCGCGGGGGCTGGGACGAAGAGTTCGCCTCCGTGGTCTTCGACGAGGACTTCGTGCAGGCCGCCGAGGTCCATGAGCCCACCGCGGTCGAACGGCTGCTCGCCGCGGCCCAGGCCCGCGCCGACGCCCAGGAGGCCGAGGCCCGCAGAGCCCGCACCCGCCGCGGCCCCGACGACGACTTCTACGACGACGCCGACGGGTACGGCCCGGGCGGCGCGACCGGATTCGGCCGCCTGCACGACGACGCCGACGCCCTGTACGAGGAGGGCTTGGAGCAGGACGGCCGGGGCGGCCCGCACACCGGCATGGTCCGCTGGCGCAGGCCCGTCGCCTGGGCGCTCGCCCTGCTCATGGGCGTCGGCATGGTCGCCCTCGCCTTCACCGCCGTCTACCGGGGCGCCTCGTCGGGCCGCCAGGAACAGGTGCCGCCGCCCGCGACGACCGAACTGGAGAAGGGTCTTCCAGGTCCGCCCTCCGCCTCGGTCGACCACTCCCGGCCTGCGGTTTCGGCGGTTCCCCGGACCCCCTGAGCGGCGCCGGTCACGGACGGCGGAAGTTGTCGCGCACGAGGGCGTTTACTCAACGACCCGGGGACCTAACCTGAAGGTATGGGCGGCCCAGGAGACCCCCCGGAGGGGACACCGGAAGGTGGCCCCACCGGCGGCGGCGGAAGCGAGGACGAATACGGGTCCGTCGTGTTCGACGAGTCCTTCGTCCGCGCCGCCCGCCTCCAGGAGTTCTCCGCCCAGGAGCGCATCTCCGACCACGCGCCCGCCGTACGCCGCACGCCCGCGCTGCGCCGCGGCCTCACCCGCCAGGCCGTCATCCTCGTCGTCCTGATCGTCATCGCCTTCGGCACCGCGATCTACATGGGCGTCCGCAGCCCCTACCGCGCGACCCCGTCCGCCCGCGACCCCGAACAGCTGCGGATGACGGTGATCCCGCTCGCCCCCGACACCAAGGTGCCCGGCGCCGCCTCCGTCCGTGAGCTGTACCGGCACAGCCCCGCCGCCCGGTTCGGCACCGCCGCCGACGGCATCACGCTGCCGCCCGCGGGCCGGCGCACCGCGCACTTCTCCGACAGCCAGGTCGTCACCGCCCTGACCACCGTCAAGGACTACCTCGTCGACTCCTCGCTCGACCCGGACGTGCTCACCGGGGGAGCGGTCAGGACCGTCCGCATGCTCGTCGACCCCGGGCAGCTCGACCAGTTCGACCAGAGCTTCGACCGGCCCGCCATGGACGGGCGGCACGCCGCGACCGGCTGGCTCGTCCGCTTCGACCCGGCCGAGGCAGAACTCGCCGACCCGCACATCCGCGTACGCGGCACCCTGAACGCCGAGGAGACCGCGACGGACACCCTCGAGGTCACCTCGGACCACACCTTCGTCTACGCGCTGCGCCCGGTCGGCGCCGCCGTCGGCGACGGGGCCCGGGCCTCCCTGTTCACCGTCCGCCGCGCGCTGCACTTCCGCTTCGACCGCGACGACCTGCGCAACCACCAGACCGAGCTGCTCGTCTCCTACGTGCAGGCCGGGCCGCTCTCCTGCTCCGCCGACCAGTCCGAGCACCTGCACCCGCTGCTCGCGGGCCAGACGGCGACGCAGGACGGCCCGGCGGGCACCGACCCGTTCGCGACGGGCAGTGCGACCGCGCTGTGCGGCGCGCTCGCACCCAGCGCCCAGCCGTCCGTCTGACCCCTTCTCGCCACTGGTCCGGGGTCAGTTCTCCGCGTCGTCCGCTTCTTGTTCTTGTTCCTGCCAGTGGCTCGGGGGTCAGCTCTCGGTGTCGTCGGCCGAGCCGTGGTTGCCGTCGTTGCCGCCGCCCTTCGTCCCGCCGGTTCCGCCGGTTCCGCCGGCCGTCCCGCCGGTTCCGCTGCCCGTCCCCCCGGTTCCGCTGCCCGTCCCGCCGCCGTTGCCGAAGCCGCCGAAGCCGCGCCGGACCCGGCCGCCGAGGTCGCCCGCGCCGCCCGCGATGTCGCTGACCAGCTTCATCAGCGGGTCCTTCGAGTTCTTCATGTGGTCGGTGTAGTGCGCGGCCGACTCGCGGAAGGAGTCGGTCACCGAGGCGTCCTTGTCCTCGGTGCGGCGCGGGTAGTGCCCGTCCATGAGCCGCTGGTAGTCGCGGGTCTCCGCCCACTTCTTCAGCTCGGCGGCGCGCACCGTCGTGAACGGGTGGGAGCGCGGCATCACGTTCAGGATCTTCAGGACGGAGTCGCGCAGGTCGCCCCCGGCCTCGTACTCCTCGGCCTGCTTGAGGAACGCGTCCACGTTCATCTCGTGCAGGTGGTTGCCGCCCGCGATCTTCATCAGGCCGCGCATGGAGGCTTTGAGGTCCTGGCCGACCAGCAGACCGGCGCGGTCCGCCGAGAGCTCGGACTTGCGGAACCACTCGCGCAGCGCCGTCACGATCGCCATGATCGCGAGGTTGCCGAGCGGGATCCACGCCACGCGCAGCGCGAGGGTGGTCAGGAACAGCAATATCGTCCGGTAGACCGAGTGGCCGGACAGCGCGTGGCCCACCTCGTGGCCGACGACCGCCCGCATCTCCTCCTCGTCGAGGAGCTCCACCAGACCGGTGGTGACGACGATGATCGGCTCGTCCAGGCCGATGCACATCGCGTTCGGCTGCGGGTCCTGGTTCACGTACATCGGCGGGACCTTCTCCAGGTCCAGGATGTAACAGGCGTCCCGCAACATCGAGTTCAGGTGCGCGAACTGGTCGTCCGAGACGCGCACGGAGTCCGACAGGAACAGCAGACGCAGACTGCGCTCCGGCAGCAGGCCGCTCAGCGCCTTGAAGACCGTGTCGAAGCCGGTCAGCTTGCGCAGCGCCACCAGCGCCGAGCGGTCCGCCGGGTGTTCGTACGCGCGCGAGGAGATTCCGGGGAAGCGCCTGCGCTGCCTGCTGGGTACGTGGTCGCTGTGCTCGTTCGGTACGTCGGGCATGGGCCCCCCATGTCGATGGCATGTCGATGCGCGTGTCGGTACGCGTGAAGGTACGGCTCGGTACGGCTCCGTACCTATGTGGACGCGCGTGTCGCTGTGTTCGGTTGTGCCCCCGAGGCGGGATCCACATTAAGCGGAGTTACCGTGGCGGGGCAGCACACAGAAGGAGCGAACCGTGATGGATCACCACTCAGCCGGCGCGGGCCTCGGCCACGCCGTCGCCGCCGCGTCCGATCAGGGGCCTGGCAGCCTGCTGCGCATCGTGCTGGTCGTGGCCATATTGGGCGCCGTGTTCATGGCCTGGTTCCTGCTGCGGGGTTACAAGCGCGACGACTGAGTCCCGGACCGGGCCCAGCACCGGCCGCGAGTTTTGGACCCGTACGGCAGAGTCGGCGTGAGCGCCGCGAGGGCCCCCGCTTACGATGGTCGTGAAGTCTTTATCCCGATCACACCCGATCCCACACCGGATAGGTCCTGCTGACGATGAGCCTCCCAAGCACCGCTGCCCAGCTGGCCACTCTCGCTGCCGAGGGCGGCGAGCACGGCGGCAACCACGAGAGCATCAGCCCCCTTGTGACGGGTGGTGCCGCGTTCATCATCCTGATCCTCCTGCTGTGGATCACCACCCGCTTCAACCGCGACCGCTGAGCGGACCGCTCAGGCCCACGGCGCGAACCACTCGGACCGGGCCAGTAGGCTCTGCACGCATGGGAGCGCAGGACATGCCTACCGGCCCGGTCAACAGCCCGGCCGGCGGCCCGGACCACGAGCGGGAATCGCCCGCCAAGCGACGCCTCGGCGTCATGGGCGGGACGTTCGACCCGATCCACCACGGACACCTGGTGGCGGCCAGTGAGGTCGCCGCGCAGTTCCACCTCGACGAGGTGGTCTTCGTACCGACCGGGAAGCCGTGGCAGAAGAGCGACAAGACCGTGTCGCCGCCCGAGGACCGTTATCTGATGACGGTCATCGCGACCGCCGAGAACCCGCAGTTCTCCGTGAGCCGCATCGACATCGACCGCGGCGGTCCGACGTACACCACGGACACCCTGCGCGATCTGCGCGCGCTCAACCCGGACACGGACCTCTTCTTCATCACGGGCGCCGACGCCCTGGGCCAGATCCTCACCTGGCGTTACACCGAAGAGCTCTTCTCCCTGGCACACTTCATCGGCGTCACCCGGCCCGGCCACCCGCTCACCGATCCGGGGCTTCCCGAGGGCGGTGTCTCGCTCGTCGAGGTGCCGGCGCTCGCGATCTCGTCCACGGACTGCCGGGACAGGGTCGCCAAGGGGGATCCCATCTGGTACATGGTGCCGGACGGGGTGGTGCGCTACATCGACAAACGCCGGCTGTACCGAGGCGAATGACCCTGCACCGCCGAGAGGGGCATCGGTGAACGACCGCTACGACGGTTACGACCAGCGTGACGAGAGTTACGAGCTGGTCGGCTACGACGAGTTCGGCCGGCCGGTGTACCGGCAGGCCCAGCAGACGCCGTCGTACGAACAGAACGCGCAGAACGCGCAGAACGCGCAGAACGCAGGCTACGGGTACGGGTATGGGTACGGGCACGATCCGTACGCGACGGGGCAGCAGCAGCCGGTGCAGCAGCCGGTGCCGCAACAGCCTGCGCAGCAGCAGCAGCCGGCGCAGTCCTACGACCCGTATGCGAACGGGGATCCGTACGCTGCCGGAGGGCATTACGCCACCGGCGCCTACGACCCGTACGGGCAGGCACAGCAGGCGCAGCAAGCACAGCAGGCGCCTCAGCAGACCGAGCAGGCGACCGCCTACATCCCGCAGCAGGCGGCGCCACCACAGGAACAGCAGGTCCAGCGGGGCGAACCGGACCAGCGAGGCGAACCGGAACCGGACCGGGACTACCGCACCGAGCAGTTCTCCTTCGTCGAGGAGCCGGACGAGAACTCCGAAGACGTCATCGACTGGCTGGCGTTCACCGAGTCGCGCAGCGAGCGGCGCGAGGAGGCGCGGCGCCGCGCCCGCGGCCGGGTCGTCGCGCTCATCGTCGTCCTCGCGCTGTGCCTGGTCGGCGGCGTCGGGTACCTCGCCTACGCGGGCAAGCTGCCCTTTCTGTCGAAGGACGACAAGAAGGCGGGCGGCGCCGCCGCGACCGGCCCGCAGAACCGTGACGTCATCGTCGTCCACCTGCACAACACCAAGGGCGGCGGCACGTCCTCGGCGCTGCTCGTGAACAACGCCACGACGAAGCAGGGCAGCACCGTCCTGCTGCCCAACTCCCTTGCCCTGAGCGGCGACGACGGCACGGCCACCACCCTCGGCAAGTCCGTCGACGAGGACGGCTCCTCCGGCACCAGCGGCGCCGTCGACACTCTGCTCGGGACGGAGATCGAGGGCACCTGGCGGCTCGACACCCCGTACCTCAACAACCTCGTCGAACTCGTCGGCAACATCGAGGTCGACACGAACACCGACGTGCCCGACCCGGCCAAGAAGGGCACCACCCTCGTCCACAAGGGCGAGGCGCAGACCCTCAGCGGCCCGATGGCCGTGGCGTACGCCACCTACCGGGGCAAGGGCGAGGCGGAGACGGCCCAGCTCATGCGGTTCGGGCAGGTCATGCAGGCGGTGCTGCGCAAGCTGTCGTCCGACCCGCAGGCCGCGACGACCACCGTGCAGACCCTCGCGCAGATCCTCGACCCGTCGCTGACCGAGAAGGACCTCGGCGCCTTCCTCGCCAAGCTCGCCGACCACGCCAAGGAGGGCGACTACAAGACCGCCCTGCTGCCGGTCCAGCAGAACGGCAGCCTCTCCGAGGAGAGCGCGGACTCCGTCGTGAAGGACGTCCTCGGCGGCACCGTCAAGGCTCCCGCCGCCGGTGACTCGCTGCGCGTCGCCGTCAAGAACGCGACCGGCGCCGCCTCCCGCACCGAGAAGGCCCGTGTCGCCCTGGTCAACGGCGGCTACACCTTCGTCTCGGGCGGCAACGCCGGCTCGGTCGCCGCGTCCCAGGTCACCTACGGCGACGACGCCCGCAAGCAGGACGCCGTCGAGGTCGCCAAGACGCTCGGCCTGCCGACGTCGGCGGTGAAGAAGGACGAGGCCGCGTCCAACGCGGACGTCTCCGTCGTCCTCGGCCAGGACTACAGCGCCTCGTGACGTCCGGCCTGTGACGCCTTCCGGCGGCCCCGGAATCCGCAGAAATCGCCGCGGGCCGGGGCCGCCGGGAAAGCCGTAAGGCCATCCGGCGGTCCGTGAGACCCTTGAGGTACCCCCGGCAGTGACATCTCGGGGGCTCTGACCGCCGACCGAAAGCCTTGTAGTGACCGCCACTGACCGTTCCCTCGAGCTCATCACCGTCGCCGCGCAGGCGGCCGCCGACAAGCTCGCGCACGACATCATCGCCTACGACGTCAGCGACGTGCTGTCCATCACGGACGCCTTCCTGCTCGCCTCAGCGCCCAACGACCGCCAGGTCAAGTCGATCGTCGACGAGATCGAGGAGCAGCTGAACAAGCAGCTCGGCACCAAGCCGGTCCGCCGCGAGGGCGACCGCGACGCCCGCTGGATCCTGCTCGACTACGTCGACATCGTCGTCCACGTCCAGCACAGCGAGGAGCGCGTCTTCTACGCCCTGGAGCGGCTCTGGAAGGACTGCCCCGAGCTGGAGCTGCCCGCCGACGCCAAGGCCACCCGCGGCAAGGCCGCCGAACACTCCCAGCGCGAGCAGGCCGCGGCAGAGGCGGAGGAGATGCGCGACCTCGGCGGTGAGCTGCTTTGACCAGCGGCTCCGTCCGGGGCCGCCGCGTCGTACTGTGGCGGCACGGCCAGACGTCCTGGAACCTGGAGCGCCGCTTCCAGGGCAGCACGGACATCGAGCTGACCGCGACCGGTGTCGCCCAGGCCCGCCGCGCGGCCCGGCTGCTGGCCTCGCTGAAGCCGGACGCCGTCGTCGCCTCCGACCTGAAGCGGGCCGCGGCCACGGCCGCCGAGCTGGCCGCCCTGACCGGCCTCGACGTCACGTACGACGAGAACCTGCGCGAGACGTACGCCGGTGAGTGGCAGGGCCTCACGCACGACGAGATCATCGCCCGGTACGGCGAGCAGTACGCCGCGTGGAAGCGCGGCGAGCCGGTGCGCCGCGGCGGCGGCGAACTGGAGACCGAGGTCGCCGACCGGGCCGCGCCCGTCGTGCTGCGGCACGCGGACAAGCTCCCGGAGGACGGCCTGCTCGTCGTGGTCAGCCACGGCGGCACCATCCGCACGACCATCGGCCGCCTCCTGGGTCTGGAGTCCCCCCACTGGGAGGGGCTCGGGGGCCTGACGAACTGCTGCTGGTCCGTCCTCGGCGAGGGCGCCCGCGGCTGGCGGCTGCTCGAACACAACGCGGGCACGCTGCCCGAGCCGGTCCTCGGCGACGACGACTGAGCCGGTCCCCGCGGGGGGAGCGGGGGCCGGATTTCACTTTCCGGCAGGTCGCAGGCTAAAGTTCTTCTTGTTCGGGCCGCCGGGAAAACAACCGGGGGAAAGAACACGGCAAGGGGCTATAGCTCAGTTGGTAGAGCGCCTGCATGGCATGCAGGAGGTCAGGAGTTCAATTCTCCTTAGCTCCACAGAAAGTATCCGAGAGATACCGAAGATCCCGTCCCGTCAGGGGCGGGATCTTTTGTCGTCCGCGCGCAATGCGCCCAGAAGCGCGCGCGTCTCCTCGTCCACCGGCGAATACACCACGATCCGGCACTCCGGCATGTTGTCGACCGACAGGGACGTCGAGGTCATGCGCAGCTCCCCGTCGAGCGCCTGGTGCCGGAACGTCTTGATGTACTTGCCGGGCGGTGCGACGTCGCCGCCCCGCCACAGGCCGTCGAAGCAGTCGCTGGCGTCGGACAGGGCGCGGATGAACTCCTCCCAGGCCGGCTCGCCCACATGCCGCCCGTACGCCGAGCGCAGGATGCCCACCATCACCGGCAGCTCGTCCTCCCGGAAGAGCAGCGGGCACAGCTCGTCCGGTGTCACGAACAGCGTCCACATGGCGTTCGCCACCCGCCCCGTCCCGGTCTCCCGCAGGTCCGCGGGGACCGGGAAGAGCAGGCGGTAGGCGAGGTTCGTCGCCAGCAGGTCGTACCGCGCGTTGTAGACCACCGCCGGAAGCGGGTCCATGGCGTCGAGAATGCCCTGCACATCCGCCGCGACCGTCTGCGCGGCGGTCTCCGGCGCCGCGTCGTACGCCACCCCCGCCAGCTGGTACAGGTGCTCCCGCTCCGGCCGCTCCAGGCGCAGCGTGCGCGCCACCGCGTCCAGGACCTGCGGCGAGGCGTTGATGGGACGGCCCTGCTCCAGCCACGTGTACCAGGTGACGCCGACGCCGGAGAGCTGCGCGACCTCCTCGCGGCGCAGCCCGGGGGTGCGCCTGCGTGGGCCCGGTGCCATGCCGACGTCCTGCGGGGTCACTCTGGCGCGGCGGCTGCGCAGGAAGGCGGCCAGTTCCGGCCTGCGGCGGTGGGTCACGCGTCCTGCCGTGTCCTTCGCCCTGTGCTCCGCCGTGTGCTCTGCCGTGTGCTCCGCCTTGTGCCCTGCGGCAGGGTCCGTCGCGGTCATCGTCCTCACATCCCCCATCGTGCGCGCCGGTCACGCGCCCCGAAAGGCGTGTACCGGGTGCTGGCGGTACCAGCATCAGCGGGCTCTCACGACCCGGGCCCGGCCGCCGCCAGGCTCGCACCATGACGACAACCACTCCGGAGAGCCCGCGCTCCCCAACTCCCGAATCCAGTAAAGCCGCCGCCACTGACAACGGCACGGCGGACCGTCGCGGCAGGCTGCTCGCGGTGGTCCTCACCGCCCAGTTCATGGCCGTGCTCGACGTGTTCATCGTGAACGTCGCCGCCCCCACCCTGCGCACCGAGCTGCATGCGTCGGGCGCCGCGTTGCAGCTGGTCATCGCCGGTTACACCATCACGTACGCGGTACTCCTGATCACCGGCGCGCGCCTCGGCGACCTGTTCGGGCACCGCCGGGCCGTGCTCGCCGGGCTCGCGCTGTTCACCGCCGCCTCGCTCGCCTGCGGACTGGCGCAGAGCAGCGGCCAGTTGATCGCGTTCCGCATGGCGCAGGGCGCGGGCTCGGCGCTGATGATCCCGCAGGTGCTCAGCCTCATCCAGCGCCACTCGACCGGCGAGGTCCGCACCCGCGCGCTCGGCGCCTACGCGGCGGTCCTCGCCGTCGGCGCGGCGGCCGGGCAGGTGCTCGGCGGCGTCCTGGTCAGCGCCGACCTCCTCGGCACCGGCTGGCGCGCGGTGTTCCTGGTGAACGTGCCGGTGGGCCTGGCCCTGCTCGCCCTGGGCCACCGCGAGCTGCCCCGCGACGGCGCGCACGGGGCGGAGCGGGCGCGCCCCCTCGACCTGCCGGGGCTCCTCCTGCTCGGCGGCGCCGTCTGCCTGCTCACGGTGCCGCTCGTGCTCGGCCAGGAGTCGGACTGGCCGGTGTGGTCCTGGCTGTGCCTGGCCGGCTCCGTCGTGGTCTTCGCGCTGTTCTGCGCCTACGAGGCCGCTCTCGCCCGGCGCGGGGGCGCACCGCTGATCGCGCCGCGGGTGCTGCGCGTGCCCGGCATCGGTCTGGCTGTCCTCCAGATCCTCGTGGCGATGGCCGTCAACGCCGGTTTCCTGTTCACGCTGACGCTGCATCTTCAGAGCGGCCTGGGGTACAGCGCGCTGCGCGGCGGCCTGACGTTCGCGCCCGCCGCCGTGGTGTTCGGCGCGGTCGGGCTGACCTGGCGGCGCTGGCCCGCTCGGTGGCAACGGGCGCTGACCCCGGCCGGGTTCGTGCTCGCGGCGGCCGGGGCGCTCGGTACCGGGCTCGCGCTGCGGGGCGGCGGAGACGGCGGTCTCTGGCTCTACGTGTCCTTCACGGCGCTCGGCGCCGGTCTGTCCCTCGGCTTCAGCCCGACGCTCACCCGGGCGCTCGCGACAGTGCGGTCGCAGGACGCGGCCGACGCCAGCGGGCTGCTCGCCACAGTGACGCAACTCGGCCAACTTCTGGGGGTGGCCGCTTTTGGCGCACTTTTCCTCCATCGCGTTGAAACGGCCGGAGCCCCCGGGGCGTATACCTCTGCGGACGCGCTCCTGATGTGCACCTATGCGCTGGCGGGAGCGGCCGCCCTGGGCGCCGTATCCGGACTGGTACGCAGGCGTCGCTGACCGTATTGCTCCGGCCGTGGCAGAATCGGACGGCCGGAAGGGGGCTGAGTCCGACCGGTGCGAACGGCCCGAGGGGAGGAACCGCACGATGCCCTTGAGCATCATCGAGGAGACCGACCGTCTCCTCGGCGTCCCCGTGCCACCTGCGAAGTCCTCGTCGGCCCTGCGGTTCCCGCCCCGATCCTCCGGTGATGTGCCCCCTGTCATGGATGTTCTCCTCGACTGTCCGTCCTGCGGCTCCCTCCACGTCGCCCAGATGCTGGGCGACAACGGCGGGATCTCGTACGTGTGCACGGCCTGCGGCCACAGCTGGAGCTGAGCGGATAGACATGGGTGCACACAGGCGGAAGTGCGATTGGTGCGGCAGCGGCACGCCCATCGTGCGCGACATGGAGCCGACGAACCCGAACTACCAGTACTGGTGCGAGGAGTGCGCGCGGGCGCTGGTCATAAAAGGCGACCCGATCGAGACGTACCGCGAGCTGGAGGGCGAGCCGATCTACGGCCGCCTCCTCGACGAGCACTGCACGCTCAAGCGGTTCTATTCGTTCGCCCGAGCCTGACCGCGTACGCCGCGTAGACCAAGAACGCGCAGCCCGCTCCCGCGTAGAGCGCCGACAGTAGTAACTGCGCTCCGTTCTGTCGCAGTTCGAGTCGTCCACTGCCGTGCGGCACCCACCACAGGGCGTACGTGCAGAACAGCGCGGCCAGCGACGCGGCGGCGCGCCGGCGGCCCGACTCCCACACCAGGAGGGCCAGCGGCACGCACCACACCCAGTGGTGCGACCAGGAGACCGGGCTGACCAGGAGCGCGGTCGTCGCGCACGCCATCACGGCCTCGGCCCGCCGTCCGCGCAGCGCCGCCGTGACGGCGACGGTCAGGCCCAGCAAGGCCGTCACCGCGGCGGCGAGCGCCCACCACGGGCTCGGGTCGCCGGTGTGCAGGAGGCGGGCCAGGACGCCGCGCAGCGACTGGTTCGCGGTGTCCTCGGCGTGCCCGGCCCGGCCCGCGTCGAAGATCATCCGGGTCCAGAAGCGCCGGGAGTCGGACGGCAGCGCGATGGCGGCCAGCGTCGTGGCGCCGAGGAACGCGCACGAGGCCACGCACGCGTGCCGCAGCCACGGCCGCCAGGCATCCCGCCCGGTGACGGCCAGCGCGACGCCGGTGACCAGCAGGAAGACGACGAACAGGGCCGGCGTCAGCTTGATGGCGGCGGCCGCCCCGATGCCCACCCCGGCCCAGCGGTTCCCCGGGCGCCGCGTCAGGTCCCACAGGATCAGCACGGTCAGGAGGAGATTGACCTGCCCGTAGCGGAGCGTCGTCCACACCGGTTCGCACCACACGGCGCCCGCCGCCAGCCACAGGGCGTGCTCCGCGCCCGCGCGCCGCCCCACGAGCCGCAAGGAGAGCTGCGCGAAGGCGACAAGGAGCGCGAGGTTCGCGACGGTCGCGGCGGCGCGCATGGCGGCGACGTCGAGGAGCGTCAGCGGCGCGAAGAGCAGAGCGGCGAACGGCGGGTACGTCGTGGGCAGCCGGGCGTGCGTCGTGCGCAGCGCGTACAGGTCGCCGCCGGCCCGCACGGTCGCGCCCTCCGCCCGGTAGACCATCAGGTCGATCATCGATACATGGGCGGCTCGCTGGGCCAGCCAGAAGCCCCCGAAGGAGAGCAGGCAGACGGCCAGGGCCACGGGTACACGGCGAGGGGCACGGGACAGGACGAGCGCGGTCACGTCAGGCGACCCTAGTGGTCGCAACCCACGTCTATCCGCCCAGAGCGGGTCAGATGGGAAACGATTTGGTGATGCACCTGGGTGACCGTGTAATGTTGGCGTCGCCGCCGGGGAAACCGACAGGGGAACCGGTCGGAACACCGCAAGGGGCTATAGCTCAGTTGGTAGAGCGCCTGCATGGCATGCAGGAGGTCAGGAGTTCAATTCTCCTTAGCTCCACAAGAGTTCGCAGCAGAAGAGTTCGAAACAGTACGGAAGCGGGGGCGGCGCAGGGCTGGGCCCCGGCACTGTGTGGCAGTCGACAAAGC
>NZ_JBIRPI010000011.1:0-228155 GCF_044332585.1 Streptomyces sp. NPDC016845 | reverse complement strand
GTGCCCAGGGCGTCCGTGCCGTGCAGGTCGTCGTCCTCGACGTGGACCGCCTTGTCCGCGCCCATCGACAGCGCCTTGCGCAGCGCGTCCTTGGCGTCCTCCGGACCCACGGTCAGAACGGTGATCTCCACGTCCTCGCCTGCTTCCCGGCGTGCTTCCGAGATCTGCAGTGCCTGCTCCACCGCGTACTCGTCCAGCTCCGAGAGCAGCCCGTCCACGTCATCACGGTCGACGGTCAGGTCATCGGCGAAGTGCCGGTCGCCAGTGGCGTCGGGCACGTACTTCACGGTGACAACGATCCTCAGGCTCACGCCGGCTCTCCTCGCGCGCAGGACATCCACAGACTCGTACGATCGCCAACGTATGGCACTCAGTTCCCTCTGTAAAGGTACGTAGTGCCAAAGAGGTCCGCACGGTGTTACGTTCCCGGCATGAGCGAGGCGCGCGGGGTCAACGGGTCACAGAAGAAGGCACCCATGCGGGAGGTGCTGGCCGAGGCGGCGTTCCAGCTGTACCTGGAGCGCGGGTTCGAGCGGACGACCGTGGACGACATCGTGGCGCGGGCCGGTGTCGGGCGGCGCTCGTTCTTCCGGTACTTCCCGTCCAAGGAGGACGCCGTCTTCCCCGACCACGAGAGCTGCCTGGCGGACATGACCGCGTACCTCGCCGCCGCGCGCCCGCGGCGGGACGCCGTCGAGGTGGTGTGCGGGGCCGCGCGCCTCGTCCTGCGGATGTACGCCGCGAACCCCGAATTCTCCGTCCAGCGCTACCGGTTGACCCGCGAGGTACCGGGCCTGCGCACCTACGAGCTCTCCGTCGTCCGGCGCTACGAGCGCACCCTCGCGGGGTATCTGAGCGGCCGCTGGGCCGACGCCCCGGACGGCGCGCTGCGCGCCGAGGTCGTGGCCGCCTCGGTGGTCGCCGCGCACAACAACGGGCTGCGCACCTGGCTGCGCTCGGGCGGTGAGGGCGACGCCGAGGTGGCCGTGGACCGCGCCCTCGACTACGTACGCCAGGTCTGGGGCGAGGCGTCGGCGCGGCCCGCGCCCACGGCGCCCGCGCGCACGGACGAGGAGGAGGTCGTGGTCATGGTCGCCGCCAAGGGCGCCCCGATGTGGCGCGTCATCCAGCAGGTGGAATCGGCCTTGAGGGACGACTGAGGATGACTGAGGACGACTGAGCACGGCTCGGGAAACGCTGGAAAAGGTACTTGGTGTCTTTACGTGCGGCACTGAGTGTCATACGCTGCGAAAGCGCCGAGGCGGCAGCCCCGGGCGCGGCGGACGAGCGCGGGGAGACCGAGTGATGTCAGCGACAACCGGGATGTCCAGGGCCGGCGGCAGCGGTGTCCTGACGCCGGCGGACGGGGCCGGGGCCGAGCCGACGGGCTTTGTCCATCAGCGGTGCCGCTGGTGCGGCACCGCCTCGTTCCGGCGGCTGCTGTGTCCGGTGTGCGCGTCCAGTGAGCTGACGCCGCAGGTCAGCGTGGGGCCAGGCATCGTGGTGCAGTCGCGGGTCGTCCACCGCGGCTCCGGAGTGGCCCGCAACGAGGCGCTGGTGCGCTTCCCCGAGGACTTCGTGGTGCCGTGCCGGATCGTGGGAACGGCGCCGCACATGGTGTGGGTGGGGGCCGAGGTGCGCCCCGCGCGCGGCATCCACGCCGGGGTTCACGCTGGTGCCGAGTCCGGGGAAGTCCTCTTCGAGCTGTGCGAACCGGCCGGGGGCGACGACCTGCGCTGAGCGCCCGTTCATGGCGAACGCCCACGGTTCGGGCGGCACCGAACCGTCCGGGCCCTAGCCTCGGAGCCATGACGCCGCACACCTCGTTCGCCCGCCTCCACCACCGACCGGCCCCGCTGCTGCTGCCCAACGCCTGGGATCACGCGTCCGCCGCCGCCCTCGCGGCACAGGGCTTCGAGGCCGTCGGCACGACCAGCCTCGGTGTCGCCGCTGCCGCCGGGCTGCCGGACGGGGCGGCGGCCACGCGAGACGCGACCGTGGCCCTGGCCCGAGTGCTCGGCAAGGGTGGCTTCCTCCTCACCGTCGACGCCGAGGGCGGTTTCAGTGACGACGCGCGGGACGTCGCGACGCTCGCCCGCACCCTGTACGAGGCGGGCGCGGCGGGCATCAACCTGGAGGACGGCCGCGCCGACGGCACCCTCGCCCCGGCGGAGTCGCACGCCGAGAAGATCGCCGCCGTGAAGGCCGCCGTGCCCGAGCTGTTCGTCAACGCGCGCACCGACACGTACTGGCTGGACCGCGACAAGACGCAGACCCGGGCGCGCCTCGCCGCGTACGAAGAGGCGGGCGCGGACGGGGTGTTCGTGCCGGGCCTCTCGGACCCGGAGCGGATCGCCGGGCTGGTGGCGGCCTGCGCGACACCGCTCAACATCCTCTACGCCCCGACCGGCCCCTCCCTCGCCGTACTGGGCGCACTCGGCGTCCGCCGGGTCAGCCTCGGCTCGCTCCTCTACCGCCGCGCCCTCGCGGCGGCCGTGACCACCGCGACGGCCGTCCGCGACGGACGCCCCGCGGAAGACCTCACCGCGCCCCCCACCTACGCCGAGGTGCAGGGACTGGCCGGACCGCACGCCTGACGCTTCAGGCCCCCGCCGCCTCCTCCTCGATCCGGTCGAACTGCGCGCCCATCGCCGTGGCCAGCGCCTGCGCCCCCGACAGCGGCCGGACCATGACCATGAGGTCGTCGATCAGGCCGTCCTCGTCGACGTGCAGGAAGTCGCAGCCGGTGACGGTCCGGCCGCCGACCCGTGCCTCGAAGACCAGCGCGGTGTCGCGCCCGTCGGGGCTGCCGTACTCGCGGACGTAGCGGAAGTCCTCGAAGACCCGGGTGACCCCGCGCAGGATCGCGGCGGTGATCGCCTTGCCCGGGTACGGCTTGAACACGACGGGGCTGGTGAAGACCACGTCCTCGGCCAGCAGATCCTCGACGGCCGACAGGTCGCCCTTCTCCACGGCCGCACGGAAGGCGTGCACGACCCCCACCTCATCCTTCATAGGCAACGTAGCCAACTTTTTGACTAGGTGCCGATGAGAATAACGAGGGACTGGTCGACGCGCGCGTGGTGCCGCAGGAACGCAGGCCCGACAAGCGGATGTTCACGCTGTCGCGGACGGGCCGGGCCGACCTCGCCGCGTTCACCGAGCGCCGGCCGAAGCCGATGGCGATGCGCGACGAACTGATGGTGAAGGTGCAGGCCGTCGACGTCGGCGACGCCGACGCGGTGCGCGGCCACGTCGAGGAGCGCATGGCCTGGGCGCACGGCAAGCTCGCCCGCTACGAGCGGGTGCGCCTGCACCTGCTCGGCGGTCTCGACGAGGCCGCGTTCCTCGCCGAGGGGGAGCGGGTCGGCCCCTACCTGACCCTGCTCGGCGGCATCGCACTGGAGGAGGAGTACCTGCGTTGGGGCAGGCGCGTCCTTGATGTGCTGGAGCGGCGCCGCGCCGCCGCCGGGAAGGGCTCACAGGTACGCGACGGTTGCCGGGGCTGGTCCTCCAGGTGAAGCGTGAGCGAGGATGGAGGCATGACCGCGGCCCAGCGCGCCATGACCGAACTCGGGACATGGCCGAACCTGGTAAGTGGCCCGCCCCGGTGCTCGGTTGGGCACGCTTTCGGCGCTGAGGGCCACGAACTCATTCATTTCCACGCCGACGACTGCGCAGATCTCTATCTCACGTCGACGGCGGTCGAGCGGCTGCTGCCGCAACTGCGGCACAGCAGCGCCATCCGCGTCCAGCCGGGCGCCTCATGGATCACCGTGCTCCTGGAGTGCGACACCGACGTGGAGCTGCTCCTCAGCCTGGTGAGCCTCGCCCTCAAGGAACACGACGCCCACGCGTTCCCCTCACCTCCGTGCGACTGGGAACGCCCACGCGCCTCTTAGCGAGAGTGAGAGCGAGAGTACGAGTAGAGCGCGAGTACGAGTACGAGCAGAGCGCGAGCGAGAGCAGGATCGGGGGAGGCGATATCGCCCTGGGCGAAGCCCGTTCACCGTCCGGGGTATCCGCCTTAACCTGGGCCGATGAGCACACACGAGACCCCCAGGCCCCGGCCCGTCCGCGCTCAGGAGCCGCTGTGGCGCCATGTCGTCGGGGACGTGCTGCGCCGCCGACGCAGGGCCCAGGGGCGGACGTTGCAGGACGTCGCCGACGTCGCGGGGATCTCCATGGCCTACCTCTCCGAGGTGGAGCGGGGCCGCAAGGAGGCGTCCTCGGAGATGCTCGCCGCCGCCGCGGGCGCGCTCGGCCTCGGTCTCGTCGACGTACTGGCGCTCGCGCAGGGGGAGTTGGCGCGGGGAACCGCGCGGGCAGCGCACCACCGCCGTCCGGTCTCCGTCACCGCCGTCACGCCGCTCGGCTCGACCGCGGCGGGCGGCGCGCGAGGCGGGGGCCGGGGCACGGTGTGCCTGGCCGCGTGAGCCGGGTCCTATGAGCCGTCGCCGCTCGCCCCGAGGTGGCGCGCGAGCACGGGTACGTGACTGTGCTCGATCTCCTTCACCGCGGTCACCAGGGTGACGCGGCCCCGCCGGGCCAGTGCGCGTACGTGGTCGACGAGGTCGGCGCGGACCGGCTCGGCCAGCTCCGCCTCGTAGCGCTCGGCGAACGTCTCGAACCGCCCCTCGCGGTCCTCGTGGTACCAGGAGCGCAGGGCGGCCGGATCGTGGACACGGCGGGCCGGGAACGGCGCGGAGTCCGGGTGTGCGGTCATGGCTCCAGTCTGCTGCTGTGCGGCGCATCGCGTGTTTTGTGCCGCGTACGGGGCCGGTGGCCGCGTCGGCCGCCCGTGTCACCCGTTCGGCCCAATCCCGCTGGCGGGCACCGTACGGCGGTGCGAACAGTCGGACATGACCCAAGCACCGCACGAACCGCAGACTCCGCACCGCAGCCACAGCGCCGAGGACGAGCGAACGCGCCGTCCCGAGGGTCCGCTCGGCAGACTCGCCGCCGCCGCGTGGCAGGCGGTCCTCCTCGCCGGCGTCGCCGCGCTCATCCTCGGCGTACTCGTCCTCGTCTGGCCGGGCGCCTCCTTGTGGGCCGCCGGCATCCTCTTCGGCGTCTACCTCGTGGTCAGCGGCGTCTTCCAGCTGGTCACGGCGGTCGGTACCCATGTGACGACGGGGCTGCGCGTGATGGCGTTCATCAGCGGCGCCGTCTCCGTCCTGCTCGGCCTGTTCTGCTTCCGCGGCGCGATGCAGTCGATCCTGCTGCTCGCCCTGTGGATCGGCATCGGCTGGCTGTTCCGCGGGATCACGCAGACCGCGGCGGCGGCGTCCGATCCGGGGATGCCCGCGCGCGGCTGGCAGATCTTCCTCGGGATCGTCAGCGCGATGGCGGGCATCGTGCTCATCGTGTCGCCGTTCGAGTCCGTCGCCGTCCTGACCCTGGTCGGCGGCTGCTGGCTGGTGGCGATGGGTGTCGTGGAGATCGTCGAGGCATTCCTGCTGCGCAGCCGGGCGAGGAAGCTGCCGCACGGCGCCTGAGACCCGACCGTGCGACTGTGCCCCGCGCTCGTCACGAGCGCGGGGCACAGCGTTGACGTAGAGGCCGTGCGTCAGACGCCCACGGTCTCCTCCAGCTCCTCCTCGACGTCCTCCTCCTCGGCGGTCCCCTTCTTCGCGGCCTTCTCGCTCGCGGCCGGCGCCGCAGGCGCGAGCGCCCGCCCGCGACGGCGCTCGGCGATCCCCGCGACCATGAGCACGACCGCGCCCACCGCCAGCCACGCCACCAGCGTCCACACGTACCGGCCCAGGCCGTAGTGGTCGAAGTAGAGGAGGCTGCGGGCGCCCTCGACGAAGCCCGCGCCGTTCCAGAAGGCGTGCAGGGAGGCGAAGAAGCCGTTCTGCAGCTCGGGGCGGAAGACCCCGCCGGAGCTGGTGAAGTTCAGCATCACGAACAGCACCATGACGGCGAGCGTCGTCCAGCGCTTGAGGAACGTGTGCAGGCCGACACCGATCAGCAGGATGCCCGCGGAGTACAGCCACGCCATGCCCCACACGCCCCACAGACCGGTGTGGGCGAGGTGGAAGACGGGCCCCGCGAAGGCCGCGCCGAGCAGGCCGACCACCGCGGAGACGCCGACCACGAGGAGCGCCCGCGCCCGCATCCGCAGCGCGGCGCCCGCGCCGCCCAGGACGGCGACCGACGCGTACGAGCCGATGCTCACCGCGACGAGCAGGAAGAACAGGCCCTGCCCGGTCGGGTCGTCGGAGACGGTCGGTGCCACGTCGGTCACCTTGAGAGGTTCGCCCTGCTCCGCGGCGACCGGCGTGAAGATCTTCTGGACGACGGAGACGGTGGTGTCGGATCCGGCCGAGGCCACGATCAGCTCCGGCGCCTTCTCGCCCGGTACGTACGCGCCGTCGATGTGCCGCGTCCTCAGCTGCCCGATCGCCGCGTCGCGGCTGGGGAGCGTCCGCACGTCGAGGGCGTCGCCCGCCTCGTCCTTCACGGTCTGCGCGAAGACCTTCGCCTCGGGCCCGGAGCCGACCACGGCCACCGGCAGGTGGTGCGGCTCGGGCGCGGCGAAGGCGCCGAGGTAGGCGAGGCCCATGCCGACGCACATCAGGAGCGGGGTCAGCAGATGAGTCAGGACGTGGCGCAGCGCCGCTCGCTGATCGGCGGGCATGAGCAGGACCTCCATGGGTTGGCGTATACAACTGTCGAGTGAGTTGGCTTATGCAACTCTTAACCAAGTTGTACTGTACAACCACATGGGTCGAGTGTGCTCCCGGGTGGGTGTGAGCATCGACACCGGGAGCGGACGGGCGGGGCGAGGCGCGGAATCAGGCCGGTCGCGACAGCGGACGGTCCTCGAAGCGGGCGGCCGGGAGACAAGAGCCGCTCTCCTCCTCGGCCTCATGCATCCGCAGGCGGTCCCGCAGGGCATGGATGCGCAGGCTCGTCTCGTACAGATAGCGGACCTTCGTCCGCATCACCCACGGCTCCACCGGCTTGACGACGTAGTCGGCGACGCCGAGTTCGAAGGCCTTGACGGCGAGCGCGGTGTCCTGGCCCGCGCCCGTGATCATCATGATCGGGATGTCCTGGGTCTGCTCCAGGCGCGACATGTAGTGGGCCACCTCGAAGCCGCTGACGTCGGGCATCAGCACGTCGAGGAGGACCACCGCTATGCCGCCGCGCAGGACCGCTTTCAGGGCGTCGTCACCGGTGCTGGCGCGGTCGAGCGGATAACGGAGCGGGGCGAGGGCGCTCTCCATCGCGAAGAGCGTGTCCTCGCGGTCGTCGACGACCAGGATCTTGGGCCGTGCAGCGGTGGGCATCGCCGGGTGCCTCCCCTCGTCGGCACCGACAGCATATGCCCGTACGCGCGCGGGGGAAGGGGCTCTCAATCCTCTCCGCGCACCAGATTCCAGTCGTTCTCGCGCTCCGTCTCGGGCTCGACGGCGTCGCGCCCTTCACGGCGGGCCGGACGGCACATCCGCACAGCGCCCCTGACCTCGTGCTTGGTCTCTTCGGGGTGGGGGGCGCGCGGCCGGGTGTTCATGAGTGAACCTCTTTTCGGACAGAAAGGATCTGACTCGGCTTGTAGACAGCTGTACATAGGAACGACATGCGGCAGTCGGACGACATGAACGGGCAGGCGGTTCATGGCCGTCGCGCCGATCAGCTCGCCTTCGGCTTCGCCGGCTGCCGCGCGCTGCGCAGCGAGAACGGGTGCCCGGCCGGATCCGCGTACAGGCGTGACGCCGTACGGCCGCCGCCGTCGCCGCGCGTCTCGAGGGGCCGGGCGCCGAGCCCGACGATCTGCCGCTCCACGTCGTCCAGGTGCTCCGCCGCCACCAGCAGATCCAGATGGGCCTGCTGGGAGTCGTCGGGGCGCGGCCAGCTCGCGGGGGCGGCGTTGAGGTCGCGGCGGAAGGCCAGACGCGTGCCGTTCGCGCCGACGAGCTCGATCCGGTTGCCACCGTCCGGCGGCTGGACCTCTCCGTCGAGGAGCACCCGGTAGAACTCGCACAGTTCCTCCGGCTCCGCGCAGTCGAAGACCAGCACCGCCGCTTCCACGTGGCTCATCGGACCTCCCCGGTCTCGCCGTCGGTTCGCCCCGCGAGTACCCCCGGACGCATGTCCGAATCGTCAGCCTTCGCGCTCACCCGCGGCGCTCACTCACGTACGCGCTGCGGTATGTCGACCACGTCGAGGAAGACCTGGTCCGCCTCCGGCCACCTCTTCTGGATGGACTCCTTGATGCGCTCGCTGACCAGTTCGAGGCGTTCGCTGTCGATGCCCGGCGTCAGGTCGACGCGGGCCGCCACGAGCGTGGAGTCCATGCCCAGTTGCATCGTGTGCAGCGCCGCCACGTAGTCGATCTCCGGCTGCGACTGGAGGAGGTCGAGGATGCCCTCGCGCAGCTCCGGGTCGACGGCCTCGCCGATCAGCTGCTCGCGGGCGCTCTTGCCGAGCCCGAAGGCGACGTACACCAGGAGCGCGCCGATGGCCAGGGACGCCGAGCCCTCCCAGACGACGTTGCCGGTGACCATGTGCAGGACCATGCCGCCGGCGGCGAGGAGCACGCCGAGCACGGCCGTGCTGTCCTCGGCGAGGACCGTGCGCAGCGCCGGGTCGGAGCCGAGGCCCTTGCCGGGCTGGGCCCGGACCTGGTGGACCGCGCGGACCAGGGAGGCGCCCTCGGCGAGGAGCGCGACACCGAGGACGACGAGCCCGGCCGTGTAGCCGCTGTGCGACTCCTGGGTGTTCGGTCCGGTCAGTGCCTCGAAGCCCTGGAAGAAGGAGAAGCAGCCGCCCATCACGAAGATGCCGACGGCGGCGAGCAGCGACCAGAAGAACCGCTCCTTGCCGTAGCCGAACGGGTGCCGGCGGTCCGCGGGGCGGCGGCTGCGGTGCAGTGCCGCGAGGAGGAACACCTCGTTGAGGCTGTCGGCCACCGAGTGGGCCGCCTCCGACAGCAGGGCGGGCGAGCCCGCGATGACGCCGCCGATCGCCTTCGCGACGGCGATGACCAGATTCGCGGCGAGCGCCACAAGGACCGTGAGCCGGGTCTTGCGGTCCTCCTGCGCGCCGGACTTCTCGGGGTCGCTCACGTGTCAACTCACAGGGTGTGAAGAGTGGTTACCGGTCGTGTGCGGCGGCCTCGGCGGGCCGAGGGGCCCGGGGGACCGTGGCCGCGCCGTACCCCGTCCCCGGTAACCGGCGCCCCGCGCCGTAAACCCGGCGGACCAGCGCGAAGACCTCCTGACGGGCCGATCTCACAGGTCCAGCTGGTACTCGCACGAGCGATGCGTCGGTACGTAGCCGAGCGCGTCGTTCACGGCGCGCATCGGGCGGTTGCTGTCCGCGGTGTCCGTGACGAGACCCGTCAGCTCCGGATGGCGTGCGCGTAGCCGCAGGATCTGGTCGGCCTTCATCCAGCGGGCCAGTCCCTTGCCGCGGTGACCGGGCAGGACGCCGGTGCCGTAGTGCCGGCCGTCGCCCTCGCGCGAGCCCGGCACGACCAGCTCGGTGAAGCCCGCCACCGAGCCGTCGCGCTCGTCGAGCGCGGCGACCGTGTGCAGCAGGTCGCCGCGGTCCGCGACGGCCTCGGCGACGGCGCGCACCCGCTCCACGTCCCACTCGACGTGGCCGTAGTCGGCGTCGTCCATCGGCATGTCGTCCATGGCCCGGCGCGCGGCGGCGAACGACTCCGCCAGGCCGTCCGGGACCGTGCCGTCCCACTCCGTCAGCCGGTAGCCGGGGCAGGGGCGTCCGGCCGTCGTCGCGAGGGCCCTGCGGTCGGCGTCGGCCAGCACCAGACGCGTGTACGTGAGCCGGAGCACCCGCCTGAACTTCCGTGCCGCGAGGAAGAGTTCGCCGGGGGAGTCGCCGTCGGCGCCGGCCAGCAGCGAGCGGCGGCCGTCCGTACGGGCCGCCTCGACCGCCGCCGCGAGCAGCCCGGTGCCGATCCCGGCGCGCCGCTCGGCCGGATGGACCCGCAGGGTCAGCTCGGCGAGGTGCCGCTGTCCTTCGCGGTCGAACAGGCGCAGGAACGCCGTGCCGACAGGGTTGTCGTCCGCGTCCCGCGCCAGCCAGGCGAGGCGGCGCGTACCGGCGGTGGCGTGCGGATCGACGAGCGGCGTCAGCCGGGCCGGTACCTGCGACACGTGGGACAAGAGCGCTCCAGGGAGATCAGGGAGATCAGGGAGATTCAGAGAGAGGAGAGGGGAGAGGAGGTGGCCGCAGGCAGGGGGCGCGCGGGGGTGAAAGGCCCGCCGAAAGTACCCCTGTGCGCCGCCCGCCGCAAAGGATTTGCCGGGTCTCGCGCCGCCGAGCCGGTTTGGCCCCCGGAGATGGGGCTACCCGGCGCGGACGCTGATGTTTCCCCGAAAGGAGCCGGGCCGGTGACCCCCCTGGCGAAGCAGTCGCACCTCCGCGCCGAGACCACCGAGACCATCGAGGCCGCAGACCCCGCGCTGATGACCGAACCGCCGAAGGACACGCTCGTCCGTTTCCTCGAGAGCCGCTTCGCCTGCGCCCAGGCCTGCACCGAGTGCGCCCGCGCCAGCGCCCTGCGCGTCAGCTTCCTCGACCCGGGCCCGCTCGCCCCTCCGCTGCAGGGCGGCCCCGCACGTCGCCCGGCGGCCATGGACACCGCGCGCGAAGGCCAGCGGCACGACCTGCGGCGCTCGCTGCTCCTGTGCGTCGAGGTCTGCGACGCGACCTGCCGGCTGCTCTCGGAGGAGACGCACCGGGACGAGTACGGGCTGCGGCTCCAGGTCGAGTGGTGCCGGGCCGTCGCCCTGGAGTGCGCGCACGCCTGCGACGGCGTCCCGGACGCCGCGGACTGCGCCGAACAGTGCCGCGCGTGCGCCCGCGCCTGCACCGACTTCCTCGTCGTACTGGGCTGAGGCCTGAGGCCCGAGGCCGCTCTCCGCCGAGCCCGTACCGGGCCGGGCATTCCCTATTTCTGCAACGGGTTCTACTGTGTGCGCCGACGCCGACCGGTCGACCGCCAGGAGGGGCCGTGCACCTCGCCTACACGCCCGAGCAACAGCAGTTGCGCACCGAGCTGCGCGCCTACTTCGCCGACCTCGTCCCCGACCACGCGTACGCCCGCTACGCGGAACCCGCCGCCCAGAAACGCTTCTACCGCGAGACCGTGCGCCGTCTCGGCGCGGACGGCTGGCTCGGGGTCGGCTGGCCCGAGGAGTACGGCGGGCGCGGCCTCACCCCGGTCGAGCAGTTCGTCTTCTTCGACGAGGCGGCCCAGGCGGGCGTCCCGCTGCCGCTCATGGCGCTCAACACCGTCGGCCCGACGATCATGCAGTTCGGCACGGATGAACAGAAGGAGTTCTTCCTGCCGCGAGTCCTCTCCGGCGAACTCGACTTCGCCATCGGCTACAGCGAACCGGACGCCGGCACCGACCTCGCCGCCCTGAGGACCCGCGCCGTCCGCGACGGCGACACCTACGTCGTGAACGGCCAGAAGATCTGGACCACCAACGGCGACACCGCCGACTGGATCTGGCTCGCCGTCCGCACCGATCCCGAAGCGCCGCCCCACAAGGGCATCACCATGCTGCTCGTACCGACCTCCGACCCCGGCTACTCCTGCACCCTCATCACCACGCTCGCCTCGCACGACACCACCGCGAGCCACTACGAGAACATCCGCGTCCCCGTCTCGCGCCGCGTCGGTGAGGAGAACAAGGGCTGGCGCCTGATCACCAACCAGCTCAACCACGAACGCGTCACCCTCGCCGCCCACGGCACCATGGCGATCCGCGCCCTGCACGACGTCCAGCGCTGGGCCATGGAGACCAAGCTCGCCGACGGCCGCCGCGTCATCGACCTCGGCTGGGTCAGGAACCGCCTCGCCCGCACCCACACCAGGCTCGACGCGATGAAACTCCTCAACTGGCAGATGGTCAGCGCCCTCCAGGACTCCACCCTCACCCCGCACGACGCCTCCGCCGTCAAGGTCTACGGGAGCGAGGCGCGCCGCGACGCGTACGCCTGGCTGATGGAGGTCGTCGCGGCGGCGGGCGCCCTGAAGGAGGGCAGCGCCGGAGCGGTCCTCCACGGCGAACTGGAGCGCGGCTACCGCTCCGCCGTCATCTTCACCTTCGGCGGCGGCAACAACGAGATCCAGCGCGAGATCATCTCCTGGATCGGCCTCGGCATGCCCCGGGTGCGCCGCTGACACCCGCTGTCCGCCACACGTGCCGGATCGGGACAACGACGACAGGAGGCAGCCGCGGGTGACAGGGACAAGCACGGCGGACCCGGGCCTTTTCGGCCCCGATTCCGTGACCTGGCAGCTGCACGCCGACCCCATGATGTGGGTGGCGGGCATCCGCGCCCTGTACTTCCAGGCGCTGCACCCGCGCGCCGTGCGCGGCGTCATGCAGAACTCCGACTTCCGGCGCGACGCCTGGGGCCGCCTGATGCGCACCGCGGACTTCGTCGGCACGACGACGTACGGGACCACGGAGGCGGCCGAGAAGGCGGGCGCGCGGGTCCGCAAGATCCACCGCATGCTGTCGGCCACCGACCCGGACACCGGCGAACGCTACGGCGTCGACGAACCCGCACTGCTGCTCTGGGTGCACTGCGCCGAGATCGACTCCTACCTGCACGTCGCCCGGCGCTCCGGCTTCCGTCTCACCGACGCCCAGGCCGACCGCTACATGGCCGAGCACCGCACCAGCGCCCGCCTCGTCGGTCTCGACCCGGACGAAGTACCGCACGGCCGAGCCGAGTTGGCGGCGTACTTCACCTCCGTACGGCCCGCACTCGCCGCCGGCCCCGACGCCCGCGTCGTCGACGACTTCCTGCAACGCCCGCCGGCCGGCGCGCTCCTCGTCCCGGCCCGCGAACTGCTGTGGCGGCGCGTCGCGGACCTCGCGTACGCCTCGCTCCCGCCGTACGCCCACGAGCTGTACGGGCGGCCCGCCCCGGCCCCCGCCGTCACCACCCGGCGCCTGCGCGCCACCGGCACCGCGCTGCGCGCCGTCCCCGCGCGGGTGCGCCGGCAACTGCCCCCGAAACACATCCTGCGGGCCATGGCTCGACTGGGCCCCCACGCCCGCCCGGCACCGTTCAAAGTCGGCACCCGCGTGCCCATACTGGACCGGGGGGCCGCGCGGCGAGGCGACGGGGGCGACAGCGGGTCATGCCAGAGCTGGAGGAGAGCGGGAACGACACCCTGATCCACGGGCGGTACCGGCTGCTCGACCGGATCGGCCGGGGCGGGATGGGCGAGGTGTGGCGCGCCCGCGACGAATCGCTCGGCCGCCACGTCGCCGTCAAGTGCCTCAAGCCGCTCGCACCCCAGCGCGACCCCTCCTTCACCCGGGTGCTGCGCGAGCGCTTCCGCCGCGAGGCGCGGGTCGCGGCGGCGCTCCAGCACCGCGGCATCACCGTCGTGCACGACTTCGGCGAGCACGAGGGCATCCTCTACCTGGTGATGGAGCTGTTGGAGGGCAAGAACCTCAGCCAGCTCCTCGAGGACAACCGGCACCATCCGCTGCCCGTGGACGACGTCGTCGACATGGCCGAACAGATCGCCGGCGCCCTCGCCTACACGCACGAGCAAGGCATCGTGCACCGGGACCTGAAACCCGCCAACATCGTGCGCCTCGCCGACGGCACGGCGAAGATCTGCGACTTCGGCATCGCCCGGCTCGGTGCCGACATCGGCTTCACCGCCCGCCTCACCGGCACCGGCATCGCCATGGGAACCCCGCACTACATGTCGCCGGAGCAGATCGGCGGCGCCCACGTCGACCAGCGCAGCGACCTGTACTCCCTTGGCTGCGTGCTGTACGAGCTCACCACCGGCGCGCCCCCGTTCGACCTCGACGACGCCTGGGCCGTGCTCGTCGGCCACCGCGACACCCCGCCCGCGCCGCCGCGCCGCCACCGCCCCGACCTGCCCGGCTACGTCGAGCGGATCATCCTCGACCTGCTCGCCAAGGACCCCGGGCAACGCCCGCACGACGCGCGGGAGCTGGGCCGCCGCATCGCCACCGGACGCTCCGCGCGCGGCGCGTACGTGCCCACCGTGCGGATTCCGCAGGTCGTCCCGCACCCGGACACCCAGGTCGTCGCCGAGCAGCCCCTGTCGCGCGAGCCGCGCCTGCCGTCGTGGACCCGCGGCATGACCACCGGGCACAAGGCCACCGGCGGCACGGGCCCGCGCCCGACCCCGCCCGACGCGGCGGGCGGCCTCTCCGGCGAGTGGATCCCGCGCCCCGCCACCGGAGCCGGGACCACCCCGCCCGAACCCGTGGAACGCCCCACCCCGGCACCGGAGTTGCTCGCCACCCTCCTCTCCCGGCACAACGCGGGCCTCAGCCTCGGCCGGCTGGGCCGCTGGGCCGAGGCCGGCGAGGTCCACCGCGCGGTCGCCGCCGAACGCGAGCACGCCCTCGGCCCCGACCACCCCGACACCCTCGCCAGCCACTACGAGATCGCCTTCGCGCTGAGCCGCACCGGCCGCGCCGCCGACGCCCTGCGCACCTACCGGCGCGTCGTCGGGGGCCGCGAGCGCGCCCTCGGCGTCGACCACCCCGACACGCTGGGCGCCCGCCAGGAGGTGGCCTACGTCCTCGGCAGACTGGGCCGCCACCTGGAGGCGCACCAGGTGTACGTCTCCGTCCTCGCCGCCCGGGAACGGGTGATGAGCGCCGACCACCCCGACACCCTGCGCTGCCGCCACAACCTCGCCTTCAACCTCAGCCGCCTCGGCCGCCTGGAGGACTCGTACCGCATGGCGAAGGAGGTCGTCGACGCGCGCGCACGCGTCCTCGGCCCCGACCATCCGGACACGCTCGTCACCCGCTGCGAAGTCGGCTACACCCTCGGCCGGCTGGGGCGCTGGACCGAGGCGCTGCGCGCCTACCGCGAGGTGGCGCGGGCACGCGCGCGGGCCCTCGGCCCCGACCACCCGGACACCCTCGCCGCACGCTACGAGGTCGGCATCGGCCTGGGACGGCTCGGCCGCAGCGTGGAGGCGCTCACCCTCTACCGCGACCTGATCGACGACCGGGTCCGGGTCAGCGGCCCCGCCGACCCGGAGACCCTGCGCGCCCGCCACGGCCTCGGCGTCAACCTCGGCCGCCTCTCCCGCTGGGAGGAGGCGCTCGCCGAGGCCCGCGACGTGTGCGCGATCCGCGAGCGCGTCCTCGGCGCCGACCACCTCGACACCCTCATCAGCCACCGGGAGGTCGCGGTCGGGCTCGGCTGGCTCGGCCGCTGGCGGGACGCGCTCGTCGAGTACCGGACCGTGGCCGCCGCCCGCGAGCGGGTCCTCGGCGCGGCCCACCCCGACACGCTCGCCAGCCGCAACGACGAGGCGCAGTGCCTGGAACAGCTGGGCCGGAGCGCGGAGGCGGTGGAGCTGTACCGTCGAGTCGCCGCGTTGCGCCAGCGGGGCCGGCCGCGCGGCTGAGCGCACGGGCCCCGCCCGGGAACGAAGGGGCCCGCCTTGGACCGGTTCGACCAGCAGCACACCTCGTACCAGCAGCACGCCTCGTACCAGCGGCACACGTCGCTCCAGCCGCGCACCTCGTACGACGTCGTCATCGTCGGCGGGGGCCACAACGGTCTCGTCGCCGCCGCCTACCTCGCCCGCGCGGGCCGCACCGTCACCGTGCTCGAACGGCTCGGCACGACCGGTGGCGCCGCCGTCTCCTCGCGCCCCTTCACCGGCGTGGACGCCCGCCTCTCGCGCTACTCCTACCTCGTCAGCCTCCTGCCGAAGAAGATCCTGGCCGATCTGGGGCTCGACTTCGCCGTGCGGCGGCGCACCGTCTCCTCGTACACGCCGACCACGCGCGACGGCCGCCCGACCGGGCTCCTGGTCGGCGGCGGCCCGGCCCGTACGCGTGAGGCGTTCGCCCGTCTCACGGGCGGCGAGCGCGAGTACGAGGCGTGGACCAGGTTCTACGAGACGACGCGGCACGTCGCCGAACGGGTCTTCCCCACCCTCACCGAACCGCTGCCGAGCCGCGCCGCACTGCGCGAGCGCGTCGGGGACGACGCGGCATGGCGGCTGCTGTTCGAGGAACCGATCGGCGTCGGCATCGAGGAGCGCTTCACGGACGACCTGGTGCGCGGTGTCGTCCTGACGGACGCGCTGATCGGCACGTTCGCCGACGCCCACGACCCGGCGCTCGCCCAGAACCGCTGCTTCCTCTACCACGTGATCGGCAACGGTACCGGCGACTGGGACGTGCCCGTCGGCGGCATGGGCGCGCTCACCGACGCCCTCGCCGCCACGGCCCGCGCGGCGGGCGCCCACCTCGTCACCGGCCACGAGGTGACCCGGATCGAGACGGACGGGCGACGCGCCGAGGTGACGTACAGGACGGGGGAGGGTGAGGGCGAGGGCACGGTCTCCGCCTCGCACGTCCTCGTCAACGCCTCCCCGCAGGACCTCGCCCGCCTCCTCGGCACCGCCCCGCCCGTCCCCGCCGAAGGCGCCCAGCTGAAGGTGAACATGCTGCTCAAGCGGCTGCCACGGCTGAAGGACACGTCCGTCGACCCGCGCGAGGCGTTCGCCGGGACGTTCCACATCGCCGAGGGGTACGAGGAGTTGGCGACGGCTCACGCGGAGGCGGCGGGCGGGGCGCTGCCGTCCGCGCCGCCCTCGGAGATCTACTGCCACTCCCTGACGGACCCGACGATCCTCGGCCCCGACCTCGCCGCGCGCGGCTACCAGACCCTCACGCTCTTCGGCCTGCACACGCCCGCGCGCCTGTTCGCCGAGGACAACGAGGCCGCGCGCGCCGACCTCCTGAAGGCGACCCTGGCCCAGCTCGACACCCACCTCGCCGAACCGCTCGCCGACTGCCTCGCCGAGGACGCCGAGGGCCGCCCCTGCGTCGAGGCGAAGACCCCGCTCGACCTCGAACGCGACCTGCGCCTGCCCGGCGGCCACATCTTCCACGGCGCCCTGTCCTTCCCGTACGCGGAGGGGGAGGGGGAGGACCGCGCGGGCCGGTGGGGAGTGGAGACGGAGCACGCGAACGTACTGCTCTGCGGCGCGGGCGCCGTGCGCGGCGGCGGGGTCAGCGGCATCCCCGGGCACAACGCCGCCATGGCGGTGCTCGGCCGCTGACCCCTTTCTCCGCCCGGGGTCAGTCCCGGGAGGCCGTCCAGCCGACCGCCTCGATACGGGAGGAGTCGGCCGGGCGCGCCTCGTCGAAGGCGACGGCCCGGCGGCCGTCGGTGACCCGTACGCCGTCCACGTAGACCCCGCGCCCCACGTAGAGCTGGTCCGTCGTGTACCGCCAGCGCACGCGCGCAGAGGCGGAGGCGAAGCCGCCGAGGTCCGCGGTGAGGCGGTGCCAGGTGCGGCCCGACCAGCCGTCGGCCGTGCCCTTCGGGTGGGCGTCGGCCCCGTCGGCGTCGTTCCGGTCCGTGGTGAAGGGGAGCGGCTTCCAGGTGGCGCCGCCGTCCGTCGAGACCTCCAGGAAGAGGAGGTCGGAGCGCGGTTCGGTGTCCCACCACAGGGAGCAGGTCAGCCGGGCGTCGGAGGAGGCGAGACGCAGGTCGGGCAGGGTCAGCGTGGCCGTGGCCGCGCTCGTCATGCCGGAGAACCAGGCGGTGCGGCCGTGCTCGGGGCGGACCGCGACGGCGCGCGCCATGTTGTTGCCCGCGGCGACCCGGGGAGCGGAGCCGGATCGCCAGCTGCGCACAGGGTGGACCGAGTTGCCGAGGACGATGAGGAACGAGTCGGTCGTCGGGTCGAGGACGATCGAGGTGCCGGTGAACCCCGTGTGGCCCGCGGTGCGCGGGGTCGCCATCGCGCCCATGTACCAGTGCTGGTAGAGCTCGAAGCCGAGGCCGTGCTCGTCGCCGGGGAAGGCCGTGTTGAAGTCGGTGAACATCAGCTCCACCGACTTCTCGGACAGAATGCGGGCGCTGCCGTACACCCCTCCGTTGAGGAGCGTCCGGCCGAGGATCGCGAGGTCCCAGGCGCTGGAGAAGACACCCGCGTGGCCCGCGACACCGCCGAGCCCGAACGCGTTCTCGTCGTGCACCTCGCCCCACACCAGACCGCGGTCGAGCCCCGACCAGGGCGCCCGCGCGTCCTCCGTCGCGGCGATCCCCGGCTTCCAGGAGGCGGGCGGGTTGTAGCGGGTGCGGTCCATGCCGAGCGGCCGGGTGACGCGCTCGCGCAGCAGGACGTCGAGAGTCCTGCCGGTGAGTTTCTCCAGGACGAGCTGGAGCGAGATGAGGTTGAGGTCGGAGTAGAGGTAGGCGGTGCCGGGCGGGTTGAGCAGCGCCTCGTTCCAGATGAGCCGGAGCTGCCCCTCGCGCGTGGGCTCCTTGTAGAGCGGGATCCAGGACCGGAACCCGGAGGTGTGCGTGAGCAGGTGCCGTACGGTCACGTCCTGCTTGCCCGCGCCCGCGAAGTCCGGGAGGTAGGAGGCGACTTTTCCTTCCAGTTCGAGGTGGCCGCGCTCGATCTCCTGCACGGCGAGGATCGACGTGAACAGCTTGGACACCGACGCGAGGTCGAAGACGGTGTCCTCGGCCATGTCGATCTGCTGCTCGGCCGGGAACTCGACGCCGGTGTCGGTCGTGTCGTCGTAGCGCGCATACCGGACCGCTTTGCCGATGGGCTGATGCAGCGCCACCGTGCCGCCGCGCCCCGCGAGCAGCACGGCGCCCGCGTACCAGGGGTGCTTGGGGGAGGGGCCGAGGAACTTCTCGGCGTCGGCGACCAGTTGCCGCAGGTGACCGGCGAGCAGGCCCGCGCGCTCGGGGGAGCCGTGGCGCAAGGTGGGACGTGTCTTCTTCTCGCTGGCGGCCGCGGCGGGCCCCACGGGGAAGGGGGCGAGGGCGAGCGCGCCGCTCAACGCGAACCCCAGCCCGCCCAGTTGGCGCCGGGTGAGGCCGCCCCGCGATCTGTCCCGGTCCGGTGCGTTCATGAGCAGCCTCCTGAAAGTATCTTTCGGGATCTCCTTGGACGGGTGAAACTTTCATGTCAGTACTGCCTCGTGTCAACCACCGTGAATCGCGTAGGCGGCTCGTACACGGACCGCGAAGAATCTGACGCCGCATCAGAAAAGCCCTTCCGTCGTCCGGTCCGCTGCGGCATCCTGCGCGCATGCAGACGGAGCTGAGCAAGAGACTGGGGATCGAGCACGCCGTCTTCGGCTTCACCCCGTTCCCCGCGGTGGCCGCCGCCATCAGCAGGGCAGGCGGGCTCGGCGTGCTCGGCGCGGTCCGCTACACCGCCCCCGACGACCTCACCCGCGACCTCGACTGGCTGCACGCGCACGCCGACGGCCGGCCGTACGGGCTCGACGTCGTCATGCCCGCGAAGAAGGTCGAGGGGGTCACCGAGGCGGACGTCGAGGCGATGATCCCGGAAGGGCACCGGCAGTTCGTCCGGGACACCCTCGCCAAGCACGGCGTGCCGGAACTCGCCGAGGGCGAGGCGTCCGGGTGGCGGATCACCGGCTGGATGGAGCAGGTCGCGCGCGGCCAGCTCGACGTGGCCTTCGACTACCCGATCGCACTCCTCGCCAACGCGCTCGGCTCACCCCCGGCGGACGTCATCGCCCGCGCCCACGAACACGACGTGCTCGTCGCCGCACTGGCGGGCAGCGCGCGCCATGCCCGCAAGCACGCTGGCGCGGGGATCGACGTCGTCGTGGCCCAGGGGTACGAGGCCGGGGGCCACACCGGGGAGATCGCCTCCATGGTGCTGACGCCCGAGGCCGTCGAGGCGGTCGCGCCGCTGCCGGTGCTCGCCGCCGGTGGCATCGGGAGCGGGCAGCAGGCCGCCGCGGCGTTCGCGCTCGGTGCGCAAGGGGTGTGGCTCGGGTCCGTCTGGCTGACGACGACCGAGGCGGAGCTGACGTCGCCGGCCCTCACCCGGAAGCTTCTCGCCGCGGGCTCCGGCGACACGGTGCGCTCGCGCGCGCTCACGGGGAAGCCGGCGCGGCAGTTGCGCACGGAGTGGACGGACGCGTGGGAGGACCCCGCCGGGCCCGGGACCCTGCCGATGCCTCTGCAGGGGCTGCTTGTCGCCGAGGCGGTGTCCCGGATCCAGAAGTACGAGGTCGAGCCGCTGCTCGGTACGCCCGTCGGGCAGATCGTGGGGCGGATGAACTCGGAGCGCAGCGTCCAGGCCGTCTTCGATGACCTGACCCGGGGCTTCGAGGAGGCGATCACTCGCCTCAACCGGATCGCCGGGTCGCCGTAGGGGGTCACCGCCGTGGGCGAGTACGGCGTGCGCCGTGGCTGGTCGCGCAGTTCCCCGCGCCCCTGGGGGCATGCGGCTGTGCCGCGGTGCCTTTCGGGTGGGCCTTGGACATGTGCGGCGCCGTCGTGGCTGGCCGCGCCCCCGGAATGGCGCGCGAAGTGCGCATTCCAGGGGCGCGGGGAACTGCGCGACCAGCCACGACGAGACCCGTGCTCGGCAGCGAGAGCGAACCCGGCAGACGGGAAGCCACCCGCCGCAAAGACTCCCGCAAAGAAGGAGGACCCCATGCCCGACCCCACCCCCCCGAACGGATTCTGGGCCCAGGCCACCGCGAACCCGGGCCGCCCCGTCCTCACCACCCCGGACGCCGAAACCTGGTCCGCGGGACGCCTCCACGCCGCAGCCAACAAAATGGTGCACGGGCTACGCCGAGCCGGGCTCAAGAAGGGAGACGTGTTCGCCGTCGTACTCCCCAACGGCGTCGAGTTCTTCACCGCCTACCTGGCCGCCTCCCAGGCCGGCCTCTACCTGGTCCCGGTCAACCACCACCTCGTAGCCCCGGAGATCGCCTGGATCGTCGCAGACTCGGGCGCGAAGGCGCTGATCGCGCACGAGCGGTTCGCCGAACAGGCGCGAGCGGCCGCCGACGAGGCCGGCCTCCCGACAACCCACCGCTATGCCGTCGGCGACATCGACACCTTCCGCCCCTACGCCGGACTCCTCGACGGACAGCCCGACTCGGCCCCGCAAGACCGCACCCTCGGCTGGGTCATGAACTACACCTCCGGCACCACGGGCCGCCCGCGAGGCATCCGCCGCCCGCTCCAGAACAAGCTCCCCGAGGAGGCGTACCTCGGCGGCTTCCTCGGGATCTTCGGGATCAAGCCGTTCGACGGCAACGTGCACCTGGTGTGCTCACCGCTCTACCACACGGCGGTACTCCAGTTCGCGGGCGCGGCGCTGAACATCGGGCACCCGGTCGTCCTCATGGACAAGTGGACCCCGGAGGAGATGCTCCGCGCCATCGACACGTATCGCTGCACGCACACACACATGGTCCCGACCCAGTTCCACCGCCTCCTCGCCCTGCCGCAGCAGGTGAAGGACCGCTACGACGTGACGTCCATGCGGCACGCCATCCACGGCGCCGCCCCCTGCCCCGACCACGTCAAACGCGCGATGATCGACTGGTGGGGCACATGTGTCGAGGAGTACTACGCGGCCAGCGAAGGCGGCGGCACCTTCGCCACCGCCGAGGAGTGGCTGAAGAAGCCCGGAACGGTCGGAAAGGCGTGGCCCATCAGTGAGCTGGCCGTCTTCGACGACGACGGGAACCGGCTGCCCGCAGGCCGGCTCGGCACCGTGTACATGCAGATGAGGACCGGCGGGTTCGCGTACCACAAGGACGAGGGCAAGACGGAGAAGAACCGCATCGGCGACTTCTTCACCGTCGGCGACCTCGGCGTGCTCGACGAGGACGGCTGTCTGTTCCTCCGCGACCGGAAGATCGACATGATCATCTCCGGGGGTGTGAACATCTACCCCGCCGAGATCGAGTCCGCGCTCCTGACCCACCCCGCCGTCGCCGACGCGGCCGCGTTCGGCATCCCGCACGACGAGTGGGGCGAGGAGGTCAAGGCGGTCGTCGAGGTCGCCGAGGGCCACGCGGCCGACGACGCCCTCGCCGCCGACATCCTCGCCCACTGCGGGACACACCTGGCGGGCTACAAGCGGCCCAGGAGCGTCGACTTCATCGAGACGATGCCCCGCGACCCCAACGGCAAGCTCTACAAGCGGCGCCTGCGGGACCCGTACTGGGAAGGACGGACCCGCACCCTGTGAACGACGCCCGTCAGCCGCGCACCCGCACCACCTTCAGCGCGGGCGAACGCAGGATGTCCTTCTCGCAGAACCGCTCCGTGACCCACCCCTTCCGCGCGTACAGGTGTGTCTGGTCGGCGTAGTGCGCGGAGTCCGGGTTCGAGGACTGGGAGTAGGTCAGCAACGTACGGGCCACCGGGCAACGGCCGCCGTCCCACCCCACGGCCTGGATGTAGCTGGAGCCGTGCGCGACCTCCGTGTAGCCGCCGCCCGCCGGGTCCCAGACCGGCTCGACCTTGTTCCACACGCCGAGCGACTCCGTGGAGCCGTGGACCGGGATCCGTTCGCCGCCGCGCACCACGAACTGGTGCGCGCCGAGTTTCGCGTCCAGCGCGATACCCGCCCCGCGCAGTTCGGCCACGGCGTCGGCGAGCGCGGTCGTGAAGCCGGGGTGCGCGGTGTCGAGCGTGTTCGGCGTGCGCACCGGGTCGGCGGCCGAGAACGGCACCTTCCACAGCTCGTCGGCCGGGACCGCCGCCGTCAGCTTCCGCCAGAACCGGTCGAAGAGCAGCGCGCCCCGACTGCCGGTGTCCATGGTGCGGTCCCAGCGGGCGAGCACCCCGCACGCCCGCGACACATCAACTGCCGTACCGTCACTGCCTGTCGCGCTACCGCCCGGCAGCGCCGCGCACGCCTTCGCCGCGTCCGCCGCCGCCAGGTCACCGGCCGGCACCCGGTCGGCGAACTGCTGCTTCTGGAGGTCCGCGACGCGCAGGCCGCCCTTGTCCGCCATCGCCGCCACGTCCTCGACCGCGCCGCGCGTCCGCAGGGTGCGCTGGGTGCCGACCGTGCCGAAGATCCGCTCGTACCCGGTCAGCGGCCGGTCCGCGTTGGCCAGCCAGGCGCTGTCGTTGGAGTTCTCCGCGTACGGCGCATCCTTCAGGACCGGCATCCTCGACGGACCGAAGATGCCGGGCTGTACCGCGTCCCCGTCCCGGCCGAGCGCGCAGTCGCCGCGCGAGCCGTCCAGCACCGCCACACCCGACGCCGGGTACGTGGCCTTGCCGAGCGGCGTCGAGCAACTCGCCGCCAGATCGTCCGTGACGCGCGGGAGGACCTGGGACTGGGTGAAGAGGGAGTGGCCCTGGGAGTCGGCGGCGATCGTGTTCACCCACGGGAGGCCCTGGGTGCGGCGCAGCGCCCGCAGCACGTCGTCCGTCGAGCGCGCCTTGCTGAAGCCGAGCGCGGTGTCGGAGGCCCGCATGTTCACCGCGTTGGGGTCGTTGAGCGCGTACGCGGTCGTGGCCGTCCAGGGCAGCGGCAGTTGCGCGCCGAGCGAGGTGACGACGGGGCCGTACCGGGTCCACCACTGCGTGCGGGTGACGTCCGCGCCGCCCCGCACGGGGACCGTCACGCGCCGCTGCACCATTTTCTCCCGCTCGCCGTCCACCACGTACGCCGTCGGGTCGGACGGGTCGAGGGTCAGCTGGTGCAGGTTGAGGGTGACGCCGGTCGCGACCGTGTGGCTCCACGCGACACGGGAGTTGTGCCCGATGGAGACGGTCGTGGTGCCGAGCAACGAGCCGCCCATGACATCCAGTTCGCCCGGGATCGTCTGCTGCGACTGCCAGAAGCGGCGGCCGCCCTGCCAGGGGTAGTGCGGGTTGCCGAGCAGCAGCCCGCGCCCGTTCGCCGTCGTGGCCCCGCTGAACGCGACCGCGTTCGACCCCATGTCGGACCCGTCCTGCGAGAACAAGTCACGTGCCGCGTCCGCCAGTTGCTCCTTGGAGGGCGCTGTCCTGCGCTGCGTACCGGCCGTCGGTGGCTGCGCCGCCGTGATCCCGTCGATCCCGAGCCCCTGGCCGCCGAGCACCGATATCGCGAAGCCGCGCGCCGCCACGTCCAGCGTCGTCACGGGCTTCACCCACTCGGCGCCCTTGCACGCCGGGTCGGTGATCCGGTTCTGCTTCAGCCACGCGTTGTACCCGGCGGCCCAACCGCGCATCGCGTTCTTGACGTCCTTGCCGGGCCCGGCCGGAGCGGGCGTCGCGAGCAGCTTCTCCACCGTGTGCGTGTCGCGTACGCCGCGGAAGTACAGGTCGCTCGCGAGGTTCTCGGTCGCCGAGGAGAGCGAGCCGTCGGGCGCCGCGTCGGGCCCGAACCAGCGCGAGCGTTCGCCCCGTACGGTCAGGAACCCGTCGGCGAGGGTGCACACCTGGTCCGCGGCCTGCGCCCAGCCCGTGCCGAAGCCGAGGTTCGCGTAGTCCTTGGCGACGATGTGCGGAATCCCGTACTCCGTGTAGCGGATGGTGGCGGACAGGCCGCCGTCGTGCGGACTGTGCGGGCGCTCGTGCCGGTCGGCCGCGGCCGACGGGAGGGCGGCCGTGGTGACGAACGCGGTCAGCAGGGCGATCCCGGCGACCGTGCGGCGCCGTGGTCTCGGACGGATGCGCATCATGCTCCCAACTGCTGTTGCGGGCAGGGCGGCTGAGCGTACCAATCGGTATGTCGACTGCCGAGGGGTGTGCGAGCACGTTGCGCGCCCGCCACGCACACGTCTTGACCCGGCGGTCCCGGGCGCAGAGGATCACGCCATGACGAGGTCACCGGCGTCCGCAGCGGCAGTCAGCACCGTCGACGGAGTGCTGCGGCGCAGCGCCCGCCGCACCCCGGCGCGGGTCGCCCTGCGCTACGGGCCGCGCTCATGGACGTACGGGGAACTGGACGACGCGGTCTCGCGCGCGGCCGGTGTGCTGCGCGGCCTGGATCTCGCGCCCGGCGACCGGGTCGGCGCCTACGGCCACAACTCCGACGCCTACCTCATCGGGTTCCTGGCCTGCGCCCGGGCGGGCCTCGTGCACGTCCCCGTCAACCAGAACCTGACCGGCGACGACCTCGCCTACATCGTCGAACAGTCCGGCAGCGCGCTCGTGCTCACCGACCCGGACCTCGCGGACCGGCTGCCGGACGGCGTACGGACGCTGGCGCTGCGCGACGCCGACGACTCGCTGCTCGCACGCCTTGCGGGCGCCGCGCCCCACGACGGTGAGCGGCCGGCCGCGGACGACCTCGTCCAGCTCCTCTACACCTCGGGGACGACGGCCCTGCCGAAGGGCGCGTGCATGTCGCACCGGGCGCTCGTCCACGAGTACGTCAGCGCGATCCACGCGCTCGACCTCAAGGACACGGACCGGCCGGTGCACTCGCTGCCGCTGTACCACTCGGCGCAGATGCACGTGTTCCTGCTGCCGTACCTCGCCGTCGGCGCGACCAGCACGCTCCTCGACGCGCCCGACGCCGCCCGGATCTTCGACCTCGTCGAGGCGGGCGAGGCCGACAGCCTCTTCGCGCCGCCCACCGTGTGGATCGGCCTGTCCCGGCACCCCGACTTCGCCTCCCGCGACCTGGGCGGGCTGCGCAAGGCGTACTACGGGGCGTCGATCATGCCGGTGCCCGTCCTTGAGCGGCTGCGCGAGCGCCTCCCCGACCTCGCCTTCTACAACTGTTTCGGGCAGAGCGAGATCGGCCCGCTGGCGACCGTGCTCGGACCGGGTGAGCACGAGGGGCGGATGGACTCGTGCGGGCGGCCCGTACTGTTCGTCGAGGCGAAGATCGTCGACGAGGACGGCAAGGACGTACCCGACGGCACGCCGGGCGAGGTCGTCTACCGCTCCCCGCAACTGTGCGACGGCTACTGGGACAAGCCGGAGGAGACCGCGCTCGCCTTCCGGGACGGCTGGTTCCGCTCCGGCGACCTGGCCGTGCGCGACAGCGCGGGCTACTTCACGGTCGTGGACCGCGTGAAGGACGTCATCAACTCCGGGGGAGTTCTGGTCGCCTCCCGGCAGGTCGAGGACGCGCTCTACACGCACCCCGCCGTCGCCGAGGCAGCCGTGATCGGGCTGCCGGACGAGCGGTGGATCGAGGCGGTGACCGCGGTCGTCGTCCGTGCCCACGGCGTCACCGTCACCGAGGCGGAACTCCTCGCCCACGCGCGCGAGAGGCTCGCTCACTTCAAGGCGCCCAAGCGGATCGTCTTCGTGGACGAGCTGCCGCGCAACGCGAGCGGCAAGATCCTCAAGCGGGAGCTGAGAGAAGCGCTGTAGAACTCCGGAATTCCAGAATGCCAGAACTCCGGAACTCCGGAACTCCGGAACTCCGGAACTCCGGAACTCCGGAACTCCGGGACTCGTCAACGGTTCCGGAGGTCCGCGATCCGCTTGATCTTGCCGACCGAGCGCTCCAGCGTCTCCGGGTCGACGATCTCGACGGCCACGCTGACCCCGACCCCGTCCTTCATCCGCGCCGCGATGGTCCGCGCCGCCGCCTCCCGCTCCTCCGGTGTCGCGTCGGGCCGGGCCTCCGCGCGGACCGTCAGCGCGTCCATCCGGCCCTCGCGGGTGAGCCGGAGCTGGAAGTGCGGCGCCACGCCCGGGGTGCGCAGCACGATCTCCTCGACCTGCGTGGGGAACAGGTTCACCCCGCGCAGGATCACCATGTCGTCGCTGCGGCCGGTGATCTTCTCCATGCGGCGGAACGCGGGCCGCGCCGTCCCCGGAAGGAGCCGCGTCAGATCCCGCGTCCGGTAGCGGACCACCGGCATCGCCTGCTTGGTGAGTGAGGTGAAGACCAGTTCGCCCTGTTCGCCGTCGGGCAGCGCCTCACCCGTGACCGGGTCGACGACCTCCGGGTAGAAGTGGTCCTCCCAGATGTGCAGCCCGTCCTTCGTCTCGACGCACTCCTGCGCGACGCCGGGGCCGACGACCTCGGAGAGCCCGTATATGTCGACGGCGTCGATCCCGCACCGCTCCTCGATCTCGCGCCGCATCTCCTCGGTCCACGGCTCCGCGCCGAAGACACCGACCCGCAAGGACGTGGAGCGCGGGTCGACGCCTTGCCGCTCGAACTCGTCGAGGAGAGTCAGCATGTACGACGGCGTCACCATGATGATCTCGGGCTTCAGGTCCTGGACCAGCCGGACCTGGCGCGCGGTCATGCCGCCGGACGCCGGGATGACGGTGCAGCCGAGCCGCTCCGCGCCGTAGTGCGCGCCGAGCCCGCCCGTGAACAGGCCGTACCCGTACGCCACATGCACCTTGTGGCCCGGCCTGCCGCCCGCGGCGCGGATCGCGCGCGCCACCATGTCGGCCCACATCGACAGATCGTCCTCGGTGTACCCGACGACCGTGGGCTGCCCGGTCGTCCCGCTCGACGCGTGCAGCCGCCGCACCTCGGACTGGTCGACGGCGAACATCCCGAACGGGTAGTTGTCCCGCAGGTCCGCCTTGGTCGTCAGGGGAAAACGGGCCAGATCCGCGAGCGAGGCGCAGTCCTCCGGACGCACGCCCGCCTTGTCGAAGGCGTCACGGTAGAACGGCACCCGTTCGTACACCCGGCCGAGCGTCGCGCGCAGCCGCTCCAGCTGGAGCGCCCGCAGCTCGTCCGCGCCCAGGCGCTCGCCCTCGTCCCACCATCGCGTCGTCGTCGACGTCATCGACCGCACTCCCGCACTCGTACCCTTGCCGCGCCACCGACCGACCGATCATTCGGTCGACCTGCTGGTCGTCAGTAATTCAAGGCCGGGGGCCTCGCGTCAAGACATACGACGTTGCCGGTGGCGCCGCCCGGCTGTGATGATCACGCCATGTTCACGTTCACCGCACCTGACGGCACCGAACTGGCCTGTCACGTACGGGGCTCGGGCCCGCCCCTCATATGTCTGCCCGGCGGACCGATGCGCGCCTCCGAGTACCTCGGCGACCTGGGCGGCCTCACCGCCCACCGCACCCTGTACCTCCTCGACCTGCGCGGCACCGGCGACTCGGCGGTCCCGGCCGACGCGGCCACGTACCGCTGCGACCGGCAGGTCGCCGACGTCGAGGCGCTCCGCGCCCACCTCAACCTCGACCGCATGGACGTCCTCGCCCACTCGGCGGGCTGCAACCTCGCCGTCCTGCATGCCGCCCGGCACCCCGAACGGATCGCCCGACTGGTCCTGGTCACCTCCGCGCAACGGGCGCTCGGCCTGCGCGCCACCCCCGACGACCGGCGCGCCGCCGCACAACTCCGCCGCCACGAACCGTGGTTCGAGGCCGCTTACGCCGAGTACGAGAAGTTCCTCGCCGGCCGGGACGACGCCGACTACTCCCTCTACGACGCCTTCTTCTACGGCCGCTGGGACGAGCGCGCCCGGGCCCACGCGGCCCGCGCAGACGTCCAGTCCAACGAGGACGCCGAGGTCCGTTACGCCGCCGAGGGCGCCTACGACCCGCCCGCGACCCGCGCCGCCCTGTCCCGCCTCCACGCCCCGGTGCTGCTCCTCGCGGGCGAAGTGGACGGCGGCCCGCGCCCCGAACTCGTCCACCGCGCCGCCAAGTGCTATCCGCGCGGCCGGGTCGAGGTGCAGCCCGGCGCGGCGCACTACCCCTGGCTGGACGACGCGGAGTTCTTCGTGGCGCGGGTGGCGGAGTTCCTGGCGGCCTAGGCGTCCTGGATCCTCGGTGCCAGAACGTACGGGGTGGTCGTCCCCAGCGCCACGAAACCCAGCCGTTCCAGGATGGGCCGGCTGTACGACGTGGCGTCGACCTGCACGTACGCGAATCCACGCTCGGTGGCGATCCGCGCCCGGAACGCCACGAGCGCCCGGTAGACGCCCCGCCCCCGCCACTCGGGGACGGTGCCGCCGCCCCACAGGCTCGCGAAGTCCGTGCCCTCGTGGAGTTCGAGGCGGGCGGCGCTGACCGGCTCGGCGCCGTGCAGCGCGACCACGGCGGGCACGGTCCCCGGGTCGTGCGCGAGCTGCTGACGCACCTGGTGCCCGATCGGGGAGCGGCCGCCGTCGAAGGCCCGCGCGTGCACCCGCTCGACCAGCTCGACGTGGGCCTCCTCGGTGACGGGCAGCAGCTCGATCCCCTCCGGCGGTACGACATCGAGCGCGAGCCGGGCTGTCTCCGCCACGAGCAGCGTCTCGGTCTCCTCGGCCACGAACCCGGCGGCGAGCAGCCGCGCGCCCAGATCACCGGGCAGATCATGCCCGTACGCCTTCCACTCCGCCTCGACGTTCAAGTGGCGGAAGAAGGCGGCCTGCCCGGCGATCGCGGCATCGGCGCTGTCCGCGTCGAGGTCTGACCACAGCACCCCGTTCCACCCGTCGCCGGGCCCGGCCTGCCGCACGACGTTCCCCACTCGCTCGACCCGTGCGCCGGGAGCGTCGGGCCGCGCGTCGCGCCGCATCTGCCGGTCGAAGAGGGAGAGCACTGCTTTCTGATCCATCCTGCCACTTCAGCAGGGGCCCCGGCACCGGGCAACCGGATCAGCGGGACGCTTCGGCGGCGACCGTTCGGGCCCAGCGGTAATCCGCCTTGCCGCTCGGGGAGCGCTGGATGGTATCGGTGAGGACCAGTTGGCGGGGGATCTTGTAGCCCGCCAGGTGGGTGCGGCAGTGGGTGCGCAGGGCGTCCAGGGAGAGGGCGGGGGCGCCGGTCCTGAGCTGGACGACGGCGGCCACGTGGTTGCCCCATTTCGGGTCGGGGACGCCGGCGACCAGCGCGTCGTAGATGTCCGGATGGGACTTGAGCGCCTGCTCGACCTCCTCCGGGTACACCTTCTCGCCGCCCGTGTTGATGCACTGTGAACCGCGGCCGAGGACGGTGACGATGCCCTCCTCGTCGACCGTGGCCATGTCGCCGAGCAGCACCCAGCGCTGGTCGCCCTTCCGGAAGAAGGTCTCGGCGGTCTTCCCCGGGTCGTTGTAGTAGCCGAGCGGGACGTGGCCGCGCTGGGCGATCCGGCCCACTTCGCCGACGGCGACCGGCTCGTAGGTCGCCGGGTCCACCACCCTCGTACGGGCGTTGACGCGGAGGCGGAAGCCCTGGCCCGCGCCGGAGTCGTCCGTCGCGGTGCCGTTGAAGCCGGACTCCGACGACCCGAAGTTGTTGAGCAGCAGCGCGTTCGGGACCAACGCCTGGAACTGGGCGCGGACCGTGTCCGACATGATCGCGCCCGACGACGAGACGCTGAACAGCGACGAGCAGTCCGTGCCCTTCAGCGGGCCGTTCAGCGCGTCGATGAGCGGCCGCAGCATCGCGTCGCCCACCAGCGACACGCTCGTCACCTTCTCCTTCTCGATCGTGCGCAGCACCTCCTCCGGCACGAACTTGCGGTGGATGACGACGCGCTGGCCGAAGTGGAAGCCGATGAACGCGGTGAGGGTGGAGGTGCCGTGCATCAGCGGTGGCGTGGGGAAGAACGTGATGCCGGCACCTCCCGCCGCCACCCGCTCGGCGAGCTCCTCGGGGCGGGTGACCGGCTCACCGGTCGGCGCGCCGCCTCCGAGCCCCGAGAAGAACAGGTCCTCCTGCCGCCACATCACACCCTTCGGCATGCCCGTGGTGCCGCCGGTGTAGATGATGAACTGGTCGTCCGCCGAACGCGGCGCGAACCCGCGCCCCTCCGACGCGCCCGCCTCCGCCTCGGCGAAGTCGACGGCCTTGAGGGGCGGCGCGCCCGGCGCCGGAGCCCCCACCCGTAACAAGTGCCGCAGCTTCTCGGTACGGGGCAGGGCCGCCGCGACGCGGTCGGTGAACTCCGCGTCGAAGACGAGCGCGACGAGATCCGCGTCGCGGTAGAGGTAGACCAGCTCCTCCTCCACGTAGCGGTAGTTGACGTTGACGGGGACGACCCGGGCCTTGAGGCAGCCGAGCACGGTCTGCAGGTACTCGACGCCGTTGTACAGGTGCAGGCCGAGGTGTTCGCCGGGGCGCAGGCCGCTGTCGATCAGGTGGTGGGCGACGCGGCAGGCCGCCGCGTCGAGCTCCGCGTACGTCAGTCTGCGCTCGGCGCCCGTACCGGGATGGTCGAGGTAGACCAGCGCCTCGCGCTCCGGGACCACGTCGACGACCGACTCGAACAGGTCGGCAAGGTTGTACTCCACCGCTCCTCCTGACCGTCGCACCGTCTCGGTGGCCGTCATCAGAGCAGAGAGGCGGAGAACGGGGAAGGGGCCCCGTCGAAGTAATCTGACTGTCTGTCAGAAAACTCTTGTACTGGCTCGCGCCCTCCTGCAACCTGTTCTCGTCTCAGGGAGGTCAGCCATGGACGGGACCGAACATCTCGACGTGCGGCGCGAGGGCGCCACGCTCGTACTCACGCTCAACCGGCCCGAGGCCAGGAACGCGTTGTCCCTGCCGATGCTCGTCGGCCTGTACGACGGCTGGGTCGCGGCCGACGCGGATGACTCCGTCCGGTCCGTCGTGCTCACCGGGGCGGGCGGGTCGTTCTGCGCCGGGATGGACCTCAAGGCGCTGGCCGGCGGCGGCGACAGCATGGCAGGTCAGCAGTACCGCGACCGTCTCAAAGCCGACCCCGACCTGCACTGGAAGGCGATGCTGCGCCATCACCGGCCGCGCAAGCCGGTCATCGCGGCGGTGGAGGGGTACTGCGTCGCGGGCGGTACGGAGATCTTGCAGGGTACGGACATCAGGGTGGCCGGGGAGTCGGCGACGTTCGGGCTGTTCGAGGTGGTGCGGGGTCTGTTCCCGATCGGCGGCTCGACGGTACGGCTGCCGCGGCAGATCGCTCGCACCCATGCGCTGGAGATGCTGCTGACGGGGCGTCCCTACCCGGCGCCGGAAGCGGCCGCGATCGGTCTGGTGGGGAGGGTCGTTCCGGACGGAACCGCGCTGGACACGGCGCTGGAGATCGCGGAGCGCGTCAACGCGTGCGGGCCACTGGCCGTGGAGGCGGTGAAAGCGTCCGTGTACGAGAACGCGGGGGTTCCGGAGGCGGAGGGTCTGGCGGCGGAGCTCAAGCGTGGGTGGCCGATCTTCGACACGGCCGATGCGAAGGAGGGGGCGCGGGCGTTCGCCGAGCGGCGCGCTCCGCGGTTTCGGCGGGAGTGATGCCGGCCAGGGCCACTTCGACGCGGCCCGACGCCTGCCCCGCCCCGTCGCCGAGCGCGGGCCGCGTCGTGGCCGCTCGCGCAGTTCCTCTCGCCCCTTCAGCGTCTGCCGGGTGGTTGTGGGGATGCGGCCGCGGGTCGCGTTGTGGTTGCTCGCGCAGTTCCTCGCGCCCCTCAGCGTCTGCCCGGCGTTTGTCGGAGTGCGCGTGCCGGTCTCGTCGTGGCTGGTCGCGCAGTTCCCCGCGCCCCTGGAGGCACGCGGCTTCGCCGCGCCTCCAAGCGGAGCCTGCCCCGCTTCTCCCCAAGAGGCCTCGGGGCGGACCCCGAGATGCCGCACGAAGTGCGCATCTCAGGGGCGCGGGGAACGGCGCGAGCGACCACGACGCGACCCGTGCTCGCGGGACAGGGGCAACCCGGCAGACGCGATCGCTCAGGGGCGCGGGGAACGGCGCGAGCGACCACGACGCGACCCGTGCTCGCGGGACAGCGGCAACCCGGCAGACGCGATCGCTCAGGGGCGCGGGGAACGGCGCGAGCAACCACGACGCGACCCGCGCTCGGCGGCGAGAGCGCTGCCAGGCAGACGAATTCCGGAATCCGAAACCCGGCCCGCCGAAGCGAAGGAGACCCGATGACGCACCCGGCCCCGACAGACGTACTCCGCGCACCACTGATCGTGGAGTTCCCTTTCACCCGCTCCCTGGGCCCCGTCCAGAGCGCGTTCCTGACCGGCCTCAAGCACAAGACCTGCCTGGGCGCCCGCACCCCGAGCGGCAGCGTCCTCGTTCCGCCGGTCGAGTACGACCCCGTGACCGCCGAGGAGCTCCGCGATCTGGTGGAGGTCGGTGCCACCGGCACCGTCACCACCTGGGCGTGGAACCCCGAGCCCCGCCGAGGCCAGCCCCTGGCCACCCCCTTCGCGTGGGTCCTCGTCAGACTGGACGGCGCCGACACCGCCCTGCTGCACGCGTTGGACGCCCCCGGGCCGGAGGCCATCCGCACGGGCATGCGCGTCCGAGTCCGCTGGGCCCCGGACGCGGACCGCACCGGCGCCATCACGGACATCGCCTGCTTCGAGCCCGACGACACCGACCCGGTCCGCGTTCAACCCCGTACACACAACGGACATTTCGGCGACGGCAACGTCACCGGCATCGTCGCCCCCGCCCGCCTCGACTACACCTACAGCCCGGGCGCCGCCCAGAGCCGCTACATCAACGCCCTCGCACAGAACCGCACCGTAGGCGAACGCTGCCCCGACTGCCGCAAGGTCTACGTCCCGCCCCGCGGCGCCTGCCCCACCTGCGGTGTCGCCACGACCGAACAGGTGGAGGTCGGCCCGGCCGGCACCGTCACCACGTACTGCATCGTCAACGTCAAGGCGAAGAACCTCGACATCGAACTGCCCTACGTCTACGCGCACATAGCCCTGGACGGCGCCGACCTCGCGCTGCACGGCCGCATCGCCGGCATCCCGTGCGACGAGGTGCGCATGGGCCTGCGCGTGGAGCCCGTGTGGAGCGAGGGCGGGCGCTACCCGGACCACTACCGGCCCACCGGCGAACCGGACGCGGACTACGACGCGTACAAGGAGCTGATCTGAATGAGGCCGCCGATCCGGGACATCGCCGTCGTCGCCTTCGGGCAGACCGACCACCGGCGCTCCACCGACGAAGTGTCGGAGGTGGAGATGCTGATGCCGGTGCTGCACGAGGTCCTCGACGCGACACGCCTGAAGACCAGCGACATCGGTTTCACCTGCTCGGGGTCGAGCGACTACCTCGCCGGGCGCGCCTTCTCGTTCACCATGGCGCTCGACGGCGTAGGGGCCTGGCCGCCGATCTCCGAGTCGCACGTCGAGATGGACGGGGCGTGGGCGCTGTACGAGGCGTGGACCAAGCTGCTCACCGGTGACGCCGACACCGCGCTCGTGTACGCGTACGGGAAGTCGTCGCCCGGGTCGGTGCGGGACGTGCTGACGCGGCAGCTCGACCCGTACTACGTGGCACCGCTGTGGCCCGACTCCGTCGCCCTCGCCGCGCTGCAGGCGCGGGCGCTCATCGACGCGGGCCACACCGACGAGCCCGCCCTGGCCGGGGTCGCCGCCCGCAGCCGCGAGGCCGCCGGGGACAACCCGCACGCCCAGCTCCGCGGCCCCGGCGTGCCGCACGGCGAGTACGTCGTCCAGCCGCTGCGGACCGGCGACTGCCCGCCGATCGGGGACGGCGCCGCCGCCGTGATCCTCGCCGCCGGGGAGCGCGCCCGCGAGCTGTGCGAGCGGCCCGCCTGGATCCGCGGCATCGATCACCGCATCGAGGCGCACAGCCTCGGCGTCCGCGACCTCACCGACTCACCGTCGACCCGGCTCGCCGCCGAGAACGCCGGGGCTTTCACGCAGTCCGAACCCCCCTTCGACACGGCCGAGTTGCACGCCCCGTTCAGCTCGCAAGAGGTAGTCCTGCGCAAGGCGCTGCGGCTCGGCGACGACGTCCTCGTCAACCCGTCCGGCGGTGCCCTCGCCGCCAACCCCGTCATGGCCGCCGGGCTCATCCGGATCGGCGAGGCCGCCGCCCGCATCCATCGGGGGGAGTCCCGCCGGGCGCTCGCCCACGCCACCTCGGGGCCCTGCCTCCAGCAGAACCTCGTCGCCGTACTCGAAGCACGTGAAGCCGTACACGAAGCACGTGAAGGGGAGGGACAGCGATGAGCAGCCGGACCGGCAAGGAGCCCGTGGCCGTCGTCGGCGTCGGGCAGACCAAGCACGTCGCCGCCCGCCGCGACGTGTCGATCGCGGGGCTCGTGCGCGAGGCGGCGCGACGCGCCCTGGACGACGCCGAGCTGAGCTGGGCCGACATCGACGCCGTCGTCATCGGCAAGGCGCCCGACTTCTTCGAGGGCGTCATGATGCCGGAGCTGTACCTCGCCGACGCGCTCGGCGCCGTCGGCAAACCGATGCTGCGCGTGCACACCGCCGGGTCCGTGGGCGGCTCGACCGCGCTGGTCGCCGGCAACCTCGTCGCGGGCCGCGTCCACGGCACCGTCCTCACCCTCGCCTTCGAGAAACAGTCCGAATCCAACGCCATGTGGGGGCTCTCCCTCCCCGTCCCGTTCCAGCAGCCGCTCCTCGCCGGGGCCGGCGGGTTCTTCGCGCCGCACGTGCGTGCCTACATGCGGCGCACCGGCGCGCCCGACTTCGTCGGCTCCCTGGTCGCGTACAAGGACCGGCGCAACGCGCTGAAGAACCCTTACGCCCATCTCCACGAGCACGGCATCACCCTCGAGAAGGTCCAGGCGTCGCCCATGCTCTGGGATCCGATCCGGTACTCCGAGACGTGCCCGTCCTCCGACGGGGCGTGCGCGATGATCCTCACCGACCGGGCCGGAGCGGCGCGTTCGCCCGGACCGGCCGCCTGGCTGCTCGGCGGCGCCATGCGCAGCGAACCGACCCTGTTCGCGGGCAAGGACTTCGTCTCTCCGCAGGCCGGGAAGGACTGCGCCGCCGATGTGTACCGGCAGGCGGGTGTCGCCGACCCCCGCCGGGAGATCGACGCCGTCGAGATGTACGTACCGTTCTCCTGGTACGAGCCCATGTGGCTGGAGAACCTCGGCTTCGCCGACGAGGGCGAGGGCTGGAAACTCACCGAGGCGGGCGTGACCGAGCTCGACGGCGACCTGCCCGTCAACATGTCGGGCGGCGTCCTGTCGACCAATCCCATCGGCGCCTCCGGCATGATCCGCTTCGCCGAGGCCGCCCTCCAGGTGCGCGGCCAGGCAGGGGAGCACCAGGTCGACGGCGCCCGCAGGGTGCTCGGGCACGCCTATGGAGGCGGCTCGCAGTTCTTCTCCATGTGGCTGGTCGGCGCCGAGCCGCCCACGCGGTGAACGATCGCCGCCTTCGCGGCCTGTCCGCCGTACGCACCGATCGCTAGGCTGGCGCACGGACGACGAACCGGGAGGAGCACGGACGTGGCCGAGAGCACCATCGACCAGCACCCGTTCGCGGGGTGGGACAAGCCGGACCTGGATCTGAGCAAGGCGGACTGGCGCTCCAGCAGCAGAGGGGCGGGCGATGTCCAGATCGCCTTCGTGGAGGGGTTCATCGCGATGCGCAACAGCGGCAGCCCGCAGAGCCCGTCGCTGATCTTCTCGCCGGACGAGTGGGGAGCGTTCGTGCTCGGGGCCCGCGAGGGCGAGTTCGATCTGACGTAGGAGGCGTTCCGCGGGCGTGGCCCCGCCGTCGCCCCGCCTCGGTTTCCGACACGCGACCTTCGGCCCTGTCCCGCGGCTCCCGTGTGCGCGAGCCTGGACAGCGGAACAGCTGGTCAATGTGGGCACGGTCCAGCGTGCCCCGTGTCGGAGGCGAAGTAGTCATGAGTACGCCGCATCCCCTGCCCGTCGTCGCCGCGGTCGACGGGTCCGACGACAGCAAGCGCGCCCTGGAGTGGGCGCTCGCCGACGCGGCCCGGCGCGGCGTCGAGCTGCGCATCGTGCATGTGCGGCAGTACGCGCCCCGCCTCCAGGCCGACGTGCTCGTCGCCGGGCCCGACGAGCCCGCCGACGACCGCGTCATCGGGGACGTACGGAAGGCTCTGGAGGCGCGCGAGGGGCTGCCGCCCCTGGAGTTCATCAGCCGCGACGGGCTGCCCGCCGCCGTGCTGCCCGAGATGAGCGCGGAGGCCCAGCTCCTGGTGCTCGGCTCGCGCGGGCGCGGCGGCTTCGCGAGCCTGCTGCTCGGCTCGAACGGGGTGGCCGCCGCGCGCGACGCGCACTGCCCCGTCGTCGTCGTGCCGCCCCCGGGCCGCGCGGTGCACGGCGACACGCCGGTGCCGCCGGGGCCGCGCGTCGTCGTGGGCCTGCAGCCCGACGAAGCCGCCGACCCGGACGAGACCGTGCTCGGCTTCGCCTTCGAGCACGCCGCGCGCGGCGGTGCCCGGCTGCAGGTCGTCGCCGCCTATCCCTGGCCGGTGCTCGCCTGGTCCGCGTTCGGCGACTTCGCGCCGACCACCGTCGACCAGGAGGCCGCCGAGCAGGAGACGCTGCGCCTGGCCGAGGCCGCCGTCACGGAGCGGCGCAAGTCCCACCCCGACGTCGAGGTCGACCTCTACGTGGCGCCCGGCGACGCGGCGGGCCACCTCGTCGCCAACTCGCGCGACGCCGATCTCGTCGTGGTCGGCCGCCACCGCCGCCGCTTCACCCGCCCCGCCCCCATCCTGGGCTCGGTCACCCAGGCGGTGCTCCTGCACGCGGCGAGCCCGGTCGCGATCGTGCCCCCGGGCCCCGCACTCACCGAGGAGGAGCGAGAGCTGCGCTGAGCGGCGGCTCAGCGCAGCACGACACATCCGCGCCCGGTCAGCTCGTCGAGCAGGCCGGGCGTGACGCTCACGTCGTTCCAGCGCAGGTCGAGCTTCTCAAGGGCGGCCAGCTCGGTGATCCAGCCCGGCAGCTCCCGCAGCCGGTTGCCGCGCAGGTCCAGCTTGCGCAGCAGCGGCAGACCGCGTACCGCCTCCGGCACGGTGTCGAAGGCGTTCTCGCGCAGTTCGAGCTCCCGCAGTTCGCGCAGGCCGCGGACGGAGGAGGGGAGAGCCGCCAGCTCGTTGCCGCGCAGCCACAGTTCCCGTAGCGCGGTGAGGCGGCCGATGCTGTCGGGGAGTGCTGTCAGGCGGTTGTGCTGCGCGCGCAGTTCCACGAGGGCGGTCATCGCGCCCAGCGTGTCCGGCAGCGCGGGCAGCCGGTTCTCGCCGACGTTCAGGTACGCGAGCCGGTCCAGGGCGCCGATGCCGGCGGGCAGCTCCGTCAGGTCGTTGTCGTGCAGGTAGAGGAACCGGGTCAGGGCGGTGAGATCGCCGAGCGCGGCGGGCACCGAGGTCAGCCGGTTGTGGCCGAGGTCCAGGGTGTGGAGCGCGGTCAGCGTGCCGATGCGGTCAGGGAGGTGGGTGAGGTGGTTGTCGGGCAGGAGCAGGGTCGTCAGCTCCGGGTGGCGCCACACCTCGTCCGGTACGGAGTCCAGCCCCGCCCGCCAGTACGAGAGCGTGCCGTCACCGTTCATGAGCCCCCTCCAGCGCCTGACAGTGCTCCATAGTGCCTAATGGTTGACGCGGAACCTATCATTAAGCGCATGCCCGATCTCAGCCCGGCGGGGCCCGACAGCACCCGGCTCGTCCTCGACCTCGCCCTCACCGTCCGCCATGACGGCCATGGTGGCGTCGCCGACGACCTCCTCGCGCCCGAGGGCCTCACCGCCTGGGTACGGGACCACGCCTCCGCGCTGCCGCTGGACGCGGAGTTCACCGGTGACGAGGCGAGCCTGGGCGAGGTCCGCGCGATGCGGGCCGCCGTGCGCGCCCTGTTCGCGCGCGCTGTGCGGCCGGGAGAGCCGAGCCCCGCCGACGCGAAGCGGCTGCTGCCCGTCACCGAGGCCGTGGCCCGGCTGAACGCGGCGGCCGCGCGCGTGACCACCGCCCCCGTCCTGAGCTGGCCGGACGGTGACGGCGCCGCCCCGTCCGTACGGGACGTGGTCCGCACCGCCGAGGCGTCCGGCACCGACCTCCTCGCCGCCGCGCTCGCCCGCGCCGCGCTCGCCTTCCTCGCGAGCGCCGACCGGGAGCGGCTGCGCGCCTGCCACGCGCCCCGCTGCGTGCGGTACTTCCTCAAGGAGCATCCGCGCCAGGAGTGGTGCAAGCCGTCCTGCGGGAACAGGGCCCGTGTCGCCCGCCATCACGAGCGCCACAACACGGCCTCCAACTCCCCTGCACAGAACGGCACATGAGGCTCCGACAAGGATGGTTCGGCGTACGCTGAGGGCATGGTGCAGCAGCGCGGCGGCCGGGGCAGACGGCCCCTGCTCGAACGTGAGAGCGAGCTTGCCGTCGTCGACGAGGCGCTCGACGAACTGGCCGGGCTCCGCCCCGCCGGCGTCGAACCGCCCGAGCGGCCGCACGGCGCGCTGCTCGCCGTCGCCGCGCCCGCGGGTCTCGGCAAGACCTCCCTCCTTGCCGAGGTCCGCAGGCGCGCCGCGGCGAAGGGCTGCACCGTTTTGTACGCGCGCGGCGGCGACCAGGAACAGGGCGTCGCCTTCTACGTCGCGCGCCAGCTCGTGCAGCCCCAGCTCGCCGGGGTCCCCGAGGCGGAACTGCGCTCACGGCTCGGCAGCTGGTACGCCATCGTCGGCCCCGCCCTCGGTCTGTGCGCCGCCGCCGACGGGGCGCCGCCCGACCCGCAGGGCCTGCGCGACGGCCTCGACTGGGTGCTCACCCACCTCGCCGTGGACCGCGCCCCCATGGTCCTCGTCCTGGACGACGCCCACTGGGCCGACCCGGAGTCGCTGAGCTGGCTCGCCGCGTTCGCGCCGCGCGCCGAGGAGCTGCCGCTGCTGCTCGTCGTCGCCTACCGGCCCGAGGAACTGCCCGACCACGCCGAGGCGTTGCGCGGTCTCCCGGACCGCGCGGGCCGCCGCCCCCTCGGCCTCGAACCGCTCAGCGCGCCCGCCATCGCCCACATGGTCCGCGAGTCCGTCGGGGCACACGCCGACGACGCGTTCTGCCGGGAGTGCTGGGCCGTCACCGCGGGAAACCCCTTCGTCGCCGTCGAACTCACCGCGAAGGTGCACGACCGGGGCCTCGCCCCGACCGAGAACGCGGCGCACCTGCTGCGCGACCTCGCCGCCGCCGTCAAGGGCAGCGGACTCATCGCACGGCTCGAACGCCTCGGCACCTCCACCGTCCGCTTCGCCTGGGCCTGCGCCGTCCTCGGCACCGAGATAGGCCCCGAACTGGCCGCGGGCGTCGCCGGGCTCGGCGCCGAGGAGGCCACGGACGCCGCCGACCGGCTGCGCACCGCGCGCATCCTCACCGGCGTGGACACCCTGGAGTTCGTCCACCCGCTGATCGCCACCGCCGTCTACCGCGCCATCCCCAGCGGCATCCGCGTCGCCCTGCACGGGCAGGCCGCCTGGACCCTGGTCGACGCCGGACTGGGCCCGGCCGCCGCAGCCCGCCACCTCCTGGAGACCCACCCGGACGGCGACGGCTGGGTCGTCAAGGAGCTCCGCTCGGCCGCCCGCGAGACCGTCCGCGCGGGCGCCCCCGACGCCGCCCGCCGCTACCTGGCCCGCGCCCTGCGTGAACCCCCGCCCTTCGAGGACCGCGCCGTCGTCCTCTACGAACTCGGCAGCGCCTCCCTGCTCACCGAACCCGCCACCACCGTCAACCACCTGCGCGCCGCCCTGGAGGAGCCGATCTCCGACCCGGCCCTGCGCCAGGGCATCGTCTACCGGCTCTCCCAGGTCCTGGCCCACAGCGACCGGCTCGCCGAGGCGTCGGAGATCCTCGCCCGGGAAACCCGGCACACCACCGATCCCCGCGTCCGGCTGCGGCTCCAGGCCGACCAGTTCATGTGGGACGCCTTCCGCGCCGACGAACCCGACTCCCCGGCCCGCTCCCGCCGCCTCGCCAGACTCGCCGACCGGCTCACCGGCCGCGACCTCACCGAGCGCTACATCATCGGCCTGCGCACCTGGGACGCCACCCTGCGCGGCGAACCCGCCGCCACCGTCGTCCGGCACGCCGAACGCGCCCTGGCGGGCGGACTGCGCTGGGCCGCCGAGGACGACCGCGGCTTCGAGGTCCCCGTCCTCGTCGCCCTGTCCTTCCTCTACGCCGACCGGCCAGGACGCACCGAGGAACTCTTCGTCGAGGGCATCGCCGACTTCGAGCACGCGGGCTGGCGCGGCGGCCACCTCTCCTTCGCGTACACCCTGCTCGGCTACGTCCGCCACCGGCGCGGGCGGCTCGCCGAGGCCGACGACTTCGCGCGCGCGGGCCTGCGCCTCGCCGAGCGCGTCGGACCCGGCACCCCCGCCCACTGGTACGCCGTCGGCACCCTCATCGAGGTGCTGCTCGCGCGCGGCCGGGTCCAGGAGGCCCGGACGGTCGCGGAGACGTACTCCTTCGGACAGCCGTTCCCCGCCGCCGTCGTCTTCCCCGACGCACAGACCGTCTACGGGGAGCTCCTCCTCGCCCTCGGCCGCACCAAGGACGCCGCCATGGAGCTGGCCGCCGCCGGGCGCCGGCTCGACCCGCGCGGCATGCGCAACCCCGCCTGGTGCCCCTGGCAGCTCCACCTCGCCCGCGCCGAGGCGCACGACGCCCCGGCCCGCGCCCTCGCCACCGCCCACGACGCGGTCGAACGCGCCCGCCACTTCGGCGCGCCGTCCGCGATCGGGCAGGCCCTGCGCGCCGCCGCCGAGGTCTCCACCGGTGCCGCGCGCGGCAAGCTCCTGGAGGAGTCCGTCGCCCATCTCGAACGCTCACCGGCCGGCTACGAACTGGCCTGCTCGCTCGTGGCCCTCGGCGCCGAGCAGCGCCGAGCGGGCCGTTCCGCCGATGCCGCCGACCAGCTCTACCGGGGCCTGGAGGCCGCGGCCACCTGCGGCGCCGACGGCCTCGCCGAACGCGCCCGCGACGAACTCGCCGCGGCGGGGCTGCGGCCCCGGCCCCTGCGCAGCCCGGCCACGGACGCGCTGACCGCCAGGGAGCGCGCGGCGGCGGGCTGCGCCGCACGCGGCCTCTGCCCCGCCGAGACCGCCGCCGAGCTGCACCTCGACGAGCAGACGGTGGTCCGCCTCCTGTCGGCCGTCTACCGCAAGATCGGCACCGACCAGACGGGCCTCGCGGCAGCGCTCGGTACGTGACGCGGTGGCCGTGAGTATGTGAAGCGGCAGCGCTCAGCACGTGACGCGGTGGCCGTGAGCATGTGACGCGGCAGCGCTCGGCACGTGACGCGGTGGCTCTGAGCATGTGACGCGGCAGCGCTCGGCACGTGACGCCGCCGCCCTGAGCGCCTGACGCGGTGGCTGTGAGCACCTGACGCCGCAGCCGGGAACACCTGACGCCGCAGCCCTGAGCACCTGATGTCGCAGCCCTGACCACCCGACGCCGCAGCCGGGAACCGATAATTCGGTCGCCAAACCCCGAGGCGGGCACCACGCCCCGAGCGACGTACGATGGACGGCATGTCCTTCCTCCGCCGCCGCGCAGCGACCCCCGCGGGCCCCGACTTCGACGTCCTGGCCATGGATCCGGGCGACTGGCCGGGCAATCTCGGCGCGGGCCTGCTGCCCGCCCCCGACGGCAGCTGCCAGGGCGTGTTCCTGCGCTACGACCTGTTCGGCGGCCGCGGCCCCGCGATGATCATCGGCAATCTCCCCGAGGGCTCCCCGGCCCGGGACACCGCCGAGGGCGAGATCCCCTTCGAGGTCGCCCAGCTCCTCATCGCGCTGGAGAACGAGGAGGAGGTCACGGTCACCGGCGTCGAGGACGTCCCGGTGATGCAGGGCGACAACCTGCTGATCGTGCGGCGCCTGAAGCTCTCCGAGACGCGCATCTCCTGCGTCCAGTTCGACCGCAGCGACAATGTGCTCGTGACCATCGCGTCCTGGGACCGTCCGATCACCGACGACCTGTACGCGCTGCTCAAGCCGCTGCCCGCGGAGCTGTTCCAGCAGGCCTGAACGGCACTGCCGAAAGACGCCTCGAAAAGACGCCTCGAAAGAATCAAGAGCCCGGATCCGCTCCCGCGCGGATCCGGGCCCCTTCATCCGGCGGCCGAGGCCGTCACCGCACCTTCGACGACACCACCTGGACGTCCGCCGCCCGCACATAGGCGACCCGGTGCGCGAACTGGATCTCGTAGTACACGTCCTCGCCCTTGACCACCTTGTGCGTCGACGTGTCGAACGTCGGGGAGTAGAAGTACTCACCGGTCGTCCGCCCGCCGATCACATAACGCTGCCCGGCGAGGAGCTTGTACGGCAGCGGTGAGACCGCCTGCGGCGTCATCCCCGCCGGGTACGCGGACGCCTCCGGATACGCCCGCCCGTACACCGGGATCTCGGTCGCGCCCGCCTTCGGCGTGACCACGGACTCCCGGGCGTCGACCGCCGTCGGCTGCTTGCGCGGGTTCTTGAACCACGCCTTCTGGCCGAGGTACCAGATCGCCGTCCAGTCGCCCTTGCGCTCCGCGACCGCGTACTGCTGGCCCGTCGACACCCGCGACGCCATGTCGTTCACGTCGATCGTCGAGTCCTGGCCGCCCGGCCGCAGACCGATGTCCTTGACGAGCGGCGCGTCCTCGCTCGGCGCCGTGTACACGCGCACCGCGCTCGATCCGTGCGGCGCGCACGGCTCGCCCGCTTTCGCGCAGCCGGTGAACTCCGGCCGGTTCGACGCGAAGTCGGGCCGGATGGTGACGGCCCCGCCGCGCGGCCCCGCCGACGGGTGGAACGGCTTGCCCATCAGCGCGAAGTAGTGCGCCCAGTCCCAGTACGGTCCCGGGTCGGTGTGCATCGACGGGATGGTCGACGCCGTCGGGCCCGGCACCGTGTCATGGCCGAGGATGTGCTGCCGGTCCAGCGGGATGTCGTACTTCTTCGAGAGGTAGCGCACGAGGCGAGCCGACGAACGGTACATCTCCTCCGTGTACCAGGAGTCGGGCTGCGCGAGGAAACCTTCGTGCTCCAGGCCGATCGACTTGGCGTTCACGTACCAGTTGCCCGCGTGCCAGCCGACGTCCTTGGCCTTGATGGACTGCACGATGTGCCCGTCGGTCGAGCGCAGCGAGTAGTGCCAGGCGAGATAGGTCGGGTCCTGGACCAGCTTGAGCGTCTGCTCCCACGTCGCCTCCGTGTCATGGATGACGATGTAGTCGATGCTCTGGTCGTGGGGGCGGTCCGCCAGGTCGTGGTTGCCGTAGTCGCCGTCGCCGAACTCCTCGTACGGCGCCGGGATCCACTCGCACGACACCGTCCTCGGGCACTCGGTCTCCGAGGCGTCCGTGCGGCGCAGGCCCATCGACTCCAACTGCGCCGCCTGCGGCTTCGCGGCCGGATCGGCGGCGAGCGCCACCTTCTGACCGTCGTCCGTCGTGCGCCGCTCGCCGTCACGGATCACCGCGAACACATCATTGGCGTACGTCGCCGCGGTCGCCTTGTCGTCGGCGCCGGAGAACGCCGCGACCGCGCCGTACCAGTCGGCCGGCGTGTCACTGAGCGGCTTGCCGAGGCGTTTCTGCGCGGCGGCGAGCAGCGCGGCGCCACCGCGCACGTTGGCCGCCGGGTCGCTGCGCAGCCGCTCGGCGGGGATGCCCGTGAGGTCCGCCGCGCGCGGCAGCGTCTTCAGACGGAGGGGGAGTTGGTTGTCGAGCGGCACGGCCCGGGAGGCCCGCAGCGGGTCGCGCGAGTCGTCGCCGCGCGCGTCGCCCTCCGCGTGGTCGTGCGCCACGGTTCCGGCGATCGCCGTGCGCGCGTCGGTCAGGTGCATGGGGCCGTAGCCGCCGGTCACGCTCGGCGCGCCGTCGTGCGCGTCCCACCGCGACTGCAGGTACGAGACGCCGAGCAGCACGCTCTGCGGCACCCGGTACTCGGCCGCCGCGGCGGCGAACGCCCCCTGCAGCCCGGTCGGTGAACCGTCCTCCGCCGCCCCGGGCGGCGCCGCCCCGAGCAGCGGAAGAAGCAGAGCCGCTGTGGCGAGCGTGCCCGCCGCCCGCACCCCCGTACGGGGACGCCTGCCGGGGATGGAACGGATGGACCGGTGCAACGGGGCCTCCTGGGGCGCTGGTGGTCGCACCAGTGGTATCGGCTCGCCACCGATCAGTCAATCATCCCAGGGGCGACAGAACGCCGCCTGCGACGCGTCACCGGAGTAGACCAATGCACGTACAGGCGGCGGGAGTTGGACCGGTCCGCACCCGGTTCTCGGACGACGAGGATCCGCGGTGCGCCACCCTCTTCGGCGCGCCGCGGAACCACGTCCCCGTCAGCGAGTGCCGACCGCCGCACGGACCGCCTTGCGGGCCATGTTGCAGTCGTCGTGCAGGCGGCGCAGCAACAACCGCTGCTCCTCGCCGGACGGCGCAGCACCGGGGTGGGCCGGTCCCGGTGCCGCCGGGGTCTGCTCGCGCAGCGAACGCTGCGCGGCCGTCTCGTAGGTACGGATCTCCCGGGTCAGGATGAGCATCAGATTGACCAGGAACGCGTCGCGCGAGGCCGGGCCGCCGGACTGCGCGAGCTGGCTGATCTGCCGGCGCGCCACCGGGGCGTCGCCGAGGACCGCCCACAGCGTCGCCAGGTCGTACCCCGGCAGGTACCACCCCGCGTGCTCCCAGTCCACGAGCACCGGTCCCGCGGGCGAGAGCAGCACGTTGGAGAGCAGGGCGTCGCCGTGACAGAACTGGCCCATGCCGCCGCGGCCCGCCGTGTGGGCGATGCCGTGCAGCAGCTTCTGCAGATCACCCATGTCACGGTCGGTCAGCAGACCCAGATCGTGGAACTTGTTGATCCGCTCCGCGTAGTCCAGCGGCGCGTCGAACGTGCCCGCCGGAGGCCGCCACTGGTTGAGCCGGCAGATCGCGCCGAGCGCGGCACGCACGTCCGCCCGCGGCGGAGCCTCGGCCGGGTGGCGCTGCAGGGCCGCCACCCGGCCGGGCATCCGCTCGATCACCAGCGTGCCGTTGTCCGGGTCCGCCGCGATGAGACGCGGGACCCGCACCGGCGGCCGGTGTCGGACGAACGAGCGGTATGCCGCTATTTCGTGCCCGACCCGCGCGGTCCACGCAGGGGAGTGGTCCAGTAAACACTTGGCTACGGCGGTGCTGCGCCCGGTCGTTCCGACGAGCAGTACGGAGCGCGGGCTGCGCCGCAGCACCTGGACCGGATGGAACTCCGGGCAGATCCGGTGCACCGTGGCGATCGCCGTGCGCAACTGGGCGCCCTGGGGGCCGGACAAGTCGAGTCTCCCGCTGAGCGGTGGTGTGCCGATCCCCGAGGCGCGACGCGGGCGTCCGACGCCACCGAGCGCCGGGCCCGCGGGCCGCGAGGGGTCGAGGTACGGGCCGCTGCCGGGCACCACCGGACGGAGGGGGCGGGGCGACCGGGGCGGGGCGGACACGGAGGACGATGCTGCGTACATGGGCGAGACAGATCCCTTCGCGTGCCGACGAGTTGCGTGCGCTGCCCCGGCCCGGCCGACCGGTACACCCTGGGGAATGCCCCTGCGTCGACCGGGTCGGGGTGGCGCATTCCTACCTGACACCCGACGGGCAGGAGCCCGACAGCTGGCGCACCCTGGCGAACCCTGGCGAATAGTCGCTCAGCAACTGACAGAGGGCTACTGTCGATTGCAGCCGAGAACCTGGGGGCTCACGTGAACGGACAACCCAACACCCGCCTGAGCGACCTGTTCGGCCTGGCCGGCTGGTCCAAGGGCGAACTCGCGCGGCTCGTCAACCGGCAGGCGGCGGCCATGGGCCACCCCCAGCTGGCGACGGACACCTCGCGGGTGCGGCGTTGGATCGACATGGGAGAGATCCCGCGCGATCCGGTACCGCGGGTGCTGGCGGCGCTGTTCACCGAGCGACTCGGCCGTGTCGTGACCATCGAGGATCTCGGTCTCGTCCGACGCGGGCGCGCAGGAAGACGGCAGGGCCCGGAGCAACAGGGGCCCGACGGAGTGCCGTGGGCGCCCGAGCGGACAGCTGCGGTCCTCACCGAATTCACGGGAATGGACCTCATGCTCAACCGACGCGGCTTGGTGGGCGCGGGTGCCGCGCTCGCCGCAGGATCCGCACTCAGCAGCGCCATGCACGACTGGCTGCACACCGACCCGGTCCTCGCGGCCGACGCCCCTACCTCCCACGACCCCCTGCATGCCGACCCCGCTGGGTTCGACCGCTACGAGGCCGCCCCCATCGGGTCGCAGGAGATCGAGGAGCTGGAGCGCTCGGTCGAGGTGTTCCGGGCCTGGGACGCTTCCCGCGGCGGCGGGTTGCAGCGCAAGGCGGTCGTCGGCCAGCTCAACGAGGTCGGCGGGATGCTCTCCTACCGACACCCTGTCCATCTGCAGCGGCGCCTGTGGGGCGTCGCCGCCAACCTCGCCGTCCTCGCGGGCTGGATGTCCCACGACGTCGGCCTCGAACCCACGGCCCAGAAGTACTTCGTCATCGCCGCGCACGCCGCGCGCGAGGGCGGCGACCGGCCGAGAGCGGGCGAGGCCCTCTCCCGGGCCGCCCGCCAGAAGATCCACCTGGGCGCCCCCGACGAGGCGCTCGACCTGATGAAGCTCGCCAAGTCCGGCTCGGGCGACGAGGTGCTGCCCCGCACCAAGGCCATGCTGTACACCATCGAGGCATGGGCGCAGGCGTCGCTCGGCAAGGGCCAGGCCATGCGCCGCACCCTCGGCGAGGCGGAGGACCTCTTCGTCTCCGACCGGGGTGACGTGGCGCCGCCGAGCTGGATGCAGATGTTCGACGAGGCGGACCTGCACGGTATGCAGGCCCTCGCCTACCGCACCCTCGCCGAGCACGAACCGGGCGCCGCGATCATCGCGCAGCGCCACGCCAAGGAGGCGCTCGCGCTCCGCGCGGGCGGCCGCGACCGCTCGAAGATCTTCGACCACCTGTCCCTGGCGTCGGCCTGCTTCATCGCCGACGACCCCGAACAGGCGGACCGGTACGCCCGCCTCGCCCTGTCGTCGATGGGGTCGAACTCGTCCCACCGCACCTGGGACCGGCTGCGCGAGATGTACCGGCTCACCGGTCAGTTCGCGGGCTACCCGAAGATCGAGGAGCTGCGTACGGAGATCAAACTGGCTCTGCCGAGGCCGTCGGTGAAGCGCGCCCGGGCCTGACCTCGAACCCCGTACGGGGAAGGTTCAGGGGCCGATCCTGGCGACCAGTACACAGGCGTCGTCCTCGCGCTCACCCGTGCCCAGCTCGTCCACGATCAGGCCCACGCACTCCTGTGCGCTGGGGGCCGTGGCCAGTTCGGGCGCGAGCGCGAGCAGTCGCTGCGCCGCGATGTCGCCGTTGTGCCGGGGCACGAGCCCGGCGGTGTGCAGGAGCAGGACGTCACCGGCGCGCAGTGTCTCGCGCGCGGGTCCGTAGCGGGCGCCGGAGGCCGCTCCGAGGAGCGCGCCTTCGGGTGGCGTGAGCGCACGCCCCGACCCGTCGCGGAAGAGCAGCGGGGCGGGATGTCCCGCCTGCGCCCACGCCAGTGTGCGGGCCGCCGGGTCGTACCGGCAGCACAGGGCGCTGGCCAGGGAGGGGCCCGGGGAAGCGAGGAGGAGGTGGTTCAGCCGGGCGAGCACCTCGTCCGGGGCGGCGGCGCAGACCGCCATGCCGCGGACCGTGCCGAGCAGCATCGCCATGCCCGAGGCGGCGGCGACGCCGTGTCCGGAGAGGTCGCCTACGGTCAACAGCGCTTGCTCGTCGGGGAGTTCGAGTACGTCGTACCAGTTGCCGCCGATGAGGCCGCCGACGGGGGAGGGGAGGTAGCGGGCGGCCACGTCGAGGCCGTGCGGGAGCCGCAGGGAGCCACGCCACGGCGGCAGCACGGCTTCCTGCAGCTCGACCGCGAGCCGGTGCTCGGTCTGCGCGATGTGCCGCTGGCGCTGGAGCGAGTCACGGGTCTCGCTCACCGCGCGCTGGCTGCGGCGCAGTTCGCTGACGTCGCGCACGACCGCCCACATCGAGGCGGTCGAGCCGTCGGCGTCGAGCACGGGCTCGCCCATCATGTGCACCGTGCGCGCGGAACCGTCCGGGCGTACGACGCGGAACTCCCCGTCGATCGACTTGCCGTCGATGAGGCAGTCCGTGACCATCGCGGTCAGTCTCGGCTGGTCGTCGCGGTGCACGAGAGCCGGCAGCTCGTCGAGGGTCAGGGCGGGGGCGAGCCGGTCGCGGCCGAGGATGCGGTAGAGCTCGTCGGACCAGGTCACCTCGTCGGTGAGCAGGTTCCACTCGGCGCTGCCGACCCGGCTGACCAGGGAGCTGTGCCGTTGTTCGGCGGCGGCGGGGCGGGGCGCGGGGCCTTCGCGCAGTTGTGCTAAATGCCGGTCCAGGTCGCTCAGTTGGTGCACCGCGAGCTCGTACAGGGCGCGCTGCCACCGGAGCTCGGCGTCCGCCTCGCCGTCGAAGGGGCCCGGTGTCTCCCGGCGCACCGCGTCGACGTCACCGAGGAGCCGGCGTGTCTGCGAGATCAGCGCGTCGACCGTGCCACGCTCCGGCGGCTGGCCGGTGGGGCGGTCCGCGAAGACATGGGGAGACATGACGAACTCCGATACAGGCGCCGAAGGCCACGGCGGACGGGAGGACTGCCTACGACTGTGGCACAGGCCGCCTGGCCTCGTAAGGCATTTCGCCATACACGATGCGGTGGTGCTTCTGGCATATGTCTTTGTCCTCCGGAACGCCTCTCCCGGACGCCACAGTCGAACTGACGGCCGGGAGAGGCGTAGGAAACGGCGTAGACGCGTTCGGCCGTGCGCCGATGCGCGAAGGGCCGGACAGCGTAGGGAAGGCTACGCCTGAGGAGTCGCCCGAGGGGTTGTCCGTGGAGCTGTGCTGAGCCACACCGCCGTGTCGCCCGGCAGGCGGCCGTCGGCGTCGAGCGCGTCACTCGACAGCAACAGGCGCTTGTGCGGCGGAAGTTGGACCGGCTCGGCGGCGCCCAGGTTGACAACGCAGACGACACCGTCGGCGCGGGCGAACGCCAGTACGCCCTCGGGGGAGGGGAGCCAGGTCAGGCCGAGCCCTTCGAAGCCCGGCTCGGCGGCGCGCAGCCGCAGCGCCGCGCGGTACAGCGCCAGCATCGAGGCCGGGTCCGCCTCCTGGCTCTCGACGGAGTACGCGCCCCACTCCGCGGGCTGTGGCAGCCACGGCTCGCCCGCGTTCCCGAAGCCGTACGACACCCCGTGCGCGGACCACGGCAGCGGCACCCGGCACCCGTCGCGCCCCGGGTCGACCCCGCCGGAGCGGAAGTGCATCGGGTCCTCGATGCGGTCGCGCGGGACCTCGGCCTCGGGCAGGCCCAGCTCCTCGCCCTGGTACAGGTATACGGAGCCCGGCAGGGCGAGCGAGAGCAGGGCGGCGGCGCGGGCCCGGCGCAGGCCGAGCGCCAGGTCCGTCGGGGTGCCGAACCGCTTGGCGGCGAAGTCGAAGCGGGTGTCCTCGCGGCCGTAGCGGGTGACGGTGCGGGTCACGTCGTGGTTGCACAGGACCCAGGTCGCGGGCGCGCCGACCGGCGCGTGGTAGGCGAGGGTGTTGTCGATGGACGCGCGTAGCTCGGCCGCGTCCCAGGACCGGGCCATGAAGTCGAAGTTGAAGGCCGTGTGCAGCTCGTCGGGGCGCAGGTAGCGGGCGAACCGCTCGGGGTCGGGCACCCACAGCTCGCCGATCAGGACACCGTCGTACTCGTCGGCGATCGCGCGCCAGGAGCGGTAGACGGCGTGGAGGTCGTCGCGGTCCACGTAGCCGGACTCGTCACCGTCGACGGCGTCGGCGAGGGCCGGGTCCTTGGCGAGGAGGGCGGCGGAGTCGATGCGGACGCCGGCCGCGCCGCGCTGGAACCAGAACCTGAGCACGTCCTCGTGCTCCTGGCGCACGGCGGGGTGCGCCCAGTTGAGGTCGGGCTGCTGGGCGGTGAACAGATGCAGGTACCACTCGCCGTCGGGGACGCGCGTCCAGGTCTCGCCGGAGAACTGCGAGGGCCAGTTGTTGGGCGGCAGTTCGCCGTTCTCGCCGCGCCCGGGGCGGAAGTGGAACAGCTCCCGCTCGGGGCTGCCGGGGCCCGCCGCGAGGGCGGCCCGGAACCAGGGGTGCTGGTCGGAGACGTGGTTCGGGACGATGTCGACGATGGTGCGGATGCCCATGTCGCGGGCCTCGGCGATCAGCTTCTCGGCCTCGGCGAGGGTGCCGAACGCCGGGTCGATGACGCGGTAGTCGGCGACGTCGTAGCCGCCGTCGGCGAGGGGGGAGCGGTACCACGGCGTGAACCAGATGGCGTCGACGCCGAGCTCCGCCAGATAGGACAGGCGTGCTCGGACCCCGGCGAGGTCTCCCGTCCCGTCGCCGTCACCGTCGGCGAAGCTGCGGACGTACACCTGATAGATGGCTGCGGAACGCCACCAGTCGTCGGCCACGAGGGGTCCTTTCGGGCAGGGCGGTGCGCGCCGCGCCCCGATGAGGGGGTACGCGGCGGCACACGACAGAGAGTGGAGAGTGCGGGCGGGCCGGTGTCAGCCCTTGAGGCCGCCGGCGGTCAGGCCGCCCATGATGTTGCGCTGGAAGAGCAGGAAGAGGATCAGCGTCGGCACCGACGCGATGGTGAGCGCGGCGATCAGCTGGTTCTGCGGGACGCCGTTGGAGAGCGAGTAGATGCCGACGTTCAGGGTCTGCTTGGCGGGGTCCGGCAGGGTCAGCATCGGCCAGAGGAAGTCCTTCCACACGCCGACCACCGCGAAGATGGAGACGACGCCGAGGATCGGCCGGGAGATCGGCAGCACGATGGAGCGCAGGGTGCGTACGGAGGAGGCGCCGTCGATGGAGGCCGCGTCGAGCAGCTCCTGCGGGATCGAGTCGAAGAACCGCTTGAGCAGGAAGATGTTGAACGCGTTCGTGACGGACGGCAGCCAGATCGCCCACGGGCTGTTGAGGAGGTTCCGCTCGAAGACGGGCACGTCGAGCACGGTCAGATACTGCGGGACGACCAGGACGGTCGCGGGGATCATCAGCGTCGCCAGCATCATGCCGAGGACGACGTTGCCGAAGACGGGCCGCAGTTTGGACAGGGAGTACGCGGCGGCCACGTCCAGGACGAGCTGGAAGGCGAGCGCGCCGAACGCGTAGTAGAGGGTGTTGAAGAGGAGTTTGGCGAGGTCCATGACCTGCCAGGCGTCCTTGTAGTTCTCGGGGTGCGAGCTGTGCGGTACGAGGGTGGGCGGGGACTGGACGATCTCGGCGGTGGTCTTGAGACCGCCGGTGACCATCCAGTACAGCGGGCCGAGGAAGACCAGCGTGAACAGGCCCATCGTCACGCCGAAGACGGTCCAGTAGATGATCCTTCCGCGGCGCCGGCCGAGGGTGGCCGGCGAGATCAGGGTGCGGGGGCGCATCGTTTCGGTAGCCATGTCGGTGAGATCCCAACTCCTCTGGGCGTCAGTCGTCCTGCGAACGGCTGAGGCGGACGTACACCGCGGAGAAGGCCGCGAGCAGGACGAGCAGGACGAGGCCGAGGGCCGCCGCGCCGCCGTAGTTGTTGAAGTTGAAGGCGTACTGGTAGATGAGGTAGACGACGGTGGTGGTGGACCCTTCCGGGCCTGCCCCGTTCGTCAGCAGGAACGGCTCGGTGAAGACCTGCATCGTGGCGATGATCTGCATGAGGAACATCAGCGAGAGGATCAGCCGCGTCTGCGGGATCGTCACGTGCCAGATCTTGCGCCACAGGCCCGCGCCGTCCAGCTCGGCGGCCTCGTACAGCTCGCCGGGGATGCCCTGGAGCGAGGCCAGGTAGATGAGGGTGGCGCCGCCCATGTTCATCCACGTCGCCGCGATCACGACGGAGAGCATCGCGGTGTCGGTCGATTGCAGCCATTGCTGTTCGGGGATCCCGAAGATCCCGAGGACGCGGTTGAACAGGCCGTAGCCGGGGTCGTAGAAGTACTTGAAGAGCAGGACCGAGGCGACCGGCGGGAGCATCACCGGCAGGTAGACGAGCATGCGCAGATAGCCCTGGCCGTGCCGGAACTCGTTGAGCAGGACCGCCACGAAGAACGGGACGGCGAAGCCGAGGACCAGGGCGAGCGCGGTGTAGAGGAGGGTGTTGCGCCAGGCCTGCCCGAAGGCCGGGTCGTTGAAGACGTACGTGAGGTTGGACCAGCCGGCCCAGGTGGTGCGGCCGTCCTTCGTCTTCTGAAAGGCCAGGATGAACTCCCTGACCATGGGATACCAGGAGAAGAAGGAGAAGCAGAGCACCGCGCCGATCAGGAAGCCGTGAGCGGTGAGATTGCGTCTTACGGCGCGTGCCAGCGAACCGCTCGGGGTGGCGGGCTGGCGCTCGGCGGGAGGCGGTGCGGCCTGCGGGGACTTCGCGGGCAGCGTCGGGGCCGACATGGTCACTCCTCGGATCACAGGTACTGGCGGGGCGGCTTACTGGTTGGCCAGCACCTGGTTGACCTGCTGTTCGGCGGTGGACAGGAGCTTGTCGATATCGGCGTCCTCGTTGGTCAGGACGCCCGACATGACGTTGTCGAGAACCTTGTAGATCTCCTGCGCCTTCGGCGGCTCGGCCTTGCCGGGCACCGGGTTGTCCATGAACGCCTTGAAGTTCTCGACCGGCATCGTGGCGTTGTCGGTACGGGACTTGAGGTCCTGCTCCTTGGTCTCACCGGTGAAGAAGTTCGGCTGCGGCAGGCCGACGGGCAGCTTGTCCGCCTTCGTGCGCGCCCAGTCGAACTGGCCCTTGGCAGGGGTGAGCGTCTTGAGGTTCAGCCAGGCGATGGCCGCCTTGATCTTGTCGGGCGACGAGCCCTTCTTGATCATGTAGTCGTTGCCGCCGAACAGCGTGGCCTTGCCGCCGGGGATCGGGCCCATGCCGAAGTTCTCGTACTCCGCGCCGAGCTGCTGGACCATGTACGTCACGTCGTCGGGCGCGGCGAGGAACATGCCGAGCTTGTCGGACGCGATCTGCTTCTGCAGGTCGCCCCACTTGAGCAGCTGCGTCTTGCCCATGCTGTCGTCGGTCCAGCGCATGTCGTGCAGTTGCTGGACGACCTGCTTGCCGGTCGCGTCGTTGAACGCGGCCTTCTTGCCGTCGGCGGTGACCATGGAGCCGCCGAGGCTGTACTGGGCCGCGGCGAAGTGCCAGCCGCCGGTGTTCTCCGCGCTGTACTCGCCGTATCCGGAGATGCCGTTGCCGAGGCCCGCGATCTTCTTCGCGGCGGTGCGGACCTCGTCCCAGGTGGTCGGCGGCTTGTTCGGGTCGAGTCCGGCCTGCTTGAACAGCTTGCGGTTGATGAGCAGGCCCATGGTGTAGTTGCTGGTCGGCAGGGCGTAGAGCTTGCCGTCCTTCTTCAGGGCGTTCATCACGTTCGGGTCGATCGAGCCGATCGCCGGAACGGTCTTGTCGGTGACGTATGCCGTGATGTCCTCGGCGCCGTTGTTGTCGAGGACCTGCTGGAGGTCGGTGAAGTACGTGTAGAAGACGTCCGGTTGCGACTTCGCCTTGAGGGCGGCGGTGAACCGGGCCGGCTCCTCGCACTGACCCGCGGTCGACTTACCGTCGATCGTGACGTTCGGGTACTTCTTGTTGAACTCCTTGACGTCCTCCTTCCACTCCTTCAGCTCGGCGGCCTTGTTCTTCGGCGGCATACAGTCGATGGTCAGCGTGACCTTGGTCTTCGGGTCGAGCGGTGCGCTGATGTCGGCCTTCGACCCGGTGCCGCCCGACCCGCCGTCGTCGGAGCTGCTGCTGGTGCCGCAAGCGGCGAGCGAGCCCAGGGCGAGGGCGGTGGCGATGGCGACCGCTGACGTTCGGCGGACAGGACGTGACCAGGTGGTGCTTCTCATCGTTGGGTCCCCTTCGGGCCTGAGCCCGCCTGTGCGTACAGGCAGGCAGGAACGTGGAGGCCCGCGGCACTGGGCTGCACGGGGAGGTGCGTGCCGGGGGCGTGCCACACTCAAGCACCGTCGACGGATCTCCGCAAGATGTCGCGCGTACTCCGCAAAAAATTAACAGGAGGGGGTCATGGGGGAGTACGCGTCACGGGCCCGCCGTCATACGGCGGACCCGTGGCGTCCGGTTCTTGCGGTCGGTTGCGCTCGGTTGCGCGATTATTCGGCGGGCGGGGGCGCTGTCGAGCCGCGCACGACCAGCTCCGGCTCGAAGAGCAGCTCGCCGACGGGGACCGTGCCGCCCTGGATCTGCGCCACGAGGAGCTCGACCGCGGCGCGGCCCATCGCCTCGATCGGCTGGCGCTCCGTCGTCAGCGGCGGCTCCGTGCAGTTCATGAACGCCGAGTCGTCGTAGCCGACCACCGACACGTCCCGGGGCACGGAGAGCCCGGCGCGGCGGGCGGCGCGCACGGCGCCGAGCGCGAGCGGGTCGCTGGCGCAGATGATGCCGGTGATGCCGCGCTCCAGGAGCCGGGTCGTCGCCGCGTGCCCGCCCTCCAGGGAGAACATGGCGCGCTCGATCGCGTCGTCCGGGAGCTTGCCGCCGGTGGCGCGGGCGACCGCGCGGGCCGCGGTCAGCTTGCGGCGCGAGGGCATGTGGTCCTCGGGCCCGAGGACGAGCCCGATCCGCTCGTGGCCGAGCGAGGCCAGATGGCGCCACGCCTGCTCGACGGCGACCACGTCGTCACAGGCCACGCGCGGGAAGCCGAGCCGCTCGATGGAGGCGTTGACGAGGACCACCGGGACATTGCGCTCCGCGAGGCGCTGGTAGTGCCCGTGCTCGGCGTCGGCCTGCGCGAACAGACCACCGGCGAAGACCACCCCGGAGACCTGCTGCTGAAGGAGCAGCTCCACGTAGTCCGCCTCGGAGACGCCGCCCTTGGTCTGTGTGCACAGGACCGGCGTGAGGCCCTGCTGGGCGAGGGCGCCGCCGATCACTTCCGCGAAGGCGGGGAAGATCGGATTCTGCAGCTCCGGCAGGACCAGGCCGACCAGGCGGGCCCGCTCCCCGCGCAGCTGGGTCGGCCGCTCGTAGCCGAGTACGTCGAGTGCGGTGAGTACCGCTTGTCGTGTGGCCTCCGAGACGCCGGGTTTGTTGTTGAGCACCCGGCTGACCGTGGCCTCACTGACTCCGACCTTCTTCGCCACCTGAGCAAGTCTGCGCGTCATGTGCGCAAGATTAGCGCAAAAGATTGCGGACAGTTTGCGTGATGGTGACATCCGGTCACGGACCGAGAAGGTGCCTCACGCCGCGAGCGGGGCCCTCCGCGCCCCGGCCACAACTGCCCCACCGGCGCCCGCGCGTCGTGGTCGGGGCGGTCGGCGGTGGGGCACGGGGGGCTGACGGGAGCAGATCGGGCACCTCCGGAAGGAGCGTTCCTGGGAAGAGTTCCTCGTCGGTCAAGACTCCCGCGACGGTGCGGAGTCATCGTCGCGGAGATGTCTCAGTCCGTCGTCAGAGCCAGGACGCCGTACCCGAATCCGTCCGCCTCGACGGCCGAGCCGTCCGCGGCGATCCGCACCCCGGACACCTCCACCGGCCGCGCCCCGGCGAGGCGCCCCGGCTCGGACACGGCCCAGGTCCGCAGGCCGGCGGCCGGATTCACGACCACCAGGAACCGGCCTCCCCGGACGTGGACGAACGGATGCCCCTCGTGCAGCACCTCGACGGGCGAGCGGGCGCCGAGCGCCGGGGTGGACGTACGCAGGGCGACGAGGCGGCGTACGAGGTGCAGCAGCGAGCCCTCGTCGGCCCGTTGCGCGGCGACCGACGGACGGTCGGGGGCGGGGTCGAGCGGCAGGTAGAACCGTTCCTCGGGCGCGGTCGAGAACCCCGCGCCGGGGCCCTCGTCCCACTGCATCGGCGTACGGGAACCCGCCCGGTTGTAGTACGGCCCGAGGACACTCCCCTCGGTGTCGGGCAGGCCCGGCACGTACCGCATGCCGATCTCGTCGCCGTAGTAGATCGCGGGGAGGGTGGGCCAGGTCAGCTGGAAGGCGAACGCCGCCGGGAGCTGCTCCGCCGTGCGCGGGCCGCAGTTGAGGCGGGAGAAGTCGTGGTTGGACGTGGGCAGCGACACGAAACCGGTGTCGCCGAGCGCGGAGTCCGCCGCGCGCCACGCCTCGACGAACGGCCGGGGCGAGCCGAGCCCCGACGCGTCGAAGAAGCAGTCGAGCGGCGCCCACGTCTCGTTCCGCGTGCCCGCCCCGTTGTTCCACAGCGAGCGCATCGCGAGCCCGTCCGTCGGGCCGCCGAACTGGAGGAAGAAGTCGGCATGGAACCCGGCCGGCACGGACACCTGCGGATCGCCCCACTCGGCGAGCAGTACGGCGTCGGGGTGGGCCCGGTCGAGCCAGTGCCGCAGCTCGGTCCAGATCCGCGCGGTGGCCCGCTTGTCCGGGTCGTCCTTCACGAGCGACGCCGCCATGTCGACCCGGAACCCGGACACACCGAGCCGCAGCCAGTGGTCCATGACGGTGCGCAGCGCCTCCCGGTTGGCGCGTGGCCCCTCGGCGTCGACGTGCTGGCGCCACGGCTCGGCCGCGCTCTCGCGCGCGTAACCGAAGTTGAGGGCGGGCTGCGAGTCGAAGAAGTTCGGCAGGTAGCCGCCGGGCCGGGTCCCGGGCGAGGGCACGAAACCGTCGGGGACGCCGTCCGCGCTCCAGATGTAGCGGTGGTCGTCCGGATCGTGCGCGGACGCCCGGAACCACGGGTGCCGGTCGGAGGTGTGCCCGGCGACGAGGTCGAGCAGGACGCGGATCCCGCGCCGCCCGGCCAGCTCCACCAGGCGGGCCAGATCGTCGTCGGTGCCGTAGCGCGGCGCGAGCGCGAGGTAGTCCGCGACGTCGTAGCCCGCGTCACGGAACGGGGACACGAAGCACGGGTTGATCCATACGGCGTTCACCCCGAGCCAGGACAGATGGCCGAGCCGCTCGGCGATGCCGCCGAAGTCCCCGATCCCGTCCCCGTTCGAGTCCGCGAACGACTGCGGGTAGATCTGGTAGAAGACGGCGTCGGACAGCCAGGCCGGGGCGGGGCGGAACGAGGTCATGGACGCGAACTGCCTCTCGGTCGGGAAAGGCCGGGCGGGCCGGGCGTCCCCGTGGCTCAGGTGTGCGGGACCACGGCCACCGGACTCATCACATGGTGCACCACCGAGTGTGCCGTGCGGCCCAGTTCGGCCACGTCGGCGTTGCGCCCGATCACCGTCAGGCCGGCCCCCGTCGACGCCTTCAGCAGATGGTGGCCGGGCTGACCGTAGAGGAGCCGCTGCACCACGGGCACCTCCGGATACTTCGCCCGCCACACCTGTAACGCGCTGGTGAGCGCCCGGCGGCGCAGCGACTCGCGGCGCGCCGCGTCACCGGGCGGCGTCGTCGTCCCCGGCGGGCCGGCGCCCAGCGGCGGCAGCGTCCAGGCGTGCAGCGCGTGCAGCTCCGTACCGCGCAGGGCCGCCGCCTCGAAGGCGTACGAGAGCACCTCGTCCGCGGGCTGGGTCACGTCCAGGCCGACGACCACCGGCAGGTACCCGTCCCCGTCCGGCGCCCGCTCGTCCCGCGGGAGCCCGCCCGCCCGTACGAGGACGACCGGCCGGTCCGCGCGCGCCGTCACGGCGAGCGCCACCGGGCCGACGAGGAACCCGGAGTACCCGGTGAAGCCGCGCGAGCCGAGGACGAGCGTCTCGGACTCGGTGACCGCTTCGAGGAGCGCGGCGACCGGTGGCGCGGGCCGGCGGCGCGCGACTATCTCCAACGCGGGGTACTCGTAGCCGAGTTGGAGCGCGATCCGGTCGAGCACGCCGCGTCCCGGCAGGTCCACGTCGGGCGGTGGCGGCGCGAGCCGTTCACCGCTGTAGGCGTGCAGCAGACGAAGAGGCAGCCCGCGCCGCAGCGCTTCGCGGGCCGCCCAGTCGGCGGCGTCCAGGCTCTCGCGTGAACCGTCCGTACCGACGGTCAGGACGCGCATACGGTCCATGACGGAACCTCCCGATGGCAGAGGGATCGGTGCTCGGCTCCGGCGCGGGTTCCACGCGAGAGAGCGGTCACGCGTGCCCGTCCCAGGAACCGGATGCACGCAAAAGGCGCGTGCGCCGGGCGCGTTCCGGACCCTGTCACCCCCGTCGTTCGCACCGGGAGAGGCGAACCGGCCCTGGCGCCGGGGTCGTTCGGCCCCTGTGCCGCGCCGTGCGGTCCGCGTAAGTGTGGAGCGAGGAGGCCGCCATGGGCCTGTTCGGGCCGGACCACCGGGCAGCGCGGGACAACCCGCTGCGCCGCAGGTCGGACGTGGTCGAGGCCTGGGCGGCGCTGGTGCTCGGCGTGCTCGCCGTCCTGGTGGCGCCGGCCGCGGGCGCGCTGAGCGGCTGGGCGGCGCACGAGGATGCCCGGGCCCACGTCCGCGCCCAGCGGGAGTCCCGTCAGCCGCAGCGGGCCCGGCTGGTCGAGGACGCGCCGGACCACGTGCCCGCCGCCTCTGGTGTCCAGGCGACGGTCACCTACCCGGTCACGGTGCGCTGGACCGACGGGCAGGGCCGCACGGTCACCGCGATCGCCCCCGTCACGGCCGGGCTCGAACGCGGCGACACCGCCACGGTCTGGCTGGACCGGCACGGTGGCGTCACCACGGCGCCCTGGGGCGGGGGCGACGTCTGGTCGCACACCCTCGCGGCGGGCTTCCTGGTGGCCACCGCGACGGCCGGGCTTGCCCTCACCACGCGCCTCACGTTACGCGCGGCCCTCGACCGCCGTCGCCTGGCGGCGTGGGAACGGGGGTGGAGCCGGGTGGAGCCGGTGTGGGGACGGCGGCACGCCTAGGACACCGCTGCCGGCACCGCGTCCGGCCACGCCACGTCATCGATCTGCAGCCACGGGGCCGCCGCCACCCCCGACGGGGTGAGACCGGTGAACTCCCGCACCTCCCGGTGCAGATGGGACTGGTCGACGTAGCCGCTGACCGTGGCGGCGGTGGCCGGGGTGTGCCCCGAGGCCAGCAGGCGGGCGGCGTGGTCGAAGCGGACGAGGCGGGCGGCGCGTTTGGGGGCGATGCCGAGCTGGGCGCCGAAGCGGGCCGACAGGCGCTTGCGGTCCCAGCCGACCTCGTCCGCGAGGCCGTCCACCCGTACCCGGCCCCGGGTGCGGAGCAGACGGCGCCAGCAGTGGGCGACCTCGGGATCGACCCGGCGCCGGGCCCGCGGTGTCCGGAGCAACTCCCCGGCGACCGCGAACCGTTCGTCCCAGGACGCGGCGGCGCGCAGCCGCTCCTCTGCGCGCTCCGCCGCCCGGCCCCAGACGTCCGCGAGGGACACGACCGCCCCGCGCAGCTCGGCCGATTCGCCGAGTACCGCCGCCGCCACGGCCGGCTCCAGACGGATCTGCAGACACGCGCCGACCCGGCCCCCTGCCCGCAGTTCACCCGGCAGGAGCCCGATGACGACGCTGCCGCGACCCTGACCGCCCCGGGCGTCGTAGACGATCCCGTCCCCGTCGCTCAGGTCGAGGAGCAGGGTGACGGAGGGGTGCGCGACCATCGCGATGTCCATGGGCGCGGGGCCCCGCCGGCGGAACCCGGCCATGCTGACCCCGGGCAGCCGCTGGGCGGGGCGTGGCACCGCGATGTCCATGGACGCCCAGTCGGGCGGTGAGGAGACCTCTGTCACCGGCATGCGCTCCAGCCTAGGACGCCTCGGCACCCGACGTCACGAACGCCAGGAGCAGTTCACCGGTGGCCCCGGGCGCTTCGAGCGGCGGGATGTGACCGACCCCGGGCAGCATCTCGATCCGTGCGCCCGGCACCGCCTCGTACCGACGCGCCGACGCCGGGTCCCAGCGCGGGTCGGACGCGCCGAAGACGACCAGGACCGGTACACCGGTACCGAGCGCGGCGAGCCGCTCGGGCACGGTCCGCTCGGCGATGTACGCCTCGTTCGCGCGGAGCACTCTGCGGAACGTGCCGTACGAGATCCCGCGCACCCCGGCGACGAGCCCGTCCGGCACCTCCACCGGGCCCGCCGTCGTCGCCCTGATCCCGCCCCGGATCCACGTGTCCGAACGCAGCGCCCAGAGCAGCCGCCCGAACGGCGGGCCGAGCAGGACCCGCAGGGGCAGCGGCTGCGGGGACAGCGCCGCCATGCTCGGGCCCGTGCTGATCAAAGTGAGCGAGCGCACCAGTTCGGGGCGGAGTTCGGCCAGCGCCGTGGCGACGTAGCCGCCGCTGGAGTGGCCGACCACGGGGACCCGGCGCAGCCCGAGCGAGTCGAGGAGCGCCGCCACCTGCCCGGCCTGGCTCGGCACCGCGTAGGACCTGGCGGGCGGGGAGTTCCCGCACCCCGGGAGGTCGACGCGGATGACGTGGTGGCGGCGGGCGAGCGCCGGGACCATCGGGTCCCAGCAGCCGCCCGCGGCCCCCGAACCGTGGATGAGCAGCAGGGGCGGCGCGTCGGGAGAGCCGTCCCGTACGACGTGCGTCCCGTGGGGCGGCTCGCCGCCGTGTTCCTTCTGTCGGTCAGTCATGCGCCCGATGATGCGGAGGTCCGCCCCGCCCCGTCTTGTACGAATGTCGGGCCCGCCGTCCGATCCGACAGGCCCCCTGGTCAGGGCCGTTCGGCCCCTGGGCGTAGCGGGCGCGGGCGGCGATCGTCGAGGTATCGCACGACGGCGGTCCGGTCCGTGCGACGACCGCCGCCCGGACCGAGCGCCGACCCACGCGGCCCGGGCGGGCGGTAACCGGAGGGAAGTGTTCCCGGCCGTCGTTGCGCCGCCCCCGAAAGGAGGCAGCCCATGACCACCATGGCCCCGCGCATGAGCCAGACCCTGCCCGAGGAACACCGCGGCCGGCTGATGCGCATCGCCCGTGAGGTCACCTTCCTGCCGAACACCAGGCTCTTCGACGAGGGTTCGCGCGCGGACCGCTTCTGGATCCTGCGCAGCGGCAGCATCGCTTTGGACATGCGCGTACCGGGCCGGCGGGCCCCCGTCATCGAGTCGCTCGGCCGTGGCGAGCTGATCGGCTGGTCCTGGCTGTTCCCGCCCTACGTGTGGCAGCTCGGGGCGCAGACCGAGACCCCCGTGCGCGCCCACGAGTTCGACGCGTTCACCGTGCGCCTGATGTGCGCGTCCGACCCCGGACTCGGCTCGTTCGTCGCCCAGTGGGTCGGCCAGATCCTCGCCCACCGCCTCAGCGTCACCCGCTCCCGCCTCCTCGACCTGTACGCCCCGTACGGATACGACGCCGCCTGAGACCCACTCGAGGGCCGTGGGGCCCCGCCTCGACGGCCCTGACCGCCGCGCCGGTCAGGGCCGTTCGGCCCTGGCGGATCACCGTTCGGGGCCGCAGGATCTAGGGACACCACATCCGAGGGGGACGTATGCCCGAGCCACCCACCTTCTCCGCGGACCGTCCCATCCGGATCCTGCTCCTCGACGACCACGAGGTGGTCCGCCGCGGGCTGCGGGACCTGCTCGGCGCCGAACCCGATATGGAGGTCGTCGGGGAGGCCGCCACCGCGGCGCAGGCCCTCGTCAGAGGACCCGCGCTGCGCCCCGACGTCGCCGTGCTCGACGTCCGTCTCCCGGACGGGGACGGCATCACCGTCTGCCGCGAACTGCGCGGTCTGCTGCCCTCCCTGAGCTGTCTGATGCTGACGTCGTTCGACGACGACGACGCGCTGCTCGACGCCATCATGGCGGGTGCCGCCGGTTATGTGCTGAAGCAGATCCGGGGGTCCGACCTGGTCTCCGCCGTACGGACCGTCGCCTCCGGCCAGTCCATGCTCGACCCGGCGACGACGGCCCGGCTGATGCGCAGCCTGCGCGGGCCCGAGTCCTACGGCGCGGAGCAGGGCGGCCCCGACTCCTCGGCCTCCTCGGCGGACCACCGGATCGCCGACCTCACCGAGCGGGAGCGGGACATCCTCGCCCTCGTGGGGGAGGGGCTGACCAACCGGCAGATCGGCCTGCGCCTGTTCCTGTCCGAGAAGACCGTGAAGAACAACATCTCGCGCCTCCTCGCCAAGCTGGGCGTGGAGCGGCGCATCCAGGCCGCGGTGATGGCCAGCAGGCTGCCACCGCGCCCGCAATGAAGCCTGCGCCTGAGCCCGCGGCGCAGCCCTCCGAGCCCTGTCAGCGCCCCTTCAGCAACGTCAGCTTCCCTTCTGCAACGGCACGTGCCACTCCAGGTGCGTGCCATTGCTCTCCCGCCGGGCGAGGGTCAGCGTGCCGCCGCGGCCACGGGCGCGCGCCGCCATGTTCGCCAGGCCGCTGCGGTGCTCGTCCGCCACGTCCGGGATGCCGACACCGTCGTCCTCCACGACCAGGGTCAGGGTCCGGCCGCGTACGAGGAGCGCCACCTCCGCCTTGGAGGCGCGCGCGTGCCGTGCCACATTCGTCAGCGCCTCGCCGAGCACCGCCACCGCGTCGTCGGCGACGGCCGTGGGCACGTCCACGTCGATCAGGCCCTCCATGCGCAGCGCCGGGGTGAAGCCGAGGACCCGCGCCGCGTCCTCCACGGCCCGGACCGTCCGGATCCGCAGGCCGCTCCCCGACGGCGGCGCCTCCTGTTCGCGCAGTCCGAAGATGGTGGAACGGATGATCTTGATGGTGGTGTCGAGGTCGTCCACCGCCCGCATCAGGCGCTCGGCGGCCTCCGGGTGCTGCACGAACCGCTGCGCGCTCTGCAGCGTCATCCCGGTCGCGAACAGGCGTTGGATCGCCAGGTCGTGCAGGTCCCGGGCGATCCGGTCGCGGTCCTCCAGGAGGCTCATCTGTTCCGCGTCGCGGCGCCGCTCCGCCAGCTCCAGGGCGAGCGCGGCCTGCCCGGCGAACCCGACCAGGGGCACCAGCTCGGCGGCGGCGAACCGCTGCCGCTCCGCCCGGCGCGCGAGCGTGAGCACGCCGCGCACGCTCTCGGGCGTGCCGATCGGCACGGCGACGGCGGGGCCGAGCCCCTCCCAGCGGGCCGGCTGGTAGGTGATCCGCGGGTCCTTGCGCACGTCGTCCGAGGTGACCAGCTTCCCGGCGGTGAGGGCGGCGCCCGCGAAGGTGCCCTTGCGGGGCAGCGTCACGTCGTGGTGAGGCTCCGCGTGCTCGCCGAGGGCGAGCGTCTCGTGCAGGTCCTCGGTGCCCGGGATGACGAGCGCCACCATGCCGAGGTCCGCGGCCGCGATCTCCCGGGCCCGCTCCACCATGAGCCGGAGCACCGGCATCTCGGCCGTGCCGGAGAGCAGGCTGCCGGTGAATTCGGCACTCAAGGACAGCCAGCGCTCCCGGAGTTGTACCTCCTCGTACAGGCGCGCGTTCTCGATCGCGACGCCCGCGGCGGCGCCAAGGGTCTGCAGCACCGCCACGTCCTCGTCGTCGAAGTCCATGCCGCCGCGCTTCTGCGTGAGGTACAGATTGCCGAACACGTCGTCGCGCACCCGGATGGGCACCCCGACGAAGGTGTGCATCGGCGGGTGGTGCGGCGGGAACCCGGAGGACGCCGCGTGCTCGGCCAGTTCGGGCAGGCGCAGCGGCTCGGGGTGGCGGATCAGCTCCCCGAGCAGACCGTGCCCGGAGGGCAGATCGCCGATCCGGGCCTGCAGCTCGGCGTCGATGCCCACCGGCAGGAACTGCGACAGCTTGAGCCGGTCCTCGCCGATGACGCCCAGGGCGCCGTACTCCGCGTCGACGAGCACCACCGCCGCCTCCACGATGCGCCGCAGCACCTGGGACAGGTTCAGCTCCTGGCCGACCGAGAGGACCGCTTCAAGGAGTCCTTGGAGGCGGTCGCGGGTGCCGCGCACGGCATCGATACGGACCTGGAGTTCTTCGAGCAGTTCGTCGAGCCGCAGCCTCGGCAGCGGCCCGGGCCCCCGTGCAGCTTCGTCGCCCATCCGGCCTCCGCGGGACCTCGGGTGCGTGTCCCTCCTCCTCACCGTAGCGGCTGCGGCCTCCGCAATGACCCGCTTCGTCACACCTGGGACGGCGGAATCGCGGCGTCCGGCGCCGCCGGCGCGCGCAGCGCCGCGATCTGGGCACGGGAGGTGAAGCCGAGCTTGGTGAGGATGTGCTCTACATGGGAATCGACCGTCCGTTTCGACACCGCGAGTTCGGCCGCGACCTCCCTGTTCGTCAGACCGTCGCCGACGAGCGCGGAGACCTGCCGCTCCCGGGGCGTGAGGACATCGGCGGGGCCGCGGCGCCGGGAGCCGACGGCCGGGGCCGCGGCCGGTTCGAGGGCGAGCGCCAGCTCCACCACCGTGTCGAGCGGCAGCAGGCCGCTCTCGGCGAAGGCGTCGCGGTAGCCGTCGTCGCCGAGCGCGGAGCGGGCCTGCGCCGCCGCGTCCGCGTGCAGCGCGTGCAGCGCCGGGATCCCGAACCTCGCCTCCTTCGCGGAGCGGCGCCACAGAGCGTCCGCCGCGCCCTGCAGCACGGCGACCCGGTCGAAGCGCCGCACCTGCGCCGCGTACCAGGCGAGCCCCTCCAGGCAGTGGGCGACGCCCATCAGGTCGTGCAGCGCCGCCTTGCTGAGCAGAGCCTCTCGTGAGCAGGCGACGGCCGCCTCGTGGTCGCCGCGCAGCCACAGGCCGACGCTCTTGACCCACAGCGCCCAGCCGCGCGCCCACTGCTCGCCGGGGTGCGCGGCGCTGCGCGCGAGCGAGTCGTCGCACCAGGCGATGCCCCGCTCGTGGTCGCCGGAGAGGACGAGCATGAACCCGCCGTAGAAGCCGATCATCATGAGGCCCGTGTCGTCGCCGAGCGCCGTCATCCGCTCGCGCGCCTCGGTGAAGTCCTCGGCGCAGCCGTCCATCAGGCCGGAGAAGTAGCGGCGGTGGGCCTGGAAGGCGAGCGTCCACGCGGCGCCGACCGGGTCGTCGATGCGCTCGGCGAGCGCCTCGCCCTCCTTCAGCAGCTCCTCGTTGCCGCCGCGTTCACCTTGCAGATCCATGTACCAGCTGCTCAGCCAGAGCGCCTTGACGCGTACGGGCGTCTCGTCGCGGCACCCGTCCAGGGTGCGGCGCAGCCAGTAGCGGCCCTCGGTGAGCAGGCCCGTGGTGTGCCAGTAGCCCCACAGGGCCGTCGCCATCCGCAGCCCCTGCCCGTGCAGCAGGGACGAGGAGACGCAGTGTTCGAGGGCGGCCCGGACGTTCGCGCGGTCGCGCACGAGCGCCCGGAGCAGCGGGACCTGCGCGTCGCCCGTCCACTCCTCGTCGAAGGAACGGGCCACCTCCGCGAAGTAGGCGAGGTGGCGGCGCCGGACCGTTTCCTCGCCGCCGAGCGCCGACAGCTGCCCGGCGGCGTACTCGCGGATCGTGTCGAGGAGGCGGTAGCGGGTGCCCTCGGGCGTCTCCACGCGGATCACGACGGACTTCTCGACCAGGCCGATGAGCGCCGTCAGGACGTCCTCCACGGGCAGCGCCACGCCGGGTACGGGGCCCGCGCGCGCGACCGGGTCCGCGCACACCGCCTCCGCCGCCTGGAGGCTGAACTCGCCCGCGAACACGGCGAGCCGGGCCCACAGCAGCCGCTCCGGCGCGGTCGACAGGTCGTGGCTCCAGCCGATCGCGGTCCGCAGGGTCTGGTGGCGCGGCACCGAGGTGCGCCGCCCGCCCGTCAGGAGGCGGAAGCGGTCGTCGAGCCGGGCGAGGACCTCACCGAGGGAGAGCGCCCGCAGCCGGGAGACCGCCAGCTCGATGGCGAGCGGGATGCCGTCGAGGCGGCGGCACAGCGCCAGCGCGTCCGCCCGGTTGCCGTCGTCGACGGTGAAACCGGGCACGGCCGCCGACGCCCGGTCCGCGAACAGGTCGAGCGCCTCGCTCGTCCGCGCGGGACCGGTGGCGTCCGGCTCGGGCACGCTCAGCGGCCCGAGGGCGAGGACGTGCTCGCCCGCCACGTCGAGCGGCTGCCTGCTCGTCGCCAGGATGCGCAACCGTGGTGCCGCGCGCAGGAGTTCGTCGCAGAGCAGCGCACACGCGTCGACCAGGTGCTCACACGTGTCGAGCAGCAACAGCAGCTCCCGCTCCGCCAGATAGTCCGCGATCACCTCGATCGGCGGGCGGGCCGTCTGCTCGGGCAGGTCGAGCGCCGCGGCGACGGTGTTGGCGAGCAGCTCGGGGTCGCTCAGCGCCGACAGCTCCACCAACTGCACCCCGGAGGGGAACGTGGGCCGTAGCTCGTACGCCGCGCGCACCGCCGTACGGGTCTTGCCGACGCCGCCGGGCCCCGTCACCGTCACCAGGCGGGCCCGCGCGAGGACGTCGGCCAGCTGCGCCAGCTCGCGCCGCCGTCCGACGAAACTGGTGGCCTCGGCGGGCAGTTCACCCCACGTGCGGCGGCCGGAGCTGCGGTTCATGTGCGGTCTCACTTCGTACGGGGCGATCGGCGGCGGGCGGGACGACGCGTCTTGTCCCGCCACGGTAGAAGCGTTCCGCCCCGCTCCTGGCGGCTTCACCGGATCACCCCGCGCGAGCCGGGCGGAGGTGGGACACTGCTCTCCCGCGGTCGGGTCCGCGCCACGGGCCACATGCCGCGGGCACAATCCGGGTGCCGGAGGCACATGCTGCGCGCACTTCGGGGAAGACGTCACACACGGCACCCGGCTGACTACACTTCCCGGCACCCCTCGCGATCACCGCGGCCCGACCCGTTGCCGTGGCCGCCCAGGAAGGCACCCATGACCACCCGCCCGCGTACGACAGACCCGGCCCCGGAGACGGTCGGCACCCTCAGCGTGAGCGCGCGCCGGGTGGCCACGGGCGCCGGCAAGGACGGCGCGGGCGGTGACGTCCACGGCGCCGTCGCCACTCCGTTCGGCACCCGGCTGCTCATCGGGGACGTCATGGGCAAGGGCCCCGCGCTCTCCCGCACCGCCGACTCCGTGCTCACTGCCTGGCGTGAACTCGCCGCACGGCAACGGTCGTTGGAGGTGCTCGCGGTCCGGCTGCACTCGCTGGTCGCGCACTCCGACGAACCCGACCGGTTCGTCACCGCCACCCTCGTCTCCGTCGCCCCGGACGGCTCCGCCGAGCTGGTCTGCTGCGGTCACCCGCCGCCCTTACTGCTGCGCGGCGGCGGCGCCGTACCGGCCGCCGTGCCCGCGCCCGCACCTCCGCTCGGGCTGCTCGACCTCGCGCACGGCTGGTGCGCCGCCCAGCCCGTGCCCCGCACCGCGTGGGACCGGATGCTCCTGCACACCGACGGCGTCTCCGAGGCCCGCGACGCCGGCGGCACCTTCTACCCCCTCGCCGAACGCGCGGCCGAGTTCAGCCGCCTCCGGCTCGCCGCCTTCACCTCGGCCCTCGCCGCCGACCTGCTCCACTACGCCGAGGACCAACTCCAGGACGACGCCTCGCTCCTCGCGGTGGAGCCGGTGCCCGCCACACCGGCATAGCGGCGCCTCATCCTGCCCGGGACCGGCGGCGCCCCGGCCCGGCCGCGCTCCTCGAACCCGGCGCGCGCACCGGCCGCCACCGGCACGGCGCGGACGAACTCGTCGTCGATGCCCACGGGACATCGGGGCTCTCCATGAAGGACCTGGCGGTGGTGCCGCTCGACGAGGCCGAGCCGCCCAAGCGCCACCGCACCCGGTTCACCGCCGCCTGCCGACGGTAAGCCGGGTGCGATCATTCCGCCCGTTTGCGGGTGAAACGCCAGGGCACACGGGCGGGGACGCCCCCGACGACAAGGAGCCCCGACGATGCTGCTGGCCCACCCCGCCCTGCTGGCCGATCTCGTTCGCGAGTACGAGACGCTCAGTGTGCTCGACGCCGGGGAGGGCGGCGCCGAGGCACGTCGCCGCCTCGACGACGTGTCGTACACGCTCTGCGTCGCCACCGGCACCCGCGACATCGGCACCGCGCTCGTCGCGGCCCGGCACCAGCTGCCCGGCGCCCGGGTCCACGACGAGTCGCTCATCGGCGCGGCCCGCCCCCGTACGAAGGCGCGGATGTCAGGGGTATGACACGACCGTCGACGGCACCGTGGAGTCGCCGGAGGTGGCGGACCCGATGTCGTTGATGACGTGGTCGTACTGGCCCTTGCCGCCGAGCGAGACCACGAGGAGGCCGTGGAACTTCACGCCCGGTGTGTCCGGGGCGGCGAAGCCGTGGCCCTGCTGGATGGTCGGGTCCGAGGTGTAGTTGCAGTAGGACCCGAGGCCCCAGCCCTCGTGCGTGGTCACGTTGTCGGCGACCTTGTAGGCGGCGAAGCCCTTCACCGAGCCGTTCTGGATCGCGGCCTGGTTCGGCGCGTCGTACGCCTTCTCGTTCTGGTAGAAGATCGTGCGCCCGCGCTCGCCGTTCCACTGCACGTCATACTTGTTGAAGTGCTCGACGAACAGGCCGGTGGCCAGGACGTCGTCGCCATTGACGACGACGCCGTAGTCGGCGCGGTTGGTGTCCCAGCCGACGCCCTCGCCGTGGTCGGCGCGCCACACCCAGGTGTGGTCGACGATGGTGTGCCGCGCGTTGATCGCCATGCTGGTGGTGGCCTTGCCCGCGCCCGCGCCGCCGATCCGCACGAACACGTCCTGCACGGTGATCGGATCGGCCGAGTGGTCGGCGGACGCGCCCTGCGGGCCGACTTCGAGCAGCGTCTCGGAGTTGACCGTTCCCGCGTCGATGAGGAATCCGGCGAGCCGCACCCCGTCCACGTCGGCGACCTCGACCGCGGTGGCTCCGCCGTCCGGGATGAGCGTGGCGTAGCCGAGGCCGAGGACGACCGTGCCCGCGCGGTCCACCTGGATCGGCGCGTCCAGGTGGTAGACGCCGGGGGTCAGCAGGAGGTGCAGGCCGTCGGAGAGCGCGGCGTTGAGGGTGGCCGCGCCGTCCCCGGGCTTCGCCACGTAGAACTGGTCGAGCGGCACCGACGTGCCGCGCGGGGTACCGCCGCCCCAGCTCGTGCCGCGCGCGTTCGTCCGCTTCTCCGGCAGGAACACCTTGTAGTCGGCGCCGTCGAGGTACAGGAACGGCTTCTCGCGGGAGACCGGCGTCGCGTCGAGCGTCGTGTAGGGCGGGTCGGGGAAGCTCTGCGCGGGCGCGCCCTCGACGCCGGAGAACACCATGTTCCAGACCGCGTTCTCCCAGCCGCCGACCGACGAGTCACGGGTGTACCACTGCTGTTGCGAGTACGGGGCGACGGCCCCGTCGATCCGGCTGTCGGCGATGTAGCCGCCGCTGGCCCAGCCGTAGCCGTCGGGCGCCAGGTTGAGCCCGCCGCGTACGTGCATCCGGCGGAACGGCGCCGCTTGCGCGACCGCCCACCGGTTCGTGCCGCTGACCGGTACGAGCGCGAGGTTCTCCGCGCTGCGCCAGAAGTTCTGCGTGGCGTTGCCGTCGAACCAGCCCGCGTCGACGGTCACGTCCCCGTTGATGGTCGTGTCGTCGGGGGAGAGGCCGAGGCCCGCTATCGAGGTGTAGAAGCCGAGCTGCGCGTTGAGCCCGTTGTACGTGCCCGGTTTGAACAGCAGCGCGTAGCGCCCGGCGCCGAACTGAGCCGACTCCTGCTGCTTGAAGATCTCGTCGAGCTTGGCCTGGATGCCGGGGGTGGAGGGGTCGAAGACGATCACATTGGGGCCGAGGTCACCGCCGCCCGCGACCTTCGCCTCGCGGGGTGCGGACTCGGCCGCGGAGGCGACGGCGGTGCCGAGCACGGGCAGCGTCGCGGCGACAGCGGCCGCCGCACCGAGGACCGCACGACGTGAGGGACTTGCGGGGCTTGCGGGGTGTGTGGGGCGTGGGGGGAGGACGGACACGCGGCTCTCCTGGTTCATGAAGTGAACGAGTGGGGGTGTGGGAGCGCTCTCTTGGCCAGGCATGTTTCAGGTGTGAGATGCGGTCGTCAAGGGTTGCGGCCGAAGTTCGAAGAGATTGCCGGGTGCGAACGCAACATTGCGCGTACAACGGGCGGTTGGCGTTTCAGGAAGTGACGGAAGCGTCCGGTCTTGGCACCCGTCTTGGCACTTGCTTGATCCACGTACGCCGCGAACCCGGCGTACGCCACCGGGTTCCGGCAGCGAGAACGGCTCCCGGAACCCGGGGGCGCCTAAGCGGCGAACATGCCCCGGCCGGTCGTCTGCTCCTCCAGGACCGTCTCCGCCCGGTGCGCCGACGACTGCCACAGGGTCGTCACCGGCTCGTATACGCGCACGCCGGCCGGGGCGCCCAGCTTCAGCGCCTGGAACGTCCGCCCGTCGTGGTCGGGGACGGTGACCACGTGCACGGCGAGGACCGTACGGGCTCCGTCCTCGGCGTCCTCGGAGTCCGACAGGGAGCGGACCGCCGCGTACACCGTGGTGTGCGCGGCGAGGGTGCGCCCCGCGTGCGGCACGGTCGGCACCGGAAGGGCGGCGCCGTCCAGCTCGGCATAAGTGACGGTCGGTACGCGGTCGACGAGGCAGGCCCGCGCCGAGTCGTTGCGCACGCTCAGCTTCAGTACGCCGTCACTGTCGTCGGACGGCTCGGCGCGCAGCGTCAGGTCCTTCTCGGCGCAGCGGGGCGGTGTCGCGGCCGGGGCGCCCGACGAGGCGGTGACCGGGGCGGCGAGGGCGGTCACGGCGACCGCGGCCACCGTGACGAGTCGGGAACATGCGCGCATCGGAGCCCCCAGTTCGTGGTGCGGGGCCGGACTGCACCCCGCAGAAATGCGGACATGAAAGGATATCCCGGGCTGGCGGTTCCGCGCATCCGGGCGCCGGGCCCGAGGGTGCGTCGCAGGCGGTTCGGGGCGGCCGGGGCCGCGTGTTGTACACGGCCCTGACCGCAGCTCAGATGGGGAGGTGCTGCTTGGTGCCGGAGTCGTCGGCGGTTGTCCCGGGGGTGATGCCGTGCTGCTCTTCTTCGGGGCGGCCCTTCTTGGGCAGCAGGAAGGTGATCGCGAAGAAGACCACCAGCAGGCACGCCTGGACGATCAGCGCGTGGTGGAAGCCGCCGGTGAAGTCGCCGGTCTCGGCCCGGGCGAAGAACACCGAGCCGAAGACCGCGACGCCGATGGAGCCGCCGACCGCCTGGACCGCCGACAGGACACCGGAGGCAGACCCGATCTCGTCGTCGTCGACCGCGGCCAGGATGAAGCTGAACAGGGCGGCGATCACCATGCCGGCGCCGATACCCGCCACCGCCACGCCGGGGGCGATGTCCCAGATCGAGAACGAGGCGGCGTCGAGGCCGTCGAGCTCGAACCACAGCACGGCCGCGCCGGCCAGCTGGACCAGCGGTCCGATCTGGAGCACCTTGCGGCCGATCTTGTCGGCGAGGAACGCGCCGCTGACGGCGCCGCCGATCGCGGTTCCCACGGCGAGGGGCAGGTTGCCGAGGCCCGCCTCGCCGGCGGTGAAGTGCCGGCCGATCTGGAGGAACAGGGTGAGTACGAGCTGGGTGCCGATCAGTCCGCCGAAGAACAGGGCGATGCCGCCGAGGCCGACGGTGAAGGCGGGCTTGCGCAGCAGGCCCGGCGTCACCAGCGGTTCGCGGCCCGCGGCTGCCGTGCGGCGCTGCTGGAGGGCGAACAGGGTGAACCCGATCGCCGAGGCGGCCATGGACAGCCACGTCCACAGCGGCCAGCCGTTCTCCTGGCCCTGGTTGAGCGGCAGCACCAGCAGGGCGCAGGATGCCACGACCAGGGCGGCTCCGGTCATGTCGACCCGTACGGCGCGGTCGCCCGCCTTCTTGGGCACGAACTTCGCGGCGACGACCAGTGCCGCGATGCCGATGGGCAGGTTGACCAGGAACACCGACCGCCAGCCCAGGCCGAAGAAGTCGCCCTCGATGAGGAAGCCGCCCAGGACCGGGCCGATGATGCCGCCCAGGCCGAGGACGGGTCCGAAGATCGCGAAGACCTTGGTGAGCTCGGGGCCGGAGAAGTTCTCCCGCAGCAGGCCCAGGCCCTGGGGCAGCAGCATCGCTCCGGCGACGCCCTGCAGCAGGCGGAAGGCGATCAGCGACTCGATGTTCGGCGCGAGCGCGCACAGCAGCGAGGCCGCGGTGAAGGTGGCGAGTCCGATCAGGAACATCCGGCGCCGGCCGTAGCGGTCGCCGAGGCGGCCACCGAGTACGAGCCCGGCGCCCAGGGTGAGGGCGTAGCCGCCGATCACCCACTGCAGTCCGACCGAGTCGGCGCCGAGGGATCTCTCCAGGTCCGGTCCGGCGACGTTGACGATCGAGGCGTCCAGGAGATCCATGATCTCCGCGACGATCATCACCGCCAGAATCAGCCACCGCCACCGGTAGGGCTCGGTCGTCTCCTCGGGGACGGGGGACGGGTCGCGCATGCCAGATACCTCCATGGTGAAGTAATTCCATCATGAAGGTAAAGTGGTGGCGGTAGGTTGTCAAAGCGGAGTGGCCGTGCGGACCGTGTGACAGGAGAGAAGGGCGAAGGCGTGGAGGAAGCAGTGCGCGACGGTGTCGCGGAGCAGCGTGAGCGACTGATGGAGTCGCTGAGGATCTACGGCGGCCACTACGCCGAGCTCAGCCGGCGCTTCGCCGCCTGGCTGGGCCTGCACTCCACGGACGCGACCGCGGTCCTGGAGATCGCCGCCGCCGAGGAGCGCGGCGCCTGCCTGTCACCGGCGCGGCTGAGCGAGCGGATCTCCCTGTCCACGGGCGCCACCACCGCGCTGCTGAACCGCCTCGAGGCGGCCGGGCACATCACGCGGGCCCGCGAGCACTCCGACCGGCGCATCGTCACACTGCGCAGCGGCGGGCACATCCAGGAGCGGGCGGACGAGTTCTTCGGCCCGCTCGCCCACCGCCTCGACGCCGCGATGTCGCCCTACCCGCCCCGGTTCCTGGAACAGGTCGAAGCGTTCATGGCCGACCTGAACACCACCATGGACAGCCACCTCACAGAACCGGACGCGGTGACACCGCGAGCCCTTCGCGGCCCTGCCGGAGGAACGCCCTGACCGGCTTACCGGCCGGCCTGCGTCAGCGAACTTCCTTCAGGGTGGGTACGGGCGGTGCCGTGTAACACCGTACGTCGACCAACTCGCCCGGCCCCCACTCCTGTTGGCCCGCGGCGAGGAACTCCCAGCCCAGCCGCTCGTACAGGGCGATGGCCGCGCGGTCGGACGTGACGACGTCGAGGACGGCGCGGGCTCCACGGCTTTGGGCCTCGCGCGCGGCCCGGTCGAGCAGCAGCGCGCCGATCCGCCGGCCCCGGGCGGCGGGGTCGACGAACAGCCTGCTGACGACGGCCACCGGCGTGTCCGGTGCGAGCAGGCCGGGCGCCACGTCGCCCCCGTCGGGCCGCACGAGCAGCACATGCCCGACGATCCGCCCGTCGAGCTGTGCGACCCAGCCCGTGTCGTCCGCGTCATGAGCCAGCCAGCGCTCGGGGTCCGGCGGCCATCTCACCGGGTAGCGGTCCTGTTCGTGCACCGCCCGCAGTACGGCGACACACCCTGGCAGGTCCTCCGCGCTCCGCACCCTGACCTGCGGCGCGCTGTCGTTCGTCTCTCGCACGCCTCATCAGAACACGCGGGGCGCGGCTGCGCCGACCGAGTTACTGCGCGACCTCCTGACTTTCCGCCGGGACCCGGCCCCGGACCCCCCTGCGCGCCACCAACGCCCGCCGCCAGCCCGGCAGTTCCTGCGCGGGGGCCGGTTCCGCCCGGCGCCCGCCCCGCGCGAAGAACCCGGCCAGGGGCAGCGTGGCCGCGCCGACCGTCACCGCGTCCGGGCCGAGCCGTCCCAGCTCGACGCCGACGCGGCCGACCGGGTAGTGCAGGGCGTACGTGCCGATGTGGCGGCGTACCGAGTCCAGGAAGCGGGGGCCGAGACGCAGGCCCGCCCAGCCACCGATCAGGATGCGTTCGGGCTGGAAGAGATTGATCAGGTCGGAGAGGCCCGCACCCAGGTACTCGGCGGTCTCCTCCAGAACGGAGAGCGCGAGGGCCCGCTCCAGGGGGGAAGTGCCTTCGGGGCGGAGGCGCCCGTCGGGGCCGCACTGCCCGTCGGGACTGCCCGGAGCCGGGCGCCCGTCGGGGCCGCCGGGGGCGGGACGCTCGCCGGAGCCGGCTGGGTCGGGGCGACCACCGGAGCCGCCGGAGGCGGGGCGCCCGTCGCGATGGCCGCGATCAGGACGCGCATCGGAGCCGCCAGGGTCGGGACGCTCGCCGGGGCCGCCGAGGCCGGGGCGCGCGTCGGGGGCGCCGCGATCAGGACGCTCGCCCGAGCCGTCGAGGCCGGGGCGCCCGTCGGGATGGCCGAGCTCAGGACGCGCATCGGGGCCGCCGCGGTTGGGACGCTCGCCGGAGCCGCCGAGGCCGGGGCGCCTGTCGGGATGGCCGCGATCAGGACGCGCGTCGGAGCCGCCGGGGTTGGGACGCTCGCCGGAGCCGTCGAGGCCGGGGCGCGCGTCGGGACCGTCCGGGGCAGGACGCCCGTCGAGGCCGTCGAGGCCGGGGCGCTCGCCGCGACCGCTGAAGCCGGGGCGCTCGCCGCGACCGTCGAGGCCGGGGCGCTCATCGAAGTCGCCGGGCCCGGAACGCTCGCCCCCGTACGCCGTCTCCAGCAACTCCGTGAGCGCCGCCTCCTCCCCGCCGTCCCCGCTCGGGGCGCCGCCCGCCTCCCGCCACCGTTCGACCAGTGCCTGCGCCCCCGCGTACGCCTCGAGGCAGCCGAGCGCACCGCACCGGCAGCGCCGCCCCCGTACCCGTACGGTCAGATGCCCCCACTCGACGGCCCGGCCCTCCGCCCCCTCCTCGGCGACGACGCACGCGCCGACGCCCGAGCCGAAGAGGACGACGACCGCGCTGCCCGCGCCGCGACCGGCGCCGAACCACATCTCCGCCTGGCCGAGCGTCTTGGCACCGTTGTCGATGAAGTACGGCACCTCGGGCGGGAGTTGGGAGCTCTCGCGGAGCAACTGCTCCAGCGGGACCTCCGGCCAGCCGATCGTCTGGCCGTGCACGACCGCCCCGCGCTCCGGTTCGCGCGCCACGATGCCGGGGACCCCGACGCCCACGCCGAGCAGCCGCCCCGGGTCCGCGTCCGCCGCGGCCAGGACCTCGGCGATGCCGTCGCGGATGTGGCCCACGACGAGGTCGACGTCGTAGCGGTCGCGCTCCGCCAACGGGAGCTCCACGCGCGCGAGTTCGGTCAGGACCAGGTCGAACAACTCGACGCGGACCAGGTTCTCGCCGACGTCCACGCCGATCAAGAGGCCGCAGTCCGGCGCGATCCGCAGCAACGTACGCGGTCGGCCGCCGTCGGACTCGACGCTGCCCGCCTCCTCGACCAAGCCCTCGGCGGCCAGTTCGGCCACCACATTGCTGACGGAACCTGAACTCAGCCCGGTCGCCGGGCCCAGCTCGTACCGGCTCAGCGGGCCATCGAAATACAACTGTTGCAAAAGGGCCGCGCGATTCTCGCGCCGCAGGTCGTGCACTGTCCGCCCGTTCCGCCCGGCCATGTTCTCCCTCTCCCTGCGCCCTCTGGACGCCGACAACCCCCGCCTCGCGCAAGATACCCGTGTCCGATCTCTTGACGCCCTCTTCTTGTGCGGCTTAACTCACAGCCTAAATTAAGCCCTGACGGCGTTCACTACTTGAAGCAGTCGGGGTTCCTCCGGATAAGGGACACCTGGAGCCATGAGCAGAATCCGAGCCGCAGCCGTCGGCGCTGCCACCCTCTCGCTCGCCCTCGCCGCGACCGCCTGCGGAGGCGGCTCGTCCTCGGGCGGCGGGTCCAACGACTCCCCGAAGACCCTGACGTACTGGGCGTCGAACCAGGGCGCGAGCATCTCGGTCGACAAGAAGGTCCTCCAGCCCGAGCTCGAGAAGTTCGAGAAGCAGACCGGGATCAAGGTCAAGCTCGAAGTCATCCCCTGGTCGGACCTGCTCAACCGGATCCTCACCGCGACCACCTCAGGACAGGGACCCGACGTCCTCAACATAGGCAACACCTGGAGCGCCTCGCTCCAGGCCAGCGGCGCGCTGCTGCCCTGGGACGCGAAGAACTTCGAGAAGATCGGCGGCAAGGACCGGTTCGTCGAGTCCGCGCTCGGCTCGGCCGGCGCGGAGGGCAAGGACCCGGCCGCGATCCCGCTGTACTCGATGTCGTACGCGCTCTACTACAACAAGAAGATGTTCAAGGACGCGGGCATAGCGAAGCCCCCGACGACCTGGGACGAGGTCGTCGCCGCGGGGAAGAAGATCTCCAAGGACGGCAAGTGGGGCCTCGCCGCCGAGGGCTCCAACCTCTCCAACAACATCCACCAGGTCTTCGTCCTCGCCAAGCAGCACGGCGCCGACTGGTTCACCGCCGACGGCAAGCCCGACTTCACCTCCGACGGCGCCGTCACGGCCGTCAAGCAGTACGTCGACCTGATGGCCAAGGACAAGATCATCGCGCCCGGCAACGCCGAGTACGCGCAGAACCAGTCCCTGAGCGACTTCTCCAAGAACAAGACCGCGATGGTGCTGTGGCAGGCCGCCGCCTCCACCTTCAAGTCGCAGGGCATGAAGGACAGCGACTACGGCGTCGTGCCCGCCCCCGTCCAGTCCGGCGCACCCGGCCAGGGCCAGGCGACCAACTCCATGGTCGCCGGAATCAACATCGCCGTCTTCAAGAACACCAAGAACCTCGACGGCGCCGCGAAGTTCGTGAAGTTCATGACCAGCACCGAGGAGTCCACGCTCCTGAACAAGACCTACGGCTCCATCCCGCCGGTCAAGGACGCCCAGACCGACCCGGCGTTCAACGCGCAGGCCACCGCCGTCCTCAAGGACACCCTCGCCAAGAGCGCCGCCCCCCTGCCGCAGGTCGCCGACGAGTCGCAGTTCGAGACCGCCGTCGGCACCGCCGTGAAGGAGCTCTTCGCGGACGCCGCCGCGGGCAAGCCGGTCACCACGGAGTCCGTGAAGGCCGCGCTGACCAAGGCCCAGCAGTCGATGCCGACGAAGTGAGTGCGGAGACCCACATGACCACGACCGCCACCACCCCCGCCACCGAGGCGGGGGAGGGGCGGGCCCCCGGCAAGAACTCCCCCGGGGCGGCGCGCGGCAAGAGCCGCCGCCCCGGGCGGATCCGCCGGATCGGCCTGCCGTACCTGCTCCTCCTGCCGGCCCTGGCCCTGGAACTCCTCGTACATCTGATCCCGATGGTCATCGGGATCGTGATGAGCTTCCGTGAGCTCACCCAGTTCTACATCCGCGACTGGGGCACCGCCCCCTGGTCGGGCCTCGACAACTTCAAGGTGGCCGTCGACTTCGACGCCCCGGTCGGCCAGGCCCTGCTCCACTCCTTCTTCGTCACCTGCCTGTTCACGGTCCTCTCCGTCGGCCTGTGCTGGGCCATCGGCACGGCCGCCGCGATCTACATGCAGGAGACGTTCAAGGGCCGCGGCATCCTGCGCGCCCTGTTCCTCATCCCGTACGCGCTGCCCGTCTACGCCGCCGTCATCACCTGGGTCTTCATGTTCCAGCACGACAACGGCCTGGTGAACCACGTCCTGCACGACCAGCTCGGCGTCACCGACAAGCCCTCGTTCTGGCTCATCGGCGACAACAGCTTCTACGCGCTGCTCACCGTCTCCGTCTGGAAGGGCTGGCCGTTCGCCTTCCTCATCGTGATGGCCGGCCTGCAGAACATCCCCAAGGAGATGTACGAGGCCGCCAACCTCGACGGCGCGGGCCTGTGGCAGCAGCTGCGCCGCATCACCCTGCCCTCGCTCCGCCCCGTCAACCAGGTCCTCGTCCTCGTCCTGTTCCTGTGGACGTTCAACGACTTCAACACGCCGTACGTGATGTTCGGCAAGGCGGCGCCCGAAGCGGCGGACCTCATCTCCGTCCACATCTACCAGTCGTCGTTCGTCACCTGGAACTTCGGCACAGGCTCCGCCATGTCCGTCCTGCTCCTGCTGTTCCTGCTCGTCGTGACCGGCATCTACCTGGTGCTCACCTCGCGGGGAAGGAAGACCGCCGATGTCTGACACCCAGCTCGCCGCCCCCGCGCGGCACCGGTCGCCGATGGCGGCGCCCCGGTCCTTCGTGTGGTCCCGCCGGATCTTCCTGACGCTCCTCGCGTCCTTCGTGCTGCTCCCCGTGTTCGTCATGGTGTCCAGCTCGCTCAAGCCGCTCCAGGACGTCCAGGGCGAGTTCCACTGGATACCGAGTGGCCTGACCATCCGCCCCTACATCGACATCTGGTCGACGGTCCCGCTCGCCAAGTACTTCATGAACTCGGTGATCGTGGCGGGCGCGGCGACGGTCTGCTCGGTCATCATCGCCGTCTTCGCCGCCTACGCGGTCAGCCGCTACCGCTTCCGCGGCAAGCGCGTCTTCACGGTGACCGTCCTGTCGACGCAGATGCTGCCCGGCATCCTCTTCCTGTTGCCGCTGTTCCTCATCTACGTCAACGTCGGCAACGCCACCGGGATCGCCCTGTTCGGCTCGCGCGGCGGACTGATCCTCACCTATATGACGTTCACGCTGCCGTTCTCGATCTGGATGCTGATCGGGTACTTCGAGTCGGTGCCGCGCGACCTCGACGAGGCCGCCCTCGTCGACGGCTGCGGTCCGCTCGGCGCGCTGTTCCGCATCATCGTGCCCGCCGCCATCCCGGGCATCGTCGCGGTCGCCGTCTACTCCTTCATGACGGCCTGGGGCGAGGTGCTCTTCGCCTCCGTCATGACCAACGAGACGACCCGCACCCTCTCGGTGGGCCTCGGCGCCTACGCCAACCTCAACGACGTGTACTGGAACCAGATCATGGCCGCGTCCCTGGTGGTCAGCGTGCCCGTCGTCGCCGGATTCCTGCTCCTCCAGCGCTTTCTCGTCACCGGTCTGACCGCCGGCGCCGTCAAGTGAGCGCGCCTTCGTGACCTCTGAAAGGAACCTTGTGTCCGACCCCCTTGACCTCGCCGCCTTCCCGCACGACTTCCTGTGGGGCACGGCCACGTCCGCGTACCAGATCGAGGGCGCCGTCGCCGAGGACGGCCGCTCGCCCTCCATCTGGGACACCTTCTCGCACACCCCCGGCAAGGTCGACAACGACGACCACGGCGACATCGCCTGCGACCACTACCACCGCTGGCGCGACGACATCGGCCTCATGCGCCAACTCGGCACCAACGCCTACCGGTTGTCGGTCGCCTGGCCGCGTGTGATGCCCGGCGGCGACGGCGCCGTCAACGCCAAGGGCCTCGACTTCTACGACGAGATCATCGACGCGCTCCTCGCCGAGGGCATCACCCCCTCCGTCACCCTCTACCACTGGGACCTGCCGCAGGTGCTCCAGGACCGCGGCGGCTGGCCCGCCCGCGAGACCGCCGAGCACTTCGCCGCCTACGCGGCCGTCGTCGCCGAGCGCCTCGGCGACCGCGTCAAGCACTGGACGCCGCTCAACGAACCCCTGTGCTCCGCGTGGATCGGCCACCTCGAAGGCCGCATGGCGCCCGGCTGGACCGACCTGACCGCCGCCGTCCAGGCCTCCTACCACCTCCTCCTCGGCCACGGCCTCGCCACGCAGGCGATCCGCGCGGCCGTGCCCGGCGCCGAGGTCGGCATCGTCAACAACCTCGCCTACCTCGAACCCGCCACCGACCGCCCCGAGGACATCGCCGCGACCCGCCGCATGGACGGCCACTCCAACCGCTGGTGGCTCGACCCGGTGCACGGCCGCGGCTTCCCCGCCGACATGCTCGAGGTCTACGGGGTCGAGCTCCCGGAGAAGGCGGGCGACCTGGCGACCATCGCCGAGCCCCTCGACTGGCTGGGCCTGAACTACTACTTCCCGTCCGCCATCGCCGACCACCCGGCGGGCCCCGCCCCGTACGCGGACGCGGTGCGCCGCCTCGGCGTCCCGCGCACCGGCATGGACTGGGAGGTCGACGCGAAGGGCATCGAGTCGCTGCTGCTCCGCCTCACCCACGAGTACGGCGCCCGCAAGCTGTACATCACCGAGAACGGCTCCGCGTACCCGGACGTCGTCCGCCCCGACGGCACGGTCGACGACCCGGAGCGCGAGGAGTACCTCGTCAACCACATCGCGGCCTGCGCCCGCGCGGTCCGCAAGGGCGCCCCGCTCGCCGGGTACTTCGCCTGGTCGCTGCTGGACAACTTCGAGTGGGCGTACGGCTACGACAAGCGGTTCGGCCTCGTGCATGTCGACTACGCGACGCAGAAGCGCACCATCAAGGGGAGTGGCCACCGGTACGCGGACATCGTGCGCCGCCACGGGGCGCGGGCGCGCCGCGCGGCCTGACGGTCTCTCCCCTCGCTGTCCGCCTTTCCGCTCTTCCCGGAAAGGCGGACAGAAGGTGTCGGGATTGCGGGGGATGCTCGATGAGCAGCCGCCGCACGACCCGAGACACACCAGGGGAGACCACGTGACACACACATCCGGGCAGCAGGACCGCCGGCGACCGCTCGGCGGCAGGGTCGCGCTCGTCGCCGGAGCCACCCGCGGCGCGGGCCGCGGAATCGCCGTGGAACTGGGCGCGGCCGGCGCCACCGTGTACGTCACCGGCCGCACGACGCGCGCCCGGCGCTCCGAGTACGACCGCGCCGAGACCATCGAGGACACCGCCGAGCTCGTCAGGGCGGCGGGCGGGCGCGGCATCGCCGTCCCCGCCGACCACCTGGAGCACGACCAGGTCCGCGCCCTCGTCGAGCGGATCGACAGCGAACAGGGCCGTCTCGACATCCTCGTCAACGACATCTGGGGCGGGGAACACCTCTTCGCCTGGTCCGAGCCGATCTGGGAGCACGACCTCGACAACGGCCTCAGGCTGCACCGCCTCGCCGTCGAGACGCACGCGATCACCAGCCACTTCGCGCTGCCGCTCCTGCTGCGCCACCCGGGCGGCCTCGTCGTGGAGATGACGGACGGCACCGCCGAATACAACGCCGCGAACTACCGCAACTCCTTCTTCTACGACCTGGCGAAGAGCGCCGTGCTGCGGATGGCGTTCTCACTCGGCCACGAACTCGGCCCGCGCGGCGCCACCGCCGTGGCCCTCACCCCGGGCTGGATGCGCTCGGAGATCATGCTCGACGCGTTCGGCGTCACCGAGGAGACCTGGCGCGACGCCCTCGAGGACCAGCCGCACTTCGCCATCTCCGAGACACCGCGCTACGTCGGCCGCGCGGTCGCCGCACTCGCCGCCGACCCGGACGCGGCCCGCTTCAACGGCACCTCGCTCTCCAGCGGCGGCCTCGCCCAGGTCTACGGCTTCACCGACCTCGACGGCAGCAGGCCCGACGCCTGGCGCTACATCGTCGAGGTCCAGGACGCGGGGAAGCCCGCCGACACGACCGGCTACCGGTGAGCGCAGACCCGTAGCGCGTCAGATCCCGTCGTCGGGGCTGCCGGTCAGGGCGGGCCAGACCGCGCTGCCACCGCCGCGCCACTCGATGAAGCCGGGGTCGTCGAGGCGCGCGTCCGCGAGCCCGGCGCGGCGCAGCAGCTCCACGACGTCCGCGCGCGAGGTCGCGAGCCCGGCGTCCTCGCCGTGGATGGCGACGCGCCGCCCGCCGGGCTGCGCCGCGTGCACGACGACCGTGGGGTACCCGTCCAGTCCGTCCGCTCTGTCCATGCCTCTCAGCTTCGTGGTCCGGCGGGCGGTTCGCACGTTCGGAGGGCAGGCGACAGCCGCTCGCCCTCGTCCGCGGCGGCCCGCACAAAGGACCTTCGCCACGTCCCGCGGGGCGGACAGCATCGGCCAGTGCCCGGTCGCCGGCTCGAAGTACCCGACGGTCGGCCGCGCGAGGACGGCGGACCGGGGACCGCCCGACGCCGCCAGCGAGGCGATCGTCGCGATCCCCGGGCCGCCGCCGAGCGTGCGGAAGATCCCGGGCGCCGCGCGCGACTGGCTGTGCGCCGCGCTGCGCGCCGACCCCGCGGCGGCCGCGGCCGGATGAGCGGGGCGCGGCCCGCGACCGACAGCGGTTACGGTGCTGGTGTGATCAACGCGCAAGGCACCCACGAGGAACACCCCACCGAGCCGGGGACGGCGCTGCTGCTCGCGGCCGCCCCCGCGGGCAAGGGATGCCTCATCGACGCGGCCGCCGTGCTGCCCGCGCTCGCGGCGGTCCCGCCGAGCGCCCTGACCGGCACGGCGGCGGCCACCGTCGTCGAACTCGCCGACCCGCTCGACCCGCAGGCCGTCCTCACCCGCATCCGCACGGCCGCCGCGCTGCCGGGCCCGCTCCACCTCTACATCACCGGGCAGCTCCACCTCGACCACCGCCAGCGCCTGCTCCACTTCGCGCTGGCCCGCACCACCCCGTCCACCCTGCGCTACACCGCTCTGCCCTGGCACTGGCTCACCGGCGAACTCGCCCTGCGCCGCCCGCACACCACGAGCGTCGTCGTCGACCTGGTCACCGACGCGGCCGCCTGGGACCACGTCCGCACCGGCGGCCTCGGCCTCGGCCACGGAGTACGCCTGTACGGCCGCGTCGCCCCGCCCCCGCCCCGCCGCACCGTCGCCACCCCCGACTACCTCAAGTCCTACGCCGACATCTGGCGCACCGGCGAACGCCCCGCGCGCTCCCGCCTCCACGAAGCGGTCGCCCTGCACGCGGGCCCACCGAACGCCCTGTTCCTCTCCCAGGACACGCGACACCCGGCACCGACGGGGGGACCGGGTGCGGCGCAGGGGGGATCTGGTCCGACGCCCGGGGCAGCCACAGCAGCCACCCGTCCGGCACCGCCGGCGCCCGGCGCGGCGATGCCGACGGCGCCCGCCGTGCCGCCGACGAGCCCGGCGACCTCCGGCCGGGCGGCGTCCGCGCGGCCGAGCACCGCGGCGCCGGTGACGCCCGGCCCGGCGGCCCCGGTGCGACCCGGCTCGGTTCTGCCGACCCAGCCCGCACAGGCCGTACCCGCGTCCGCCGCCCCCGTCCGGCCCGGGCGGGCCCCGCTCGCCCATGACGGACCCGGGCCGACCGTTCCCGCCCGGCCCGCGCAGACCCCACCCAAGCACGGCGCACCCGCGCACGGCGCACCCGCGCCGTCCGCCCCCGCCCGGCCCGATGCGGCGCACCCCGTGTCCGCCCCGGCCCCCGGACCCCGCCCGGCCGCCGGAGGCGACCCGCATGGTGTGTTGCTCGCCGCCGCTCGGGCCGGTCGGCACAGTGAGGCCGCCGCGATCGCCGCGATGTGGGAGAGCGAGGCGCTGCGCGCGCACGGGGCCGGTTCGCCGGAGGCCATTCACTGGCTCGAGGTGCGGGCGGACCTGGCGCGGCTCGCCCAGGACCCGCCGCGCAGCTGCGAGTTGTGGACGGCGGTGGCGCAGGCCCGCCTCGCCCGCGGTGAGGCGCGGACCGACGAGGACGTGGAGGCGGCCGTGGACCGGGCCCACCACCAGTGGGAGCAGATCGCCGACCCGGCCCGCGCGAAGGACCGGGCGCCCGCGCTGTCCGCGCTGCGGCATCAGGTCCCGGGCCGCCGCCCCGGCGCGCTGGAGGCGATCCAGCGCCGCTTGGAGGCGCTCGGCCCGGCGTGAACCGTCCGGCGCCCTCGTGAGCGCAGATTCACGGCCCGTGACCCACCTCACGCCATGGAAAAGAAGGGCGGGGAACAACTCCGCCCCCTCTTCCGTTGAACCCACCGTGGACGCGGATGGAACAGTGTCCCCGGGCCTCATCCATAGCCCGCAGGGAAGATCGTTCGGCTGAAGCCCTGCGGAGCCCCCCGCCGAGAGGCGACCGCCATCCGTGTCCACCTCGAAGCCGCCCCGGCCGTGGTCCCCCGCCATGGCCGGGGCTTCTCGTCGCCCCCGCCGCTACCTCGCGGACTTCGCGAGCAGCGCGACCGCGGCGTCGAACGCCGTGGAGAACGACGATCGCCGACCGCGCCCGCCCGCACCATCGGGACACCCGGACGATCCGTACGGGGGACAACCCCCGCTACAGTGCGGCCCATGTCGCGCGCCCAGGAGACCAGACACCGCATCGTCACGACATTTCAGCGCCGGGTCGCCAACCCCGTGTCGCTCCGGATGCCGGGGCAGGTGATCATCGAGACCACCGGCCGCACCTCGGGCCTGGCCCGGCGCACCCCGGTCGGCGGGCGCCGTGTCGGCGACTCGTTCTGGCTGGTGTCCGAGTTCGGGCTCGCCTCGCAGTACGTGCGCAACATCCAGGCCGACCCGAGGGTCCGGGTCCGCCTGCGCGGCCGCTGGCACCACGGCGTCGCGCACCTGCTCCCGGAGGACGACGCCCGCGCCCGCCTCAAAGCCCTTCCGCGCTACAACAGCGCCGCCGTCCGCGTCTTCGGCACCCAGCTCCTCACCGTCCGCGTCGACCTGACCGACTGAGCCTCGCCCGACAAGCACCGTCCTCGCTCGTGACGCGCCCCTTGTTGAAGCAATGAATCAGTGCTTCACTCCTTAGGTGCCCTACCGCCGAACCCCTGCCGTGCAGGCCCGCATCGACGCCCAGCGCGCCACCGTCCTCGACGCGGCCACCGCGCTGCTCGCCGAGCACGGGTACGCGGGCTGCTCCATGTCCGCCGTCGCCGCGCGCGCGGGCATCGCCACCGGCAGCGTGTACCGGCACTTCCCCAGCAAGGCCGAGCTGTCCGTCGAGCTGTTCCGGCGCGTCGTCACGCGCGAGGTGGCCGCCGTCAGGGAAGCGGCGGCCCGGCCCGCCGGCACCCCGGCCGAGCGGGTCGTCGCCGTCGTGGAGACGTTCGCGCGCCGCGCCCTGAAGTCACCGCGCCTGGCGTACGCGCTGCTCGCCGAGCCGGTCGACCCGGCGGTGGACGCCGAGCGCCTGGTCTTCCGGCGCGCGTTCCGCGACGTCTTCGCCGAGCACATCACCGACGGCGTGCGCACCGGTCAACTGCCGCCGCAGGACGCGCAGTTGACGGCCGCCGCATTGGTCGGCGCGGGCGCCGAGGCGCTCATCGGCCCGCTCTCCGACCCGGACCGGGGCCCCGACGCCGTCCCCGCCCTGCTCACCTTCACCCTGCGAGCCCTCGGAACCCTGGGAGCCGTCGATGCCGACCACGCCTGAAGCCGCACAGCGAACAACGCACCGGGCCACACACGAAGTCACCAACCAGGTACCGCCCCTGACCGGCCACGACGTCGCCGCCGACCCCGCCCTCCTGGAGGCGCTGCGCCGCGAGGGCGCCGCCTGGGCCGAGCCGGAGCTGCACGACCTCGGCACCCTCGCCGGTTCCGGGCAGGCCCAGGAGTGGGGCAGGCTCGCCGAGCGCCACCACCCCGAGCTGCACACCCACGACCGGTACGGCCATCGCGTCGACGAGGTCGAGTTCCACCCGTACTGGCACCAGCTGATGACCGTCGCCATGGAGCGCGGTCTGCACGCCGCGCCCTGGGCCGACGACCGCCCCGGCGCCCACGTCGCCCGCGCGGCCAAGGTCTATGTGTGGGGGCAGGCGGACCCCGGCCACCTCTGCCCGGTCTCCATGACGTACGCGGCCGTCCCCGCCCTGCGCACCTCCCCCGAACTCGCCGCCGTCTACGAGCCGTTGCTCACCTCCGGCGTCTACGACTTCGGGCTGCGCGAGCCCACCGGCAAACGCGGCATCATCGCCGGGATGTCGATGACGGAGAAGCAGGGCGGCTCCGACGTCCGCGCGGGCACCACGCGCGCCGTGCCGACGGGGGAGCCGGGACAGTACGCGCTGACCGGCCACAAGTGGTTCACGTCCGCCCCCATGTCCGATGTCTTCCTCACGCTCGCCCAGGCGCCGGGCGGCCTCTCCTGCTTCCTGGTGCCGCGCGTCCTGCCCGACGGGACCCTCAACGCGATCCGCCTCCAGCGCCTCAAGGACAAGCTCGGCAACCGCTCCAACGCCTCCTCCGAGATCGAGTACGAGGGCGCCCTCGCCACCCTCGTCGGCGAGGAGGGCCGGGGCGTGGCCACCATCATCAGGATGGTCAACATGACCCGGCTCGACTGCGCGGTCAGCTCCGCGTCCGGCATGCGTCAGGGCCTCGTCCAGGCCGTGCACCACGCCACGCACCGCAGCGCCTTCGGGGCCCGCCTCGTCGAGCAGCCGCTGATGGCCAACGTCCTCGCCGACCTGGCCGTCGAGGCGGAGGCCGCCACCGTCGCCGCGATGCGTCTCGCGGGCGCCGTCGACCGCTCCGCGCGCGGCGACGGCCGCGAGGACCACCTGCGCCGCCTCGCCCTCGCCGTCACCAAGTACTGGGTGTGCAAGCGGGCCCCCGCGCACGCCGCCGAGGCCCTCGAATGCCTCGGCGGCAACGGCTACGTCGAGGACTCCGGCATGCCCCGTCTGTACCGGGAGGCGCCGCTGCCCTCGATCTGGGAGGGCTCGGGCAATGTCGCCGCGCTAGACGTGCTGCGCGCCATGGCCCGGCAGCCCGCGACCGTCGAGGCGTACTTCGCCGAGGTGGACCTGGCGGCGGGCGCCGACCGGCGGCTCGACGAGGCCGTGGCCCGGCTCCGCAAGGACTTGGCCGCGCTCGGCGGCGACCCCGACGCGCTCCACTTCCGCGCCCGCCGCCTCGTGGAGACGCTCGCCCTCGTCTTCCAGGGCTCCCTCCTCGTACGGCACGGGGCGCCGGCCGTCGCGGACGCGTTCTGCGCCTCACGGCTCGACCGGGACTGGGGTGTGGCCTTCGGCACCCTGCCGTTCGGCGTGGACACGTCAGCAATCCTCGATCGGGCGCGGACCCTGGCATGATCGAGGCATGGCAGAACGTGTGATCGCCGCGTGTGACGGCGCGTCGAAAGGAAACCCCGGACCCGCGGGATGGGCATGGGTCGTCGCGGACGGTGACGAGCGGCCCGTCCAGTGGGAGGCCGGCGCGCTGGGCACGGCGACCAACAATGTCGCCGAACTCACCGCTCTCGAACGGCTGTTGACCACCGTCGGCCGCGAGGTCGAGCTCGAGGTCCGGATGGACTCGCAGTACGCGATGAAGGCGGTCACGACGTGGCTGCCGGGCTGGAAGCGCAAGGGCTGGAAGACGGCGTCCGGCAAGCCCGTCGCCAACCAGGAGCTGGTCGCCCGGATCGACGCGCTGCTCGAGGGCCGCAAGGTCGAGTTCAAGTACGTGCCCGCGCACCAGGTCGACGGCGACCCGCTCAACGACTTCGCCGACCGCGCCGCCAGCCAGGCCGCGGTCCAGCAGGAGGACGCGGGCAGCGCCCTCGGCTCGCCCGTGCCGCCGCCCTCGGCGCCGTCGACGAAGAAGACGGCGGGCAAGGCGTCCGGCGGCTCGACCCGGGCCGCCACCGCCAAGAAGCGCACGGCAGGGTCTTCGAGCGGTTCGGTGCGCACGCTCAAGGCCAAGTTCCCCGGCCGCTGCCGCTGCGGACGCGCGTACACCGCGGGCGAGGAGATCGCCAAGAACCCCGACGGCTGGGGCCACCCGGAGTGCCGCGCGTCGGCCTGAGACGCGCCGCGGCCCCGCTCGATCACGCACGTTCGAAGGTGGTCGGGCGGGGCCTTTCGGCTATCGGGGTCCGGTCAGCCGGAGACCCGCACGTAGTCCACGATCAGCTGCTGCGGGAACTGCGTGCTGCCGTCCGGGTCGCCGGGCCAGTCGCCGCCGACCGCCAGGTTGAGGATGACGAAGAACGGCTTCTCGAAGACCCACTGGTTGCCGCCGACGTCGGCGGGCGTGCGCGTCTGGTAGACCGTGCCGTCCACCGACCACTTGATGGAGTTGGGCGTCCAGTCGACGGCGAACGTGTGGAAGTCGTCCGCGAACGCCTGGCCGCCGGGGAGCGAGTAGCCCGCGCCGATGCCGCCCGAGCCGGAGTATCCGGGCCCGTGGATCGTGCCGTGCACGGTGTTCGGCTCGAAGCCGACGTTCTCCATGATGTCGATCTCGCCCGAGTTGGGCCAGCCGACCGAACCGATGTCGTCGCCGAGCATCCAGAACGCCGGCCAGATGCCCTGCCCGCGCGGAATCTTCATCCGCGCCTCGACGTGGCCGTGCACCGTCGTGAACTTGCCCGACGTGTTCAGCCGCGCCGAGGTGTACTGGCAGGAGCCGTACCAGCACTGGTAGTTGGACGGGTTCTCCTTGCGGGCGGTGATGACCAGGTGGCCCTGGCCGTCGAGCGCCGCGTTGCTGTTGCCCGACGTGTAGTACTGCCGCTCGTGGTTGCTGACGTTGTCGCCGGTCTCGGTCTGCCACTTCGAACCGTCGACCGCCGAGCCCGCGGCCCCGTCGAACTCGTCGGAGAAGGTGACCGCGGCGGCACCGCTGCCGGCGGTCTCGGCGGCCTGCGCCGACGGGAGCAGACCGGCACCCAGACACAGGAGCGCGGCGGCGGCCGAGGGGAGTTTGTGGCGCAGAGGTATGCGCATGGGGGATCACATCACTTCGGGTAGGGGGATCGCGCCTGTCTCGGGCGCGCCAGAAAGTGAAGACAAGGGGGTTGCGTGTGGAGCGGTGATTTCAAGAGTTGATTTAAGAGATGTGACGTTGACACGTCAAGGCATTCGTCCGTACCAAGTCGTACCAACTCCGTGAAGGCTGGGCCGCAGGGTGATACTGGTGCCCATGTTGCGTTGTGCCGTACTCGACGATTTCCAGGACGTCGCCCGAGGAAGCGCCGACTGGGCGCGCCTCGCGGACCGCGTCGATGTCCGCTTCCTGCACGACCACATCACCGGTCACGACGAGCTCGTCGCGGCGGTCGGTGACTGCGAGATCGTGGTCGTGATGCGGGAACGCACGCCGTTCCCGGCCGAGTTGCTGGCTCGGCTGCCCAAGCTGCGGCTGCTGATCACCTCGGGGCTTCGCAACGCCTCGATCGACCTGGCGGCCGCGGCCGCGCACGGAGTCACCGTCTGCGGTACGCCGAGCGGCTCGGCGCCGCCGGTCGAGCTGACCTGGGCCCTCATCCTCGGACTCGCCCGGTCCGTCGTCACCGAGAACGGCAACCTGCGCTCCGGCGGCCCCTGGCAGTCCACGCTCGGCGCCGACCTGCACGGGCGCCGCCTCGGCCTGCTCGGGCTCGGCAAGATCGGCACCCGGGTGGCCCGGATCGGCGCCGCGTTCGGCATGGACGTCGCCGCCTGGAGCCGGAACCTCACCGAGGAGCGCGCCGCAGAGGCCGGGGCCACGCTCACCGCGTCCAAGGAAGAACTACTCGCCACCAGCGACTTCGTCTCCGTGCACCTCGTACTCAGCGAGCGGACCCGGGGCCTCGTCGGCGCCGGGGAGCTGCGCGCGATGCGCCGCACCGCCTACCTGGTCAACACCTCACGCGCGGCGATCGTCGACCAGGAGGCGCTCGTACGGGCCCTGCGCGAGGGCTGGATCGCCGGCGCGGGCAGCGACGTCTTCGAGACCGAGCCGCTGCCCCTGGACGATCCGCTGCGCACCGCCCCGAACTTCCTCGGCCTGCCCCACCTCGGCTATGTCACCCGCCGCAACTACGACGGGTACTTCGAGGGCGCGGTCGAGGACATCGAGGCGTACCTCGCGGGCAGCCCGGTCCGCACCCTGGGCTGAATCAGCCGTGGCGTACGAATCCCCGCAACTCGTCGGCGAGGTGCGGGAGTTCGTCGAGCACGGTGCGCGGCGCGAACTCGTGGTCGGCGTAGTCGAACCCGGGCGTGACGACCTCCGCCACGAGGCCGTGCCGGGCACCGTCGACCAGACGCGACGCCTTCCACCAGTCGCCGGGCACGAGCAGGAAGCGCTCGGCGTCCGCGCCGAGGACGGTGCGGCCGAGCGCGCCCTCCGGGTCGACGGTGACGTACTCCAAGGGGCCGCCGTCGACGAGGAAGTGCAGGATGTCGCTGCGGTTGCGGTGCAGCAGACCGCTCGGCCGCGCCTCGTCGAGCAGGTAGTAGATGGACGTCGCCGAGGGGCGCGGCCCGTGCGCGGTCGCGACCTCTTGCGGGCCCGAATAGATGCGCCGGAAGTATCCCCCCTCACTGTGCGGTTCGAGGCCGAGTTCGTGTCGCCAGTCGCGCACGGCGGGTCCCTTCTGCGGGGGAGGGGGCTACGGTTCCGCGGGGACGGATCTACGGTCCGTCGTCGGCACCGTACCCGCGGTGACCCCCCAACGCCGGGATCGACCCGCGTAGTTGACATGGCAGACTGAGCCCAAGGTCATCCGCCTTGTCCCGCTCTCGCGACGATGGAGTCCGCCCATGACGGCACCCGCCCCCCGGCCGAAGATCGACACCAGCCAGGCGCACCCCGCACGGGTCTACGACTGGCTGCTCGGCGGCAAGGACAACTACCCCGTCGACGAGGCCGTCGGCTCGCAGCTGCCGCCCGAGGCGCGGGACGCGGCGCGGCAGAACCGCGAGTTCATGCACCGGGCGGCGGCCTGGCTCGCGTCGCAGGGGGCCGACCAGTTCCTGGACGTCGGCACGGGCATCCCGACCTCGCCGAACCTGCACCAGATCGTGCAGCGGGTCGTCCCCGCCGCGAAGGTCGTCTACACCGACAACGACCCCATCGTGCTGCGGCACGCGGAGGCCCTCCTCGTCTCCACCCCCGAGGGCGCGACCGACTACATCCAGGCCGATGTGCGCGACCCGAAGGCGATCCTGGAGCACGCCCGCACGATCCTCGACTTCGACCGCCCGATCGCGCTGTCGCTGATCGCGCTCATGCACTTCATCTCCGACGAGCAGAACCCGTACGACATCGTCTCCACGCTCGTCGACGCGCTGCCCTCCGGCAGCCATCTCGTCCTGTCGCACGCCTCGTCCGACATCTTCCCCGAGCTGTCGGACCAGGTGACCGCCGAGTACGCGAAGGGCGGCATCAAGCTCGGCTTCCGTACGCGTGACGGGGTGGCCCGGTTCCTGGAGGGCCTCGAGCCCGTGGAGCCCGGTCTGGTGACGGCGCCCGAGTGGTACCGCGAGGAGCCGGCGCCGCGGGCCGAGCCCAGCGGGATCTACGCGGTGGTGGCGCGCAAGCCCTGACCCGCGGGCACGGAGAGAGCGGCGTGGCGATGTGATCGCCACGCCGCTCTGTCGTTCCGTCGTGCGCGTCCACGGAACGTTACTTATCGGTATGCATCGACTTGTTTGGCGATCAACAGTAGAACTCGTTCCCATTCCGTCGAGAGTGAGGAACCCCCGATGACCGACTCAACCCGTCCTGAAGTGGCCCGTAACGGAATTTCGCGCCGCGGCTTTCTCGCTGGAACAGGTTCTGTTCTCGGCGCCGTGGCGCTGAGCGGGCACGCCGTCGCCGCGGAGCGCGGCGCGACCTCGGCCGTCGCGGACGGAGCCCGCATCCCCGCCCTCGTCATCGGCACCGGGTACGGCGGATCCGTCGCCGCGCTGCGGCTCGCCGAGGCGGGCGTCGATGTGCAGATGGTGGAGATGGGCATGGCCTGGGACACCCCGGGCCCGGACGGCAAGATCTTCGCCAACACGACGAGCCCCGACCACAGATCGTTCTGGCTGAGAACCCGGACGAAGCAGCCGCTGAGCAACTTCCTCGGCTTCCCCATCGACAAGGACGTCCCGAAGTACACCGGCATCCTCGACGCCGAGGACTTCGCGGGCATCACCGTCTACCAGGGGCGCGGCGTCGGCGGCGGCTCGCTGGTCAACGGCGGCATGGCCGTCACGCCGAAGCGGGAGAACTTCGGCGCCATCCTCCCGACCGTCGACGCGAACGAGATGTACGGCACGTACTACCCGCGCGCCAACGCCGGTCTGGGCGTCACCACCATCGACCCGGACTGGTTCGAGACCGCCGAGTGCTACCAGTACGCGCGCGTCGGCCGCAAGCACGCCCAGCGCTCGAACTTCCCCTTCGTCTTCGTGCCCGACGTGTACGACTGGGACTACATGAAGCGGGAGCAGGCGGGCACGGCGCCGAGGTCGGCGCTGGCGGGGGAGATCCTGTACGGCAACAACTACGGCAAGAAGTCCCTGCAGAAGACGTACCTCCCGCGCGCCAAGGCCACGGGGAGGGTCAGCATCTCCCCGCTGCACAAGGTCGTCTCGGTCGCCCCTGCCTCCGGCGGCGGCTACACCGTACGCATCGAGCAGCTCTCCACCACGGGCGCCACCACGGCCACCAAGGAGATCACCGCCGACCGGGTCTTCTTCGCGGCGGGCAGCGTCGGCACGAGCAAGCTCCTCACCAAGCTGAAGGCCACCGGCGCGCTGCCCGCGCTCAACGGGGAGATCGGCAAGGGCTGGGGCGACAACGGCAACGTGATGTGCGGCCGCGCCAACCACCTGTGGGACCCGACCGGGTCCCTCCAGTCGTCGATCCCGACCGCCGGCATCGACAACTGGGCGGCGGGCGGCGCGTTCGCCGAGGTCGCCCCGTTGCCGACCGGCATCGAGACGTACGCGTCGTTCTACCTGTCCATCACCAAGAACCCGAACCGGGCGCAGTTCACGTACAACCCGTCGAGCGGCGGCATCGACCTGAACTGGCAGACCGCGTGGAAGCAGCCCGGGATCAACGCGGCCAAGACCATCTTCGACAAGATCAACGCGAAGGAGGGCACGATCTACCGCACCGACCTCTTCGGCGTGTACAAGATCTGGGGCGACCACCTCACGTACCACCCGCTGGGCGGCGCGGTCCTCGGCAGGGCGACCGACAACTACGGGCGTCTGCACGGCTGTCCGGGCCTGTACGTCATCGACGGCGCGCTGATCCCGGGCAACACGAGCGTCAACCCGTTCGTGACGATCACGGCGCTCGCCGAGCGCAACATCGAGAAGATCATCGCGGCTGATCTGTGAGAACCCCGCCGTCCCCTGCCCGAGCCCGGTTCAGGGCTTGGGCAGGGCGCACACCGTGTCGAGGCCCAGTACGTGGTTGAGGCGGCCGAACGCCAGCCACGAGCCGATGGCCATGCTCAGCTCCACGATCTCCGCCTGGCTGTAGTGGGCGGTCATCCGCTCCCAGAACGCGTCGTCGAGCCCGTGGTGGTCGAGGGTGTACCGCTCCGCGTACTCGGCGGCGAGCCGGGTCCGCTCGTCGAACGCGGTGGTGTCCCGCCAGCCCTCCACCGCGTCGACGAAGGACGCCTCGACCTTCTCGCCGTCCCGCTCGGTGCGCCAGTCCAGGCAGAACAGACAGCCGTTGATCTGCGCGACGCGCAGCCGGGCCGCCTCGAACTCGCGCAGGCCGAGGGACGAGTGGTCGTAGACCGCCATCGAGAACCGGGCCGCCGCGGGCCCGATCCCGGGCACCATCTCGCCCCACACGTAGGGGATGGGCTCCTCGCCGTCCGGGATGTCGATCCTCATGGCTCGATCCTCATGGTTGCTTCCTCCCGAGTCGGCCGGTGGCGGGCAGTACGGGCACGTCGAGGGCGTCGTAGAGACCGGGCGGCTGTGCCACGAGCCAGTCGATCGCGCCGACGAGCCGTCCCACGGCGGTCGCGTTGCCGCCCGCCGCGTGGTTGCCGCCCTCGTCGGTGGCCTGCACGGTGACCTCGATCCGTGGGCGGCCCTCCACGACGACGCGGTGCGCGCCGGCCCCGCCGCCGGGCGGCAGCGGCCAGTCGGGCGCGCAGGAGGGGTGGATGCGGGTGACGTGCTCGACGACGATGCGGACCTCGCCGTCCACGATCCCCTGCACCTCGAAGCGGACGGCGCCCTGGGTGCCCGCCGCGAAGTCGCCCATGGCGGCGGTCGTCACGTCGGACTCCAGGCGGCGGCGCTCCAGCGTCTCGCGGATCTCGTCGAGCTCGACGCCGAGCGCGCGGGCCATGAGGCGCAGCTGTCCGCCCCAGACCATGGTGGGGACGGTCTCGGCGAGCATCAGCGGCTCGTACTCCATCGGGTGCCCCATGCCGACGAGATCGCGGACGGAGTCCTCCTGGTCGTACGCCGAGTAGTCGAAGATCTCCTGGCAGCGCAGCACGTCGACGCGGGTGCCGAGGCCGCTGACCAGGAGGGGCAGTACGTCGTTGGCCCAGCCGGGGTCGACGCCGGACACGAACAGGGAGCCGCCGCCCTCCTCGATCGCGGCGTGCACCGGGTCGGTGAAGTCCGGGGGCGCGCTCCGGTGGTCGTAGAGGGGGTAGAGGGCGGGGCTGACGACGACCGCGCCGGTGCGCAGGGCGCGGCAGATGTCGGCGAGGGCGTCGTCGGGGCGCAGGTCGCCGGAGGCGGCGTAGAAGACCGCACCCGGCCGGGGAGCGAGCACCGCGTCGACGTCGGTCGTCGCGGCGACACCGAGGGCGTGGTCGAGACCGGCCAGGTCGCCCGCGTCGCGGCCGTCCTTGGCGGGGTCGTGCACGAGCACGCCGGAGAGTTCGAGCCCGGGGTGGGCGTCGACGGCTCGGATCGCCGCGCGGCCCACGTTGCCGGTGCCCCAGACCACCGTGGAAGTCATGCGGCGGAGCTTAACCTGACGGGGCGTCAGTTCATAGGGTCAGCGCGTCAGTTGCCGCCGGGCCGCGGTCAGGGCCTGCTCGGCGTAACCGCGGCCGAAGAGCACCGTGTGCACGAGCAGCGGGAAGATCTGGTGCAGCGGGACGCGGTCCCGCCAGCCGTCCGCGAGCGGTGCCGCCTCCTGGTAGCCGTCGAGGATCCGGTCCAGGTGCGGTGCGCCGAACAGGTGCAGCATCGCCAGGTCGGTCTCGCGGTGGCCGCCGTGCGCGGCCGGGTCGATCAGCCATGCGGCGCCGTCCTGGCCCCACAGCACGTTTCCGTTCCACAGGTCGCCGTGGAGCCGGGCGGGCGGTTCGGCGGGGCCGGCCAGTTCGGGGAGCCGGTCGAGGGTCTTCTCGACGGTGTCGGACTCGGCGGGTGTGAGGCTGCCGCCGTCGACCGCGAGCCGTACGTACGGCAGTACGCGGTGCTCGGCGTACCAGCGTGGCCAGTCGTCGCCGGGGACGTTGCGCATCGGGGCGAGGCCGATGGCCGCGTCCTCCGGCCCGCCGGGGGGCGGGGCGCCGAAGGCGGGGGCGCCGGTGGCGTGCAGTGCGGCGAGGTCCCGTCCGAACCGGGCCGCGCTCCGGGCGGTCGCCCGTCCCTCGGCCACCCGGTCGGTCACCAGCCACTCGTCGTCGTCGGCGGCGTCAGCGTCGTCCTGCCTGTGCACCTCGGGTACGGCGACGGTCTTCGCGGCGGCGAGCCAGCGCAGCCCGGCGGCCTCGGCGCGGAGTGCGCCGGGGACGCCGTCGGTCTCGGCCCGCTTGATCACCACGACGCGTCCGTCATCGAGGGTGACCTCGCTGAGCTGGGCGGACCGGCGGCGCTCCTGGGCCGCGCGGCGGCCGGTGCGGCGTGCTGCGGCGGCTGACGCGTCTGAAGGGTGGGACATGCGTCTCAGCGTACGGGTGCGACGGTGTTGTTGACGGGGTGTGCGGGGCCCTGATCTGCTGCGCGGGGAGAAAGCAGGGGAGTGAGACATGCCGACGGTCCTGATGATTCAGCACACCCCGGGTGGCGGGCCCGGCCGGGTCGGTGCCTGGCTGCGCGAGGCGGGCCTCGACGTGCGGGTGCTGCGCCCGTACGAGGGTGAGGACCTGCCCGGCACGCTCGGCGGACGCCCGCTGGTGGTGCTCGGGGGCGGCTACCTGCCCGACGACGACGAGCGCGCCCCCTGGCTCCCCGCCACCCGCGCCCTGGTGCGGCAGGCGCTCGCCGGCGCCACCCCCTTCCTCGGCATCTGTCTCGGCGGCCAGATGCTCGCGCAGGTGGCGGGCGGCACCGTACGCCCTGAGCACGGCCGCCCCGAGTACGGCAGCATCCCGATCCGCCTCCGTCCGGAGGCCGCGGACGACCCGCTGCTGCACGCTCTGGGCGACACGGTCCCCGCGATCGAACGCCACGTCGACGCGATCACCCGTCTCCCGCCGGGAGCGGTCTGGCTGGCGTCCAGCGAGGCCTGCCCCCACCAGGCGTTCCGGGTCGGCGCGCGGGCCTGGGGCGCCCAGTTCCACCCGGAGGCGGAGGCGTCCCGCATCGCGACATGGGACCGCGACCGCCTCGCGGCGCGGGGTGTGGACCGGGATGCGCTGCGCGCGCGGGCGGAGGCGGACGAGGGGGCGATGGCGGCGGCGTGGGGGGAGTTCACGCGGCGGTTCGCGGGGGTGTGCATGGCCGGTGTGCCGGACGGGCGTGCCTGACGGGCGTGCCTGAGGGGAGGGGTCGCGGCCGGGTCGCGGTGGCGGGGCGCCGGGGGCAGGGGCTGAATTGCCGCCGACGGGTTGTCGGGCGCTCGGGCGCCGCCCGGACGACTGCCCGGGTTGCGGGGTCCGGGTCCTTTGTTCGTGTGGGTGTCTCCGCTGTGCTGATCGGTGTGGGGGCGCGGTATCGGGTGTCTCCTGGCCGAGGCTCAGCTTCTTGTTTGCGGGGGCGTCTTGGGCTGCGGGATCCGGGTCTCTTGTTCGCGTGGGTGTCTCCGCTGTGCTGATCGGTGTGGGGTCGCGGTATCGGGCTGTCTTCCGGCCGAGGTTCGGCTTCCTGTTTGCGCAGGCGCTCCGGGTGCGGGGCCTCGGAGCAGCGCTCGCGGCGTCTCCGACGAGTTGGCCGGTGCGGGGTCGCGGTGCAGGTCTCGCTCCCGGCCGAGCCTCAACCCCCCGTTCGCGCAGATGCCCCCGGCTGGGATGCGGCTGGGCTCCGCTTCGCCCGCTCTCGGCGGCTCAATGCCGCCACCGCGCTGGTGAGTACCCCCGCCAGCAGGCCCCAGAACGCCGAGCCGATGCCGAGCAGGGTCACGCCGGAGGCGGTGGCCAGGAAGGTGACCACCGCGGCCTCGCGGGCGGTCGGGTCGGAGAGGGCCGAGGCCAGGGATGCCTCGATGGTGGCGAGGAGGCCGATGCCCGCGACAGCCATGACCAGGGCGTGCGGCATCGCGACCAGCAGGGATGCCACGGTGGCGCCGAGCAGGCCCATGCAGAGGTAGAAGACGCCCGCCCAGACCGCGGCGAGGAAGCGGCGTTCGCGGTCCGGGTGGGCCTCCTCGCCCGTGCAGATCGCCGCGGTGATCGCCGCCAGGTTGATGCCGAACGCGCCGAACGGGGCGAGCACCGCCTGCACCGCCCCGGTCCACGTCAGCAGGGGCGAGACGGGAACCTCGTACCCGGAGGCGCGCAGTACCGCGACGCCCGGCAGGTTCTGGGAGGCCATCGTGACGACGAAGAGCGGTACGCCGACGCTGATCAGCACCTTCCAGTCGAACTCCGGTGCCGTGAACACCGGGTGCGCGAGGGAGAGCTGGACTCGTTCCAGGTGCCAGCCGCCCGTCAGGGCCGATGCCACGACGCCGCCGCCCAGGGCGAGCAGAACCGCGTACCGGGGGAGCAGCTTCCGCGCCGACAGGTAGAGCACGAACATCGGGAACGCGATGGCGAAGGCGCCGTCCATCTCCGCGAACAGCCCCGTGCCGAACTGCAGCAGCACCCCCGCGAGCAGCGCCGCCGCGAGCGGCACCGGGATGCGGTCCATGACGCGGGCGAACCACCCGGTGAGCCCGCTCACCAGGATCAGCACCGCGCTGAAGACGAACGCCCCGATCGCCTTCCCCATCGACACCCCGCTGAGCCCGGTGGCCAGGAGCGCCGCGCCGGGCGTCGACCACGCGGTCACCACGGGCGCCCGGAACCGCAGCGAGAGCCCGGCGCACGTCACGGCGAGACCGACGCCGAGCGCGAGCATCCACGACGAGATCTCCCGCGCGTCCGCCCCCGCGGCCCGCGCCGCCGTGAAGACGAGCGCCGCCGAACTGGTCACACCGACGGTGACGGCGATCAGCCCCGCCGCCACCGCCGAGGGCGGCGCGAGGGCGCGTACGCGGGTGAGGTGGGAAAGGAGGGACATGGGGCAGTCGCCTTCCGTGCATGCGCTCCGTGCGTTCCATAAATGGAACGTTCTGTATGTGGAACACTAGGGATGCGGATGTCGAACCGTCAACCAACACGGGACCGGAGGGGCGCGGGATGGGTCTCCACGACGAAGTGGGACGCAGGCTCAAGGCGCTGCGCCAGGAGCGCGGCCTCTCCCTGTCGGAGCTGGCCCGCCGCTCCGGCGTCGGCAAGGGCACCCTCTCCGAGCTGGAGAGCGGCCTGCGCAACCCGACCCTGGAGACGCTCTACGCACTGACCACCGCGCTCGGCAGCCCGCTCTCCGCCGTTCTGGACGATCCGCCGCCCGGCGTGCGCGAAGGCGCGGGCGGCGTCTCCGGAAGCGCCGTCACCGCCGTACTCCTGGAGCGGTACGAGGACGCCGACGCCGCCACCGACGTCTTCCGGATCACCATCGCCGACGGCGCCACCCAGGACTCGGCCGCACACGTCCCGCACACCACGGAGAGCCTGATGGTCCTCTCCGGCACCGCCGTCGTCGGCCTGCCCGACGCGCCGCAGACGGTCGGCCCGGGCGGTCAGGCCCACTGGCGTGCCGACGCCCCGCACCGCTACGCCGCACCCGACGGCGACGTCCACGGCATCCTCTTCGTGCGCTACCCGAACCATCCGAAGGACGAAAGGCCCTAGTCCGCCCCTCCGCACACCCGCAGCCCCACCGCCGTCCCGCACGGCAGATGGCCGTGCGTGGCGACCACGCCCTTGCCGGTCCCGTTGTCGATCGCGTAGGCGAGGAAGCTGGACGCCAGCGAGTCCGCGGGCGGGCGGCCGTAGGTGTACGCGTACTCGATCTCGCGGTACGGGTAGCCGCTGCCGGTGAGCCGGTCCGGGTCGGGCGTGCGTCCGTCGAGGGTGACGGGGTGCACTCCGCCCGGCGCGTCCGGCGGTGACGCGGCGCGCAGTTCGCTGTAGCCGAGGGCGCCCGGGGTGCGGGCCACGGTGGAGATGACCTGTTCCGTCGAGTCGAGCTCGCAGCGCAGGACGGGCGCGGCGCGGACCGTGCGCGTCACACAGTCGTCGGAGGAGGCGGGCGGTTCGTCGGCGCCCGCGAGGACCCGGGCGGACAGCGCGCTGCGGGTGCCGGACCCGGAGGTGCGGCTGACCAGGACGACGGGCAGGTCGGGCCCGTCGAGCATGCTCCAGTTGCGGATCTCGCCCCGGTAGAGGCGGCGCACGTCGGCGACGGACAGGTTCGTCAGCCGTACGTCGTCGTGGACGAGCAGCGTGAACAGGGACACGGCGACGCGGTTCTCGCTCAGCCGCCGGTAGCTCGCCGGGCGCGGCCCGTCCGAGAACGCGACGACGGTCGCCCCGTCGTCGTCGGTTTCGCCGTCGGACAGGGCGAGTTCGCGTACCCCGGTGCGGCTGCCGTGCGCGACCACCGTGATGTCGGGGCGGTCGTCGCAGTGCTCCCGGTACTTCGTCGCCAGCTCGCTCATGACCGGAGCGAACGCCGTCGACCCCGTGAGCCGCAGCGACCCGGTCTCGCAGTCGTCCGGCAGTGGTGGCGGCACGAGCAGCGGCAGCGTGGCCGCCGCGATCAGCGCGAGGCCGAGCATGACCGTCGTCCAGCGGGCCTGCCTGCTGAAGACCGGCGGTTTCTCGTCCGGGGTGAGGCTGTGGTTCTCGTGGAGCGTGCCGTCCTTGAGGTCCCCGGTGACGGTGACCGGATCGCCCTCCTGGCCGCCCGTGAGCAGCACCAGGATCTTGTAGTGCGCGCCCGGCTTCAGCGGTACGCGCGGAACGCGCAGGGTGCTCGGCCCGGCGACGAGCAGCCCCGGCTGGTTCTCGAAGTAGCCCATCAGGTTGGTGTGTTCCTCGGGCAGCGTGACGTCCTGCGCCTCGATGCGCCGCCCCGGGAACTCGGCGGTCAGCCCGTACTGCGTCGAGGGGTCGATGTAGTCCGACTCCTCGATGTGGCGCGAGCCGTCGTTCTCGACGCGCAGGAGCACGAGCGTCGCGTCCCGCATCGCGGGCAGGTCGTTGAAGAGGCCGAGCCGCGGATCGGCCCCGCTGACCTGACCGTTGTGGCCTATCGCGATGTCCATCTGCTTGCGGAAGCCGATCCGCCTGCTGCGCCGCGCCCGCCGGTCGGCGACGAACGGCGTGAGGATCGAGACGGCACCGAGCAGCAGCCCCGCGGCGGTGAGGGAGATCTCGAGCCAGCTCATGAAGCGACGGTACGGACCCGCCCGGCGCGGCGGCGGGTCCTGCCGCCGGGCTTCGCCGGGTGTTCGTCAGGTGTTCAACCGGTCACGGCGGGAGCGGTCCCGTCCGGCCGCCGCCCGGCCGGGAGCCCCCGGAGGTCGCAGCCGCCCCGTCACGCCCCTGTCGTGGAACCGGGGCGGACGATCATCAGGACCGTGACCGTCGCCCACAGCAGGTTGAACGCTCCGGTGAGGGCTGCCAGTTGAGCCGCGCTGCGGGGGAGGGGCGGCGCGCCGGACTGCCGCACCGCGCCGAGCGCCGCTTCCTGCGCGGGCAGGATCAGCAGCGCCAGGACCGCGGCGGCCGCCGCCGTCAGCAGGATCGAGACGATCAGCCAGGCGCTGCCGAGCACGCCCAGGCTGCTCGCCGTCGCGAACCCGAACAGCGGTACGGCGATGCCGATCCCGGCGTAGACCCGGCAGATGCGGTGCAACGTGCCCAGCGTCGACACCGGTTCGGCCTCGCCCGGTGACGCGAGCGCCTGCCGCCAGGTCCTGGGAAACATGCTCGCGGCGACGGTGACCGGCCCTACGGTCAGCACAGCGGCGAGGACGTGCAGGCTGAGCAGGAATTTCGTCATGGTCGGCGGCCCGCGCCCGGAGCGTCGGCGCGGCGCACGCCGCTGACCTTCGAGGCGGGCAGCCGCCCCGCGCGCGAAGTGCCGCTCATCGTCGAGCCGTCGACGGTCACGGCGAACACCAGGTTCAGCCGCATGGGCCTGGTGACGGCCTGCTTCCAGCTGAGCCGGTCGCCGGTCAGCGACACCTCCGTGAGCGGCACTTCCTGGCCCGCCCCGTGTGCGCTGCCGGTGATCCCGGAGCCGTCCTCACGCAACTCCACGACGGCGTCGATCGTGCCGATCGGGGTCGCGACGGACAGGTCCCAGATGCCTTCGACGGACACTTCGTCTCTCTCTTCACTCAACGGGGTGCCTCTTCACTCAACGGGGTGCGGTGCGGCGGATCGGGTGGGTGCTCAGAACGCGACGGGCGCCGGGCCCTCGGCGCGCCACACCGTGCCCCGACGCTCGTGGGCGAACAACTCCTGGACGGCGTGCGCGACTTGCGGACCGACCTCGCGCTCCAGCAGATGGAGGGCCAGGTCGAGGCCGGAGGTGACGCCCGCGCCGGTGACCAGGGCGCCGTCGTCGACGACGCGGGCCCGCACCGCGTGCGTGCCGGTGGCGTCGAGCAGGTCGAGGCCCATGTGGTGCGTGGTGGCGTGGCGGCCCTCGATGAGTCCCGCGACGGCCAGGACGAGCGAGCCGCCGCAGACGGTGGCGACGGTCACCTCGGGGTTGCCCATCGCGGCCCCGAGCAGCGCGGGGAGAGCGGTGTCCAGGGTGCGGCCGAGCAGGACGGGAATGGCGGGCTCGGCCGTGCCGCTCTCCTCGACCGGTCCCGAGGCGCCGGGCACGAGGACGACTCCGGCGCGCGCCGGGTCGAGAGTGCCCGTCGCCCGCAGCGTGAGCCCGCCGGTCCCGCTGCCCACCTCGCGCGGGCCCTCGGCGGAGACCAGCTCCACGCCGACGGCGCCGCCGGACGCGGCACCGCCCGCGTGCAGGACCTCGAACGGGGCGACGACATCGAGCGGATCGAAACCGTCGAAGAGGACGATCTGGACGTGCATGAGGGAGGTTCCTTCGCGTGCGACGGGCCCGGTCCGCGCCGGGCTCATGCCGACGTTAAGCACTCGCGGACGCCGCTCCCAGTGGCATTGATGCCGAGTGCCAACGGGATAACGCCAAGCCGCTTCAGCAGCGGTTTCCGACCCGCGCACACGGCATCAGGCGGTGGCGGTAACTCGGCCACGCGCTATGTTCTCGCCATGCACCTCGTCGCCGTCCTCGCCCTCGACCACGTGATCCCCTTCGATCTGTCCACTCCGATCGAGGTCTTCGGCCGCACCCGCCTCCCGGACGGCAGACCCGGCTACCAGGTCCGCGTCTGCGCGGAGCGGGAGGACGTGGACGCGGGTACGTTCACGATCCGCGCGCACCGGGGCCTGGAGGGTCTCAAGGGCGCCGACACGATCATCGTGCCCGGCACCGCGGCGCCCACGGCCCCGCTGTCACCCGCCGTCCATGACGCGCTCCGGGCGGCGGCCGGGCGAGGCACCCGTATCGCCTCCATCTGCGCGGGCACCTTCCCGCTCGCCGCCACCGGACTTCTGGACGGGCTGCGGGCGACTACCCACTGGATCGCGGCGGACCTGCTCGCCGCCTCCTACCCGGAGGTGAAGGTCGACCCCGACGTCCTCTACGTCGACAACGGGCAGATCCTCACCTCGGCCGGCGCCGCCGCCGGACTCGATCTGTGCCTGCACATGATCCGCCGCGACTACGGTTCGGCGGTGGCCGCAGACGCGGCCCGGCTCTCCGTCATGCCGCTCGAACGCGAGGGCGGCCAGGCGCAGTTCATCGTCCACGACCACACCCCGGCCCCCGCACCGCGGGGCGCCTCCTTCGAGCCGCTGCTCGACTGGCTCCGCGACCACCTGGACAGCGAACTCACCCTCGCCGACATCGCCGCCCGCGCGGGTGTCAGTACCCGAACGCTGATGCGCCGCTTCCGCGAGCAGACCGGTACCACCCCGCTGCAGTGGCTGCACCGCGCCCGCATCCGGCAGGCCCAGCATCTGCTCGAGACGACCGGGCATCCCGTGGAACGGATCGCCGCGCAGGTCGGCTTCGGCTCGCCGACCGCGTTCCGCGACCGCTTCAAGCGCACGACTGGCGTCAGCCCACAGGCGTACCGCCGGACGTTCAGCTAGGGCCTCAGGGCTCTAGAGCCTAAGAGCCGGAGAGTCGGAGAGTCGGAGAGTCGGAGAGCCTCAGGGTTTTGAAAGCCCTAGACCTCCACAGACTCCCGCAGCCGCGCGCTGGCCATCCGCATGTGCTCGGCCATCGCCCGGTCCGCCGCCTCCGGGTCCCGGTCGCGGATCGCCTTCAGCACGGCGTCGTGCTCGCACAGGGTGCCGCTGACCGTGCCCTCGATGTCGCTGACCCGCTCCATCCACACCTGGAGCAGCGCCCGGATGGAGTGCAGGATGTCGCTGAGGACCGTGTTGCGGGCGATGCTCGCGCACTCCAGGTGGAAGGCGATGTCGGCATCGATGAACGCCTTGACGTCGCTGCCCGCCTCCCGCATGTGGCGCAGGTGCTCCTCCAGACGGGCCACGTCCTCGTCCGTCGCCCGTTCGGCGGCGAGCCGGGCCGACACACCCTCCATGTAGGTGCGGACCTCGACCAGGTCCCTCGTCCGGCGCTGACCCAGCATCAGGCCCCAGTTGATGGCGCGCGGCAGGAACTCCGAGGTGCCCTCGCGCACGTACGAGCCCGAACCGGGGCGGATCTCGATGATGCCGAGCACGTCGAGCGCGGACAGCGCGCCCCGGACGCTGGAGCGCGCGACGCCGAGCGCCTCGGCGAGCTGGCGCTCGGCGGGCAGCCGGGTCCCGGGCCGGATGTTGCCCGCGGAGAGGTGGTCGAGGAGGCGCTTGGCGACCTCGCTCACCGAGGACTCGCGCACGACGGGGCGCAGGAGTCGGGCGAGGTCGGGCTGGTCGCCGGGCGTGGCGGAGGCGGGCTGACTGGTCACGGTCACCAGTAGACCAGACGGCCGCCCGCCCCCTCGCGCGTCATCCCTGGCAGCCAGCTTTGTCAAGGGTTCAACCAGCAGCGGCAAGTGCGACGCTCGCCACATTGGTAAATTGGTGACCAATTTGCGAATCAGGCATAGCGTGACACGCAGATCGGCCCCCACCGGCGAGGACAGCCTCCGCTGCCCGCCGCTTGCGCCGAGAGTGACCCAAGTCCGGACAGAGCTGTCCGGCGAGCCGAGGAGTCGCCATGCCTGCCAGCACCGCGCCGCCCGTGACGACGGAGGCGAGATCAGCCGTCGAGACGTCGGCGATCAAGAAGATCTCGATCCGCCTCGTCCCGTTCGTGGCCCTGATGTTCTTCGTGAACTATCTGGACCGCACCGCGGTGTCGTTCGCCGAGCCCAACGGAATGGGCCAGGACCTGGCCCTGACCGCCGCCCAGTTCGGCTTCGCCTCCGGGATCTTCTTCCTCGGCTACATCGTCCTGGAAGTCCCCAGCAACATGGCCCTGCACCGGTTCGGCGCCCGCCGCTGGCTGGCCCGGATCATGGTCACCTGGGGCATCGTGTCGCTCCTCTTCACCTGGGTGAACAGCAGCGGCGGCCTCTACACGCTGCGCTTCCTCCTCGGCGTCGCCGAGGCCGGGTTCTTCCCCGGCGCGATCCTCTTCCTGAGCCAGTGGGTGCCGAGCCGCCACCGCACCAAGATCCTCGGCCTCTTCTACCTCGCCCAGCCGCTGACCACCGTCTTCGGCGCCCCGCTCGCGGGCTGGCTGATCGGCCACCACGGCCTGTTCGGCCTCGAGGGCTGGCGCGTGATGTTCCTGTTCGTGTCGATCCCGGCGATCCTGCTCGGCGTCATCGCCTGGTTCTACCTGATCGACCGCCCGGCCGACGCGAAGTGGCTGACGCCCGGCGAGCGCGACTGGCTCACCAAGGAGCTGGCCGCCGAGAACGCCGGGAAGACCGGCCACGACGGCGGCAACGACGGCGGCCACGACGGTGGCAACGACGGTGGCAACGACGGAGGCCACGCCAAGGGCGACCTGAAGCGGGCGTTCACCAACACCCGCGTCTGGATCCTCGCCGTCGTCTACTTCGGCTTCGTCTACGGGCTCTACGCGCTCGCGTTCTTCCTGCCGACGATCATCAACGGCTTCCAGGACCAGTACGACACCACGTTCAGCGTGATGGACAAGGCGTGGATCACCGCGATCCCGTACCTGCCCGCCGCCATCGTCCTCTTCTTCTGGACGCGCCACGCCACCCGGCACGGCACTCGCACCTGGCACGTGGCAGGGCCCGCGATCGTCGGCGGTGTCACCATCCCGCTCGCCCTCTACATGGGCTCGCCCGCCGCCACCGTCGCCGTCATCACGGTCACCGCCTGCTCGATCTTCGCCGCGCTCCCGGTCTTCTGGGCCGTCCCCTCCCGCTTCCTCACCGGAGCGGCCGCCGCGGCCGGCATCGCCCTGATCAACACGGCGGGCAACATCGCGGGCTTCGCCTCCAGCTACATCACCGGCTGGCTCAAGGACTGGACCGGCGGCTACTACGTACCGCTCTACCTCGTCGGCGCCTTCATGCTGCTCTCCGCCGCGCTGATGATCTGGCTCGCCGCCCGTACCCCCGACTCCCCGTCCACCACCCCTGCACTCGCGGAGAACCAGCGATGACCCGCCTCTACAACGACCCCGCCGCCTTCGCCGACGAAGCCCTCGAAGGGTTCGCCGCCGCCCACCGGCGCTGGGTGCGCCCCGTTCCCGGCGGCGTGGTGCGGGCCACCGCGAAGACGCCGGGCCAGGTGGCCGTCGTCATCGGCGGCGGCTCCGGGCACTACCCGGCCTTCTCCGGCCTGGTCGGCCAGGGCCTCGCGCACGGCGCCGCTGTCGGCAACGTCTTCGCCTCGCCCTCCGCCCAGCAGATACGCAACGTGGCACGGGCCGCCGAGTCCGGCGGCGGCGTCCTCCTCCTCTACGGCAACTACGCGGGCGACGTCCTCCACTTCGGCCAGGCCGCCGAACGCCTCACCGCCGAGTCCGTCCCCACCCGCGCCTTCGCCGTCACCGACGACCTCTCCAGCGCCGCCCCCGACGAGGCCCACAAGCGCCGCGGCATCGCGGGCGACCTGCCCGTCTTCAAGGCCGCGGCGGCCGCCGCCGAGCAGGGCCTGTCCCTCGACGAGGTGACCGACGCCGCCGCGCACGCCAACGCCCGGACCCGCTCCTTCGGCATCGCCTTCTCCGGCTGCACCCTGCCGGGCGCCGACCACCCGCTGTTCTCCGTCCCGCAGGACCGGATGGCCGTCGGCCTCGGCATCCACGGCGAACCCGGAATCGGCGAAGCCGCCGTGCCCTCCGCCGACGAGGCGGCCGAACTCCTCGTCTCCGCGCTTCTGAAGGAGCTGCCCGAGGGTGTCACCACCCCGGACGGGCAGCGCGCCGCCGTCATCCTCAACGGCCTCGGCTCCGTCAAGTACGAGGAGCTCTTCGTCGTCTACCGGCGCGTGGCCCAGCTCCTCGCCGAGGCGGGCGTGCAGACGGTCGACCCGGAGGTCGGCGAACTCGTCACCAGCTTCGACATGGCCGGCGTCTCCCTCACCCTGACCTGGCTCGACGCCACCCTCGAACCGCTGTGGACCGCCCCGGCCGACACCCCCGCCTACCGCAAGGGCGCCGCCCCGGTCGCGGCCGTGGTCACCGAGGAGGAGGTGTACGAGGCCGAGATCGGCACCGCGCCCCGAGCAGAGGCGAGCGAGGAGTCCCGCCGGGCCGCCGCCACCGCCCTCGACGCCCTGCGCCTGCTCGCGGAGACCGTCGACACGCACGCCGACGAGCTCGGCCGCATCGACGCCGTCGCCGGGGACGGCGACCACGGCATCGGCATGCGGCGCGGCTCGGGCGCCGCCTACGCCGCCGCCCGCGAGGCAGGCGGGGCAGGGGCGGGCGCCCGTACGCTCCTGACCGCCGCCGGAGACGCCTGGGCCGACAAGGCGGGCGGCACCTCGGGCGCGCTGTGGGGCATCGTCCTGCGCGCCCTCGCCGACGCGCTCGGCGACACCGGACGGCCGACCCCGGCGACCGTCGCCCACGGAGTCCTGAAGGCGTCCGAGAACGTCCGCAGGACCGGCGGCGCCGAGGTCGGCGACAAGACGATGGTGGACGTGCTCGTTCCCTTCGCCGAGACGCTCGACCAGCAGGTCTCGGCCGGGGCCCACCTCGCCACCGCGTGGGGCACGGCCGCCGACGCCGCCGAGCGCGCCGCCCGCGCCACCGCAGACCTCCTGCCCCGCATGGGCCGCGCCCGGCCGCACGCCGAGAAGTCGCTCGGCACGCCCGACGCGGGCGCGCACTCCCTCGCCCTGATCGTCCGCGCCGTGCACGGCGCGCTCACCACCTGCAAGTAACCCCACGAAGGACACGCACCCATGAGTGAGAAGCTGCGGATCGTCGTCGGCTGCGACGACGCCGGATTCCAGTACAAGGAAGCCCTCAAGGCGGACCTCGAGGCGAGCGGCCTGGTCGCCTCCGTGACCGACGTCGGTGTGGACGCCGACGGGCACACCGCCTACCCCAAGGTCGCCATCGCCGCCGCCGAGCTGGTCGCGCGCGGCGAGGCCGACCGGGCGCTGCTCGTCTGCGGCACAGGACTGGGTGTCGCGATCGCCGCGAACAAGGTCAAGGGCGTCCGCGCCGTCACCGCCCACGACTCCTTCTCCGTCGAGCGCGCGGTGCTCTCCAACAACGCGCAGGTCCTCACCTTCGGCCAGCGCGTCGTCGGCCTCGAACTGGCCCGCCGCCTCGCCGCCGAGTGGCTGACCTACCGCTTCGACGACTCCTCGCCGTCCGCCGCGAAGGTCCGCCTGATGAGCGACTACGAGAACGAGTCCGAGGCGGCCGCCTGATGACGTCCCCCGTCCTGCTCGGGGTGAGCCTGAAGATGTACTTCGGCCACCACGAGACCCTCAACTGGGCGCGCAAGGTCGTCCAGCTGGCCGACCGGCACCCGGCCGTCACGAGCGGCGCGGCCCGCCTGTTCGTGCTGCCCGCCTTCCCGGCGATCGTGCCCGTGGCGGGGATCCTCGCGCGCAGCGGCGTCGACGTGGGCGCGCAGGACGTCGCCACGGAGGACGTCGGCGCGTACACGGGCGAGGTGTCGGGGCCGTACCTGAAGGAGATCGGCTGCCGGTACGCCGAGGTCGGCCACGCCGAGCGGCGCCGCCTCTACGGCGAGGGGGACACGGTCGTCGCCGCGAAGACCGCCGCCGCCCTGCGCAACGGGCTGGTTCCCGTCCTGTGCGTCGGAGAACTCGACCCCGTCGAGCCGGCGGAGGCCGCCCGCCGTACCGTCGCCGAGGCCGCCCGCCTGCTGTACGGCATGCGTGGCAAGGTCGTCCTCGCCTACGAGCCGCAGTGGGCGATCGGCGCCCCCGAGCCCGCCTCGCCCGAGCACATCACCACGGTGTGCGCGGCGCTGGGGGAGTGGCTCGACTCCCGCCCCCAGCACGCCGGTTCGACCGTCATCTACGGCGGCAGCGCCGGGCCCGGCCTGCTCACCCGCCTCGGCGGCTCCGCGGGCGGACTCTTCCTCGGCCGCTTCGCCCACGACCCGGCGGCGGTGGGCGCGATCCTCGACGAGGCCGAGGCGCTCACCTCCCGTACGGCGGTGGCGTGATGGCGTACGGCATCAGCACCTACGCCTACTTCTGGCGGATCTCCGGACGCGCGCCCAAGCCGCTCTCCCTGCTCGACATGCTCGTCGACACCAAGGAGCTGGGCGGTCAGGTCTTCCAGATCTGCGACTACCCGGACATCGAGACGTACGACGCCGCGCGCCTCGCCGACGTCCGCGACGCCGCCCGTGACCTGGGCCTGCGCCTGGAACTCGGCACGAGGGGCGTCCGCCCCGAGCACCTGGCCAAGTACCTCGACATGGCCGGGCGGCTGGACGTGACGCTCGTCCGCTCGATGATGAACACGGCCGACCACCGGCCGTCGGTCGACGAGGCCGTCACCCTGCTGCGGCAGGCGCTGCCCGCATACGTGTCGGCAGGTGTGACCCTCGGCCTGGAGACGTATGAGCAGGTGTCCACCGACGACCTCCTGTCCGTCGTCAAGGGCGTCGACACCCCACACCTCGGTGTCGTCCTCGACCCCGGCAACAGCGTGGCCCGCCTGGAGCGCCCCGCCGACGTGGTGGCGGCGACCGCCCCGTACGTGGTGAACGTCCACGTCAAGGACTTCGCCTTCACCCGCCGCGACGGCTGGGTCGGCTTCACCTACGCGGGCTGCCCGCTCGGCACGGGGCTGCTCGACCACGCGGGCCTGACCGCCGCGGTCCGCCCCGACGAGCGCGGCCTCAACCAGATCGTGGAGCACTGGCTCCCGTGGCAGGACGAGGGCTTCGACGCCACCGCCCGGCTCGAACACCAGTGGACGCGGCACAGCATCACCACTCTCCTGAGCAACACCCTTCCGCACACCCCTCTGAGGAGCGAATGACCATGGCCACCGAGAACAAGACAGTCGCCGTCATCGGGGCCGCCGGCAAGATGGGCCAGCGTGTCTCCAACAACCTGGTCGACAGCGACTTCCGGGTCCTGTTCAGCGAGGCGTCCCCGAAGGGGCAGGAGCTGATCCGCTCCCTCGGCCGCGACCTCACCGACTCCGACGTCGCCGCCAAGGAGGCCGACGTCGTGATCCTCGCGGTGCCGGACATCGTCCTCGGCACCGTCTCCGAGCAGCTCGTCCCGCTGATGAAGCCGGGCACCGTCGTCCTCACGCTTGACCCGGCCGCCGCGTACGCGGGCCTCCTCTTCGCCCGTGACGACGTGCACTACGCCTGTGCGCACCCCTGCCACCCGTCCGTCTTCCTGGAGCGCACCACCAAGGAGGAGTGGCAGGACACCTTCGGCGGCATCGCCGCGCCGCAGGAGGTCGTCGCCGCGTACGAGGGCGGCGACGCCGGCAAGCAGGCGCTCGCCGACGCCGTCATCCGCTCCATGTACGCGCCCGTCGTCGATGTCCACTGGGTCACCGTCAAGCAGCTCGCCGTCCTGGAGCCGACGCTCGTCGAGACCATCGCCTGCATGGTCGGCGCGCTCCTCACCGAGGCGCTGCACGAGACCGTGCACACCGTCGGCGTCCCCGAGAAGGCGGCCCGCGCGATGCTCCTCGGCCACACCCAGGTCGCCCTCGCCAACACCCTGAAGGGCTCCAACCCGTTCTCCGACGCCTGCCTCATCGCGATGGACTACGGCCGCGAGTCGATCGTCCGCGACGACTGGAAGAAGGTCTTCGACGACGCGGAGCTGGACAAGGTCATCACGCGCATGCTCAAGATCAAGGAGATCAGGCGCTGAGCCTGTCCTGTGATCACAGCGCGGCCCTGTACCAGGCGAGGGTCGCGTCCAGCGCCTCGGGCAGGGGTGTCGGGCGTACGCCGAAATGCTGCTCGAAGGCCGTCGAGTCCATGATCTGCACCTCGGTGTGCTGGTAGAACATCTCGGCGTACTCGGCCATGAACCGCTCGTCGAACGGGCCGAACGGGCGCGGCTCCGCCATGACCGTGAGGTCGAGGGGCCGGCCCGTGCGCTGCTCCACCATCGCCAGGATCTCGCGGGTGGGCAGGGCCGGGGCGGTCGGCAGGTGCCAGACGCGGCCGTCGCCGTCGGGGCGTTCACCGAGCGTGGCGAGCCCGGCGGCGACATCGCCGATGTACGTGTAGCTGTGCGGCAGGCTGATGTCGCCGAAGGCCGGGACCTCGCCGCCGCCGAGCGCCGCCGGGAAGACGGCGCCGCCGAGCGTCGAGTTCAGGACGCCGGGCCCGAAGAAGTCGGCGGAGCGGCCGAGCACCACCCGGGCGCGGCCCGCGCGGTGCGCCGCCAGGTACTTCTCGTCGAGGTCCGCGCGCATCCGGCCCTTGCGGGACGTGGCGTTCCAGGGCGAGTCCTCCGTCATCACGGCGCCGCCGGTCTCGCCGTACGGGTACAGCGTGTCGAGGACGACGAGGCGCGCCCCGCTCTCCTCGACCGCCCCGATGACGGCCTCCTGGATGCCCGGCATCGCCTCGACCTGGAGGTGGTAGGCGACGTTGACGCAGTGGTACACGACGGCGGCCCCCGCCACCGCGGCCCGCGCGCCCCGCGCGGTGCCGACGTCGGCGGCGAACCGCTCGACGCCCGCCCGCTCGGACCCCTCGCCCTTGCGGTCGACGAGCCGGACAGGGTGCCCGCGGCGCACCAACTCCTCGGCGAGGGCGGTTCCGGCCGGGCCGGAACCGAGGACGACGTGCGGTGACTGGGTGCTGGTCATGGGTGAACCCCCTGAATGGCCTGACGGCGATGGCGTGAGTGCTGCTTGCGTCTGTTAGAGACTCTAACTCTCGCGCATGCCAGTAGCAAGGGCCTGCTCCGTGAGGGGGGTTCGTCAGCGCGCGCCCGGCGCCGCTGCCGCCGCCCGGCGCGTCCACGCGTACAGCACCAGCGAGCACACCGCCGCCGCCGCGCACCACGTCGACACGAACTCCCACCGCCAGAGCGCCGTGCACACGGCGGCGGCGGCCCCGACCAGGGAGCCGAGCAGGATCAGGCCCGCCTCGCCGGACAGGAGCAGGGAGCCGATCGTGGCCAGGAGGTAGCCGGCGACGAGGAATCCGGCGTGCGGCAGGCCGATCTCGTAGGCCATGGTGTGGCCCCGGACGGTGGCGGTGACGGTCCTCGTCGCCAGGGCGTACGCGAGGGCGGCCGAGGTCACCACCCCGCACGCGAGCAGGGGCCACACCCGCAGGCGGGCCCGGGGCCGCGCCACGCACAGCACCCCCGCCGGGATCCAGAGCGGAAGCAGCGGCAGGGCGATCACCGCCCAGGCGACGACGGCGGGGCCGTGACCGCCGCTGTCGTTCCAGATCACCGCCTCGGTGATCTGGTGCGCGCCGAGCAGCAGCGGGAGCGCCGCGAGCGGAACGGCGCGCGGCCGGGTCCGGGCGGCCCGCGTCACGCAGGCGACCCCCACGGCGGTGATCGCGCTCCCCGCCACGAGGTCGGCCGTCGCGCTCCAGCACATGCGGGCCACGCTACGTTCCCCGAGCGCACCCGGCGCGTCGACGGCGGGCCGGGACGGGTCAGGTCAGGCCAGGTCAGGTCAGGGTCCGGCCGCCGGATCCGGCTCGATGTTCTGGTTGAGACGGAACACGTTCTCCGGGTCGAGCGCCGCCTTGATACGGGCGAGCCGGGCGTAATTGCCCCGGTAGCCTGCGCGTACGCGCTCCTGCCCCTCGTCCATCATCATGTTCACGTAGGCGCCGCCCGCCGAGAACGGGTGCAGCGCCTCGAAGTAGTCGACCGTCCAGCGCTTGATCAGCCGGGCGTTGGCCGGGTCGGGGTCGACGCCCGCGTAGACGCTCGCCCACCGGGAGTCCCGGTAGTGGAAGGCGGTGTCGGAGGCGGCGTGGTCGTGCGCGGCGCCGTCGATCGGATAGAGGTGCATCGTGGACTGCATGCTCGGCACCTCGGGCCCGAACTTGGCGTGCAGCGCCACCGCCTCGTCCGGGATGTCCCGCACGAAGTCGGCCCGCCAGTACCACTGGTCGCCGGGCGGGTAGAGCCCGTCGAACATCGACTGCAGCGCCGGGTGCGGCATCGGCGCGACCGCGTGGAGGAGCGGCTCGGGGACCGCGTCGAGGAACGGGGCCATCGCCCTCCCCGCCGCCTCCGCGTCGTCGTGCGTGTGGCACCAGACGACGGCGCACACCTTGCGCAGGTGCAGCTCCTCGGGGAACGGCGGCGCGGGCGGCACGGTCGCGTACATGAAGAAGCCGTTGACGTCGCGGGGCTGGGACGGGATGAAGTCCCGGTAGGCGGCGAGGACTTCGGCGCCCTGCTCGGCCGGCCAGAAGGTGGGACCCGCGACGACCGTGGCCAGCTCGTGCAGCCGGAACGTGAACGCGGTGACGGCGCCGAAGTTGCCGCCGCCGCCCCGGATTGCCCAGTACAGGTCCGTGTTCTCGTCGGCGTCCGCGCGCACCTGTGTGCCGTCGGCCAGGACGACGTCCGCGGCGAGGAGGTTGTCGACGGTCAGGCCGAAGCGGCGGGTGAGGTGGCCGAGGCCGCCGCCGAGCGCGAGCCCGCCGACACCGGTGGTGGAGATGATGCCGCTGGGCGTGGCGAGGCCGTGCTCGTGCGTGGCCGCGTCGACCAGGCCCCAGGTGGCGCCGCCGCCGACGCGTACGGTGCGGGCGGCGGCGTCGACCTCGACCGCGTTCATCGGCGACAGGTCCGCGACGACCCCGCCGTCACAGGTACCGAGCCCCGCGCCGTGGTGGCCCCCGCCGCGCACGGCGAGCGGAAGGCCGTGGCGGCGGGCGAAGCCGATGGTGCGCGTGACGTCGGCGGCGTCGGCGCAGCGCGCGACGAGCGCCGGACGCCGGTCGATCATGGCGTTGTAGACGGCGCGCGCCTCCGCGTACGCGGAGTCCTGCGGCCCGATCAACTCCCCGCTGAAGTCGGCGAGTTCGCGTGTCGCTGCCTGGGCAGGTGTGATGGTCATGCGGGCCCCCGGAGACGATGAGTGTGGTATGCCCGTTCTACGGGCGTGGACCGCTGCCCGGCATGCGCGCCGGGTACTCACTTCTGGCGTGACGGCTACCTACGTTCTGTCCGCGTCGAGCAGTCCGAGCTCTCGCGCGCGGGCGGCGGCCCGGTGCCGGGTGGGCGCGTCGAGCTTCTCCAGGACCGCGCGGACGTGGTTGTCGACCGTGCGGACGGAGACGACGAGCCGGTCCGCGATCTCCTGGTTGGTGAGCCCCTCCGCCAGGAACCGGACGACCTGGAGCTGGCGTGGCGTCAGGCCCGCGGGGTTGCGCCGCGTCGTCGCGTGCGGACCGCGCGGCACGTGCCGCACACCGAGCGCCCGCAGCTCGGCCCGGACCCGGCGGGCCAGCGGCAGCGCGCCGAGCGCGTCCAGCGTCGCGAGCGCGTTCAGCTTGACCGCCGGGTCCGGGCTCTCCGCGAGGGCCGCCGCGTGCTCGTACGGGAAACCGGCCTCCTGCCAGAGCCGGGCCGCCTTGTCCCACTGGCCCGCCGCCTGGAGCGCGTACGGGTGCCCGGAGTCGCCCGGTGCCACGGCCCGGCCCGCTTTGGTGAGCCAGTAGCCGAGTTCGGGCAGCTGCGGCGGGGCGGGCAGCTGTCCGGCGTGGGCGCGGACCGGTTCGACGGCTTCGAGGACGCCCGCCGGGTCGCCGCGCAGCCAGGCGGCCTCCGCGCGCGCCGCCGCCACCGGCGCGGTGCGCTGGAGCTCCCGGGTGCCGACGGCGATCCGCCACGCCTTGTCGAGCAGGTCGTCGCCGCCGGGCGTGCCGCGCCGGATGCGGATGCGGGCGAGGACGGTGAGCGCGGGGCAGCGGGCGGGCGGGAACACGTCGGTGCCGAGCAGCGCGAACCGTTCGGCCGCCGCCCAGTCGCCCGCGGCGAACCGGTGCAGCGCCCGCTCGACCTCGAAGTAGGTGAGGAACCCCAGATGCTCGGCGCGGTCCGCGAGGTCGATCGCGGGTGTCAGGAACCGGTCGGCGTCGGTGAGGCGCAGGTCGTCGAGGAGGAACCAGACGATGTTGGCGTAGGCGCGGCACGCGTGGTCCACCTCACCGGCGCCGAGCGCCACCCGCAGGCTCTCCTCCAGCTGCCGCTGCCCGGACGGGTCGCCCGAGCGCCAGCGGGCGCTGCCGACGTTGTTGAGCGCGTGCGTGAGGATCGGCTTGTCGTCGACCGAGCGGGCGAGCGCCATCGCCCGCTCGCCGTAGTCGACGGCCTGCGCGTACTCGTCGGCCAGCATGCGCAGCTGGGCGGTGTTGCTCAGCGCGAGCGCCAACAGCCGCTTGTCACCGGCCTGTTCCAGCACATCGAGCGCCTCGCGCGCGGCGGACTCCGCCTCGGCCGCGTCCCCCGCCCACCAGTGGATGCGCGACAGCCAGCGCAGGTCCGCGCCGAGCGCGCGCAGATCACCCTGTTCGCGGCGGAGCGCGACGGCGTCGCGCTGTGCGGAGACGGCGGCCTCCGAGTCCCCGATGGTGTAGCTCTCCACCGCGAACCGCTCGAGCAGGTCAGCGCGTTCGGCCGCGCCGAAGTGGTGCCGGTGGCGCAGGACGAGCCGCAGATGGGCGGCGGCCTCCCGGTGCGCGCCCGCCCGCGTGGCGTCCTGAGCGGCCCCGGGGCCGAACCGCGCCACCGCCCCGGCGTCCCCGGCCGCCGCAGCGTGGTGCACGATCCGGGACGGGTCGGCGCCCGCGGTCGCGGCCAGCGCGGCGAGCACGGCCCGGTCGAGCGCGATGCGGCGCGCGGTGGGCAGCGAGTCGATGATCGCGCGCCGGATGATCTCGTGCCGGAACGTCACCCGGTCCACGGCCACGACGAGCAGCCCGGCCCGCTCGGCCGCCGCGAGCGCGTCGTCGCCCCGGGGAAGGAGGGTGTCCACGAGCGGCCGCTCCACCGCCGACGGCACCACGGCCAGCTGTTCGAGGGCGTCCCTGGTGGCGTCGGTGAGGCCGCGCAGCCGAGCCAGTACGGCGTCGACGACGGTCGGCGGCACGTCGCCCGTGTCGCCCGCCGCGATCACCTCGGCGACGAAGAACGGATTGCCCGAGGTCACCGTGTAGACGTGTGCCGGATCGAGCTCCGCCGCCGCGCTCAGGACGCGTACGGCGTCGGGCGAGAGCGGGGCCAGCGGCAGCCGGTGCACCCGGGCCGCGCCCGACACGAGCCCGAGGAGCTGCCGGAGCGGGTGGCCGCGGCCCAGCTGGTCGTCGCGGTAGGTGAGGACGAGCACGGCGGGCAGCTTCTCGACGCGGCGCACGAGATAACGCAGGGCGTCGAGCGACGCCTCGTCGGCCCAGTGCACGTCCTCGACGACCAGGACGGCGGGGTGCGGGGCGCCGGCCAGCTCGGCGCGGAGCGCCTCGTGCACCCGGTGCCGGTCGCCGGCGTCGCGCAGCGCCCGCGCCAGCTCGGTGCCGACGCTGCCGACCAGGTCGCGCAGGGGTCCGAGGGGGCGGCCCGTGGCCAGGTCGTCGCACTGCCCGACCAGGAATCTGGCGCCGGGCGGCAGTACCCCTGGCACCGCTCGCACCAGGGACGACTTGCCGATCCCCGCCTCGCCGAGCACGAGCACGACGGAGCCCGCACCGGCCGTGGCCTCCCGTACGGCGCGCGCCAGCCGGTCCAGTTCGAGATCCCGCTCGAGGATCCCTCCGTCCACGCTCGGATTCTCCCACCGCGGGGGCGGCCGGGGGAGGGCCGATGGGCCCCGGTCAAGTGTTTGTATATCGCATGTATATAATTTCCATATGCATCTATCCTCGGAGTCCGCTGAGGCGCTTGCCGAAGCGCCCGCTGAGGGGTCCGCCGGGGCGCTGCGCATCGAAGGCGCCGCCCGGGGCCTGCTCCGCGGGATCGGAGAGCTGACCCAGGCCCTCTTCCGGGCCGGTGACTACGGGCTCACCCGCAGCCAGGTCGCCCTCCTCGACGCGCTCGAGGCGGGCCCGCGCCGCGTGACCGAGCTGGCCGCCGCCACCGGCATGGCGCAGCCGCGGGTCACCGTGATCCTGCAGAAACTCGCGGAGGCCGGTCTGGTGGAGCGCCACCGCTGCCCCGACGACCGGCGCGCGGTACGGACGTCGCTCACGACCGACGGCCGCGACCTGCTCGAACGCGGCCGCCAGCGGATGGCCACGGCCCTGCTCACCGCCCTCGAAGGCACCCTCGACGGCGGCATCGACGACTCCGAGCGCGCGGTCCGCACCGCGCGCGAAGCCATCGCCGTACTCGTCCGTTCCATGGAATCGGAGGCCAGTTGACCACCCCGGACACACTGCCGGACACCGCGACCCCGCACCCGGTCGCCGCCGCGGACCTCGCCCCCCACCGGGTCGCGGGCCCACGCAGATGGTGGGACTGGGTGCTCGCGGCCGACCCGGGGCTCGGCCAGCTCCAGGCCGGCTGGCGGTCCCTCGTCGCCATGGTCACCTCGCTCGCCGTCGGCTACGCCATGGCCGAGGCGCTCCACATCCCCGACATGATCGGCATGATGGTCGCCGGGATGATGGGCCTGATGAGCGCGTTCGCCGTCGCCGAGAACACCTGGGACCGGCTCGCCCGCGCCATCCTGTGGATGCCGTTCCCGTACACCGCCGTACTGTGGCTGTGCGCGAGCCTGAACGGGCACCGCACCACGCAGATGGTCCTGATGATCAGCGCGCTCGCGCTGACGTTCTTCCTCGCCAGGTTCGGGCCGCTGGCCCTGATCACCGGCATGATGCTGTTCAACGGCCTGATGGTCGGCATGCTCGCGGGCATCCCCGCCGCGCTCGTCGGCAAGGCGTTCGCCGTCGCCCTGGTCTCCGCCGCCGCCGTCCTCGCCACCCGCCTGCTGCTGTGCTACCCGATGCCCCGCGAGGACCTGCTCCGTACGCAGCGGGCCTTCGTCGTGGAGGCGCGGCGGGTGGCCGACGCCGCCGTCGACGCGCTCGACCCCGACGCCGACCCCGAGCGCGCGGTGCGCCGCATGGACCGCTCCCTGCGCCGCCTGAACATCACCACCGTCACCATCGACGGCCGCCTCGCCCAGCCCGAGATCGCCGCCGACCCGGCCGCCGCGGAACTCCTGCACCGCCACCTCTTCGACGCCGAACTCGCCCTGCGCGGCATCGGCCAGGCCACCACCGAACTGACCCGCCGCCCCGTCCCCGGACCCCTGCGCGAAGCGCTCGCCGTCGGCCTCGTCCTGGCCCGCGACACCCCGCTCGGCCAGGCCGAAGGGCTCCGCCCGGTCGCGGCCCGGATCCAGGACGGCGCCGAGGCGATCCTGCGGGACGCCGCCGCCCCGGCCGACGACGTCGAGGCCGCCGTCCTCGCCCGCCGCATCGGCCACCTCCTGGAGTCGCTCGCCGACTCCCTGCGCAACTGGCTCACCGTCGGCCACACCACCTCCACCAGCGCAGCCGACGTCCCCTTCCAGCCCACCGTCGCCCTGGAGAACAACCGGCTGCCCGGCTCGGCGGGCCCCGCCCGGCGCGTCCTCGCCGCGGGCTCGGAGACCGGCTGGCGCCGCGCCATCCCGTTCGTCCGCGTCCCCGCGCACGCCGCCGTCGCCGCGGCCGTCGTCTGCCCGATCGCCGACGCCATCGACCCGCACCGTTTCTACTGGGGCCTGGTCGGCGTCATGATCACGCTGTTCGGCACCAACACCACCCACGAACGCCTGCGCAAGTTCGGCCACCGCATGGTCGGCACCGTCATCGGCGCGGTCCTCGGCATCGTCGTCCTGCACCTCATCGGCCGCGACCACGTCTACGCCACCCTCGCCGTCATCGTCGCCGGGCTCGCCTTCGGCGCCTGGGGCATGCAGCGCGCCTACGCCTGCTGGGTCGTCGGCCTGGTCGTAGCCCTCGTCCAGCTCTACGCCCTGACCACGCCAGACAGCGGCATGAACCACCTGCTCGGCGAGCGGCTCCTCGACAACGGCATCGGCGTACTCGTCGCCACCGCCTGCGCCGCCCTGATCTTCCCGCTGTCGCGCCGCACCGTCGTCAAGGAGGCCGAACGCGGCTACGTCGACGCGCTCGCCCAGGTGATCGCGCAGGTGGAGCAGCGCTGGTCCCGGCCGGACGAGCCGGTCCGCCTGCGCGGCGCCGCCCGCGCGGTGGACGCCGCCCTCAGCCAGGTGCAGAGCGTCGTACGGCCCCTCGTGCGGATGCCGCTCGGCGTGCGCGGACCCGCCGCCGAGCACCGCGCGGCGCTCCTCGCCACCGCGACCGGCCACGCCAGGGCGCTCGCCGTCGCCGCCGACATCGACGTGGACCTGGCACCCCGCCTGGCCGAGCGCGCGCGGCTGATCACCACGACCCTCACCGCGTCGCTCAAGGAGCTGGACCGGTTCTTCGCGAGCGGCGGCGAACAGGAGGGGGCGGAGGCCGGTAGCGGTACGGATACGGGTACGGCTACCCGTACCGGCACTGGCCCCGGCACCGGCCCCGGCGCCTGGCGTCGCATCAGTCCGCTCGTCCGTGAGCTGGAGGCCGAACTCGCCCCCGCCGCACCCGGACCCCGCGCCCGCCGCCTGGCCACCGCGCTGCGCGAGCTCGACGCCCTCGACGAGACCCTCGCCGCCTACGCCGAACAGGCCGGCCTCCCCGTCGCCGCCGAAGGCCGCACCGCGCAGGCCCTTGCCACCCCGATGCAGCGGCGCACCCGCTCCCTCGTGGCCGCCTGGAACGAACCGCGGCACCGCGAGCCCGCCCGCACCGGCGCCGCCCGCGTCGAGGGCAGCGTCCACTGCGCGGCGCACCCCGACGGCTGCCCCGCCTGGGTGACGGTCATCAGCGCCCGCGGCAAGCGCCTCGCCAAGTCGCCGGTCACCGGCGGACGTTACGTGGTGGAAGCCCTGCCGCCGGGCACGCACACCCTGGTGATCTCCGGCTCCCGGCACACGCCGCGCGCCGAACTGGTCACCGTGGCGGGCCCGTCGGGAACGGTGCGCCACGATGTCGAACTGGGGGCGGGCGCCCACACCTGATCAGGGAGCACCCCTGGCTCGTCACCGCGTACGTGCCGGGGCCCTCGCTCGCCGACACGGTCTCGACGCACGGCGCCCTGCCCGTCGAGACCGTGCTGCTGCTCATCGCGGTGGCAGGTCTCAGCCGAACCCCGGCACCACGAACGCCAGCCACACCGCCGCCGGGGCGACGATCACGACCCCCGCGCCGTAGAGCATCAGCTTCCGGAAGAACCGGTCCCGGTCGACGTCCTCCGCGTTGGCCAGGACCAGCGCCCCGTTGGTGGAGAACGGGCTGACGTCGACCACCGTCGCCGAGACGGCGAGCGCCGCCACCATGCCCACCGCGCCGACCTCGCCCGCCGCGAGGAACGGCACCGCCAGCGGGATCAGCGCGCCCATGATGCCGACGGACGAGGCGAACGCCGAGACGATTGCGCCGATGTAGCAGAGCAGCAGCGCCGCGAGCAGCGGGACCCCGATGTCGCTCACGCCCTCGCCGGCCCACTTGATCGTGCCCATCTCGTCCAGGACGCCGACGTAGGTGAGGACACCGCAGATCAGGAAGACGGTGGTCCAGGAGATGTCGGCGACCGCGGTCTTGCTGGTCGCCGGCCATACGACGCTGAGGACCACCGCGATGGTGATGGCCGTCAGACCTACGTCGAGGTCGAGGACGAGCGCGCCGACGACCAGCGCGACCAAGCCCGTGAGGGTGGCGATGCGGGGGCCGTCCAGGCGCGGGACGTCCGGCAGTTCCCGGGGTTCCCGGGGTTCCCGGAATTCCCGGGGTTCCCGGAGTTCCCGGGGCAGACCCGGATCGGCCGGTCCGACCTCTTCCGGGCTGCCGGGACTGCCAGGACTGCCGAAATTTCCGGGACTGCCGGTGCCGCCACCGGAACCGCCCACCGCCACCGCGGCACGCTCCGGCACCCGGGCGGGAACACCGCCGCGCCGCATCAGAACCACGTACACGATCCCCGCCACGACCGTGTTCACGACGAGGCTCGCGAGGAAGAGGGCGCCCTCGTTGCCCGGCAGGTGCTCGCGGTCGACGATGCTGTTGACCGTCGAGCCGTAGACGCTGGTCGGGGAGAAACCGCCCGCCTGCGCCCCGTGCACCACCATGATCCCCATGAGCAGCGGGCTGATCCCGTACTGCGCGGCGAAGCCGAGCGCGAGCGGCGCCACGATCGCCACCGCCCCCGGGCTGACGGCGCCGATCGCGGTGAGCGCCGCGGTGACGGCGAACATGACCCACGGGATGAGCGCGACCCGGCCGCCCACCATGCGGACCGAGGCGTGCACCAGCCACTCGGTCGTGCCGTTGGCGCGGGCGATGGCGAAGAGGTACGTGACCCCGGCGAGGACGACGAACAGGTCCCCGGGGAACCCGGCGAACACGGCGTCCGCGTCGAGGTCGGCGGCGAGCCCGCCCACGGCGAACGCGGCGGCGAAGGCGAGGGCGCCCATGTTGACGGAGCGGGTGGTGGCTATGACGAAGATGACGGCCAGGACGAGGATGGAGAGCAGCTCTGCGGACATCGGCGAACTCCGATTGGTCGATTGGCTCAGCCAATTTCTCCATGCCGCATGAGCCTGTCAATGAGCTGGACGTGAAAAGATCTCCCGATGACGATCGAGTACGCGCGCTACGAAGCGGCCACGCCCGATGAACACGGCCGCCACAAGGGGGTGTTCGGCCTGGTCAACAACCTCGGCCGGGCCGGCCGGCTCACCCCGGAGCAGGAGCGGTTCCGGCGCGGGAACAACTCCTGGTACGACGCCGCGTACACCGACCCCTCCACCGTCGACCCGACGGTCTACGACCCCGCGGTCAACCCGGACGCCGCGGCCTGGTTCAAACCGACGGCCACGCATCTCTTCGAGCGGCTCCCCGGCTACCTGGAGATCCTCGACGCGCACGGCGTCGCCTGGCGCCGGGCGGTCTCGGCCGACCCCGGCCGCGTCGTCTACGAGGACGACGTGCAGATAGTCGTGGTGCCGCACCCGTCCGAGCCTCATCTGACGTGAGGTGATTGCGCCCCGGATGAGCGGATAAGCGGCCGACATGCGTGACCTGGCGCAGGCTGGTTACGTGACGGAACGGGGACGGAGTCCTACGGGGCGGAAAGAGACGAGGTGACACGGCATGACCGACGGGAACGACGACGCGCTCATGGGCGACGAGGTCTACCAGCCGAGCGACGAGCCGGAGGCGCGTGACGACGAAGGCGTCCTGGAGGCGGAGGACACCCTGACGGACCGTGGCGTCGACCCGCACGACGAGGGCTACTCGCCGCCGGAGCGGCCGCTGGGCGTGGATCACAAGGGCACCACGTCCGCCGAGCAGCGCGACGGCGAGACCCTGGACGAGCGCCTCGCCGAGGAGCGCCCGGACCCCGTCGTGGACGAGTACGAGGCCCTGGAGTCCGGCGACGAGGACGACGACGAGATCGGCGACCTGGAGGGCGGCGAGGGCGAACCGCTCGACGACGAGGTCGGCGAGGACCGCGCGGGCCGCCTCCTGGCCCCGGACGAGGGCGCCCACGAGGACGCCGAGAAGGACATGCTGGCCGAGGACGTCGGTATCGACGGCGGTGCCGCGTCGGCGGAGGAGGCCGCGGTGCACGTGGTCGACGAGGACGCCGAGGACGCCGAGAGCCCCGGCCGGCTCTGAGCGGGTCGGCCGCACACCTGTCGCGGCCCTTCCCGCGGAGCGCTCAGCGCCCGTACGCGGTCGCCGTCAGCATCAGGGCGACCGAGGTGAAGGCCGCCAGGAGCGCGAGGACCGGCGGGCCGAGGGTGATGTCGTCCGTCGCGCACCGGCGGACGATGACGCCCACGCAGACCACGCTGAGCGCTCCCAGGACCATCGCGGCGATGATGAGCACGGCGTCGGCCTCCTCGGATCGGTTGCGCCCCCCTCTCGGTCCACATCCTCGCCCGCCGCAGCACCCCCCGCCACGCAGAGGACACGGAACAAAGGAGACGGAACATGCGGATCGATCTGAAGGGGCGTAACGCCCTGGTCACCGGCTCCACGCAGGGGATCGGCGCGGCCATCGCCACGGGTCTGGCGCGGGCCGGGGCGCGCGTCGGCGTCAACGGACGTTCGGCCGGCCGGGTGGAGGAGGCGATCGCGGAGCTGGCCGCGCGGACGCCCGGCGCGGAGCTGGTGCCGGTGGTCGCGGACGTCGCCACCGAGGAAGGCGCCCGCAGCGCCGCCGAGGCGCTTCCCGAGGTCGACATCCTGGTCAACAACCTCGGCATCTTCGGCTCCGCCGAACCGCTGGAGATCAGCGACGACGAGTGGCGGCGCTACTTCGAGGTCAACGTCCTCGCGGGCGTCCGCCTCACCCGCCTGTTCCTGCCCGGCATGATGGAGCGCGGCTGGGGCCGGGTGCAGTACATCGCCAGCGACTCGGCGGTCGTGGTCCCCGCCGAGATGATCCACTACGGCATGTCCAAGACGGCCCTGCTCTCCGTGAGCCGCGGCTTCGCCAAGCGGGCCGCGGGCACGGGGGTCACGGTGAACTCGGTGCTCGCGGGCCCCACCCACACCGGCGGCGTCGAGGACTTCGTGTACGAACTTGTCGACCGAAATCTGCCCTGGGACGAGGCGCAGCGCGCCTTCATGCGCGAGCACCGCCCGCAGTCCCTGCTCCAGCGCCTGATCGAGCCGGAGGAGATCGCCAACATGGTCGTCTATCTCAGCTCCGACCAGGCTTCGGCGACCACCGGAGGTGCGGTCCGGGTCGACGGCGGGTACGTGGACTCCATCCTGCCGTGAGCGCGGGTGTCCGGAGCGGTACCGGGACAGGGGTGGACGACTGATGGACGGCAATACGTGGTTCGTCCTCGCGGCGGTGGCGGCCGTGGTGATGCTGATCGCCGCGCTCTACCTCCTCGTACGCGTCTTCCAGGCGCGGAAGCTGCTGGTCGACGCGGGGATCCCGATGCGCAGCAAGGCCCTGTTCTGGACCGCCGTGGTGTACACGATCTCCCCGGTCGACCTGCTTCCCGACCCCATCTACCTCGACGACATCGGGATCCTGCTCGTCGCGCTGAAGTCGCTGCACTCGGCGGCCCGCGCCGTCAGGCCGCCGTCGGAGCGGGTACGGCCTTGACGGGTGTGCCCCTGCTCACGGGTACGCCCTCGATCAGCGCCGTCGGCGGCCGAAAAGGCACCCCGCACTGCGATCGGGTAACGACATCGCTCCAGACTCATGAAGCCCCAAGAAAACACGCATACGCTCAGGAACCGACGGAAGCGACTGACCAGGCGTCCGGGCGGGGGAGCGATGCGATGAACGTGCCGACAAGCCGTGACGGGCGGGTGCTGCCCGCCCTGCCGTACTACGTGATGGCGCTCGTCGCCGTCGTCGAACTGGCCACGCCCTCGGGATTCGGCCTCATGCCCCTGATGTCGCTCGGCCCCGCCTTCGCGGGCCTCGTCGGCAGCAAGCGGCGCACCGCCCGCATCGGCGCCCTCGCCGTCCTGCTCTGCGTCATGCTCGCCGCCTGCGAGGGCGAACTGGGCAGACGGCGCGTCTACATCGCGTCGATCAGCATCGCGGGCGTCACCGCGGCGGGCCTGCTCGCCGTCGCGTTACGGCAGCGGCGCGACGCCGAACTGGCCAGCGTCCGCTCCATCGCCGAGGTCGCCCAGCGCGTCCTGCTGCGGCCCGTGCCCCGCGTCGCGGGCGAACTGCGCGTCGCCGTCTCCTACACCTCCGCCGTCGCACAGGCCCGTATCGGCGGCGACCTGTACGAGGTCGTGGTCGCCGCCGGTGCGACGCGGGCCCTCATCGGCGACGTACAGGGCAAGGGCCTCGAAGCGGTGGAGACGGCGGCGCTCGTCCTCGGCGCCTTCCGTGAAGCCGCCCACGACGAACCCGAACTGGCCGGACTGGGGCGCCGGTTGGCCCGCGCGGTCGACCGGGAGCTGGAGGGCGAGCGGTTCGTCAGCGCCCTGCTCGTCGAGGTCCCGGCGGGCGGCCGGCACGTCAGGTTCCTCAACTTCGGCCACCCGGCGCCGCTCATCGTCCGCGCCGACGGCTCCACCCTCTTCCCGGAACCGCCCGCGTACGCGCTGCCGCTCGGCATCGGCGTGGAGGGCGGGGAGCAGCCCGCCCCGTACTCCGTCGACTTCGCCCCCGGCGACCAGCTCCTCCTCTACACGGACGGGGTGAGCGAGGCGCGCGACGGCGCCGGGGACTTCTACCCCCTCGCCGACCGCGTGGCCCTGCTCAAGGACCCCGACGCGGAGGCCGCCATCGAGCGACTGCGCACCGACCTCGTGGACCACGCGAAGGGGCCGCTGCACGACGACGCGGCGATGCTGCTGCTCCGCCACCGCCAAGGCTGACCGGGCCCTACGCGTCCCTGACCTGCTCGGCCAGGCTCTGGAGCCGGTCGTGGTATCCCCGCCAGTACGCCGGATCCCGCGAGGGCAGGCTGTCGTTGTCCGCGCGCCAGCCCACCGCCCCGTCCAGGCCCTCCCGCAGAATGTCGGCGTGCCCGGCGTGGCGCTGCGTGTCGCCGAGCACCCGGACCAGGAGGTGGTGCAGCGTCGTCTCCCGCTTGCCCTCCTGCCACCACGGCACCGAGCCGACCGTGCCGAGCGGCAGCTCACGCACCGAGGCGTCGGCGTGCGCCCAGGCCCGCCGGTAACAGTCCACGACCAGTTCGCGCGACTCGTCGGCGGTGGCGTACAGGTCCTCGTCCGGGTCCGGCATCGGCACGTCGTGCGGCCTGCCGAACACGTCGCAGAGGTAGCCCAGCTCCACCATGGTCGCGTGCTTGACCAGGCCGAGCAGGTTGGTCCCCGTCGGTGTCAGCGGGCGCCGGACGTCGTACTCCGACAGCCCTTCGAGCTTCCACAGCAAGGCGTCACGGGCCTGCTGCAGATAGAGGAGCAGGTCAGTCTTCTGTCCGGTCTCGCTCATGCCGTCACTCATGCCGTCACTCATGCGGGGAGTCTGCCTCATCGGCCGTTGTCAGTGGCGGCTGCGAGGGTGGGGGCATGGACGAACAGGAGCTCATGCGCGGCAGGGTGTACGGCGCGGACCACGAGGACGCGGGTCCGCGCCCCGGTCGTGCCTACGCGCAGTTGATCGGCGGTCCGCTGGACGGGCTCCTCCTGGACGTCACGGACCGGCCCGCCGAGCGGGCGTCCACCGCCGTCGCCCTGCCGACCGAACTGGCCGCGTTCGGACCGGGAGGCCGCGCCGTGTACGGGCCCCTGGACACCGACGGGCGCCGCTTCGTCTGGCAGGGCGACACCCCGTGAGCACTCCGTGGACCGAGGGCCTGGCGCGGACCGGGACCGTCGCCATAATGGCCGCGTGACCCCCTCCGAGAATCGCGGGAACCATGGGAACCACGTCCCGGTCGTGATCGTGGGAGCAGGACCCGCCGGGCTCACCCTCGGCAACATCCTGCGCGCCGGCGGGATCCACTGCGTGATCCTGGAGTGCGAGACCCGAGCCTTCATCGAGCAGCGGCCGCGCGCGGGCGTGATCGAGGAGTGGGCGGTACGCGGCCTGGACCGGCGCGGCCTCGCCAAGCACCTCCTCGCGCGCGCGGAGCGCCACACCGCGTGCGAGTTCCGCTTCGAGGGCGAGCGGCACCCGTTCCCGTACGGCGAACTGACGGGCAGTCACCACTTCGTCTACCCCCAGCCGCTCCTGGTCACCGACCTCGTGCGCGAGTACGCCGAGGTGCGCGGCGGTGACATCCGCTTCGCCGTCCGCGACGTACAGCCGCACGACATCGACACGGACCACCCCTCGGTCTCGTACACCTGCCCCGGCACCGGCCGCCGCGAGATCCTGCGGTGCGACTTCGTGGCCGGGTGCGACGGCGCGCGCGGAGCGATTCGGGCCGCGCTGCCCGCCGACCGGATCCGCGTCGCGCGCCACGACTACGGCATCGGCTGGCTGGCGCTGCTCGCACAGGCGCCGCCCTCGGCGGACCGCGTGCTGTTCGGCATGCACCCCGACGGGTTCGCGGGCCAGATGCCGCGCAGCCCCGACGTCACCCGCTACTACCTCCAGTGCCCGCCCGGCGACGACCCGGACGGCTGGTCCGATGAGCGCGTCTGGGACCAGCTCCGCCGGCGCCTCGCGGCGGACGGCGCCGCGCCCCTCGTCCAGGGCCCGCTCATCGAGAAACGCGTCCTCGACATGCACGACTACGTCGTCGAGCCGATGCGCCACGGCCGCCTCTTCCTGGCCGGGGACGCCGCACACCTCGTCGCCCCCATCGCCGCCAAGGGCATGAACCTCGCTCTGCACGACGCGTTCCTCCTCGGCGACGCCCTCACGGCCCACGTCCATGGAGCGCCGGACGCCGAGGGTCTGTTGCGGGGGTACTCGCAGGCATGCCTGCGCCGCGTCTGGGACTACCAGGAGTTCTCGCAGTGGCTCTCGGAGCTCTACCACGGCACGGCCACGGGCGACCCGTTCCGCACGGGCACCACACTGGCCCGGCTGCGCCGCCTGTTCACCTCACGGCACGCCGCCGCCGCGTTCGCCGAGCAGTATCTGGGCGCGGCGGACCGCTACTGACGCGGCTAGCCTTGCGCCATGTACGAGACACGGATGTCCCGGCATGTCGCCGCCCCGCCCGCCGCCGTCTACCGTGCGCTCCTCGACGCGGACGCGGTCGCCGCGTGGCGGACACCGGACGGGATGCGCGGCCACGTCCACACCTTCGAGGCGCGCGAGGGCGGCCGGTTCCGCGTCTCGCTCGCCTACGACACCCCCACCGCCACCGGGAAGTCGGACGCGCACACCGACACGTACTCCGGCACGTTCGTCCGGCTGGTCGTGGACGAACTGGTCGCCGAGGAGCTGGCTTTCGAGACCGACGACCCGGCGCTGCGCACCACCATGACCATGACCACCACACTCACCCCGGCCGAGGGCGGCACCGACGTGCTCCTCGTCCATACGGGCGTCCCGGACGCCGTTCCCGCCGCGGACAACGAGACGGGCACCCGTATGGCGCTGGCGAAACTGGCCCGGTACGTGGAGGGCGCGGTCTGAGGATCACACGTGTGCCCCAGCCTGTTCCGGGCCGGGGCACACGTGGCTGGGGCACGTGCAGGCGCTCAGGCGCCGGGCACCCTCTCCGCCGTGAACCGGGCATGCAGGGCCCGCCCGTGGTCGACCTCCCGCACCGCCCCGGTCAGCGTCACCCGCGCCGTCAGCAGCGGACGCGTGCTCGACGCGCTCAGGCGCAGCTCCAGATCGCCGGGTTCGACGACGCGCCGCCCCGCGCGGCCGGTGAAGGAGGCCAGGTCGGCGGGGACCCGCGCGCGGACCCGGACCGCCTCGCCCGGCGCCAGTTCGTCGAGGCGTACGTAACCGACGAGCCGCTGCACGGGCTGGACGACCGAGGCGACCGGATCGTGCAGGTAGAGCTGCACGACCTCGGTGCCGGGCCGCGTGCCGGTGTTGCGCACCGTGCACGCCAGCTCGAAATGCCCGTCGGTGGGCGCCACTTGAGCGGGCACCTCCAGGTCCGTCCACTCGAACGTCGTGTACGCCAGACCGTGCCCGAAGCCGAACGCCGGGCCCGGGTCCAGGTTCGACACCTCGGAGGCGTGCCCGAGGCGCGCCGCGAGATACGTCGCGGGCTGCGCCCCGGACTGCCGGGGCACACCGACCGGGAGCCGGCCCGAGGGACGTACCCGGCCGCTGAGGACGCCGGCCACCGCGCGCGTGCCCTCCTCGCCGGGGAAGAAGGTCTGCACGACGGCGGCGGCCTCCTCGACCGCGCGGCCGAGGACGTAGGGGCGTCCCGCCAGCAGCGTCAGGACCACAGGTGTGCCCGTGTCCAGAAGCGCGTCGAGCAGCTCCTGCTGCGCCCCGGGCAGGGTGAGCGAGGCGACGTCGCAGCCCTCGCCGCTGGTGCCGCGCCCGAACAGCCCGGCCCGGTCGCCGAGTACGGCTACGACGATGTCGGCGCCCCGCGCGAGTTCGACGGCGGCCGCGAAGCCGTCCCCGCGCTCGGCGTCCACCGCGTCGAGCCCCGGGGCCGTGACGATCTCACTCCCCGGGAACTCCGCCGCCAACGCCTCGTGCAGCGTGGGCAGTTCGATGCCGTCCGGCGTGCCGGGCGTACGGCTGCCGACGTGCACGGGGAACGAATAGCAGCCCAGGACCGCCGTGGGGACGTCCGCGAGCGGGCCGATCACGGCGATGCGAGGCGCCGGGGCGAGGGGAAGCGTCCCGTCGTTGGTCACCAGGACCACCGCCTCCTCCGCGACCCGGCGGGCCAGGTCACGGTTGCCCGCCGGGTCCAGGTCGACCGTCCCGCGCGCGTCTTCCGTATCCACGCCCGCGAGGGCCGCCGGGGCGGGGTCCCAGTCGGGGTCGAGCAGACCCAGCTCGGCCTTCTGCGCGAGGACCCGGCGAGCCGCGCGGTCCACCAGGTCCTCGGGGACGAGCCCGTCCGCGATCGCCTTGCGCAGGGGCTCGCCGAACGCCTTGACCGTCGGAAGCTCCACGTCGACGCCGGCCGCGAGCGCCGTACCGGCCGCATCGCCGAGCGAGCCCGCCACCCCGTGCAGGGTCTGGAGGAACGCGACGGCGAAGTAGTCGGCGACGACCGTCCCGGCAAAGCCCCACGTGTCGCGCAGCAGCCCGGTCAGGAGCCGCTCGTCGGCGGCGGAGGGCATGCCGTCCGTGTCGGTGTAGGCGTGCATCACCGACCGCACACCGCTCTCCCGGATCGCCATCTCGAACGGTGCGAGCACCACGTCGGCGAACTCGCGCGGCCCCATGGAGACCGGCGCCAGATTGCGCCCGGCCCGCGACGCCGAATAGCCGGCGAAGTGCTTCAGCGTGGCGACGACGCCCGCCGACTCCAGGCCCTGGACGTAGGCGGTGGCGACGGTGCCGACGAGGTAGGGGTCCTCGCCGATCGTCTCCTCGACGCGGCCCCAGCGCATGTCCCTCACGACGTCCAGGACCGGGGCGAGGCCCTGGTGGACGCCGACCGCGCGCAGGTCGCGGCCGATCGCCGCCGCCATCTCCCGCACGAGGTCCGGATCGAAGGTGGCGCCCCAGGACAGCGGCACCGGGTACGCGGTCGCGCCCCAGGCGGCGAACCCGGAGAGGCACTCCTCGTGCGCGAGCGCCGGGATGCCGAACCGGTTCGCCGCCGCGATCCGGCGCTGGGTGCGGGCGAGGGAGAGGGCGCCGAGGGCCGGGTCGACGGGCGCGGACCCGAACGGCCGGGTCAGCTGGCCGAGCCCTTGCGGAAGCAGCTCGTCGAGGTCGACCGCCTCCTCCATGTCGTGCTGGTAGGGGGCGACGTCGCCGCCCTCCGCGGAGGCGCCCACCCAGACGCCGTAGAGCTGGGCGATCTTCTCGTCGAGGGACATCGCGGCGAGCAGGGCGTCGGCCCGGTCGCCGGGGGAGGCGCCCGGGTCGCGCCACAGCGGGGTGGCGGACGGGCCGGGTTCCTGGGCCGCTCGGGTCATGTGGTCGGTCACTTTCCTCCGACTCCCATCAGCCCCTGGACCAGGGCGCGACGGGCGAACAGGTAGACGATCAGGATGGGGAGCATGGACAGCACGACCGCGGAGAGCAGGCCGGGGATGTCGACACCGTGCTCGGTCTGGAAGTCGAAGAGACCCATGGTGATGACCTTGGTGTCCGCGGACTGCGTCAGGACGAGCGGGAAGAGGAAGCCGTTCCACGCCTGGAGCGCGGAGTAGACGGTGATGGTCGACAGGCCGCTGCGGGACAGCGGAAGGACCAGGCGGAAGAAGATCCGCCACGGGGTCGCGCCGTCCATGGTCATGGCCTCGTACAGCTCGGACGTGATGTCCCGCATGGCGCCCGTCAGGATGAGGGTGCACACGGGCATGGCGAAGGCGGCCGTCGGCAGGATGACGCCGATGAGGTTGTCGTAGAGCCCTGCCTCGCTGATCACGTAGAACATCGGCACGATGACGGCCTGCGCGGGGATCGCGAGTCCGAGCAGGAACAGCCGGAACACCCCGCCGGTCAGCCGTCCCGTACCGCGCACGATGGCGTACGCGAGCGGCGGCACGAGCAGCAGCACGATGCCGACCACGCAGACCGTGACGACGAACGTGTTGAAGAAGTACTGGCCGAAGCCGCTGTTGAAATTGGCGGTGTAGTTGTCGAGTGTGAAGTGGTGGGGGAGGGAGAGCGGACCGCTCGCCCCGTAGTCGGCGCGCGACTGGAACGTGGCCACCAGCATCACGTACAGCGGGAGCCCGACCAGGAACAGCCAGATCAGCGAGGAGAAGCCGGCGAGGTAGTTGGGTCGCTGACGACGGCCCGCCGTGGTTTTGGCGATGCTCACAGGCCCTCCATCTGGCTGCGCATCTTGTCGTAGCCGGACAGCCGCACCATGACGAGCGAGACGATCGTGGCGACGAGGACGAGGAGGAGGCCGACCGCGGAGGCCGAGCCGTAGTCGAAGCTCTTGAACGCCTTCTGGTACATGTAGTACGCGCTGATGGTGGTGTCCGTGCCGGGGCCGCCCTGGGTGAGGATCAGCACCGTGTCGAACGTCGTGAGGCCGCCGACCACCATCAGGATTCCCGAGGTGATGATGGAGTTGCGCAGCTGCGGCAGGGTGATGTGGAAGAACTGGCGGACCGTGCCCGCGCCGTCGATCTGCGCCGCCTGGTAGAGCACCGGCGGCACCGCGCGGGCCGCGCCCTGGTAGATCAGCGTGTGCAGGGGTGTGAACTGCCAGGTGCTGACGAAGACCAGGACGCCGATGGCGCTGGCCTGGTGGCCGAAGAGGTTGCCGTCGCCGAACAGCCAGGTGGCCTGTGCCGGTACGCCGAAGTTCGGGTCGAGGACGGCCCGCCACAGGACGGACACGGCGGCGGCGGACAGCAGCAGCGGCACGAAGTAGATGGCGGACAGGATGGCCCGGTTGCGCTGGTGGCCCGCCGCCCAGACGCCGAGCAGGAGACTGAGCGGTGTCTGTACGACGACGCCGAGCACGGTGAGGAGCACGCTGAGCCAGAGGCTCTGGAGCAGCACCGGGTCGTCGAAGATCTTGCGCCAGTTGTCGAGGCCGACGAACTCCGGGTCGGTCAGTCCGTTCCAGCTCGCGAAGGACAGGACGGCGACCAGGATGAGCGGGACGAGCGCGAACAGGCCGAAGAAGACCGCGGCGGGGACGGCCCAGCCGACGCCGGGGCGGCCCACCCCGGCGCCGTACTCCTTGTTCTTCCGGCGCGGGGGCGCCGCGGGGACGCCCTCACGTTTCCCGGCCGGGCGCCGCTCGGTGATGAGGTCGCTGGTCATGACGTGGGCAGGGCCTGCATCGCCTTGACGAAGCCGTCCTCGTCGATGGAGCCGTTGAAGAACTGCTGCACGGCCTGGTGCATGGCGGTCGACGCGGACTGCGGATAGGCCTGGTCCCACGACAGCTGGAAGGAGGGCGCCTTCTTCACGAGGTCGTACTGGAACTTGGCGTAGTCGGGGCTGGCCGCCTCGTCCAGGTGGTCCGCCGTGTTGGTCGTGGTCGGCAGGTTGCCGATGCCGAGGTGGGCCTTCACGAACGCGTCCGAGTACTGCATCTTCAGGAACTCGGCGACGGCCTCGGGGTGCTTCGTCTTCTTCAGCACCGAGTAGAAGTTGTTGGTGTTGCCGACGAGGTTGTCCTGCTCACCCTTGCCGCCGGAGACGGTCGGGAACGCGGTGTACCCGAAGTCCTTCTTCGCGAACTCGGGGTGCGCCTCCTGCTGGGTCGAGTACTCCCACGAGCCCATCAGCTCGAAGGCGGCCTTCCCGGTGGCGAGCAGGGTGGGCGAGCCCTGGTCGGTGAACTTCACGGAGTCGTAGTTCTTGCCGAACGCCCCGGCGTCGACCAGCTCGCGGATCATCGAGAGCGCCTTCTTGCTGTCGGCGCTCTCCCACGCCGACTTGTCGCCCTTGAGCGCCTTGTCGAACAGGCCGGGGCCCGCGATGCGGTCGTAGAGGTACTCGAACCACATGAGCGTCGGCCACTGGTCGCCGCCGCCGAGCGCGATCGGCGTGACGCCCCCGGCCTTCAGCTTCTTGACCGCGGCGAGCAGTTCGTCCCAGGTCGCGGGCGGGGTGACACCCGCCTCGTCGAGGACCTTCTTGTTGTGGAAGAGGAGCACCGGCTGGGTGCCGCGCATGGGTATGCCGTACGGCTTGCCGTCGACCGTGGCGCTGTTGAACACCGACGGCAGGAAGTTGGACTTGAGCTTCGGGTCCTTGGCGATGAAGTCGTCCAGGGGGAGCAGCAGACCGGCGTCGACGAACGGCTTGATGGAGCCGCCGCCCCAGTTGTAGAAGACGTCCGGGGCCTGCTTGCTGCTGATGATCGTCTGCAGCTTCGCCTGGTACTCGGCGCCGGGGATGGTGTCCAGGACCGCCTTGACGTCGGACTTCTTGTTGAAGTCGGCGATCAGCTGCTTCTCGACCTTGTTGGCCGAGTCCCCGTACACCAGGACGTGAATCTTCCCGTCACCGTCACCGACCGAGTCGGAGCCGCCGCACCCGGCGAGAGTGAGCAGCAGGGTCAGAACGGCACCGCCGGCGACGACAGTTCTCGGCAACCGTACGCGTGGAGTCATGGTTTCGCCTTTCGAAACTCTTTCGGTCAATGTGCCGAAAGTTCACACGCCGGGACGCTAGGTGTCGCCCGTAGAGGGGTCAACCCCGCGTCAGCGAGTTATCAAAGCGTTACGAGGCGGGGAAAGTTGGCGGTGCCTTATGCTCCTCACCATGCGAGAGGACGAGGAACTGGGCCGCATCACCCTGGCGCAAGTGGCTCAGGAGGCGGGGGTCTCCATTTCGACAGTTTCGAAAGTGCTGAACGGGCGTCAGGACGTCGCCGGGCGGACACGTGTGAAGGTGGAGCGCCTCCTGGAGGAGCACGCCTACCGGCGCACGACCCGCGCCGCCCGGGAGGCCCCGCTCATCGAGCTGGTCTTCCACGAGCTGGAGAGCGTGTGGGCCCTGGAGCTGATCCGTGGTGTGGAGAAGGTCGCCAAGGCGCACCAGGCGAGCGTGGTCCTGACCGAGAGCGGTACGCGGCAGGCGCCGGGCCCCGAGTGGATCGAGGGCGTGCTCCAGCGCAGGCCGCGCGGTGTCGTCCTGGTCTTCTCGGCGCTGCCCACCGAGGTCAAGCAGCGGCTGCGCTCGCGCTCCATCCCGTTCGTCATCATCGACCCGGCGGGCGACCCCGACCCGGACGTGCCCTCGGTCGGCTCGGCCAACTGGAACGGCGGCCTCGTCGCCACCCGGCACCTGATCGAACTCGGCCACCGGCGCATCGGCATCATCACCGGGCCCGGCGACATGCTCTGTTCCCTGGCCCGCCTGGACGGTTACCGCTCCGCGCTGAGCATGGCCGGCCTCCCCGCCGACCCCGCGCTCGTGCGGTACGGCGACTTCCACGTCGAGGGCGGCCGCGAGCGCGCCGTGGACCTGCTCGACCGGGACGACCCGCCGACCGCGATCTTCGCGGGCAGCGACCTCCAGGCGCTCGGCGCCCTGGAGGCCGCCCGCCTGCGTGGCCTGCGCGTCCCGGAGGACCTGTCGATCGTCGGCTACGACGACGTGCCCCTGGCCCAGTGGTCGAGCCCGGCCCTGACCACGGTGCACCAGCCGCTGCGGCAGATGGCCGAGGAGGCGGTGCAGATGCTGATGCGGCTCCGCGTGCGGGAACCGGTGACGACGCGGCTCGAACTGGCGACGAGCCTGGTCGTACGCAAGAGCACGGCGCCGCCTTCGGCGTAGACGGCCGCGCGGGGAGCGGCGCGCGACGGCCGGATGAATTGCGTGTACATGCCTTGACGGGTGGTCTCGACCAGCCGCACCGTTTGCGGGGGCTCCCGCGCCCGTGCTGCGGGGGCTCCCGCGCCCGTAATCCTTGCTCGTCGTCCGTCGAGCGGTGTCCCGTGGGGGGTTCGTGAACAGGTCATCAACGACCCGTCCGACGCGACGGGTGAACGCCCCGCGGGTGACGCCCTGCTGATCACCCCCGGCCGACCCATGCGACCTTCGGCCGATCCATGTGACCTTCGACGGGAGCCGCCATGACCGCCACCCCGTACCGCCGCATCCGCGCGAGACGTCTGCTGCTCGTCGTCGCCGCGCTGCTCTTCACTCTCCTGCCCCACACCCCCGCCGTCGCCGCCGAGGGCCGGGGCGGCGCCGAGGTCGTCGGTGTCACCCAGGTCGCCGAGCGCCAGGTGGATCTGTCCGTACGGTCCTCCGCGCTCGGCGATCGCACGGTCAAGGTCCGCCTCCTGACGCCCGACGGCTGGAACCCGAAGGACCGCAAGCGGCACTGGCCGACGCTCTGGCTGCTGCACGGCTGCTGCGGTGACTACACGTCCTGGACGAGCAGGACCGACGTCGCCGGGACCGAGGACCTGCGGAACGTCCTCGTCGTCATGCCGGAGGCGGGCTGGAACGGCTGGTACAGCGACTGGTGGAACTACGGCGAGGGCGGCGCCCCGGCCTGGGAGACCTTCCATACCGAGGAGTTGCGCGGGCTCCTGGAGAGCGACTGGGGCGCGGGCGGCCGCCGCGTCGTCGCGGGTCTGTCCATGGGCGGCCAGGGCGCCCTCATGTACGCCGCCCGGCACCCGGGCATGTTCAGGGCCGCCGCGGCCTACTCCGGCTCCGCGCACCCGCTCCTGAACGACGAGTCCGTCGACCGGATCATGGGTTTCTTCGCGGGCCAGGGCGACGACCCGCGCAAGGTCTGGGGCGACCCCGTCGCGCAGCGCGCCGTCTGGGCCGCCCACGACCCGTACCACCTGGCCCGGCGCCTCACGGCTCTGCCCGTCTACCTCTCGTGCGGCGACGGCACCGCGGGCCCGCTGGACCAGCCGGGCGCCACCGACGCCCTCGAAGCGGACTTCGACCGGCAGAACCACGCGCTCGCCGACGAACTCCACCGCCTTGGCGCCCGCCGTCTGACCACCCACTTCTACGGGGCGGGCACACACACCTGGGCTTACTGGCAGCGGGAGCTGCACGCCTCGCTGCCGATGCTGCTCCGGGGGCTCGGGGTACGCGGCTGAGGCGGCTCACGGCTTGCGGCCGACGCCGCCGTAGCTGCTGACCGGCGCCGGCACCCCGGCGCCGGTCACCGCGGGCCGCCACCGCGACACCGAGGTCAGTCCGGGCTCGGCCAGTTCGAGACCGTCGAAGAACCGGGCGATCTGCGCCGGGCTGCGATTGACCCGCGGGTTGTCACTGGTGTTGTTCCACTGCTCGACCATCGCCCGCGTCGCCTCCGGGTGGTACTCCGCCGTGCTGTCGCACAGGACGAGGTGACTGCCGCCGGGCAGCGCCGACTTGAGCTCCTCGACGAGGGTGTAGGCGTGGTCGTCGGTGACATGGGCGACGACGCCGAGCAGCATCAGCGCGACCGGCTTGTCGAAATCCAGGGTGTGGGCCGCCTGGCGCAGGATGCTCGCCGGGTCGCGCAGATCCGCCTCGATGTAGTCCGTCGCCCCCTGCGGCGTACTCGTGAGCAGCGCCTCCGCGTGGCGCAGGACGACCGGATCGTGGTCCACGTAGACGATCCGGGCGCCCGGGTCGTGGCGCTGGGCGACGTCGTGCGTGTTGTCGATGGTGGGGAGCCCCGTACCGATGTCGAGGAACTGCAGGATGCCCGCGTCCTGGACGAGGTGGGAGACCGCCCGCGCGAGGAACGCCCGCTGCGCACGCGCCACGTGCACGATCTCCGGGTTGACCGCCTGGATGGCGTCGCCGACCTCGCGATCGACCTCGTAACAGTCCTTGCCGCCGAGCCAGTAGTTCCAGATCCGGGCCGAATGCGGTGCCTGGCTGTCCCGCTGGGACTTCTCCAGCGCCTTCTCCGGCGTCTTCTCCTGGGTCACGAGCTGCCTCCGGGGTGGTCGGGTCCGGCGTGCTGCCTCAAGGTCGAAACAGCGTAGTACGTTGATCGCGCGACGCACGGCGTGCGGGTATGGCACAGATCACAGGAACTCCGCCGGGGCGGCGGAGAGGTCATCACTGTGAGGGACACAGAGACGGCGCGCAGGCGGCGGGCGTCGTCGACGCGTCCGGCGACCTCGGGCGCGAACTCGGCGATCACCTCCGGCTCCCGATGGCGGGCCAGGTAGGCGATGCGGCGGCGCAGGCCGCGCCGGGCGTTCTCGGCCTTGTGCGTGGCCATGCCGAGGAGCCAGGGGCGCAGGGACCCTCCGTCGTCGTGCAGGCGTTCCCTCGCCCGCCAGGCGGTCAGGAACGTCTCGGACAGGACGCCGAACCGGGCGACGACAAGGGCACGCCCGCCGGCCTCGGCCGCCCCACGTACAACTGGCTGGCGTCACTGCCCACCGACCCCGACAAGCTGCTCACGTACCTGTACGCGAGGACGCCGAAGTCCGGGGAGGAGGGGCAGGAGCGGGACCAGGCGGTCTTCGAGGAGATCGGCTCGCTGGTCGGCACGGTGATGCCGCCCGGGACGGCCGCCGCGCTCCACCGGGCGGCGGCCCGGATCCCCGGCGTGAGCGAGGCGCCCGACGCCCAGGACGCCATCGGCCGCAAGGGCGTCGGAATCTCCCGCGACGACACGACCTTCGGCACCCGCACCGAATGGGTCTTCGACAAGAAGGACCTGCACCTTCTGGGCTCCCGCACCTACCTGATCAGGGACACGCGGTACGGCGAGGCCGGAACGCTCATGTCCGGCGAGGCCGTGCTCGCCCAGGCGGTGGTCGACAAGGCGGGTGAGACCCCGGCCGTGTCGGAGCAGAGCTGACCCGCTGCCGTCGGCGCGGGCCTCAGCGCCCGCGCCGTACCCGGGCCGCCTGCCGTGCCTCGGCGAGCTTGCGGGCCTCGGCGGACTTGCGGGACGTGCCGCGCGACGAGGTGTCCTTGCTGGTGCCGATGCCGCGGAACGGCTTGTTCGGGTTGGCGGGCGCGGCCGCCGGTCCGCCGTCGAGCGGCTTGCCCGAGGGCGCCTTCGCCCCGGTGACGCGGCTCAGCTCGGCCTCGCCCGAGCGGACCTTGGAGACCTTCGCCTCGATCCCGGCGTCGGCCATGACCTTGCTCAGCTCCCGGCGCTGCCCGGAGAGGACCAGGGTGACGACCCGCCCGGACTCCCCGGCGCGTGCCGTGCGCCCCGCGCGGTGCAGATAGTCCTTGGGGTCGGTGGGCGGGTCGACGTTCACCACGAGGTCGAGGTCGTCGACGTGCAGTCCGCGCGCCGCGACATTGGTCGCCACGAGGACGGGGACCTTGCCGCTCTTGAACTGCGCCAGGGTCCGCGTCCGCTGCGGCTGCGACTTGCCGCTGTGCAGCCCGGCCGCGTCCACGCCGCTGGCCCGCAGATGCCGGGTCAGCTGGTCGACGCCGTGCTTGGTGTCCAGAAACAGCAGGACACGGCCGTCACGCGCGGCGATCTCGGTGGTGACGGCCCACCGGTCGGGCCCGTGGACGACGAACACGTGATGATCCATTGTCGTGACCGCGCTCGTCGCCGGATCGGCGCTGTGCACGACGGGGGAGTGCAGGTAGCTGCCGACCAGCTGCTCGACGTCGCGCTCCAGGGTCGCCGAGAACAGCATGCGCTGACCGTCGGCGTGCACCTGGTCGAGCGCCTCGGTCACCTGCGGCAGGAACCCCATGTCGCACATCTGGTCCGCCTCGTCGAGGACGGTGATCCGGACCCGGCCGAGACGGCACGCCTTGCGTTCGATCAGGTCGTGCAGCCGGCCCGGGGTGGCGACGACGACCTCGACCCCGTCCCGCAGCTCGGAGATCTGCCGACCGATCGACATGCCGCCCACGACGGTGGCCGTCCGCAGCCCGAGCGCCCGCGCGTACGGCGCGAGCGCCTCGGTCACCTGCTGCGCCAGCTCCCGCGTCGGTACGAGGACCAGCGCGAGGGGCTGCTTCGCCTCCGCACGCCGCCCGGCCGTCCGCACGAGCAGCGGCAGGCCGAACGCGAGGGTCTTGCCGGAGCCGGTGCGCCCGCGCCCCAGGACGTCGCGTCCGGCGAGCGCGTCGGGCACCGTGGCCGCCTGGATCGGGAACGGCTCGCTCACCCCCTGCTCGCCGAGGGTGCGCAGCACCTCCCCGGGCAGGCCGAGGTCGGCGAAGGAGACGTTCATGGGGAGCCTTCCGTCAGGGGAACGTACCGGAACGTACCGGAACGTCTGGGGAAGGCCCGGTCGACCGCACAAACGGCTGACAGTAACACAGAGCGACCCGCGGTCAGCGGCCCCTGAAGGCGTCCAGGATCCGCTCGGCGGCCAGCGTGGCGGTGAGTTCACCGTCCCGCAGTTGCCGCTCCAGCCCGGGCGCGAGCGACCGCACCCCCGGATCCGCCCGCAGGCTCTCCAGGAGCTCGTCGCGGACCATCGTCCAGGCCCAGCCGACCTGCTGCTCCCGCCGGCGCTCCGCGAGCCGGCCCGAGGAGTCGAGCAGCGTCCGGTGCTGTTCGAGCCGCTCCCACACCGCGTCCAGGCCGGTCGACTCGCGGGCGCTGCAACTGAGCACGGGCGGCGTCCAGAACGCGTCCTTGCCGTGCATGAGGCGCAGGGCGCCCGAAAGCTCCCGCGCGGCAGCCCGTGCGTCGCGCTCGTGCGGACCGTCGGCCTTGTTGACGCTGACCACGTCGGCCAGCTCGAGGACGCCCTTCTTGATGCCCTGCAACTGGTCGCCGGTCCGCGCCAGCGTCAGCAGCAGGAACGAGTCGACCATGTCGGCGACGGCCGTCTCGGACTGCCCGACGCCCACCGTCTCCACGAGCACCACGTCGTAGCCGGCGGCCTCCATGACGACGATCGACTCGCGCGTGGCCTTGGCGACACCGCCGAGCGTCCCGGCGGTGGGGGAGGGGCGCACGAACGCCGCCGGGTCGACGGCGAGCCGCTCCATCCGCGTCTTGTCGCCGAGGATCGACCCGCCGGTCCTGCTGGACGACGGGTCGACGGCGAGCACCGCCACCCGGTGCCCGAGCCCGGTGAGCATCGTGCCGAAGGCGTCGATGAACGTCGATTTGCCGACACCCGGGACACCGCTCACACCGATGCGCCGCGCCCGCCCGCTGTGCGGAAGGAGTTCGGTGAGCAACTGCTGCGCCAGCGCCCGGTGCCGGGGCCGGGTGGACTCGACGAGAGTGATCGCGCGGGCGACGACCGCCCGCTTCCCGTCGAGCACACCTTTGACATACGTGTCGAGGTCGATGGCCATCGAGTCACCGGCTCACAGGGCGTCGTGCTCGTCGTGCCCGAGACCGGCCGCGAGGCGCTCCACCAGGTCGTGGGCGGCGTCCGGGATCACGGTGCCGGGCGGGAAGACCGCGGCGGCGCCCATCTCCAGGAGCGTCGCCACGTCCTGTGGCGGGATCACCCCGCCCACCACGACCATGATGTCCTCGCGCCCCTCCTCGGCGAGCGCCTCGCGCAGCGCCGGTACGAGGGTGAGGTGCCCGGCGGCGAGCGAGGACACCCCGACGATGTGCACGTCCGCCTCGACGGCCTGCCGCGCCACCTCGCCCGGGGTCTGGAACAGCGGGCCGACGTCGACGTCGAAGCCCAGGTCGGCGAAGGCCGTCGCGATCACCTTCTGCCCGCGGTCGTGTCCGTCCTGACCCATCTTGGCGACGAGGATGCGCGGCCGGCGCCCCTCCGCCTCGGCGAACTCCTCGACGCGGGTACGTGTGCGCTCCACTGCCCCGGACTCACCTGCTTCGTTGCGGTACACGCCGGAGATCGTACGGATCTGCCCGGCGTGGCGCCCGTACACCTTCTCCAGGGCGTCGGAGATCTCCCCGACGGTCGCCTTCGCGCGCGCGGCGTGCACGGCGAGTTCGAGAAGGTTGCCGTCGCCGTCCGCGGCGCGGGTGAGGGCGGCGAGCGCGTCCTGGCAGACGGTCTCGTCGCGTTCCTCGCGCAAGCGCCGCAACTTGGCGATCTGCTGGGCGCGCACGGAGGAGTTGTCGACCTTGAGCACGTCGATCTGCTCGTCGGAGTCGACCCGGTACTTGTTGACGCCGATGACCGGCTGCCGTCCGGAGTCGATACGCGCCTGGGTGCGGGCCGCGGCCTCCTCGATGCGGAGCTTGGGGATGCCCGCGTCGATGGCCTTGGCCATCCCGCCCGCCTGCTCGACCTCCTGGATGTGCTGCCAGGCCCGGCGCGCGAGGTCGTACGTCAGCTTCTCCACGTACGCGCTGCCGCCCCACGGGTCGATCACCCGTGCCGTGCCGGACTCCTGCTGGAGCAGCAGCTGCGTGTTGCGGGCGATCCGCGCGGAGAAGTCGGTGGGCAGGGCGAGCGCCTCGTCGAGCGCGTTGGTGTGCAGCGACTGGGTGTGGCCCTGGGTCGCCGCCATCGCCTCCACACACGTACGTGTGACGTTGTTGAACACGTCCTGCGCGGTCAGCGACCAGCCCGACGTCTGCGAATGGGTGCGCAGCGACAGCGACTTGGCGTTCTGCGGCTCGAACTGCTTGACCAGCTTCGCCCACAGGAGCCGCGCCGCGCGCAGCTTGGCGATCTCCATGAAGAAGTTCATGCCGATCGCCCAGAAGAACGACAGGCGCGGCGCGAACGCGTCCACGTCGAGGCCTGCCTCGCGCCCCGCGCGGATGTACTCGACCCCGTCGGCCAGCGTGTAGGCCAGCTCCAGGTCGGCCGTCGCGCCCGCCTCCTGGATGTGGTAGCCGGAGATGGAGATGGAGTTGTAGCGCGGCATCCGCTGCGAGGTGTAGGCGAAGATGTCGGAGATGATCCGCATCGACGGCTTCGGCGGATAGATGTACGTGTTGCGGACCATGAACTCCTTGAGGATGTCGTTCTGGATGGTCCCGGCCAGCTTCTCGGGCGGTACGCCCTGCTCCTCCGCCGCCACGATGTACAGCGCGAGCACGGGCAGCACGGCGCCGTTCATCGTCATCGACACCGACATCCGGTCCAGCGGGATGCCGTCGAAGAGCTGGCGCATGTCGTAGATGGAGTCGATGGCGACACCCGCCATGCCGACGTCACCGGTCACACGGGGGTGGTCGCTGTCGTAACCCCGGTGTGTGGGCAGGTCGAAGGCGACCGACAGGCCCTTCTGGCCCGCCGCGAGGTTGCGCCGGTAGAAGGCGTTGGACTCCTCGGCCGTGGAGAATCCCGCGTACTGCCGGATCGTCCAGGGCTGGTTCACGTACATCGTCGGGTACGGGCCGCGCAGGTACGGGGCCGTGCCCGGATAGGTGTGCAGGAAGTCGAGGCCCTCCAGGTCCTGCCCGGTGTAGAGCGGCTTGACCGGGATGCCCTCGGGGGTCTCCCACTGCAGGTCGGCGCCGTCGGCGGCGCCCTTCACGGCGGCGCGCCACTCCTCGGTCCCGGTGTCGGGCGCCGGGGTGCCGAGGTCGATCGCGGAGAAGTCGGGGATGCGGGGGCCGGTCATGAGGAGACTCCCAAACGGTCGAGCGTGGCGGTGAGCACGGCCACGGCGTCACAGCCTGCGTATACGTAGGTGTCGACGCCGGCATACGTGTGCGGGCGGCCCGCGAGGAACACGTGCCGGGCACCGGCGGCCCGCAGCTCCCGCACGGCGGCCTCGGCCTGTTCCCCGTAGACCGCGTCGCTGGAGCACAGGCACACGTCCTGGGCGCCGCTCTCCGCGAACCCGCCCTCGGTGACGGCTTCGACACCGCCCGCCTGGAACAGGTTGGCCGCGAAGGTGAGGCGGGCGGTGTGGGCGGAGGCGGAGCCGAGCGCGGCGAGGTACACCCGCGGCCGCGCCCCGGTCTTCGCGAGATATGTGTCGGAGCGGGCCCGCAACTCCTCGAACGCCTCGTCCCTGCGCACCCGGGGCAGGCCCCCGGGCGGCGGCGCGGGCACCGGCTCGCGGTGCACCGGCTTCTCGGCCAGGTGCGGGAACTCGCTGACGCCGGTGACCGGTTCGCGGCGTGTGGCGAGCTTCTTGCTCCGCGCGGCCCAGGTGGCGGCGAGCCGGTCGTGGACCAGGCCGGAGCGCAGGGCGGCGGCCTGGCCGCCCGCGCGCTCGATCTCCTGGAAGAACTCCCAGCCGGCATGGGCGAGTTCGTCGGTCAGCCGCTCCACGTACCAGGAGCCGCCCGCCGGGTCGATGACGCGGGCGAGGTGCGACTCCTCGATGAGGATGCCGGAGGTGTTGCGGGCGATGCGCCGGGCGAACGCGTCGGGCAGGCCGAGCGCGTGGTCGAAGGGGAGCACCGTCACCGAGTCGGCGCCGCCCACACCCGCGGCGAGCGTCGCGATCGTCGTGCGCAGCATGTTCACCCACGGGTCGCGGCGCGTCATCATCACCGGCGAGGTCACGGCGTGCTGGAGCTGCGCGCCCGACCGGGGCGCCCCGCACGCCTCGGCGACGCGGGCCCAGAGGCGGCGCGCGGCGCGGAAGGTGGCGATGGTGAGGAACTGGTCGGCGCCCGCCGCGTAGCGGAACTCCACCTGGCCGAGGGCCTGTTCGACGCTCAGGCCCGCGTCGGTCAGCTCGCGCAGATAGGCGACGCCGGTGGCGAGGGAGGAGCCCAGCTCCTGCGCGGCCGAGGCGCCGGCCTCGTGGTAGGGCAGCGCGTCCACGGTCAGTGCGCGAAGCCCCGGGTACCGCTCCGCGCACAGCCGGGCGAGGTCCCGTACGGGCGCGGTGCCGTACGACTCGCCGGTGCGGGCCTCGTGGCCGAGCGGGTCCGCGCCCAGGTTGCCCCGGACCGCGTCGGGGGCGACGCCCCTCTCCTCGTACAGCGCGAGCAACGCCCGTGCGGCGGCGTCAACTTCGGCGCCCGCGTCGAGCACGACGGGGGCCAGGTCGAGCAGGACGCCGTCGAGGGCGGCGGGCAGCGCGGAGACGGGGAAGAGGGTGTCTTCGCCCGTCGTGAGCCACAGGGAGGTGACACCGTTCTCCAGGTCCGCGAGGAGCTGGCCGGAGTCGGCGACCGTGTGCCGCTGGCGTACGTCCCAGCCGCCGACGGTGTTGCCCTCGGCCCGGCCGCCCCGTACGAAGGGGGCGAACCCGGGCAGCCCGGCGGGGGCGGCGGTGTCGTCGGACGTGTACAAGGGGCGGGCGCGCAGCCCGTCCTCCAATGCGGTGGACAGGGCGTCTTCCGCCTCGTCGGCCGTGACTTCCTTGCCCGACTTGCGCAGCACACCCGCGACCAGGTGCTGCCACTGCTCATGCGTCGCGTCAGGGAACTCGGCTGCGAGGGAAAGCCCGTCGTCAGGCAGGACCGTCATGGTCGGGATGCTAGGGCAGACCGACAGGCGCGCAGCAGGTGGAGCGGGTGTGACCTTGTTCTCCTTGTCTCCCGGGCGCCGAGCCTCTAGGGGCCGCGTGTCAGCAAAATCTGTCGTAACCGTTGACAGCCCTGACTCGTGACGCGAATCTGTCCACCGATTGAACGCAAAAAATTGACAGAGCAACTCAATACTTGGACGACGGGAGCGTCATGGTGCATATGTCAGGGGCACGTCATAGATGGCGATGGCTCGCCGGCACGGTGACGGCGGGGCTGCTGACCGTCGGTCTCGTGCCGGTCGCGGCCCACGCCGCGGCGGCCGACGAGAACGTGGCATTGGGCAGGCCGGTCACGACCGGTGGCGTCCATGACGGCTACCCCGCCGCGAACGTGACCGACGGCAGCCAGGCCACGTACTGGGAGGGGCCCACCGGTTCGTTCCCGCAGTGGGTGCAGATCGACCTCGGCCGCACGGTCGACGTCAGCGGCGTCGTGCTGAAGCTCCCCGCGTCCTGGGAGGCCCGCACCGAGACCGTCGCGGTCCAGGGCAGCGCCGACGGCAGCGCCTTCAGCACCCTGTCGGCGGCGGCGAAGCGGAACTTCGCACCCGGCTCCGGCAACAGCGTGTCCGTCGGTGTCACCGCCGAGACCCGCTACGTGCGGGTGCAGGTCAGCGACAACACCGGCTGGAACGCCGCCCAGTTGTCCGAGGTCGAGGTCGTCGGCGCACCCGACGGCGAGGAGCCGCAGGAACCGCCCGCCGGGACCAACCTCGCCCTGCGCAAGCCGATCGAGGCGACCTCGACGACGCAGAACTACCTCGCGCCCAACGCCAACGACGGTAGCACCGACACGTACTGGGAGGCGAGCGGCCAGTCCTCATCGCTGACCGTGAAGCTCGGCGCCGACGCGGACCTGAGCGGCGTCGTCCTCAAGCTCAACCCGAACGCCGCCTGGAGCACCCGCACCCAGACCCTCCAGGTCCTCGGCCGCAAGGCGGGCGCCACCGACTTCACGACGCTGAAGGCCGGCGCCCAGTACACCTTCGACCCGGCCTCCGGCAAGAACACCGTCACGATCCCCGTCACCGGCCGCTACGCCGACGTACGCCTGCAGTTCTCCGGCAACACCGGGGCGGGCGGCGGTCAGGTAGCCGAGTTCGAGGTCGTCGGCGCGGCGGCACCCGCCCCCGACCTGACCGTCACCGGGCTGACCTGGTCGCCCAGCTCGCCCTCCGAGGCCGACCCCGTCACCGTCGAGGCGACCGTCCGCAACGCCGGAACGGCCGCGGCCCCCGCCACCACGGTCGACGTCAGCCTCGAAGGCACCGTCGCCGCAAGCGCCTCCGTCGGCGCGCTCGCCGCGGGCGCGTCGGTGCAGGTGCCCGTCAAGGCCGGCACCCACCCGACGGGCAGCTACACCGTCTCCGCCGTCGTGGACCCGACGGACGCCGTCGCCGAACTGGACAACACCAACAACAGCCGCAACGCCGACTCCAAGCTGGTCGTCGCCCAGGCGCCCGGCCCGGACCTCGAGGTCACCGGCGTCACCACCAACCCGGCCAACCCCGCCGTCGGCTCGAAGGTCTCCTTCGGCGTCACCGTGCACAACCGGGGCACGAGCCAGGCAGCCGCCGGGACCGTCACCCGGCTCACCGTCGGCGGCACCACCCTGACCGGCACGGCCGACGCCATCGCCGCGGGCGCCTCCACCACCGTCGCCATCAGCGGCACCTGGACCGCCGCCAACGGCGGCGCCGCGCTCACCGCCACCGCCGACGCGACGAACAGGCTGACCGAGACCAACGAGAACAACAACACCTACGCCCGCACTCTCGTCGTCGGACGCGGTGCCGCCGTGCCCTACACCGAGTACGAGGCGGAGGACGGCAGGACCAACGGCACCGTCCTGACGACGGATGCCAAGCGCACCTTCGGCCACACCAACTTCGCCACCGAGTCATCGGGCCGCAAGTCGGTCCGGCTCAACTCGACCGGTCAGTACGTCGAGTTCACCTCCACGACGCCGACGAACTCCGTCGTCGTCCGCAACTCCATCCCCGACGCCGCGGCGGGCGGCGGACAGGAGGCGACCCTCAGCCTCTACGCCAACGGCACCTTCGTCCGCAAGCTCAACCTGTCGTCCAAGCACAGCTGGCTCTACGGTACCACCGACGACCCCGAGGGGCTCACCAACCGGCCCGGCGGCGACGCGCGGCGGCTGTTCGACGAGGCTCACGCGCTGCTCACCGACACCTACCCCGAGGGCACCACGTTCCGCCTCCAGCGCGACAGCGGTGACACGGCCGCCTTCTACGTCGTCGACCTGATCGACCTGGAGCAGGTCGCCGCCCCGGCCGCCAAGCCCGCCGACTGCGTCTCCATCGCCCAGTACGGCGCCGTGCCCAATGACGGCATCGACGACGCCGACGCCATCCAGCGCGCCGTCACCGCCGACCAGGCCGGACAGATCCCGTGCGTGTGGATCCCGGCCGGCCAGTGGCGCCAGGAGAAGAAGATCCTGACCGACGACCCGCAGAACCGCGGCCAGTACAACCAGGTCGGCATCCGCGACGTCACCGTCAAGGGCGCCGGCATGTGGCACTCGCAGCTGTACTCCCTCATCGCACCGCAGGACGCGGGCGGCATCAACCACCCGCACGAGGGCAATTTCGGCTTCGACATCGACGACAACACCAAGATCTCCGACATCGCCATCTTCGGCTCGGGCACCATCCGGGGCGGTGACGGCAACGCGGAGGGCGGCGTCGCGCTCAACGGCCGCTTCGGCAAGAACACCAAGATCACCAACGTGTGGATCGAGCACGCCAACGTGGCCGCCTGGGTCGGCCGCGACTACTCCAACATCCCGGAGCTGTGGAACCCCGGCGACGGCGTCGAGTTCAACGGCGTCCGCATCCGCGACACGTATGCCGACGGCGTCAACTTCTCCAACGGCACCCGCAACTCGACCGTCTACAACTCCACCTTCCGCAACACCGGCGACGACGCGATGGCCGTCTGGGCCAACAAGTACGTGAAGGACACGTCCGTCGACGTCGGCCACGACAACCACTTCCGCAACAACACCGTCCAGCTGCCCTGGCGGGCCAACGGCGTCGCGATCTACGGCGGCTACGGCAACACGATCGAGAACAACCTGATCTCGGACACCATGAACTACCCCGGGATCATGCTCGCCACCGACCACGACCCGCTGCCGTTCACCGGGACGACCCTGATCGCCAACAACGGCCTGTACCGCGCCGGCGGGGCCTTCTGGAACGAGGACCAGGAGTTCGGCGCGATCACCCTGTTCGCGCAGGGCCAGCCGATCCCGGGTGTCACGATCCGCGACACCGACATCCACGACTCCACGTATGACGGCATCCAGTTCAAGACAGGAGGTGGTGAGATGCCCGATGTGCGGGTCACGAACGTGACCATCGACAGATCGAACAACGGCTCCGGCATCCTGGCCATGTCCGGTGCGCGCGGCAGCGCCACGCTCGAGAACGTGACCATCAGCAACTCGGCACAGGGCGACATCCTGACCGAGCCCGGCTCGCAGTTCGTCGTCAAGCAGGGCTGATACCGGATCGAGCAGGGCTGCTACCGGATCGAGCAAGGCTTGATCCCGGATCAAGCAAGGCTGATCCCGGATCAAGCAGGGCTGATCCCGGCCCCCTCCTGAAACCTTCGTCGCCGGCGTGTCCGACGCCCCGCTGTCCACGCCGGCGGCGAAGTCCAGGAGTCCGGGTAAAGAGGTGGCGGGCCGGGGCCTCACGTCCGATCATGGCCCGCATGACCGACCAACCCGCACGATGGACCCGCGCGACCACCTACCCCGACATGTGGGTCGACCCGGACGACGACCCCCGCGACAGCGACGGGCCCGAACCCGAAGGCGAACTCGCCACCCTCGAGGACTATCTGTCCGGCTACCGCGCGACCCTCCGTATGAAGTGCGACGGCCTGGACGCGGAGCAACTGGCCCGCCGCTCGGTACCGCCCTCCTCGATGTCGCTGCTCGGCATGGTCCGCCATCTCGCCGAGGTGGAGCGCGACTGGCGCAACTGGATCACCGACGGCGACCCGCTCCCGAAGCTGTACGGCCGCAAGGACGCGGACTTCGACGACGTCGTCCCCGAACAGGCCGCCGTCGACGCCGCCTTCGCCGATCTGGAGAGGGAGCAGGCGACGACCGACGCCGCCCTTGCCGCCCACCCCGACCTCGGCGAACGCCTCGGCAAGGACGGGATCTCGGTCCGCAGCCTCCTCGTCCACCGCATCGAGGAGTACGCCCGCCACTGCGGCCACGCCGACCTGCTGCGCGAGTGCGTCGACGGCAGGGTCGGCCAGTAGGTCCCCGCGTCTATACCGTCACGGAGATGCCGATGTTCGGCTTCTTGCGGACGCGCAGGAGCTTGAGGAACCCGTTGCCGATCCGGGAGAGCACATATCTCTTGGCGATCAGCGCCTGAGCGGCCTCCGTACCGGCCTCGTCTAGCAGCCGGGCGGTCCCGGTGACAGGGGTGGCGTCCGCGGCGGTCCGGCCGCGGACGTCGCACACGGTCACCGTCACCGCGTCGTTGTTGCGCAGCCGCTTGACCTTCCAGGATTCGGCGGGTGTGATCACGAGCAACGTGTGCTCGTCACGCACCACGTGCCAGACAGGTGTCGGGACCGGCGTCCCGTCCTTCCGGTACGTGGTGAGGCTGATGTACTTGCTGCGACGGATCTCGTCCATGGCTGACACGCCCGGAGTCTATCGGCGGGCGTAGTACCCGGGAGGGAAGCGGGGGCCGGAAAAGTCCGCCGGGGGGCGGATGCCCCCGGTCGCCGCACCGAGAAGGGTGAGGCGCATGGGTGATTCCAGGAAACTGACAGAACGTCACCAGCGTTTCTCACGACGCGGTTTGGCCGTCGCGACCGCCGCGCTCGGTCTCGCGGCCGTCCTGCCGGGGCCCGCCTCCGCCGACCCGGGTTCCGAGGTGCGGATCAGCCGGACCGCGTACGGTGTCCCGCACATCCTCGCCCGCGACTTCGACGGGCTCGGCCGCGGATACGGGTACGCCTTCGCGCAGGACAACGTGTGCGAGCTGGCCGACCAAGTGGTGACCCAGCGGGGTGAGCGCTCCCGCTGGTTCGGCCCCGACGGGAACGACGGCGAGGGCGTCAACCTGGCCAGCGACGCGTATTACACGGGGCAGCGCCGCGCGGGCACGGTCGAGAGACTCCTCGCTCGCGAGGCCCCCCTCGGGCCCACCCCGGAACTGCGGCGCATGGTCCAGGGGTACGCCGACGGCTACAACCGCTATCTGCGCGAGACAGGCGTCGCCCACCTGCCGGACCCGCGCTGCAAGGGCAAGCCCTGGGCCCGCCCGATCACCGCCCTCGACCTGTGGAGCGTCATCCACGACGTCAACCGCGTCTCCGGCACACGGCAGCTGGTGCCGGAGATCGGCGACGCGCGGCCGCCGGGCACGGACACCGCTACGAGCGTCTCCCGCGTCCCGGGCCCGGCCCGCTCCGCCGACTTCGGCAGCAACGGCTGGGCGCTCGGCCGCGACGCCACCCGCGGCGGCAACGCGATGGTCCTCGCCAACCCGCACCTGCCCTGGGCCGACGGCGCCCTGCGCTTCTACCAGGTGCACCTGACGATCCCCGGCACCCTCGACGTCTCCGGCGCGGGTCTCTACGGCACGCCCCTCGTCCTCATCGGCCACAACAAGGACGTCGCCTGGACCCACACCGCGAGCGACGCCGAACACGGCTCCATGTACGCGCTGGAACTCGCGGCGGGCGACCCGACCAGCTATGTCGTCGACGGCAGGACCGAGCGCATGGGGCGCCGTACGGTCCCGGTCACCGTGCGCGGCGCCGACGGCCGCCTGACGACGGTCGAACGCACCCTGTACACCTCGCGCTTCGGTCCCGTCCTGTCGACCGGCTGGACGACGAAGACCGCGTACACCTACCGCGACGCGAACGCCGACAACCTGCGTTCCATGAACACATGGCTCGCCATGGGCCGGGCGAGCAACCTCGACGAACTGCGGACCGCCCAGGACACCTCGCAGGGCAACCCGTGGACGTACACACTCGCCGCCGACACCAGCGGCGACACGTATTTCACCGACGCATCCGCGGTGCCGCACCTCACCGACGCCCAACTCGAACGCTGCACCCTTCCGGGGGGTCCCGCCGAACCGGACGCGCTCGACGGCTCGACCTCGGCCTGCGCCTGGGGCAGTGACCCCGACGCCCTCGTGCCCGGCCTCTACGGCCCCTCCCACCAGCCCGAACTGACCCGCGCCGACTACGTCGCCAACTCCAACAACGGGCCCCGGTACACCAACCGGGACGCGCCCCTCACCGGGTTCCCCGGCACGTACGACACCGGTGACCGGCTCGGGCTCCGCGCCGAGCTGGGCCTGCGCATGATCGCGGAGCGCCGCGACGGCAGCGACGGGCTCGGTGCCCCCGGCTTCACCGCGGGCACCCTGCGCGCCACCATGTTCGGCAACCGTGTGCTGTCCGCCGAGACGGGCCGCGACGACCTGGTCGCCCTGTGCCGGGCCCACCCGGTCCTGGAGGCGACCGACGGCAGGGCGACCGATGTGCGGCGGGCCTGTGCGGTCCTCGCCCGCTGGGACACCCGCGCCGACACCGACAGCCGGGGCGCCGCGCTCTGGGGCACCTACTACGACCACCTCATGGAGTCGCGCTCCCCGGACGAGACCGGACAGGGGCGTGCCCTCGCCGACGCCGTGCGGGACTTCGCCGCCGAAGGACTGCCCGTCGACACGAAGCTCGGCACCCTGCAGAAGTGGGCGGGTGTCCCGCTGCCCGGCTGCGACGGCGGCAAGGGCTGCTTCAACGTCCTGGAGGCGAGCCCGGAGTCCGGCACCGGCACCCCGACGGCCGGCGCGTTCGGCTCCAGCTTCCTGATGGCCGTCGAACTCACCCCGGACGGTCCGCGCGCCCGCACCCTCCTCACCTACGGCCAGTCCGCGAACCCCGCCTCCCCCCACTACGCGGACCAGACCCGCCTCTTCAGCCGGAAGCGGTGGGTCACCGAACGGTTCACGGCGGCGGAGATCGCGGCCGACCCCCACCTGGAGGTGAAGACGTTGCGCGGCTGACCCGCCCGGGAGACCTTGGCATCGCGTGACGGATCTTGAGACGTTTCGGCCGCGCACCGGCAGGTACCCGGTGCGCGTCCGCGCTGCGCGTGCGGACCCGTGCCGGGTGACGAACAATGGAGGCTGCTGTGACTGATCATCGGCTCGACGACCGGAACGAGGCACCCGTCCCCAGGGACATGCCCGACCAGCAGGCCGGCGAGGAAGAAGCGACCGACGGGCTCGACCTGCCCGAGGAGCGCGGCGATGACGTCCCCGACACGGACGAGGCGGGCACACGGCGGCGCGGAGCCGAAGGATCGGACACCGTGCATCCGGAGCACCCGGACCCCGACGAGTCACCGGCCTGATCCCGCCCCCGGCTAGGAGTCCGCATGGGTGTCACCGACCGATTCCGCAGCTGGCCCGTCTACCGGCAGTTGACCGGTGACGACCCACTCGGCCGGGGGAGCGCCGCCAAGTCGACGTACACGGCGAACCTGCGGCCGCGCACCGACAGCGCCGACCGGGTGACGCAGTCGATCTGCCCGTACTGCGCCGTCGGCTGCGGCCAGCAGGTGTACGTCAAGGACGAGAAGGTCGTCCAGATCGAGGGCGACCCCGCCTCCCCGGTCAGCCGCGGCCGGCTCTGCCCGAAGGGCTCCGCGACGCTGCAGCTGACCACCGGCCCGGCCCGCCACCACCAGGTGCTCTACCGGCGCCCCCACGGCACCGACTGGGAACCGCTCGACCTCGAGACCGCCATGGACATGGTGGCCGAACGGGTGATCCGCACCCGGCGCGAGACCTGGGAGTGGGAGAAGGACGGCGCCCGCACCAACCGCACCATGGGCATCGCCAGCCTCGGCGGCGCCACGCTCGACAACGAAGAGAACTACCTGATCAAGAAGTTGCTGACGGGCCTCGGCGTCGTCCAGGTGGAGAACCAGGCGCGCGTCTGCCACAGCTCCACCGTCTCCGGGCTCGGCACCTCGTTCGGCCGCGGCGGCGCCACCACGTTCATGCAGGACCAGCAGCACTCCGACTGCATCGTCATCCAGGGGTCGAACTACGCCGAGGCCCACCCCGTCGGCTTCCAGTGGGTGATGGAGGCCAAGGCGCGCGGCGCGACCGTCATCCACGTGGACCCCCGCTTCACCCGTACGAGCGCCCTCGCCGACCTCCACGTACCGCTGCGGGCGGGCACCGACATCGCCTTCATCGGCGGGATCATCAACCACGTCCTGACCGAGGAGAAGGACTTCCGCGAGTACGTCCTCAACTACACCAACGCGGCGACGCTGGTCAGCGAGGACTTCAAGGACACCGAGGACCTCGACGGCGTCTTCTCCGGACTCGACGAGGACATGCCCCAGTACGACCCGCACAGCTGGCAGTACGAGGGCGCCCAGGTCCAGCAGCCGACCGGCGACGTCGACCGGCAGTACGAGGACCGCATCGGGTCCGCGGGCCGCTCCGAGACCCACGGCTCCGGCGGCGCCCGCACGAGGCCCGACGCGCCCAGCGACCCGACACTGCGGAACCCGCGCTGCGTGTATCAGGTACTGAAGCGGCACTTCGCCCGCTACACACCCGAGATGGTCGAGGAGGTGTGCGGCGTGCCGCGCGACACGTTCCTGCGCGTGTGCGACGCGCTCACCGCCAACTCCGGCCGGGAGCGCACCAGTTGCCTGGTCTACGCGGTCGGCTGGACCCAGCACTCCACCGGCTCGCAGAACATCCGCGCGGCCTCCATCCTCCAGCTCCTCCTCGGCAACATCGGCCGCCCCGGCGGCGGCATCCAGGCGCTGCGCGGCCACGCCTCCATCCAGGGCTCCAGCGACATCCCCACCCTGTACAACCTGCTCCCGGGCTACCTCCCGATGCCGCACGCGCACAAGGAGATGAGCCTGGAGAACTTCATCAGGACGTCCCGCACCGAGAAGGGCTTCTGGGCCGAGATGCGGTCCTACTTCGTGAGCCTGCTGAAGTCGTACTACGGGGACGCGGCGACCGAGGACAACGACTTCTGCTTCGACCACCTGCCGCGGCTCACCGGCTCGCACGCCACCTACGAGACGGTGATGTCGCAGCTCGACGGCGAGTGCAAGGGCTACTTCCTGATGGGCGAGAACCCCGCCGTCGGTTCGGCCAACACCCGTCTGCAACGCCTGGGCATGGCGAACCTCGACTGGCTCGTCGTACGGGACTTCTCGCTGATCGAGTCCGCCACCTGGTGGCAGGACGGCCCCGAGATCGAGACCGGGGAGCTGCGCACCGAGGACATCGGCACCGAGGTCTTCTTCTTCCCCGCCGCCGCGCACACCGAGAAGTCCGGCTCCTTCACCAACACCAACCGCTGGGTCCAGTGGCACCACGCGGCCGTCGAACCCACGGGCGACGCCCGCAGCGACCTGTGGTTCATGTACCACCTGGGGCGACGCATCAAGGAGCGCCTCGCCCACTCCACCGACCCGATGGACCGGCCCGTGCGCGACCTCGCCTGGGACTACCCCGTCGACGGCCCGCTCCAGGAGCCCGTCGCCGCGACCGTGCTCGCCGAGATCAACGGCCACGGCCCCGACGGCGCCCCGCTCACCGCGTACACGGAGCTGAAGGACGACGGCTCGACGAGCTGCGGCTGCTGGATCTACTGCGGCGTCTACGCCGACGGCGTCAACCAGGCCGCCCGCAAGAAGCCGCACCAGGAACAGGACTGGGTGGCCGCCGAGTGGGCCTGGGCCTGGCCGGCCAACCGGCGCATCCTCTACAACCGGGCCTCCGCCGCCCCCGACGGCACCCCGTGGAGCGAACGCAAGGCACACGTGTGGTGGGACGCCGACGCGGGCCGCTGGACCGGCTACGACATCCCCGACTTCGTGCCCGACCGCGCCCCCACCTACGTACCCGAGGACGACGCGAGCGGTCCCGACGCGCTGCGTGGTGACGACCCGTTCATCATGCAGGCCGACGGCAAGGGCTGGCTGTACGCGCCCGCGGGCCTGGAGGACGGCCCGCTGCCCGCGCACTACGAACCGCAGGACTCGCCCTTCACCAACGCGCTCTACCCGAGCACCCCGCGCTCGCCGGTCCGCAAGGCGATGCCGCGCGAGGGCAACCGCTACCACCCGAGCGGCGACGAGCCCGGCGCCGACGTCTACCCGTACATCCTCACCACCCACCGGCTCACCGAGCACTTCACGGCGGGCGGCATGAGCCGCTGGTCCCCGTACCTGTCCGAGCTGCAGCCCGAGCTGTTCTGCGAACTGTCCCCGCAGCTCGCCGCCGAACGCTCCCTGGAGCACGGCGGCTGGGCCACCATCGTCACCGCGCGCAACGCCATCGAGGCACGCGTCATGGTCACGGACCGCATCAGACCGCTGACCGTGCAGGGCCGCACCATCCACCAGATCGGCCTGCCCTTCCACTGGGGGCCCAACGGAGTGGTCACCGGTGACGCCGCCAACGAACTCATGGCCATCACCCTCGACCCCAACGCCCACATCCAGGAGGACAAGGCGCTCACCGCCGACATCCGGCCGGGCCGCCGCCCCCGCGGACCCGAACTGCCGCGCCTGGTCGCCGCGTACCGGCGCCGTGCGGGCATCACGGACACCACCGGGACGGAGACCCGCGCATGAGCCAGGACACGAGCCAGGAGACGGGTCAGGACACGGGGCAGCAGGAGCGGGTCGGGTTCTTCACCGACACCTCCGTGTGCATCGGCTGCAAAGCGTGCGAAGTGGCGTGCAAGGAGTGGAACGCCATCCCGGAGGACGGCCTGTCGCTGACAGGCATGTCGTACGACAACACGCAGGCGCTCGGCGCCTCCACCTGGCGCCACGTCGCGTTCATCGAACAGCCCGCACAGCCCGCACAGCCCGCACAGCCCGCACAGCCCGCACAGCCCGCACAGCCGGCGCCGGAAGGCCGGACGCAACTGCCGCTGGTGGAGGACGGGTCACCCGCCTCGGGGCAGCAGAAGACCGGCTCCGACATGCGCTGGCTGATGTCCTCCGACGTCTGCAAACACTGCACCCATGCCGCCTGCCTCGACGTGTGTCCGACGGGCGCGTTGTTCCGCACCGAGTTCGGGACCGTCGTGGTCCAGGAGGACATCTGCAACGGCTGCGGCTACTGCGTGCCCGCCTGCCCCTACGGCGTCATCGAGCAGCGCCCCACCGACGGCCGCGTCTTCAAGTGCACCATGTGCTACGACCGGCTCGGCGCGGGCCAGGAACCGGCGTGCGCCAAGGCGTGCCCGACGGACTCCATCCAGTTCGGCCCGCTCGACGAACTGCGCGAGCGGGCGGCGCTCCGCGTCGACGAACTGCAGAAGGCGGGTGTCGCGGAAGCACACCTGTACGGCAACGACCCCGACGACGGGGTGGGCGGCGACGGAGCGTTCTTCCTGCTCCTGGACCGCCCCGAGGTGTACGGACTGCCACCGGACCCCGTCGTCACCACCCGGGACCTGCCCGCGATGTGGAAGCACGCGGGCGGGGCGGCGCTCGCCCTGCTCGGCGGAGTCGCGGCGTCCTTCGCGATGGCGGCCAGGAGGCAGCGATGACGACGCAGGACCGAAGCACGGCAGGCCCGCGCCGCAAAGGCCGTAAGGGCCGCAAGGGCGAGCAGCTCATGGTGGCGAAGGCCGAGTTCGACTCGTACTACGGGCGCCCCGTCATCAAGCCGCCGTCGTGGGAGGCGCGCGACATCGCCGGGTACTTCTTCTTCGGCGGCCTCGCCGGGGCGGGCTCGGTTCTCGCGGCGGCAGCCCAGTACACGGGCCGTACGCGCATGGAGACCGCGCTGAAGGTCTCCTCGCTCGGCGCGATCTCCGTCTCGGTCGTGGCCCTCGTCCACGACCTGGGCCGCCCGGCCCGGTTCGTGAACATGCTCCGTGTCTTCAAGCCGACCTCGCCCATGAGCATGGGCTCCTGGCTGCTCAGCGCCTACGGGCCCGCCGCCGGAGCCGCCGCGGCCTGCGCCGTCACCGGGCGCCTGCCCAGGGCGGGCGCCGTGGCCACCGGCGCGGCCGCGCTCCTCGGGCCGATGGTCGCCTCGTACACCGCGGTCCTCGCGGCCGACACCGCCGTGCCCGCCTGGCACGGGGCCCACCGCGAACTGCCCTACCTCTTCACGGCGTCGGCGACGGCGGCGGCCTCCGGCATGGCGCTCGTCGTCGCGCCCCCGCACGAGAACGCGCCCGCACGGTGCGCGGCCGCCGTCGCGGCGCTCGCGGACACCGTGGCCATGAAGGCGGCCGAACGCCGGCTCGGCCCGGTCGCCGAGACCTGCCGGCAGGGCAAGGCGGGCACGCTGCTGCGCACCGCGCAGGCGCTCACGCTCACGGGCGCGGCAGGCGCGGCCCTCCTGGGACGCGGCCGACCGGCCGCGATCGCCTCGGGCCTCGCCCTGCTCGCGGGCTCGGCCTGCACCCGTTTCGGCATCTTCCAGGCGGGCGTCGCCTCGGCCGAGGACCCCAAGTACACGGTGGGCCCGCAGCGCGCACGCCTGGAGGAGCGTGAGCGGCGGGCCCGATGACCGTGTGACCGTGTGCGTCAGCGCGGCGAGAGGGTGAACTGGCTGTCGAGCTCCTGGTCGCCGGAGGCGGACCCCGCGTCCTGCACGTCGTAGGCCTCGGCCAGCGCCTTGCGGACGGAGTCCACCTCGTGCGGCACACCCTGGGCGTTGACGGAGACGTCGCCCTCGATCGCCTCTCCGCTGCTGCCGGAGGACGAGTCGCCCGCGCTCACGTCGAGCTGGGCGGTCCACACCGTGGTCGGCTCGGCGCCGGAGTCGGACCCGCTGCCGGTGGGCGCGCGGTCGGGGAAGACAGAACCGAGGTAGGAGAGGACGCGCCGGGCGTCCCGCTCCGCGCAGTCGCTCAGGTTCACGGTGACGAGGGTGTGGTCGGCGTCGGTCATGCACATCTCCTGTGTCTGGATCTGAATCTGTGTGAGGGGTCGGGTCACAGGGCTGCCCGCAGCGCGGGAAGCAGTTCGTTCTGTGCCCAGGGGAAGAAGGAGTCCTGGTGGTCGCCGCCGATCTGGACGAGGGCGACCTCGGTGAACCCCGCGTCGGCGAAGGGCCGTAGCGCCTCGACGAACTCCGGGACGTCATTGCCGCACGGGATCGACTTGGCGACGTCCTCGGGGGAGACGAGCTCGGTGGCCCCGGCGAACGAGACCGGGTGCGGCAGCTCCGCGTTGACCCGCCAGCCGCCCGCGAACCAGCGGAACTGCTCGTGGGCCCGCTTCACGGCGGCGTCCCGGTCGGGGTCGTAGCAGACCGGGAGCTGGCCGACGCGGGGCTTCCCGGCGCCGCCCGCGCGGTCGAAGGCGTCGAGCAGGTCGCCGCGCGGCTCGGTCGCGATGACCAGGTCCGCGACGCGGCCCGCGAGCGCGCAGGAGACCGGCCCCGACACGGCGACACCGATCGGGGGCGGGGTGTCGGGCAGGTCCCACAGACGGGCCCGGTCGACCTCGAAGTGGCGCCCGCGAAGCGTGAGTTCCTTGCCGTCGAACAGCGCCCGGATGATGCCGACGGCCTCCTCGAACTTCTCCAGGCGGACGCCCGGCGCCGGCCAGCCGCCGCCCACGACGTGCTCGTTGAGGTTCTCGCCCGAGCCGAGCCCGAGCCGGAACCGGCCCTCGGACAGCAGCTGCAGCGTGGCGGCCTTCTGCGCGATCACCGCCGGGTGGTAGCGGGTGGTCGGGCAGGTCACGTACGTCATGAGCGGGATCCGCGAGGTCGCCTGCGCGGCGGCGCCGAGCACGGCCCAGGCGTACGGGGAGTGCCCCTGTTCGGCCAGCCAGGGGGAGTAGTGGTCGGACGTGACGGAGAAGTCGAAACCCGCCTCCTCCGCGGCCACGACGTGCCGTACCAGGTCCCGGGGACCGGCCTGTTCGGTCATCATCGTGTAGCCGATCTGCACGGTGGTCACCTCCATGTCGAGTGGGGTCTTTCACGGTGGGCCCGGTCTGTCTTGTGGCCCGGTGCGTCTTCTGCAGGTGGTCTTCTACAGATGGTCTTCTACAGGTGCTCTTCTTCGGTGTGGTCTTCTTCGGTGTGGCATCTGCGGACCCAGGCCGGCAGGACGAACCAGCACAGCAGGTACCAGCCGAGGACCACCGCCACGAGCGCCGGGACGAGCGCGTCGTGCATGGCCACCCGGAGGATCAGGAGCAGCGCCGACGTCAGCGTGCACAGCAGCAGGACGAGGCCGACGAAGGTCAGCCGGGAGGCCCAGATCACCGCCTGCGGTTTGATCCGGCGGCCCGCGACCTGCCGGTGGACGGCGACGGGGCCGATCAGCGCGCCCGTCGCGGCGGACCCGAGGATCACCGTGGCGATGTAGATGGCGCGGTCGGTGTCGGACAGGCCGGGGAAGCGCGGCGTGAACACCACGGTGAGCAGGAACCCGAAGAGGATCTGCACGCCCGTCAGGGCGACGCGCAGCTCCTGTATCAGCTCCACCCACTGCCGGTCGGCCCGCTCCTCGACCGTCTCCGTCCGCCCGCGCTGTCGACCGGCCGCGGCTCCGCCGCTCAGCCCGGCCACTGCCACTCCGTGATCTCGGGCATGTCCGTGCCGTGCTCGCGGATCCAGCGGTGGTGCCGGGTGCGGGCGTCGGCCATCTTCTGCCGGGTCGCGGCCGCCCTGACGGCGAGCCCGGGCACCCGGTCGATCACATCCATGACCAGCCGGAACCGGTCCAGGTCGTTGCGGACGACCATGTCGAACGGCGTGGTCGTGGTGCCGGACTCCTTGTAGCCGCGGACGTGGAGGTTGTCGTGGCCCGCCCGCTTGTAGGTGAGGCGGTGGATGAGCCACGGATAGCCGTGGTAGCCGAAGATGACCGGCTTGTCGGCGGTGAACAGGCCCTCGTACTCCGCCTCGCGCATGCCGTTCGGGTGCTCCGTGGACGGCAGCAGTGTGGTCATGTCGACGATGTTGACGACCCGTACGGCCAGTTCGGGCAGGTGGCGGCGGAGCAGTCCGGCCGCGGCCAGGATCTCCTGCGTGGGGACGTCGCCCGCGCAGGCGAGCACCACGTCGGGGCCCTCGCCGCTCTCGGTGCCCGCCCAGTCCCACACCCCGGCGCCGCGCGCGACGTGGGCGCGTGCCTGGTCCAGGGGGAGCCAGTCGGGTCCCGGGTTCTTGCCCGCGACGATGACGTTGACGTGGTCGCGGCTGGTCAGCGCGGCCTCGGCCACCGTGAGCAGGGTGTTGGCGTCCGGCGGCAGGAACACCTGGACGACCCGCGGGCTCTTGTTGAGCACGTGGTCGATGAAGCCCGGGTCCTGGTGCGAGAAACCGTTGTGGTCCTGGCGCCACACGTGTGAGCTGAGCAGGTAGTTGAGCGAGGCGACGGGGGCCCGCCAGGGCAGCTCGCGGGAGGTCTTCAGCCACTTGATGTGCTGGTTGACCATCGAGTCGACGATGTGGACGAACGCCTCGTAGCAGGAGAAGAGGCCGTGCCGGCCGGTGAGGAGATACCCCTCCAGCCAGCCCTGGCACATGTGCTCGGAGAGCACCTCCATGACACGTCCGTGCCGGTCGAGGTTCTCGTCGACCGGCAGCAGAGTCTCCTGCCAGGTCTTGCCGCTCGCCCCGTAGACCGCCTGCAACCGGTTGGAGGCCGTCTCGTCCGGCCCGACGAGCCGGAAGTTCCGTTCCCGCGCCGTGTCCGCCATGAGGCGCTCCAGATACTCGCCCAGGAGCCCGGTGGGGGAGTGCAGCGTGGCTCCGGGCTTCTCGACGGGCACGGCGAAGTCGTCGAGCGGCGCCAGCGGCAGGGCGCGCAGGCGGAGGCCGCCGTTGGCGTACGTCGTCGAGCCGAGGCGCCGCGTGCCCTCGGGCACGCAGGCGAGCACCGCGTCGCTGGGGCGGCCGTCGGCGTCGAAGAGTTCCTCGGGCCGGTACGAGCGCAGCCAGCTCTCCAGCTGCGCGAGGTGGTCCGGGTTCTCGCGGACCTCGGGGAGCGGGACCTGGTGGGCGCGCCAGGTGTTCTCCACGGGCTTGCCGTCGACCTCGACGGGGCCCGTCCAGCCCTTGGGGGTGCGCAGCACGATCATGGGCCAGCGGACGGGCGCGGCCGCTTCACCGGTTCTGGCCGCGCGCTGGTGGTCGGTGATGAGGTCGAGCGCCCGGTCGAGGGCGCCCGCCAGAGCCTGGTGGATCCGCTCCGGGTCGTCGTCCTCCACGTACAGCGGGAGGTGGCCGTAGCCGCGCAGCAGGGCGTCGAGCTCGTCGTGCGGCATGCGGGCGAGGACCGTCGGGTTGGCGATCTTGTAGCCGTTGAGGTGCAGGATCGGCAGGACGGCGCCGTCGTTCACGGGGTCGAGGAACCGCCCCGAATGCCAGGACGCGGCGAGGGGGCCCGTCTCCGCCTCGCCGTCGCCGACGACACAGGTGACCAGCAGGTTCGGGTGGTCGAACGCGGCGCCGTAGGCGTGGGCGAGGGAGTAGCCCAGCTCGCCGCCCTCGTGGATCGAGCCCGGGACCTCCGGCGCCACGTGGCTGGGGACCCCGCCGGGGAACGAGAACTGCTTGAAGAGGCGGGCCATGCCCGGCTCGTCGCGCGCCACGTCCGGGTAGATCTCGCTGTAGCTGCCCTCCAGCCAGGAGCCCGCGAGCACGGCCGGGCCGCCGTGCCCCGGACCCCACACGCACAGCGCCTCGAGGTCACGCTTCTTGATCACCCGGTTCAGATGGGTGTACACGAGGTTGAGACCGGGGGAAGTGCCCCAGTGGCCGAGCAGGCGCGGCTTCACGTGCTCGGGGCGCAGCGGCTCGCGCAGCAGCGGGTTGGACATCAGATAGATCTGGCCCACCGCCAGGTAGTTCGCGGCACGCCAGTGGGCGTCCACCTCGCGCAGTTCGTCGGCGGTCAGGACCGGGGCGTCGTGGTCGGCCGTAGTCATCGAGTGCTCCAGAACCGTGTCGGCGGGCGGATGCGGTCGCGGGGTGCCGGTCCGAGGGCTCGGCCCCTCGGGCCGTTCAGCGGGGCCCGCACTCCCCGCGTTCCCAGACATGTCACCGGCACTCACCCTTTTCCCGCGCTTCTCCATCGTGACCTGCGTCGATGGCCCGCGCATGCGGTGCGCGCCCGCATGCATCGCGCGGGCGCCACCGGGGTACCCGGGGCGATCGTCGGCTCCGGTGGCCGTGTGGCGGGAACGTCACATGCGTGTCCAGCCTGGTGGGGGCCGCTGTGCGAGGAAAGAGGGTTTCGTGCCATGACCGCGCAAGCGAGGGAACAGTGGCCGTGCGCGCTGATCGTCATCGACATGATCAACACGTACGACCATCCGGACGCGGACGCGCTCCTGCCCTCGGCCCGCAAGATCGTGCCGGTGGTGGCCGAGCTGATCCGCTCGGCGCGCGAGCACGACGTGCCCGTGGTCTACGTGAACGACAACTTCGGGCAGTGGCGCTCCCATCAGGGCGCCCTCGTCGACGCGGCGCTCGCGGGACCGCACGCGGATCTGGTGGACCCGATCCGGCCGGACGACGACGCCCTGTTCGTCGTGAAGGCCCGGCACTCGATCTTCTACGAGACCCCGCTGACGTATCTGCTGTGGGAGCTGGGTGTGCGCCGGACCGTCCTCACCGGGCAGGTCACCGAGCAATGTGTGCTGTACTCGGCGCTCGACGCCCATATCCGGCACCTGGACGTGACCGTGGTCTCCGACGCCGTCGCCCACATCCACCCCGAACTGGCCGACGCCGCCCTCGAGATGATGCGCAGGAACATGGGCGCGCGGATCGTCCGGGGCGACGAGGTCTCCTTCGGCGACGGGGCGTCGGATCCGGGGCGCGCGAACGGTTGTTGTTCCTGAGGTTGTGGGTACCCGCGCTGCTTCCGACACCCATGAGGAGGCGCGAGATGGACGAGATGGAGTGGCTGAACAGGGCGGCGTGCGTCTGGGAGGACCCGGAGCTGTTCTTCCCGGTAGGAGGCTCGGGGCCCGCCCTCCAGGACGAGCACGACGCGAAGAAGGTCTGCCACCGGTGCCCGGTGATGTCCCAGTGCCTGGAGTGGTCCCTGGACACGAAGCAGACGTCCGGGGTCTGGGGCGGCACGTCGGAGACCGAACGCGCCGCCCTGCTGAAGGCGCGCCGCAGGAACCGGCAGAAGGCGCACGCCGGTTGAGGGGAGCGCGGTTCAGGACCCGAGGAACTCGATCAGGTCCTTGTTGAACCTCTCCTTGTCGCCGGGCACGAGCGCGATGCCGTGGGAGCCGCCTTCGTAGACCTTGAGCTGGGCACCGGGCACCAGCTCGGCGGTCTTGCGGCCGGTGGCGTCGATGGGGACGACCTGGTCGTCGTCGCCGTGCACCACCAGGAGCGGGATGTCGAACTTCCGCAGATCGTCGTGGAAGTCGGTGTACGCGAAGGCGTCCACGCAGGCCACCCCGCCCTCGATGGTCTCGGCCATCGCCATGTACCAGAAGGCGTCCTTGTTGCCCTCGGTGACCTTGTTGTCCGGCCGGTCGGCGGAGAAGAAGCCGACGGCGGTGTCCTTCCAGAACTGCGAGCGTTCGTTCAGGATCCCGGCCTTGAGGTCGTCGAAGACGCTCCGCGGGACGCCCTCCGGGTTGTCCGGGCCCTGGACCATGAGCGGCGGGATCGCGGACAGCAGCACCGCGGATCTGATCCGGGACGTGCCGTGGCGCCCGATGTAGCGGGCGAGTTCGCCACCGCCCATCGAGTGCGCGACCAGGGTGACGTCGCGCAGGTCGAGGCCGGTGAGGAGGTCGTTCAGGTCGTCGGCGAAGGTGTCGAAGTCGTAGCCGTCGAAGACCGGCGTCGATCGCCCGTGGCCCCGGCGGTCGTGCGCGATGGCGCGGAAACCGGCGTCGGCGACCGCCTTGAGCTGGTCCTGCCAGGCGTCGCCGTTGAGCGGCCAGCCGTGGATGAACACGACCGGGCGGCCGCTTCCCCAGTCCTTGTAGAAGATCTCCACACCGTCACGGGTCCTGCAGATGGGCACGATGTTCTCCTCGCCGGTAGGCGGGTGGGTGGGGGGACAGCACGCCGCAGCTCGCACAGCTGTACGGACGGCACGCACGCACCTCATTGAACCGGCTCGCCGCATACGCCGCATGTCGGACGTGCGCGGCCTTCCGCCGCCCGGCCGGTGATGATGGATCACATGGATGTGACCTACGAAGAAGAGCTGCCGGCTCCCCTCGTGCGGGCCGAGAGCGCGCTGGACAGTCTGCTGGCGCGCTACGCACAGCGGATCGAGCGGCAGCGCGACGCCGCCGCCCCCGACCCGGAGCGGCTGGCGCAACTCGTCGCCGAACGGGAGGAGCTCCTCACCGACAAGGACCTCCTGCGCGGCCTGAGCGAGGAGCAGCTGGTGCAGGTGACCGCCATCTACGAGACCCGCAACGACTCCCTGGACTCGCCGCAGCCCGACGCCCGGTGACGGCCCGCGCTCCCGTAGGCTCCCCGCATGCTGCGACTCGGATATCCCGTCATCGGCGTCACGGACCTGACCCGCGCGGTGGACTTCTGGACGCGGGCGCTGCCCCTGGTCGACACCGGGGAGTGGGCGAGCGACACCTGGCGGACCCTGCACCACGCCGACGGTTCAGGACGCGCCCTGGGCCTCATGGTCAGCGCCTCGCCCGCCGAACCCCGTCCCCGGCTCCACCTCGACCTCTTCACGGAGTCGGAGGACGAGCAGCGGGCGGAGACCGAGCGGCTCGTCGGGCTCGGCGCCCGCGTGGTCGACTGGGACTATCCGGCCGACCCCGACTTCGTCGTCCTCGCCGACCCCGACGACAACGTCTTCTGCGTCGTCGACCTGAGCCGGGCGCCCAGCGGCGGCGGCCCGGCCCAGTGATTCAGCCCGTGTCGATCCTGCGCAGGGCGAGCAGCGTCGCGTCGTCCGTGCGGTGCGGCCCGTCGAGGCGCGTGACGAGCCGCTCCGCGAAGTCCTGGAGCGCGGCGTGCCCGGTGGCGGGCGGTGCCTCGGCCAGACACTCCTGAGCGGCGTCGAGGAAGCGCCGGGTGTCCAGGCCGGGGTCGGAGCCCCGGCGCTCGGTCAGCCCGTCCGAGTACATCAGCACGATGTCGCCGATCCGCAAGGTGGCGGTCGCGGCGGTGTACTCCGTGTCGCACAGGACGCCGAGCGTGAGCCCCGGACCGCCGTCGGGGTCCGGCAACTGCGCGGCGCGGCCGTCCCGCAGCAGGACGGGGCGCGGGTGGCCGGCGCACGTCCAGCGCAACAGGGCGTCCTCGGGGTGGTACCGGGCGATGATCGCGGTGGCGGTCGACTCGGTGCCGTCGGCGCAGGCCACCTCGTTCAGCCAGTGCGTGAGGCGCTCCACGGGCTGTTCGGTGTAGGCGAGCCCGGCGAGCGCGTAACGGAGTTTGGCCATGAGCGTGGCCGCCTCCAGGCCGTGCCCGCGCGCGTCGCCGAGCGCGATCAGCGGATGCCCGTCGGGCGTCTTGCGGGCCTTGTACCAGTCGCCGCCGACGCCTGCCTCGCGCGCGTCGGGCCGGTACACGGCCGCCGCGTCGAGCCCGAACGCGGCGAGTTCGTCCTGGAAGTGCGGCAGGACCGCGTCGCGCAGGACGTCGGCGACCTCCGTGACGGCCTCCGCGTGTTCGAGCTGCCGGTGGGCCTCGCGCGCGGCGCTCTCCGCGCTCTCGCGCCGCCGTCGTTCGGCGGTGACGTCGATGAGCACCGCCCGCAGCGCCCACACCAGACTCCCGGGCGCGATCCGCACCGGCTCGGCGACCATCCGGAACACCCGCGCCCCCGCCCCGGCGAACCGCAGCTCGCACTCCGTCTTCCGCTTGCGCAGGATGACGTCGTACAGCGTCTGGTAGAGCCGGGGCAGGCTGTGCGGGGTGACGGTTCCGGCCAGGTCGTAGAGGGTCGGTACCGAGGTGCGGTCGGTGAGCCCGAGGACGTCGCGGAAGCCGTGGGACGGCTCGACGTGCAGATCGCCTAGGTTCCACTCCGCCCAGCAGGTCCGCACCAGTTGCTGGGCGGCGTCGGCCATCCGCAGGCGGTGCCCGCGCTCCCACGTGAGCAGCAGGTGGTCGCCGCACGGGGCCACCCGCACCTCGTCGTTCAGGCGTACGGGGCCCGCGGCCGTGGTGACCAGCCACTCCACCGTCTCGGGCCCCTGCGGCGCGCGGTCGCGGTGGGCGCGGGCCAGCATCGCGGGAACGGCCGTGTCCGCGAGCGCGGGAAAGTGCTCGAACAGCGAGAGCGGGCCCGACCAGCGCGGCAGCCTCGCGTCCGGGAGGCGGTCCGCCCCGTAGGCGCGGGACGCCTTGTTCTGCCCCAGGTAGAAGGCGTCACGGAGCCCGCCGTCGGGACCGACGACGGGCGCGACGAGCAGCGCGGGCAGCGGCACCGCGTCGAGCACCTCCTGCCCGGAGGGCGTGGACGGGTCCACCGGCGGGGCGGGGACGCCGTCGCTGAGCCGCGCGGAAGGCCGTTGCAGTTCGGTGTAGGCCCGGATGCGCCGCCGCTGGGAGTCGAGCAGGGCGTGGACCGCCCGCAGCTCCAGGCGTGCGCGCACGTCGCGTCTGGAAGTGGCTGCGTCCATGGGTGCGGTGCCTTCTGTACGGGTGGGGTCTGTGGTGGCGTGGGGGCGGGGTCCTCGTTGACGTACGGGCGGCAGTGGCGGTGTCGAACACGATCGGCGCGGCAGGCGCGGGCGGCCAGTCGGCCTGCGCCATGTGGCGGTGTCGGGTCCGACGGCCCCGCCGCCGTACCCGGGGCTCGACACTCGGCACTCGACTCTTGACCGAGGAGAACCCATGAAGCGCGCACGTCCGGGCCGAACCGCCCTCCTTGCCGCCCCTGCCCGCCGCCCTGCAACCCGGAGATGCGGCACGTCTCCAACGACGCCGGGCGGCGCCTGGGCTACCTGCGCGAGGCCGACGTGAACTGCTGAGTCAGCCCCGCGCGCGGCGGCCGCTGCGGCGCGGGGTGGGGGCGGCGCCGTTGAGCAGGGTGCGGCGCCGGTCCTCGCCCTCCTCCTCGACCTGCTGCACCACGCGCCGCAGGCCGTCGGCGAGACCGCGGCACTCGGCGTCGCTCAGCCGGGAGGTGACGAAGGCCTCCTCCTCGTTGAACGCGGGGAACACCTCGCGCATGAACTCCTCGCCCTCCTGCGTGAGGCCGAGCAGCACGAGCCGCCCGTCGCTGGGGTGCCCGGTGCGCCGCAGCAGCCCGCGTGATTCGAGGGTGCGCGAGACGCCGGTCAGCGTGCCCTTGGAGATGCCGGCCTCCTCGGCGACGTGCCGGGTCTCGGACTCGCCCCACACCCAGACGACCCACAGGACCACGAACCCGGTCCAGGTCAGGTCCGAGCCGCGCAGCACCGAGTTCTCCAGGTGCTGTCGGACGGCGGACGCGGCGCGGTAGATGTTGGCCACGGCCGCCATCTGTTCCCGCCGGACGGGGATGCCGCCGAGTTTCGCCTCGGCGAGCCGCTCCGCCTGGCTGATGGACCGCTGGCTGGGCAAGGGGCGCTCCTCCGCAAGTCAGTTCGTCGGGCACCGCATCATACGGGGGTGTGCCCGCGCGGCCCGCCCCCGTCACGGGCCGCGCATCCGGGGCGGCTAGGTGAGCGTCACCGTGACAGGCAGCTCTTTGACGCCGTTGACGAAGTTGGAGCGCACCCGGCGGACCGGGCCGCTGAGGCGCACGTCGGCGAGGCGCGGGATCAGCTCCTCGAACATGATGCGGATCTCGGTACGGGCGAGGAGGTTGCCCAGGCACAGGTGCGGGCTCGTCTTGCCGAAGGTGACATGGTCGTTCGGGGTGCGCCGCACGTCGAAGGCGTAGGGGTCGGGGAACACGTCCTCGTCACGGTTGCCGGAGGCGTACCACATGACGACCTTGTCGCCCTCCTTGATACGGGTGCCGCCGAGTTCGGTGTCGCGGGTCGCGGTGCGGCGGAAGTGGTAGACGGGGGAGGCCCAGCGCAGGAACTCCTCGACGGCGCCCGGGATCAGGGCGGGCTCGCGGCGCAGCAGGTCGAGCTGGCCGGGGTGTTCGGTGAGGGCCAGCATGGTGTGGCTGATGGCGTGGCGCGTCGTCTCGTTGCCCGCGACGACCAGGAGCAGGAAGTAGTTGTCGAAGTCCTGCGCGGAGAGCGGCACACCGTCGCGCGGGGTCTGGTTGACGAGCCGGGAGACGAGGTCGTCGCCGTCCTTGCCGTGGCGCTCCCGGGCGAGTTCACGCCCGTAGGCGAAGACCTCGGTCGCGGCGGGGGAGCGGAAGGGGAGGTCGCGGTAGCGCTCGCTGTCCGGGTCGGACAGGAGCACGTCGGCGTAGTCGGGGTCGGTGTTGCCGATGAGCCGGTTGCCCCAGTCGATGAGCTGCCGGTTGTCCTCGGGCGGTACGTCGAGGAGTCGGGCGAGGACGTTGATGGGGAAGTCCGCCGCGACGTGCGTGACGAAGTCGAAGTCCTTCAGGGGGAGCGCCGCGTCCAGGGTGCGGGCGGTCAGACCGCGCAGGAAGTCGGTGTAGCGGCTGATGACGCTGTGCCCGAACTGCCGTTGCAGCAGGGAGCGCAGGGCGCGGTGGCGGCCGCCGTCGAGCTCCAGGATCGAGGCGCGCTTGGCGATCTGGTCGTCGTCGACCTCTTCGAGGTTGACGAACCGCGTCGAGGTGAACGTCTCCGGGTCCCGGTCGACGGCGACGATGTCCGCGTGCCGGGTCACCGCCCAGAAGCCGGAGTTCGGCGCTTCCTCGGGCTGCCAGTGCACCGGGTCCTCGTGGCGCAGGGTGTGGAACATGCGCCAGGGCTCGCTGCCGTCGGTGAAGCGGTCGAGGTCGGTGAGGTCGACCGCGTCGAGGGACAGCGGCTCGGCCTGGGCGGATGCCGTCATCGAGGCTCCTAGATCTCCGGGATCACAGGTGGTCGGCGTACTCGGCGAACTCCCAGTCGGTGACGTGGCTGTGGAAGCGGGCCACCTCGTCGCGCTTGTACGTGAGGTAGGCGGCGGTGAAGTCCTTGCCGAGGAGGTGGGTGAGGTCCGTGTCCGCCTCCAGCGCGTCGAGCGCGGCGGGCAGGCTCATCGGAAGGAGCGCCGCCCGCGCGGTGTCGTACCCGTACCCCTCCAGGGGCGCGGGCGGTTCGGCCGCGTCGACGACGCCGAGCAGCGCCGCCGCGCACGCGCCCGCGACCAGCAGGTACGGGTTGGCGGAGGCGTCCCCGAGCCGCAGTTCGAGCCGGGCGCCCGCACCGCGCTCGGGCGGCACACGCACCATCGCGCTGCGGTTGTCCAGACCCCAGTCGATCAGCCAGGGCGCGAGCGTGTCGGGGCCGAACCGCTTGTAGGAGTTGACCGTGGGGTTGAGCAGCGCGGCGAGCGCCGGGGCGTGCGCGAGGAGCCCGGCGACGGCGTGGCGTGCGGTGTCCGAGAGGCCGTACGCGTCTGCCGGGTCGTCGAAGGTGTTGCCGCCGTCGCCGTCGGCGGACGACAGGTGGAGGTGGAAGCCGGACCCGCCCGCGTCGTTGAACGGCTTGGCCATGAAGGTGGCGAGCCTGCCCTCCTTGCGGGCCAGCTCCTTGACGGCGGACTTGAGGCGGAACGCCCGGTCGGCGGCGTCGAGGGCCTCGGAATGGCGCAGGTTGATCTCGAACTGCGCCCCGTCGAACTCGTGGTTCCCGGTGGTGATGCCGATGCCGAGATCGCGCAGCGGGCGCAAAACGCGCAGCAGATGGTTGTCCGGGTCGGCGCGCAGCCCGGCGGTGTAGACGGTGCCGGTGGCCGTGGAGTAGCGGCGCCAGCCGCCCGCGGCGCCGGGCTCGGGATCACACAGGAAGTACTCCAGCTCGGGCCCGGCCACCGGGGCGAGACGGTGCTCCGCACAGCGCGCGAGCACCGTGCGCAGCAGATCGCGCGGTGACTCCGCGGCGGGCGCCCCCGTACGGGCGTCGGTGACGTCGCCCAGACAGGAGGCGACCCCGGGCTCCCACGGCAGCGGGACCAGGGTTTCGAGGTCGGGCCGTACCAGCATGTCGGGCAGGCCCGCGTCCAGGCCGCCGGCGACCGGCACCACGTCGCCGCGCGGGGTGGTGTGGTAGACGGCGCGGCAGAAGGCGAGCCCGTGCGCGCAGGCCGTCGGCAGATGGTCGAGCAGCACGTCGCGGGCGCGGTCCGTGCCGAGCAGGTCGGGGTAGACGACCCGGACCACGTCGATGCCCGCCTCCAGGAGCCGCTCGGTGTGCCGGCGGAGCTGCGTCGGGTCGTGTGCGCTCACCACTGCCTCCTCGGCCGCCGCTTGTTTGGTTCCAAACGGTATGTCGACCGTAGGAATTCCGCGGCCTCCCGGCAAGCCCCACGGCGCAACTCGGCGCGGAACGGCGGGGATTGACCCCACCGGACGGCTCACCTACGTTGTTTGACACCAAACGAACTTCCGGTCGTGTCCGGTGCCCCACCGACCACCGAGGAGCCGGGATGTCGGCCCAGACCCCGCAACACCCCGCCGCCGAACGCCGTCTGCGGCCCAACGCGCTCGGTGTCGTCGGCGTCCTCTTCCTCGTCCTGTCCGCCCAGGCCCCGCTGACCGGGATCGCGGGCGCCGTGCCGCTCTCCGTCGCGCTCGGCAACGGACCGGGCGTCCCGGCCGCCTATGCCGCCGCGGGCGCGGTCGTCCTGCTGTTCTCCGTCGGCTTCGTCGCGATGAGCCGCCACGTGGTCGATCCCGGCGCGTTCTACACGTACATCGGCACGGGGCTCGGCCGGGCCGCGGGCACGGGCAGCGCCGCCGTCGCCCTCTTCGCGTACTGCACCATCCAGGCGGCGATGTACGGCCTGTACGGCGCGACCGTCGCCCAGCTCATGGACGCGCACACGGCATTGGAGTGGCCGTGGTGGGTGTGGGCCCTGCTCACCATGGCGGTCGTGCAGGTGCTCGGGATCGCCGGGATCGACATGGGCGCCCGCGTCCTCGCCGTGTTCGTGGTCGCCGAGACCAGCATCCTGCTGGCGTTCGCCCTGGTCACGCTGGTACGCGGCGGCGGCCCCGAAGGGCTCGGCGTCGCCGACAGCTTCTCGCCGGGAGCCGCCCTCGACGGCGCGCCCGGGGTGGCCATGATGTTCGCCGTCGCCTCGATGTTCGGCTTCGAGGCCACCGCCATCTACGGCGAGGAGGCCCGCGAACCGCACCGGACCGTGCCCCGCGCCACCTATCTGTCCATCACGCTGATCACCGCGTTCTTCGCCCTCACCTCCTGGATGGTGATCTCCGCCCACGGCGCCTCGCACGCCGCCGAGGCCGCGGGCAGCGCCCTGGAGAGCGGCGACTCCTCGGCGTTCGTCTTCCAGCCCATCGAGGACCTCTTCGGCTCCTGGGCGGGCGACCTGCTGCCCGTCCTGCTCGCCACCTCCCTCTTCGCGGGCATCCTCGCCTTCCACAACTCCGCCAACCGCTACCTCTTCGCCCTGGGCCGCGAGCGCCGTCTCCCGCGCGCGCTGAGCGGCCTGAACCGGCGCGGCGCGCCGTGGGCCGCGGGCGTCGTCCAGACGGCCGTCGCCGTGTGCCTCGTCGTCCCGTTCGCGCTGGCGCACAAGGACCCGGTCGTGACGCTGTTCTCCTGGTTCAGCGGCGTCGCCGTCCTCGCGATCATGCTCCTGTACTTCCTGACCTCCGTCTCCGTCGTCGTCTTCTTCCGCCGCGCCCGCCTGGACCGGCGCCTGTGGCACACCGCCCTCGCGCCCGCCCTGGGCGCCCTCGGTGTCGCCGGGGCGATCTGGCTCGTCCTGGACAACCTCACCACCCTCATCGGTGGTGACCGCACCACCGCCACCTGGCTCGCGCTGGCCGTCCCCGCGGTCTGGCTCCTGGGCGCCGTCGCCCACCTTCTCCGCCCGGTCACGCCCACGCCCACGCCCGCGCGCTCCGCCCACCCGGAGGACCCGCCCTTGACCTGACCCCCCTGCACCGAACTCCCCGAGGAATGCCTGTGACCCGTCCCGCCCCCCCTGCCCGCCCCCTCATCGCGATTCCCGCTCGTTTCGCCGTCTCCACGTCCGCGCTGCGCCACGCCGCCGAGGTCGTCGGGCGCGCGTTGGTCGAAGCCGTCTGGCGGGCGGGCGGCGAGCCCGTGACCCTCCATCCGCACGCACCGAACGGCAGTTGCGACCCCGCGCTCGTCGCCGACCGCTTGACGCGCTTCGACGGCGTCCTGCTGCCGGGCGGCGGTGAACTGGCCACGGGCCGCTACGGGTCCGCGCCGGTGTACGGCACCACGTACGACGCCGACGCCGAGCAGGACGGATTCGACCTGGCCCTGGTCCACCACGTGCTCCGCACCGAACTGCCGCTCCTCGCGATCTGCCGCGGCCTCCAGGCCGTCAACGTGGCGCTCGGCGGCACACTGCAGGAACACCTCGCGGGCTGGCGGCGCGAGCACCACAACCTCGTCCACCAGGTCACCGTCGAGCCTGCCACCCTCCTCGAACTGAGCATGGGCGCCCAGGTGGTGACCGCCTCCTGCCTGCACCATCGCCGGGTGGACCGGGTGGGCGCGGGCCTGAAGGTCAGCGCGCAGGCGGCCGACGGCACCCGCGAGGCGCTCGAACTCCCGCACCGGCGGGCCTGGTTCGCGGGTGTGCAATGGCACCCGGAACACACGGCCGTGCACGACCCGGCCCAGCAGGCGCTGTTCGAGGCGTTCGTGCGGGCGACGGGGGTGCCCCGGTGACGACACGCACAGCACGGACGAGCCGGACGACAGAGACGACGCAGAAAGCACCGACTGCCGGAAGGAAGACCTCACCATGAAACGTGCCCTCGTGGTCATCGACGTTCAGAACGAGTACGTCACGGGCGCCCTGCCCATCGCCTACCCGGCGCTCCCCGAGAGCCTCGGGAACATCGCCGTGGCCATCGACACCGCCGTCCAGGAGGGCGTCCCGGTCGTGGTCGTGCAGCACGCGGCCCCGGCGGGCTCGCCCATGTTCGCGCGCGGCTCCCACGGATTCGCCCTGCACGACGTGGTGGCGGCCCGGCCGCACGACCACCTCGTGGAGAAGACCCTGCCGTCGTCGTTCGCCGGCACCGACCTCGACGCGTGGCTGCGGCGCGAGGGCGTCGACACGCTCACCATCGTCGGCTACATGACCCAGACCTGCGACGAGTCCACCGCCCGCGACGCCGTGCACCGCGGCTACCGCGTCGAGGTGCTCGCGGACGCCACCGGCGCCCTGCCGCTGTCCAACCGGACGGGAACCCTGTCGGCCGCGCAGATCCACCACGCCGTTCTCGTGGTCCTGCAGTCGTTCTTCGCTTTCGTGGCCTCGACCGCCGAATGGGTCGGTGCCGTCCGCAACAAGACACCGCTGGGTCGCCCCGACTTTGCGGCAGCGACAGATGCGGGACACGCTTAGGCCAAAGGCTGACTTTATGTCAGCATGGGCCCCGGCGCACTTCGCCGGGGCCCTTCCTTATGCAAGCGCTTGAAATTCGAACAAATGTCCTAGGTGGCGCCTGTTCATGGCCGGAAAGCGCGTCGCGAAAGACGGTCCGCGATCGCGGGGATGCGTCCGGAAGCCGACAGCCTGCCTTCCGCGGGCTGGCAGGAAACGCCGCCTTGCGGATGCGGCTTGCGACCGGTGCCCCCGTGACCGCCTGCGGATTCCACTGTCATATGCGGCGGAATCGGTAATTCTCCTTGCCTGAATACGACGCCCGGTGCGAGCGCGTTCATGACAGGAGCGTCCGCCACCGTTGCGGGGCGATCGGGCCAAATCAAGTTAGTAGAAGGCAAATTGTATATTTCCGTGTCACGGGGATCTACGGTGGTGCCGCTCCACTGCTTCCAGATCGACTGGTTTCGTTGCGTCCTGAACCATCGGGCGGACGGTAGGGAATGTGCGAGGGAGGCCCCTGTGACGGAATCGCTGCAGAGTGGATTGTTGATCGAGGCATTCGATGTACAGCTGTTCCGGGAAAGTGCCGAATCCGTTCTCGCCAAACTGGAGAAGCACCTGGCCGATCTCTCCATCCGGGGCCTGGAACTGATCGAGCCCGCCCAGCTCACCCGGGCGGCGAAGGCGCTGATGACCAAGGAGCGCGAGCGGCCCGCCGCGTTCGACGAGGCGCGGCTCTCGGAGATCGTCGACCTCTACCTCAGGACCGGCATCCAGGTGCACTCGCCGGGCTACATGGGCCGCCAGTTCTCCGGCGTCGTCCCGCTCTCCGGCGTCATCGACTTCGTCAGCTCGGTCGTGAACCAGCCCTCCTCCTTCTACGAGGCGGGCCAGCTGCCCAACGTCGTCGAACGGATCATGGCCGACGAGCTGAACAAGTTCATCGGCTTCGAACCCGGCACCTTCGCCATGGTGACCACGTCCGGCGGCTCCCTCGCCAGCCTGACCGCCCTGCTCACGGCCCGGAACAAGGCGTTTCCCGGGGTCTGGGCGCGGGGCAGCTCGGAGCTCGCGGGCCCGGCCAGACCCGCGATCGCGGTCGGCGCCGACACCCACTACAGCGTGGCGCGCGCCGCCGGCATCCTCGGCATCGGCGAGGACCGCATCGTGCGGCTCCCGCTCGACGCGGCGCGCCGCATCGACGCCGCCCGGGTCCGCCCCGCACTGGACGAGGCCGCCCGGCAGGGCCTGCACGTGTTCTGCCTGGTCGCGTCCGCGGGCACGACGTCGGTCGGCGCCTTCGACCCGCTCGACGAACTCGGCGCCGTCGCCCGCGAACGCGATCTGTGGCTGCACGTGGACGGTGCCCACGGCGCGAGTCTGCTCGTCTCGGACGACCTGCGCCACAAACTGCGCGGAATCGACCAGGCCGACTCCCTCGCCTGGGACGCGCACAAGATGATGTTCGTGCCCGCACCGTGCACCCTGCTTTTCTACCGGGACCGGGACCACAGCCGGGACGCGTTCCGGCAGACCGCGAGCTATGTGTTCGACGCACAGCCCTCCGTGTACACCGAGCTCGACAGCGGCGACAAGAACTTCGAATGCACGAAGCGTCCCATGATCATGGGTCTGTGGGTGCTCTGGGCCATGTACGGGCCGGCCCTCTTCGCCGAGAAGATCGAATATCTCTGCCGGTTGACGAGGTACGTCCACGCGATCCTCGAAGAACAGCCGGACTTCGAGACCGTGCACCGGCCCGAGGCGAATATTCTCTGCTTCCGTTACCGGCCGGAATGGATCGGCGAAAAAGAGGTGGCCGATTTCCAGGTACAGATAAGGGACCGGATCAAACATCGCGGGCAATTTTTTATCTCCAAAGTCGATATCGACGGAGTGGCCGCCCTCCGCGTGGTCATGATGAACCACCAGATCACCACCGGGCACTTCCATATGTTGCTCGACGAGATACGGAAGGCAGGAAAGGCACAGTGACGGACACGTATACGGCCACGACGCCACCCGCCGACGTCCAGGCCATGGTCGACTGGCTCATCCCGGACGCCGAACTGACGCCGCACAGCACGGAAGCGGTGACGCGCCTTCCGCCCTTCGCCGAGAAGATGCGCGAGTGCGAACGGATCTGCGGGCAGCCCTACAGCGAAATCCCCCACCAGATCCAGGACGCCCTGGTGCTGCGCCGGCTGCAGCAGATGATCCACACCATCCGGCTCAACCCGCTCTGGCGCGCCCGCCTCGACGCCGCCGGGGTGATCAGGCCGCCGGAGAGCTACAAGGAGTGGCAGCACATCCCGCTCTCCGACAAGGAGACCCAGCGCGACCTCTTCATGGGGAACAGGGAGGGGCTCGTCGTCCCGCACGGCGGCGGCGGGTTCGAGGTCGTCGCCAGCGGCGGCACCACCACCGGCAAACCGCTGGAGACCGTGTACTCGCTGCGCGAGCTGCGCGACACCTATGAGGTGGCCGGCCGCTTCCTGGGCGCCTACCAGCTCGCCGACCACCTCGCGGGCGGCGACCCCAAGTGGCTCCTCACCACGCTGGCCGACTACCAGATGTGGAGCAGCGGCACCATGGTCGGCGGGGTGCTGCAGAGCGTGCCGGGCGTCAACTACATCGGCGCGGGACCCGTCACCGCCCCCGTCCTGGAGCACCTCTTCTCCTACCGCGGCCCGAAGGCGCTCATGGGCATCTCGGCGGGCATCGCCATCCTCGCCGAACTGGGCGCGGGCATGAGCCGACAGGCCAGGGAGAGCTTCCGCGTCGCGCTCTACGGCAGCGGGGTCCTCGCCCAGCGCAACCGGGCCGAACTCAAGGCGCTCTACCCGAACCTGGCGATCCTCAGCTACTTCGCCGCAACGCAGGCCGAGACCGTCGGACTCCAGCTGGACGAGGAGAGCCCCGCCCTGACCGCCGTACCGGGCCTGCACCTGATCGAGATCGTCGACGAGGCCGGGTACTGGGTCCCCGAGGGCGAGGAGGGCGAGCTGGTCGTCACCCGGCTGCACGCCCACGAGGCGCCCCTGCTGCGGCTGAAGCTCGGCGACCGCATGATCCGCAGGCCGCGCCTGGACGGAGCGACGGGGCCCAAGGCGCTGCAGTTCGAGTTCGCCGGCCGGACCGGGGACGTCCTGCACCTCAACGACAGCCAGTACTCCGCGGTCCGCGCGTACAGCGCGCTGCGCGACGAGCTGAAGGCGGCCGGCGTCGTGGACCTGGACCAGTCGGCCCACGAGATCCAGTTCGCCAACCACCGCGAGAACCGGACGCTCACCCTGTACGCGGCCGTGGACGACGTGCTCGGCCCGACCTACCGCGTCGACTCCCTGCTCGGCGCGAAAGGGCTGCACAAGGTGCTCGTCACCGCTCTGCCGCGCTCCCTGTCCCTGTTCAACGACGGCGAGGCCAACCCCGCCTCGATCGCGAAGACCGGCTACCGGCTGCAGATCAGGTTCGTGCCCCGCCACTCGCCCGACATCCAGCGCACGGCGGTCGGCAAGGTGCCGCTGGTCCGCGACCACACCTGAGAGTTCCGTCTCCGCATGCAATCCGGACAACCCGCAGGAGGAACGAGTGGCTTACCAACCGCAGGTCAACATCATCGCCGTGGTCGATGTCATGGGCGCCCTCTCCGGAGGGACCCTGCTCAACGGCAACCTCTGCATGATGGACAACAGCAGCGACGACAGCAGCGGCCAGGGGACGCCGCACCTGTGCACCTCCGTGCGCCCCGGCCAGGTCGTCCAGTGGACCGTTCTCGCCGTCGACCTGCAGACGCCGGTCGAGATCAAGAACATCACCTTCCTCGGCCAGAACGGCGACGAGGCGGTGCCGGGCGAGCGCCTGTCCTCCGACAGTGACGGCGACGCGCTCGACCTGGCGCACTGGGCGGGCATGGTCCCGCCCGACCTGACCCCGGGCACGCCGCACAAGTACCGACTGGAACTGCAGATGTACGAAGGCGCGCACAGCGTGCTCCACATCGACTCACCGGCCCTGATGGGCGCGTGAGCGGGGCGAGCGGCTCGGAACCGACCGGCGACCGACCAGAACGACGAGGTGAAGCATGGCACAACAGCTCGCGATCATCGTGCTCGTGGACATCGGCAACGCCCTGGAGGCCAACACCCTGCAGGGCAACACCTACCTGTTCGACAACATGAAACTGCACGGCTCGGAGGGACAGGGCACCGGCGATCTCGTCACCGCCATCCACGGTGCCTACTGGCGCGACGGCTCCCAGGCCACCGAGCAGGTGCTCAACTGGCTGCCCTACAGCCTGGGTTCGATCCCGCCGACCGTGCCGCGCGGCTACGAGGCGAACCGGGCCCGGCAGAGCGACGCCCAGGCCCTGGAGGAGCTGGACGAGATCACGGCCAAACCCGGCGCGCTCAGCTCGGACCCCGCGGCCGACCTGCGCAAGATCCGCCAGACCGTCGGCACCCGGGTCAAGACGACCCGGCGCACCAAAGGCCGCCTCTCGAACCAGAAGGTCCTCGACGTCACCGGTGAGGTCGTCACCGACGCCACCGCGGGCGCGTACAGCTACCCGGGGCCGGTGATCACCGACATCTACGGCCAGGCCGTCGACGAGAAGATCATGTATCCGGCCGAGTACGGCTCCCCGGACCTGGTCACCGACGGCTGGTACTGGTCCGCGACCGTCGACTCCTCCCGGCCCGGCACGTACTCCTACATGATGCGCATCCAGCTCCACAAGCTGGTGCTGCGGGGCAGCGAGTCGCTCTGGGAGCCGGTGAACCTGACCTGCGAGTCCAAGCTCAAGGTCACCAGCGAGCCCAAGATCAACGGCTTCACGGGGGCGGGCCTCGGCCTGCTGCCCATCCCCACGTCCGCCCGTGGATCCGCGACCCCGCACGGGGACGCTCCGCGGGAAACCACCGCCTAGCCGAGGAGCGGCAGATGACCACCAGGAAAAGGCTGGAGACCAACGTCGGCCGGCGCCCCGTCTCGATCACCGCGGTGGTGGACGCCGTGGGCGCCCTCGCCACCGGCACCCTCCACGGCAACCTGTACTTCTACGACACCAACAAGGCCGCCGGCTCCACCGGGTTCGGCACCGAGGAGCTGCGCACCCGCGTCCGCGCCGGCGACCAGCTGCTGTGGGGCGTGCTCGCCCTGGAGTGCGAGGCCTACCTGGCCATCGACGGCATCATCGTCGACCCCGAGCTGGTCGTACCCGAGCGCCGGGTCTACCCCGGTACGGACGTCGCGTACTGGATCGGGACGGTGAAGAGGGACACCACGGTCCCGGTCCCCTACCAGATCAAGTTCAAGGTCGGTTCCCGGGACGAGCCGCTCACCACCCCGCTCTCCCCGAGCCTCGTCGGCTAGCCCAGGAGGAACGATGAGTACGAGCACAGCCCCGCGCACCACCGGTCTCGAGCAGAAGCAGAACCCGGGCCAGCTCAACTCGGTCCAGCTCAACATCGTCACTCTGATCGACATGGAACGGGCGACGGCGACCGGCTCGCTCGACGATTCGATGTGGATGGTGGACAACAGCATCGGCGGCGACGGCCAGGGCACCAACCATCTGCAGACGGTCTGCAAGCAGGGGCAGGTCCTCAACTGGATCATCCGCCCCATCGACATGGAGAAGCGGCTCGACAACACCTGGCCGCCCATGCCGAAGATCAACAGCATCGTTCTGCTCGACACGGAGTCCGGGGACGAGGAGGACGTGGCCGAGCGCAAGATATTCACCGAGCTGAAGATCTATGGAGCACCGGACCGCATGCGCGACAAGTTCACCCCGGTGTACTACTACTGGGCCGGCACCATCCTGAGCACCGCCAGGCCCGGCCTGTACCGCTACCGCCTGGTCCTGGAGCTGGAGCAGGAGCACACCCGCGAGAAGCTCTACCTGAACACCGCCCGGCACCCCTCGCTCCGCGTCCTCGCGGTGTGAGGCGACGACCGGTGTGAGGCGACGACCGGTGTAGGGGAGTGAACGACCGGCGGGGCGGGGACGGCCGAAGCCGTCCCCGCCCCGCCGGGCATGTCATGCCGTGATGGCTCAGCTGCCGCGGACGATGTTCTCCGCCTGCGGGCCCTTCTGGCCCTGCGTGATGTCGAAGGTGACCGCTTCACCCTCGACGAGCTCACGGTAGCCGTTGCCGGCGATGTTGCTGTAGTGGGCGAACACGTCGGGGCCGCCCCCGCTCTGCTCGATGAAGCCGAAGCCCTTTTCGGAGTTGAACCACTTCACGGTGCCGCTGGCCATACTGCTGTCCTTCTTCTCACGCCCGACTCGGGCGAGCTTGAATGGTCAGGCCGCGCTCCCAAGATCGGGATTGCGCCCTGCTCCGTCCTACCCCCGTTCGATCGTCGTCACACCAGCCGATCCGAACTCCGGAAAGTATTCGCGCAGAGGGCCGCCACGTGGTGCCCCGCGCGCGTGGCGGCGGGGGAGTGGGAAGGGCGGCATTTCCCGAGGCCGGGGTCGTACGCGGACATGATGACGCCCGCGTGGTCGGTGCCCGGCAGCACGTCCAGCGGTGCGGGCGGGCACGTCGTAGCGGCCCGCCACGGCGACCACGGCCGTGGGCCGCCACCCCGCGACCACGTCGGGGCGGAGCGCGACGCCGACGGCCGCCCCGGCCCCGGCCGACCACCCGGCCAGGACGAGGCGCTCCGGGTCACCGCCCAGGGCGGCAGCGTGCTCACGCGCGTGGGCGAGGGACGCGAGCAGGTGGGAGCGGCCGCTGTCAGGTGCGTCGGAGCGCCAGTCGGGCACGAGCACGAGCAGCCCCTCGCGCGCGATCCGCTCCGCGAGCGCGCCCATGACGTCCTTCTCGTCCGGACCGAGCCCGTGCCACAGCAGCACCACCGGGACCGGCCCGTCGGCGGAGGGCGCGTAGACGTCGAGGTGCTGACGCGGACCGTCGGCGGTGCCGGTGCAGGGAACATCGCGCGTGACGGTGATCTCGTGCATCTGAGGTGGCGTCCGTTCCTGTCGTGATCGTGTGCGGGGCGCCCGTCACCGTAGCGTCCGAGGGGGATTGTCAGTGGTGGGCGGCAGGATGGAGGGCATGACGACGACTTCTGCCGCTCCTTCCGCGCTGCCCGCACCCCCGGCACTCTCGGACGCCGCCGCCTACGCCCAGGCCGTCGAGGAGGCCACGACGGCCGCCGCCGCGTACTACGAGGGCGGCACCTCGCGCCTCGACGACGACGCGTACGACCGGCTGGTGCGCGCGATCACCGCGTACGAGGACGCCCACCCGGACCAGGTGCTTCCGCACTCGCCGTCCGGGAAGGTCGCGGGCGGCGCGGTGGAGGGGGACGTGCCGCACACGGTGCCCATGCTGAGCCTGGACAACGTGTTCTCGGACGAGGAGTTCACCACCTGGACAGCGTCCGTCGAGCGGCGCATCGGCCGCGAGGTGGCGTCCTGGAACGTGCAGCCCAAGCTCGACGGGCTCGCGATCGCCGCCCGCTACGAGGACGGCCGCCTGACCCGGCTGATCACCCGGGGCGACGGCACCGCGGGCGAGGACGTCTCGCACGCCATCGGCACCATCGAGGGCCTGCCCGCCGGACTCCCCGAACCGGTCACGGTCGAGGTGCGCGGCGAAGTGCTGATGACGACCGCCCAGTTCGAGTACGCCAACCAGGCGCGCACCGAGCACGGCGGCGAGCCGTTCGCCAACCCGCGCAACGCGGCGGCGGGCACCCTGCGCGCCAAGGACCGCGCGTACACGGTCCGGATGACGTTCTTCTGCTACGGACTGCTCCCGCTGCCCAGCACCGGCGAGGCGCTCACCACGGAGCTGACCGGGGCGGCGCACGGCGCGCTCATGGACCACGCGGCCGGGTACGGCATCAACACGCCCGCCAGTACGCGCGTCGCGGGCGTCGTCGTCCCCACGGCCGAGGAGGTCCTCGCGCGCGTGAAGGAGATCGCCGGGCTCCGCGCCGAGCTGCCCTTCGGCATCGACGGCATCGTCGTCAAGGCCGACCTCGCCGCCGACCAGCAGGCGGCCGGCACCGGCACACGGGCCCCGCGCTGGGCCGTCGCCTTCAAGCTCCCGGCCGTCGAGAAGATCACCAAGCTGGTCGGCGTGGAGTGGAACGTGGGGCGTACCGGCATCATCGCCCCGCGCGCGGTCCTGGAGCCCGTGGAGATCGACGGCTCCACCGTCACCTACGCCACCCTGCACAACCCGGCCGACATCACCCGCCGCGACCTGCGCCTCGGCGACCATGTCATGGTCTACAAGGCGGGCGACATCATCCCCCGCATCGAGGCCCCCGTCGCCCATCTGCGCACCGGCGAGGAGCAGGAGATCGCCTTCCCGGCCGAGTGCCCGCAGTGCGGCTCCGGCATCGACACCAGCGAGCAGCGGTGGCGGTGCGAGCGCGGCCGCAACTGCTACCTCGTCGCCTCGGTCAGCTACGCGGCCGGGCGCGACCAGCTCGACATCGAGGGCCTGGGCCACACCCGGGTGGTGCAACTGGTCGAGGCGGGCCTCGTGGAGAGCCTGCCCGACCTCTTCGACCGCCTGACGCGCGAGCAGCTGCTCGCCCTGGACCGTATGGGGGAGACCAGCACCGACAAGCTGATGGCCGCCCTGGAGGCCGCCAAGCGGCAGCCGCTCTCCCGGGTCCTGTGCGCGCTCGGCATCCGTGGCACCGGACGCTCCATGTCCCGCCGCATCGCCCGGCACTTCGCCACGATGGACCTCATCAGAGCCGCCGACGCGGAGGCGATGCAGCGGGTCGACGGCATCGGCGCGGAGAAGGCCCCGGTCATCGTCGCCGAACTCGCCGAGCTGAGCGAGCAGATCGACCGGCTCGCGGCGGCCGGGCTCTCCATGACCGAGCCGGGCGCCACCCCGCCCCCGCCGCCCGGTGAGGCGCAGGACGATGCCGACGCAGGCCCGCTGGCCGGGATGAAGGTCGTGGTCACCGGCGCGATGACCGGCCCGCTCGCGGACCTCTCCCGCAACCAGATGAACGAGCTGATCGAGCGGGCGGGCGGCAAGTCCTCGGGCAGCGTCTCGAAGAACACCAGCCTCGTCGTCGCGGGCGAGGGCGCGGGCTCCAAGCGCGCCAAGGCCGAGTCGCTCGGTGTCCGTCTCGCCACCCCGGACGAGTTCGCCGAGATGGTCGCCGGCCTGATCGAGTGACGCGCCTGACTCAGGTCGCCGCCACCTCGTCGGCGATCATGCGGTCCTCGCCCGCCGGATGCGTCACGTGGTGGACGAGCGCCGCGAGCAGGCCGCCGACCAGCGGCGCGACGATGAACAGCCACAGCTGCGACAGCGCGGAACCACCGGCGAACAGGGCCGGGCCGAGGCTGCGCGCCGGGTTCACCGACGTGCCGGTCAGCGGAATGCCGATGAGGTGGATGACGGCGAGGGCGATACCGATCGGCAGCCCGTCGAAGCCGACGACCGCGACCCGGTGCGTCACCCCGAGCACCACGAACACGAGGAGGAAGGTGAGGACGACCTCGGCGAGGAACGCGCCGCCGGTGTTGATGTGCACCGCGGACCGGTCCCCGTAGCCGTTGCTGCCGAAGGCGCCGTCGGCCTGGAAGCCGGGCACCTGCTTGGCGAGCAGGAAGAGGAGCGCCGCCCCGGCGATGCCGCCGACGAACTGCGCGATCCAGTAGCCGATCGCCGTGGCCACGTCGATGCGGCGGGCGCACAGCATGCCGAGCGTCACCGCCGGATTGACGTGGCATCCGGAGATCGGCCCGAGCGCGTAGGCGAGGGCGAGCAGCACGAAGCCGAAGGCGAGCGCGATGCCGAGGGTGCCGATGAACTCGACCCCCAGGACCGCGCAGCCCACGGCGAAGAAGACCAGAAGCAGAGTCCCGAGGAACTCCGACGCCAACGCCCGCGTGCGCATCGCCATCGCCACCACCCTCACCTACGTCGAGAACACTCGTGTCGTAAGGAGAGCCTCGGCCGTACGGGGTACGGGCGCCTGCCGGGGGCGGCGATGCGGGGCCGAAGGGGTGAAGATCCGTGCCCCGTCGGCCGCGCCTCAGGCGTCCTGGGACCGCGGCGGCAGCGCGTGCAGCTTCGGCAGGTTCACCACGATCGCCTCCTGCGTGCTGCGCGCGATGACGACCACGGCCTCGTCGGCCGGGTCCGGGTTCTCCTCGCGGTGCGGTACGTACGGCGGTACGAAGATGTAGTCGCCCGGCGAGGTGCGCAGCCGGATCTCCCGCTCGCCTTCCTCCGTGTTCTCCAGGAACACGAACTCGGGGTGCCCGCCGACCACGTAGATGGCGGTCTCGGACTCGCCGTGGTGGTGATCGGAGGAGGAGGTCGCCGGGGCGACATGGGTCTGGCCCATCCACAGCTTCTCCGAGCCGACGGCCCGCCCGCTGACGGCGGCGAACCTGCGCATGCCGCCCGTCTGCGCGGTGTCACCGTCCAGGGCGTCGGCGCGGATGTGGTGCAGACGGCTCCGCAGCGGGGCCGCCGAGGCGTCCGGGGCGTCATGGAGGTGGGGGTGGAAACCTTCGCCGGGGGTGGTCAGCGGATCGCTCATGGCCGGGACGCTAAAGCGCCCGCGAAAAGGATGTCAAGAGGTGTCCATTGGCTCTCACCTGCGGCAATGTTCCCGCAACAAAGCGGTGGGGGAGTGCGCAGCGCGTTGTCGGAGCGACGGTTCAGGCATGATGGGCGCATGCATATCTCCGCGAAGGCGGACTACGCCACGCGGGCGCTCCTGGAGCTGGCCCGCGCTCCCGAACACCCGCTGACGTGTGAGGCCATCGCCTCCTCGCAAGGGGTCCCGTTCCGCTTCCTGAAGTCCGTCGTGGGCGAGTTGCGCAAGGCCGGTCTGGTGCGCAGCCAGCGCGGCTGCGAGGGCGGCTACTGGCTGGGCCGCCGTGCCGGGGAGATCACCCTCCTCGATGTCGCGCGCGCCGTCGACGGTGACCTGCTCACCCTGCGCGGCGCGCCGCTGGACGGCCTGGACTACCCGGGCGCCGCCTCCGGGCTGCCCGACGTGTACCGCCGCATCGAGGCCGACGCGTCGGCGGTCCTGGCCGGGGTCACCCTCGCCTCTCTGCTGCCGGCCGAGGCCCGTGAGCCGCAGCCGGACAGGAGCGCCGCATGACGTCCGGGGGCGGCCCGCCGGACCTCGAAGTCGTCGAGTACACCGACCCGTTCTGCCCCTGGGCGTGGGGTTCGGAGCCGACCTTCCGCCAGTTGCGGGCGGCGCTCGACGGCCGGACCCGCTGGCGCCGCGTCCACGGCATCCTGTTCGACGACGACGATGACCAGCCGCCCGACCCGATGGCGGAGATCCGCTGGTACAACGGGTACATCGAGCGGATCAGCGCCCACACGAAGGCGCCGCGTCCGGCCGTGATGTTCCGGGTCCCGGAGAGTTCCTGGGAGGCGTCCTTCGTCGCCAAGGCGGCCGAGGAGCAGGGGAGTGACGTCGCCGACCGGGTGCTGCGGCGGCTGCGCGAGGTGATGTTCCTGCACGGCCACCCTCCCGCCACCCTCGACAGCGCCCTGTCCGCCGTGCGGACGCTGCCCGGCCTCGACGCGGACCGGCTGCGGGCCGACGCCGGGTCCGACGCCGTTCGCGAACGCGTGCGGGCCGACTGCGCCGAGACGCGCGGGCCGGTCCCCGAGGCGCTGCGGGCCGACTCCGACTCGCCGCACCCGGGCGCCGCCAAGGAGACCCAGGACGGCCAACTCCGGTACGCGCTGCCCACGTTGCTGTTCCGTACGCCGGACGCTCGCCGGGTCGTCCCCGGCTGGCGCCCCTACGAGGAGTACGCGGCGGCCGTCGGGGAACTCTGCCCCGGTCTGCTGCCGGAGGCCACGCCGAGGCTGCCCGCGGCCGAGGCGCTGCGCCGCTACATGACCCTCACCGGACCCGAGGCCGCCGTGCTGACGACCGGCCCGTGGCCGCCGCCCGGGGCGCTGCGGTACGACACGGCGGGCGGTCCGCTGTGGTCCCGACCGCAGCACAGGCCCCCTGTCTGCGCGCCGCTGACCAGCGAAGAAGAACCGTCCGCCGAATGAGACACCTTTTGGTGTCCATTGACATGGGCCGATGACCGGCCCCAGGATGTGGCACATGCTTACGACGCACCCCGGTGTGGTCTGCCGCTACGTGGATCTGCGGCGCACCTGTAGCGCCCTCTGTCGCTGACCGGCACAGTCCACCGTCTCCGCGCTGCCCGCGCGACTCACCGGCCGAGCGCACCTCTCTTCGCGCCGCCGTCTTCCCTCTCCGCAGTGCTGCCCCGTTTTCCGGTCCACCCCGTGACCCGCTGACGCTCAGGCCCCGCTCCGTCGTGCCCGCATGCCCGTGCACGCCGGCCCGCGTCCGCGCCGGTCCCCGGGGTGCCGCCGCTCGCCCGTGCCCCCGTGGGCCCTCGACGAAAGAGAACCATGTCCGGACGCCGCACGCCCCGTCGCCCCGCCGGCCCTGTCCGCCCCGCCGCCCGGCTGCGTACCGCAGGTCTCGTGACCGGCCTGGCCGCCCTCCTCGTACCGGCTCTCAGCGCCTGCGGCGGCGATGCCGCGGGGGCGGGCGGGGGCTCCGCCCTGAAGTGGACGTCCTCCTACTTTCCGGCCCACTGGGACCCCGTCGTCGGCGGAAGCGGCGCCCAGTTCCGCGAACTCGCCCTCGTGTACGCCTCGTTGACACGCACCGACGAGAAGGGCGACGCGGTACCCGACCTCGCCAAGAGCTGGGAGTACAACGCCGAGGGCGACCAGATCACCTTCCACCTGCGCTCCGGACTGAAGTTCAGCGACGGCGAGCCGGTGGACGGCGCCGCGGTGAAGGCCGCGATCGAGCGGGCCAAGAAGCAGCGGAACTCCGCCCTCTTCGGCGACCTGACCTCGATCGGGTCGGTGGAGGCGAAGGGGTTGGACGCGGTCGTCCACCTGAACCAGGTCGACTACCAGATACCGCAGTTGTTCGGGCAGCGCGTCCTGCAGATCGCCAGCCCCAGGGCGGCGAAGTCCCCGGCGAAGCTGGACCAGAACCCGGTCGGCGCCGGACCCTTCACCGTCACCCAGATCGTCCCCGGCACCAAGGCGGTCCTGAAGAAGAACCCGGACTACTGGGACGCCGACAACATCCACATCGACAACGTCGAACTGACCTCGGCGCCCGACGCCGCCACCGTCATCTCCGGTCTGCAGACCAGCGTCTACAACTTCGCCGACATCGAACCGAGTCAGGCGTCCGCCGCCAAGAAGGCCGGTCTCGACGTCTTCGTGCAGCCCGGCTTCAACGCCTCCAACATCAGCCTCAACATCAACAAGAAGCCGTTCGACAACGACAAGGTCGTCGACGCCGTCCGCTACGCGGTCGACCGCCAGGAGTTCGTCGACAAGCTCACCTTCGGCTACGGCGAGACCACCGACCAGCCGTTCCCCAAGGGCTACGTCGCCTACGACCCGCAGTCCGAGAACGCCTACCCGCACAACGTGGCGAAGGCGAAGAAGCTGCTCGCCGAAGCGGGATACAAGGCGGGCGACCTCAAGCTGAAGCTCGTCATACCCGCCGAGGACCCGCAGGCCGAGATCGTCCAGTCGCAGCTCGCCAAGGTCGGCATCACCGTCGACATCAAGATCGACAAGAACTGGGCGACGCCGTTCTTCGCCAAGGACCTCACCTTCTCCCTCTACTCCACGACCGGCCGTGACTCCGCCGCGCAGACGCTCACCGCCCACTTCGGCCCGAACGGCCCGCTCAACCTCTCCTCGCCCTACGAGCCCGACGGCTTCGAGTCCGCCATCGCCAAGGTCCGCCAGACCCCGCTCGACTCGGCCGGGTACGCCGAGACCTTGCAGGCGGCGACGCGGGCCGGACTGGAGAGCAAGGCGCTCGTCTTCACGTACTCCCAGCCCAACCTCATCGCCAAGAGCAAGTCGATCTCGAAGCTGCCCGCCAACCCGGCCCACATCGACTGGACCGGCGTCACCATCGGCGGCGCGAAGTGACGGCCGCGCGCTCCCGTACCCGCCACGCCCTGGGCCGCGTCGCCGTCTCCCTCGGCCGGTCGGTCGCCCTCTTCGTCCCCGTCTTCCTGGTCGCCACGTTCGTGACGTTCGCGCTGCGCTCGCTCAGCGGGCTCAGCCCGGCGCGCATCCAGCTGGGCGAGGAGGCGACCCCGGAGGCCGTCGCCCGCGTCGAGGCGGAGTGGGGGCTCGACCGGCCCTTCCTCGTCCAGTACGGGGACTGGTTCAGGGGCATCCTGCACGGCGATCTCGGCACCAGCTGGACCAACGGCGCCGACATCTCCACCCTCATCGGTGTCGGACTCGGCGTCAGCCTGTCCATCGCGACGTTCGCGCTCCTGATCGGCGTCGTGGCCGGCTTCGTCCTCGGCACGCTCGCCGCGCTGCGCCGCACCACCTGGACCGACCGGGCCGTCACCGGCTTCGTCACCGTCATATCGGTGATGCCCGCGTTCGTCGTCGGCATCGTCCTGGTCGCCGTGTTCGCCGTCGGGCTCGGCCTGTTCCCGTCGGCCGGGTACGTGCCCGCCGCACAGGGCGTCGGACCGTGGCTCGCCCACATCACGCTGCCCGCGCTCGCCCTGAGCTTCGACGTCATCGCGGACGTGGCACGGCAGTTGCGCACCAGCCTCATCGCCGCGTACAGCGAGAACTACGTGACCGGCGCCGTCGTCCGGGGCCTCGGCCCCCGCCGGATCTTCTTCGGCCACGTCCTGCGCAACGGGCTCGGCCCGACGCTCGCCACGCTCGGCCTCAAGTTCCCCGCACTGGTCGGCGCCTCTGTCGTCACCGAGTGGATCTTCGGCCTGCAAGGGTTCGGGCGGTTCGCCAACGACGCCGCCCAGTCCGGCGACGTACCCGCCGTGCAAGGCGTCCTCGTCGTGTCGATCGTCCTGGTCGTCACGTTCAACCTGCTCGTCAACCTCGTCCTGGCCCGTGTGACACCGGCCTCGCAGAGGGGAGTGTGAACCGTGGTGCGCCGCGTCCTCAGCCTGACCTCCGGACGGATCGCCGTCACTGTCCTCGCCGTCATCGCCCTGCTCGCGATCTCCGGGCCGCTGCTCGCCCCGCAGGATCCGCTCGCCACCAGCACCCACACCCTCGCGGACGCCTCGTCGGCGCACTGGCTCGGCACCGACTACCTCGGCCGCGACACGTTCAGCCGCCTTCTCGACGGCTCCCGCGTCAGCGTCCTCGGCTCCCTCGAAGTCGCCGTCACCGCCCTGGTGGTGGGCGCGGTCCCCGGCATCCTGTCGGTCTACCTCGGCCGCGCCTTCGAATGGGCCACCCTTCGCCTGACGGACACACTCGTGGCGCTGCCGTTCCTGCTGTTCGCCGTCGCGGTGATCGCCCTGCTCGGCAACGGCATCACGCAGGCCATGCTCGTCACCGGCGTCCTCGTCTCGCCACTGTTCTACCGGGTGGCCCGTGCCGCGACCCTCACCGTCGCCCGCTCCCAGTACGTCGAGGCGGCGCTCGTCTCCGGCGCCTCCCTCGGCTGGATCGTCCGCCGCCACGTATGGGCGAAGGTGCTGCCACCGCTCGCGGTCGCCCTCGCGCAGACCATCGGCGTCGGCTTCGTCATCGTCTCCTCGCTGACCTTCCTCGGCATCGGCGTCCAGCCACCCGCCCCGACCTGGGGCGGACTGCTCGCCTCCGACCTCGCCTACCTCAGCCACCAGCCGTGGGCGCCGGTCGCCCCCGCCCTGCTGATCATGGTGACGGTCTGGGCCGCCAATCTGCTCGCCGACGCCGTCCGGGACGTCTCCGGCGAGGCGGGACGCGCCCTCGTCAACCGGCGCAAGGCCCGCGCCCACCGACCTGACCCGACGGAACCTGTCACCGCAGGAGGTGCCCGATGACCCAGAAGACGCTCGCGGAGCCGATCGTCGCGCCCCCACGAGAGCCCTCCGACCCGCCGCCGCCCGTGCTCTGCGTCCGCGACCTGCGCATCAGCGACCTCGCCGGTGACCGGGAGATCGTGCACGGGGTGAGCTTCGAGCTGACCCCGGGCAGGACGGTCGGCATCGTCGGCGAGTCCGGCAGCGGGAAGACCCTCACCTGCCGCGCCGCCCTCGGCATCCTGCCCCCGCACTTCGAGATCACCGGCGGCTCGGTCGAGATCGCGGGCACCGACATCACCACCCTGACGCGGAGCGAGTGGACCGAGCTGCGGGCCACCACCATCAGCGCGGTCTTCCAGGACCCCGCCTCCTACCTCAACCCCTCGATCCGCGTCGGCGCACAACTCGCCGAAGTGCTGCGTGTGAAGCTGGGGCTCAAGCGCCGCGAGGCCCGCGAGCGCGCCGTCGAGCTGCTGCGCGCGGTCCACCTGCGCGACCCCGAACTCGTCCACAACCAGTACCCGTACGAGCTCTCCGGCGGCATGCTGCAACGCGTCCTCATCGCCGCCGCCATCGCGGCCCGGCCGCGCGTCCTCATCGCCGACGAGGCCACCACCGCCCTCGACGTCACCGTGCAGGCGGAGATCCTCGACCTCCTCGCCGATCTGCGCGCACAGGACGGGCTCGCGCTCGTCGTCGTCTCCCACGACCTCGCCGTCGTCGCCCAGCTCTGCGACGAGGTGCTCGTCATGCGCCACGGCGAGGTCGTCGAACACGGGCCGACCCGCACGGTCCTGCACGAGCCGCGCCACGCGTACACCCGGCTGCTGATCGCCGAGCACGAGAGCTACGGCCTCGACAAGTTCCGTACGAAGGACGACGTGTGAGCGCCGACGAGGCGGGCCGGGACCCGGTGCTGCGGATCACCGGCCTCGACGTGCACTACGGGGCCCGCCGACGGCGCCGCCAAGCCCTGCGCGGCGTCTCGCTGAGCGTCGCGCCGGGCGAGACCGTCGGCCTCATCGGCGAGACCGGCTCCGGCAAGTCCACCCTCGCCCGTACCGTCCTCGGTCTGGTCCCGGCGGCGAGCGGCTCCATCACCGTCGGGGGAGCGGACGTCACCTCCTACGGCCGCCGTCAGTGGCGCGAGCTGCGCAGGAGCGGGACCGTGCAGTACGTGTTCCAGGACCCGCTGCGCAGCCTCGACCCGGACCTCACCGTCGAGGACTCGCTGAGCGAACCCCTCCTCGTGCAGGGCGTGGCCCGCGCCGAGGCGGCCGCCCGCGTCCGCAGCTTCCTCGACCGGGTCCGCCTCACCGAGGACCTGCTCGGGCGGCTGCCGGGCGAACTCTCCGGCGGCCAGCGCCAACGCGTCGCCGTGGCACGGGCGTTGGTCACCGCTCCCCGCGTCGTCATCCTCGACGAACCCGTCAGCGCCCTCGACTCCGCCAACCGCGTCCAGATCCTGGAGATCCTCAAGGAGCTGCGCGCCGAGGGCACGGCGCTCCTCCTCATCTCGCACGACCTCGGCTCCGTCGCCGGGGTCGCCGACCGCATCGCCGTCCTGTACCGGGGCGAACTCGTCGAGACGGGCGCGGCCCACCGCCTCGTCAGCGAGCCCCGGCACCCGTACACCCGACTCCTGCTCGGCTCCGCCCCGACCCTGCGCGGCGCCCCGGCCGACCGCGCGGAACGCGACGCGCTGCGCGCCCTGCTGCACACGTAGCCCCTCCCACAGACAGGAACCCCATGTCCCGCAAGAAGATCCACCTCGCGCTGCATCCGTACGGCGTCGGCGGCCCCGGCCAGCACGGTCTGTGGAAGGACCCGCGCGTCGCCAAGAACGCCAGCATCGACATCGACTACTACATACGGCAGGCGCAGGCGGCCGAACACGCGCTGTTCGACGCCCTGTTCATCGTCGACAGCCAGTTCATCAACGCGACCTACCCCTCGCACTACCTCAACCGGCTCGAACCCCTCACCCTCCTGTCTGCCGTTGCCACGCACACCCGGCACATCGGCCTCGTCGGCACGGCCAGTTCCACCTACAACTCGCCGTTCAACCTCGCCCGCCGCTTCGCCTCCCTCGACCACATCAGCGGTGGCCGCGCCGGCTGGAACGTCGTCACCAGCTTCGACACCGGGACCTCGAAGAACTACGGCCTCGACGAACACCTCGACTACGCGACGCGCTACGGGCGCGCCCTGGAGTTCGTGCGGGTCGCGCAGGGGCTGTGGGACTCGTACGAGGACGACGCGTTCCCCGCCGACGTCGACCGCAACGTCTTCCTCGACCCGGCCAAGCTGCACGCGCTCGACCACGAGGGCGAGCACTTCAAGGTCGCCGGGCCGCTGAACCTCTCGCGCTCGCCGCAGGGCCAGCCGGTGATCTTCCAGGCCGGTGTCTCCGAGGAAGGCCGCGACCTCGCCGCGCGCGTCGCCGAGGGCATCTACGCACCGGGCGGGCCGCTCCAGCAGGCGCGGGAGTACTACGCCGACATCAAGCGCCGCACCGCCGCGTACGGCCGCGACCCCGAGCACATCAAGATCTTCATCCACGGCGGCCCGGTCGTGGCGTCGACGGACGAGGCAGCACACCGCCGCGAGCGCGAGATCTTCGAGGAGGACAACGACTTCGACCGGCACCTCGCGCTGCTCGGCCGCTCCTTCGGCGCGTACGACTTCAGCGCGCACGACCTGGACGCGCCCTTCCCGGACGTCGCGCACCTCGCCGAGAAGGGCGGACGCACGGGAGCCGCGAAGATCATCGAGCGGGCGAAGGCGGAAGGGCTGACGCTGCGGCAGGTGGCGCAGACGCTCGCCGAGTTCCGTCGCTCGCCGTTCGTCGGAGCGCCGGAGACCGTCGCCGACCGCATCGAGGAGTGGTTCGACGCCGGCACCTTCGACGGCATCAACCTCGCCTTCCGCACCGAGGAGGAGCTGGAGCTCTTCGTCGACGGCGTCGTCCCGATCCTCCAGAAGCGCGACCTGTTCCGCACCGCGTACGAGGCCGACACCCTGCGCGGCAACCTCGGCCTGCCGATCCCGGCCAACCGCCACACCGCCACCGTGGGAGAGACCGCATGAGCCACCAGACGTCCGCCGCGCCCGCCTCGTACACCGACCACCACGCGCCCGAGGGGCTGCTGACCCGCGGCACCGTCGTCGTGGTGCCGGGCCGGGGCGAGACCCGGGGCGCCTACCGCCGGCTCGGCGAGCGCCTCGCCGCCGACGCCTACCGGGTCCGGGTCGTCGACGCGGCGGAGTTCGACGCCGCCGATGACCTGCCCGCGGCGCTGGACGCCCTCGGCGCACGGACCGCCGCGGCCGTCCCCGAGGACGACACCGCGCGCCCCCTCGTCCTCATCGGCTCCGACACGGGCGCCGCCGCGCTCGCCGCGCTGTTCGGCCGCGAGGAAGGCGTCCCGGGTCTACGGCCCGACGCCCTCGTCCTCGCCGGCCTGCCCGGGAACGGCGCCGCCGCCACCGGCACCACCTGGGACGAGGAACTCGACGTACGGACGACGTGCCCCACGCACCGCGGTCTCCTCACCGACGACACACAGGTGCGGCGCGGTGCCCTGGACGCGCCCGTGCCGGACGCGCTCCTGGAGGCGGCCCACGCCGGCGCCTCCCCCTTGCCCCGCCTGCTGCTCGTCGGCGACGGCGACCCGCTCGCCGACCACGACGCCCTCACCGCGCTCACCAGAACGCTGCCGCGTGCCCGCCTCGCCGTCGTGCGCGGCGCACGGCACGACGTCCTCAACGACCAGCAGCACCGCTCGGTGGCCGCCGAGATCGTCACGTTCCTGGAGACGCTGCGAGCGGCGGACGGAGGCGGTCTGACGCCGATCGTCACCGTACGGGCGAGCGCCTGGTAGGTCCCGCCCCGCGCCACCGGTCAACCGCACGCCTCACCGGACCCGAAAGGTTCTCCCATGGCCGCAGTCCTCTCCGTCTCCGGCAGTCCGTCAGCCACCTCACGCACCGGCCGCCTCCTCCGTCACATCGACGCCCGGCTCGTCGGGAGCGGCCACGACGTGAGCGTGCTCGACGTCCGCGACCTGCCCGCCGACGCGCTGCTCCGGGCCGACTTCGGCCACCCGGCGATCACCGACGCGGCGGAGCGGTTCGCCCGCGCCGACGGCATCGTCATCGGCACACCCGTCTACAAGGCCGCGTACAGCGGGCTGCTCAAGGCGCTGCTCGACCTGCTCCCGCAGTACGCCCTCGCGGGGAAGACGGTCCTTCCGCTCGCCACCGGCGGCAGCGTCGCGCACGTGCTGGCCATCGACTACGCGCTGCGCCCCGTCCTGACCTCCATGGGGGCGGCGCACATCGTGCCCGGCTGGTTCACCCTGGACAAGGACATCACCGTCGAGGGCGACCGCACGGTCATCGCACCCGCGTCCGCCGCGGCCCTGGAGCAGGCCGCCGACGTGTTCTCGGCCGAGCTGAGGGGGCGGGTGAGCGTTCTCACGCCGTAGCGGACGCGTGCCGTTTTGGACAGGCCCGGGGTGTGTCTGGCAAGGTCGCCCGTCCGTTGCCCTTTGCAGACCGGAAGGAGTGGCGCGGTGACCGAGGTGAGCACGCGCAGTGTCCAGGAGGCCGTCGCGGTGGAGCAACTGCGGGCGAGGACGACGACGCTCGAAGTCCCCCGGGGCCTCGACCTGTGGCAGCCGCAGGACATGGAGGACTGGCTGAGCGAGGTGGAGGACGACCCGGACGTCTCGGACACCGATTTCTACGAGGCGCGCCAGGCCGTCCACCACGTGCTGGGCAAGAACGACGACTGACGGACTCAGCTCTTGGGCATGAGCACGGAGTCGATGATGTAGACGTTGGCGTTGGCGGTTTTCACGTTGCCGCAGACCACGTTCGCCGAGTCGTCGACCTTGTAGGACTCGCCGGAGCCGGACGTGGTCAGCCTCGACTTCTCCAGCGTCTCGAACGAACCCTTCTCCAGGTCCTTCGGCGCCAGCTTCTGGCCCACCACATGGTAGGTCAGGACCTTGGTGAGCATGGCCTTGTCGTTCATGACCTTGTCCAGGTCGGCCTTGGGGATCTTGGCGAAGGCGTCGTTGGTGGGCGCGAAGACGGTGATGTCCTTCGCGTTGTTGAGGGTGTCGACGAGGCCCGCCTTCTTCACGGCGGAGACCAGCGTCGACAGCGCGGGGTTGTTCGAGGCGGCCGTGGCGACAGGGTCCTCGGCCATGCCGTCGAAGGAGCCGGCGCCGTCCTTCGGCACCGACGAACAGCCCGGGCCGAACGGCTCGGACATCGACCCCATGGAGTCGGAGGGGCTCGCCATGTCCGAGCCCGCGTCCGCTCCCTCGGAGGAGTCCGCGGAGGCGCTGTCGGACGCCTTGTCCTTGGAGTCGCTGTCGGAGCACGCGGTCAGGGCCAGGGGCAGGACGGCGCTGACGGTGACGGCTACGGCGATACGACGGATTCCGGTACGCATGGCAACTCCTCGACGAGTCGGTGCAACTAGCTGGTTCGCAAAGGCGATCTGCCTTCGTCGTGGGTATTCCGGAACTGATCGCTACGCGGATTGGTGGATCTTCGCGGATTCCCCGAACGAGTGACGACGAGCGTGTACGGGTCCCGTGGTCAGTCGACGGTGACCACGACGGAGTGCCACCCGGAGGCGCCGTCCGGGATCGTCGGGGCGCGCTTCTCCGTCTGCGTCTCACCGGTGCGGTCGGTGGCCCTGACCGTCAGCGTGTGACCGCCCTTGGTGGCCTGCCAGGCGTACGACCACTGGCGCCACGTGTCGCGGGTGTCCTCGGCGGCCAGGCGCGCCTCTTCCCAGGGCCCGTCGTCGACACGCACCTCGACCTTGTCGATGCCGCGGTGCTGGGCCCACGCCACCCCCGCCACCATGACGGTGCCCGGCCCCGGCCGGGCGAAGGGCCTGGGCGTGTCGATGCGCGACTCGGTCTTGACCGGCGCCCGCCGCGCCCAGTCCCGCTGGACCCAGTAGGAGTCGTAGGCGTCGAACGTGGTCAGCTCGATGTCCTGGATCCACTTGCAGGCGGACACATAGCCGTAGAGGCCGGGGACGACCATGCGGACGGGGAAGCCGTGGGCGAACGGCAGGGGCTGCCCGTTCATGCCGACGGCGAGCAGCGCGTCGCGGCCGTCCATCACGTCGTCGACGGGGCTGCCGATGGTCATGCCGTCGACGGAGCGCGCCACGAGCTGGTCGGCGGGGCCGCCCTCCGACGGCGGTTTCACCCCGCACCGCCTGAGCACGTCGGCCAGGCGGACACCGATCCAGCGGGCGTTGCCCACGTAGGGGCCGCCGACCTCGTTCGAGACACAGGTCAGGGTGATGTCACGCTCGACGAGCGGCATCTTCAGCAACTCGGCGAAGGACAGCGTGCGTTCACGGGTGACGCCCTCGCCGTGGATGCGCAGGCGCCAGCCGCCGGCGTCGACCTTCGGCACGGTGAGGGCGGTGTCGACGCGGTAGAAGTCGTCGTTCGGGGTGATGAACGGGCTGACGCCGCCGATCCGCAGCGCCGCACCGCGGGGCACGGGCGCGGCCCCCGACGCCGGGGCGGGCAGGACGACACTCCTGCGCGAGGCGGCGGCGGACTTGCCCCGCGACCCGCTGAGGGCCCGGCCCGCGCCTCCCGCACCGGTCGACGCGACGGCCGCGGCGGTGGCGGCGACGAGGAAACCGCGGCGGTCCCAGCCCGGCTCGTCGGGGTCACCGGACGCCTCATGTGCCGCGGTGAGGCGCCCGGCCAGCCAGTACAGGAGAGCGGCGCCGGTGACCGCCCCGACGGCGGACGGCAGCGCGTCCGTGAAGCTCGTCGAGTCCGGCCGGCCCACCGCGGCCAGCGCGCCGACGACCCCGAAGACCAGGACCCCGGCCGCGCCCGCCCGCCGCCACCGGGCGGCGAGGATACCGAGGGCGAGGGCCAGGAGGGTCAGCACGGCGAGGATGCCGAGCTGCAGCACCAGTTTGTCGTCCGTGCCGAACTGGCGGATCGCCCAGCCCTTCACCGCCGGCGGCGTCCGGTCGATCGCGGCGCCGCCGACCGCGACGACCGGCCCGGCCTGTGGCCGCACGGCGGCCGCGACCAGTTCGGCGACGGCGATCGCCGCGTATCCGGCGAGCAGCCCGCTCAGCGCGCCCAGTGACACACGTGTGAGGCGGGAGAGCGGTGGTGGTGTGGTGTCGTCGGTCTCGTCCGTGTCGTTCATGTCCCGGAATCCGTCCCCGCGGCTCGCTCGGATTGGTTCGTCCGGCCGATCGGATCAGGCGGGCAGGGGCACCACCGCCACCGGCGCCGATGTCGGCCGCTGCGAACCGCCCGCCGGTTCCACCGTGATGCCCATACCGGTCGCCTTGCCGACCGGACCCGCCATCAGGACGCTCTGCGCGCCGCGTCCGGGGTCCATGAGCCCGGCCGGGCGCATCGTGCCGCCGTCGTCGAACCACAGCTGGTAGACCTTGCCGCCCGGCGGCCGCGCCATGGAAGCCGCCACGAACACGGCCTTGTCGCGCTCTTGCGACACGACGACGGTGCCGCTCGCGCCGCCCGCGAGGCGTGCCGTACGGGTCCGGGCGTCGGGCGCCGCCAGGACATCGGCCACCTGGTCCGTGGCCCGCTGCGCCGCGCGCGCCTCCTGCCGGGCGTCCTCTGCCTTTTGGTACTGCCACACCGTGGTCCCGCCGAGCGCGGCGACCGCCGCGAGACAGGCGGCCAGCGCCCACCGCGAGAGGCGTCGGCCGCGCAGGGCCGCCGGGACGCTCGCCGGCGCGGCGGTGCGCGGCGGCTCCTGGCGCACGCCGTCGATCCGCCGCAGGACCGACTCCTTGAACCCGTCCGGCGGTACGACCATGACGGCGCGGCCGAGCCGGGCCGCCGTCGCCGACAGCTCCCGCACCTCCTGGACGCAGGCCGGGCACGCGTCGAGGTGGCGCTCGAACGCGGCCTGCTCCTCCGGGTCGAGCGCGTGCAGCGCGTACGCCCCGGTCAGCGTGTGCAGATCGGCGGTGTTCACGCACTCACCCCCAGGCAGTCGCGCAGCCGGATCAACCCGTCGCGCAGTCGAGTCTTGACCGTGCCGAGCGGCACGGAGAGGAGTTCAGCGACCTGGCTGTAGGTGAGGCCGCGGTAGTACGCCAACGACACGGACTGGCGCTGGAGTTCCGTCAGCGTCCGCAGACAGCGCCGCAGCTGCTCCGCCTCCAGGCGCACCTCCACCGCCTCGGTCACCTCGTCGAACTCGGGGGTGCGGTCGAGCAGCGCCGCCTTGCGGTCCCGGGCGGCGGCGGCCTCCACCGAGCGGACCCGGTCGATGGCGCGGCGGTGGGCGAGGGTGAGCACCCAGTTGATGGCGGTGCCTCGGTCGGTGCGGTAGCGGGCCGCGTTGCCCCACACCTCGACGAGCACCTCCTGGGCGACCTCCTCCGACTGGGCGCGGTCGCGCAGGACGCCGCGCACGACGCCCAGGACGGAGCCGGCCACGGCCTCGTACACCGAGGAGAAGGCGTCCTTGTCTCCCTTCGCCACATCGGCCATGAGCTCCTCGAGGCTGGGCCCCGCCCCTGGTGGTGGCTCGATGTGGACGGCTTCCTTCACGTTGGCGGACCTCCGGGCTCCGGGTGTGCGCCCCGTGGGATCACGGGTGCGGTGGTGATACGGAGCCGGGGCGCGGGCGGATGGGTCCGGAGGGCGACATCTTTTCCGCGGTTGGTATCAGGAGCGCCCGGGACCGCGCTCGGCGGCGCGGGCGATGTTGCGGGCCATCCCGCCGAAGACCACGGCGTGGAAGGGTGCCACGCTCCACCAGTACGCCTGTCCCGCCAGGCCGTGCGGGTGGAACAAGGCACGCTGCCGGTAGCGGGAGCGGCCGTCGCCGAGAGGCTCCACGGCCAGCTCCAGCCAGGCGAGTCCCGGCAGCCGCATCTCGGCGCGCAGCCGGAGCAGCCGGCCGGCGTCGATCTCCTCGACGCGCCAGAAGTCCAGGGAGTCACCGACCCGGAGCCGGGACGCGTCGCGCCGCCCGCGCCGCAGTCCCACGCCGCCCATCGCCCGGTCGAGCCAGCCGCGCACGGCCCAGGCCACCGGCAGGGAGTACCAGCCGTGCTCGCCGCCGATGCCCTCGACGACGTCCCAGAGCCGCCGCGCGTCCGCGTTGACGACACGCTCCCGCTCGTCGGTGTAGAGGGAGCCGCCCGCCCAGTCCGGGTCGGTGGGCAGCGGGTCGCTGGGCGCGCCGGGGTAGGAGGCCGAGGACCAGCGGGTGGAGACCGCGGCCTGCTGGACGCGGCGCAGCGCGAGCGTCACGGCCTCGTCGAAGCCGACGAGCCCGTTCGGCGGGTCGGGCACGTACTGGGCGATGTCGTGCTCGTTGCAGATCACCTCGTGGCGCAGCGACTCGCACAGCGGCCGGGCGATGGCCGCGGGGACGGGCGTCACCAGGCCGACCCAGTGGCTGGACAGGCCGGGCGTGAGCATGGGCACGGGCAGCAGCAGCCGCTTGGGCAGCCGGGCCTCGGCCGCGTACCGGACCATCATGGCGCGGTAGGTGAGGACGTCGGGGCCGCCGATGTCGAAGGCGCGGTTGACGTCAGGGGGCATCGTGGCGCTGCCGACGAGCGTACGGAGCACGTCGCGCACGGCGATCGGCTGGATGCGGGTCCGCACCCAGCTCGGCGTGACCATCACCGGCAGCCGTTCGGTCAGGTAGCGCAGCATCTCGAACGAGGCCGAGCCCGAGCCGATGATGACGGCGGCCCGCAGGACGGTCGTCGCCACCCCGGAGTCGAGCAGGATGTGTCCGACCTCGGCGCGGGAGCGCAGGTGCGGGGAGAGTTCGTGTTCCGGGACGCCCGCCGGGGTGAGCCCGCCGAGGTAGACGATGCGCCGTACGCCTGCCTCGCGGGCCTGGTCGGCGAAGATCTGCGCGGCCTCGCGGTCGGTCTGCTCGAAGGAGTCGCCGGTGCCCAGGGCGTGCACCAGGTAGTACGCGACGTCGACGCCGGTCAGCGCCTCGCGGACGGAGGCGGCGTCCATGACGTCACCGCGCACGATCTCCGTGTCCTCGGCCCAGGGGTGGTCGCGGAGCTTGGCGGGGGTGCGGGCCAGGCAGCGCACCCGGTGGCCGGCGTCGAGCAGCTCCGGCACGAGCCGGCCACCGATGTAGCCGCTCGCGCCCGTCACCAGGCAACGCATCCCTTCGTCGGCCACCGCGTCCACGCCCTTTTCCTCGTTGGGTCCGCTGCTGCCTCCACCCTGTGGTGCGGGGGTCCGCCGCGCCAGCGGACCCGCCGCACCGCCCTCACCTCACGGTGATCCGGTCGATGTCGGGCGCCCACCCCGAGGGGTTGGCGAGGGTGAGCGTGTTGCCGGTACCCGCGTTCAGGCCGACCGACACGGTCGTGGTGCCGGTCGTCGTCCAGTCGGCGGTGGGCGCGAAAGCGAGCGTGCGGGTGGCGGCGCTGTTGGCCCGTACGGTCGCGGAGCGGGGCTCCGCCGTCGCGTAGTGCAGGGTCACCGTGCGGGTGCCGCCGCTGCCGCCGTCGATCCCGCGGAAGGTGAGAGTCGCGCCGTTGCCGAGGTAGCCGACCTTGTGGCCGCCGGAGCAGCCCGCGCAGCCGGCGGCCACGGCGGTGCCGGTGAGGGTGTTGCCCGCGGCCTCGGCCTCGTACGACGCGGTGGTGCCCGAGCCGGGGCCGACGGTCATGGCGCCGAGGTCGAGCCAGCCGTCCGCGTGCTGCCCGGAGTTGGCGAAGCGCAGCTTCTTGGCGGTGGCGCTGACGTCCTCCAGGGGGTTCTTGACCTTCATGACGAGCTGGTAACCACCTGACGCGACGCCCGACAGGTCGACCGTCGTGTCGAAGTACTGGGCGTACCCGTAGTCGAGGTAGGCCGGGTCGGAGCCGACACCCCAGTCCGGGAAGGCACGTATCCTGCCCGGCATGACCTTGCGCAGGTCCCAGGGTGTGGCCCAGGTCTTGACCACGTCCCCGGCGGAGTTCTTCAGGCCGAGGCTGACCGTCCAGGGGTAGTAGAACGGTGCGACACCGCTGTTGTTGATGCGCACCCCGACCTTCGTGCTGCCCTGTGCGGAGTCGTGGAAGTAGGCGTGGTCGACGTTGAGGTCGTAGCCCATCAGCCGGACGGCGGCGCCCACCCCGGCGTCGGAGGGGGAGTAGTTCGCACTGCCCTCGTTGATCTTCCAGGTGGTGTGCTCCAGCTCAAGACACGCCTTCATGTCGTCCACCGCGCCCGAGCCGCCGGGCCAGTCGGCGAAGGCGGTGGACTGGATCTCGGGGCGCACCTCACCGCCCATGGAGGCGGTGGTCCAGCGGTTCTCCACCCCGTGTTCGAGGGACTTCTGCAGCTGCGAGTACGAGGCTCCGCCCATCGACACGGGCAGCGTGACCCCGGCGAGCGGGCTGCCCTCACGGAAGCAGAACGAGTCGTCGTGATAGCCGATCTCCGGCAGGCTGTCGGCGGCGCCACCGGCCGACTCCGGGTAGCGCACCTCGACCTTCGTGCGGCTGAAGGCGCTGTCGTAGGCCCGGACGATCTCGGCGCCGTGTGCGTCGGTGGGCATGTAGTCCGGATACGTGTCGCCCGAGGTGTCGGTGTCGTAGGGCCAGGTGTGCCACTCGCCCCAGAGCCCGACCAGACCCATGTGGATGAAGCCGATCCGGGGGTCGCCGTCGTAGCGCGCGCCGTAGGCGGCGATGAACCTCTTGAGCGCGTCGAGCAGGTACGGGCTGTCGTAGTCGGGGCTCGTGGTGTTCCAGTAGCTGTTCGCGCGGTTGTCGACGTGCCCGGCGAAGCACGGCGGGATCGCGTTCGCCGGGTGGCCGCCGCTGCCGCCCGGATACTCGATGTAGAAGCGGATGGCGGCCTGGTTGCCGTACGAGGCGGTCTCGTTCAGCGCCTTGTCGAGCACCGACCAGTCGTAGTGGCCGCAGTCCGAGGCGTCGTTCATGACCTCGGAGAGGCCGAAGTAGCTCCAGGTCAGCGAGTGCGGATAGCCCGTGTTCTGGTCACCGCCCGGCTGGTAGAAGCGGGCGAAGCCCTTGAGCGGATTGTCGACGGGCGCGTCGGCGCGGGTGAGCGCGTGGGCCGGGAGCGAGGGGTCGGGGGCCGGGCCCGGAGCCGGCCGGGCGGGTGCGCCCTGAGCCGAGACCGAGGCCGGGGTCGCGGCCGGGCCGGCCGCCGGAGCGGCCTCTGCCGTGAGCGGTAGTGCGGCCAGGGCGAGTGCGATGGCCGAGGAACCGAGTGCGGCGAGCAGTCTTCTGCCACGTCGTCGGGCGAAGGTGTGCACGGGTCAACCTCCGTACCTAGTAGGGGAGTTGTAGTCCTGAACGGGTCAGCGGCGAAGCTGTGAGTTCGGGCGGCGCTGATCAATTCTTATGCGCCAGCATTGACAAAGTTTCGCTGCTGCTCATCAATATGTGTCCATGGAGCCCCACTGACAAGAGGTGCGGCGAAGATCCGCTCGGAGGCGAACCATGGGCGCGGACACGGCACTTGCGCCACCACCTGAGATCGCGGGACCCGCCCCGGGCCGGACCGCCCGCTCAGGCAAACCGCGCAGGGCCCGCGACGACCGCAAAGCGGCCTGGCTGTTCCTGGCGCCCGCGCTCATCGGCTTCGCGCTCTTCTACGCGTATCCGACCATCCGCGGCATCTACTACTCGCTCACCGACTACAACCTGCTCTCCCCGCCGAACTTCACCGGCGCGGACAACTACTCCAAGCTCATCGGCGACGACCAGTTCTGGAACGCGCTGAAGGTCACCGGCTACTACGTCGTCCTCAACATCGGCTCCCAGACCGTCCTCGGCCTGTTCCTCGCCACGCTCATGCACCGCCTGACCAAGTCGGTCGCGCTGCGGGCGATGCTGCTCGTGCCGTGGCTGGTGCCCAACGTCACCGTCGGACTGCTGTGGATGTGGCTCCTGGACGCCAACCTCGGCTTCGTCAACCACCTCCTCGACGCCCTCGGCTTCGGCACCACCGGCTTCTTCACCTCACCCGGCCTCGCGATGCCGACCGTCGCCGCCGTCAACACCTGGGCCTACACCGGATACACGGCACTGCTCCTGTACGCCGGAATGCTGCAGGTCCCGCAACACCTCTACGAGAGCGCGTCGCTGGACGGCGCCGGCGAGTGGCGCATGTTCACGAAGATCACGCTGCCGCTGCTGCGTCCCGTACTCGCCCTGGTCCTCGTCGTGTCACTGATCGGCTCGTTCCAGATCTTCGACACGATCGCGGTGACCACCAAGGGGGGACCCGTCAGTGCCACCCGGGTCATCTACTTCTACATCTACGAACAGGCCTTCACCAATTTCCACATGGGGTACGCCTCCGCGGTGGCCGTCGTCCTCGCGGTCGTCCTCGGCGTGCTGACCGCCGTGCAGATGCGTCTGCTGCGCGCGTCCCGCTCGGACCTGGCCTGAGGAGACGGACGGACCGTGAACCGCACACGTATCAAGAGCACGGGGAATGGCGTACGTGATGGCGTACGTACCAGGAGCGCGCGCCGGAAGATGTCGCCCGGCCGGATCGCCGCGTGGGCCGCGCTCGCCGTCGCCCTGCTCCTGACCGTCTTCCCCTTCTACTGGATGATCCGCACCGCGCTGACCCCGGCGGCCGACATCTACTCCGACGGCACGGGCCTCGTCCCGCAGCACCCGACCATGGTCAACTTCCTACGGGTCCTCGGGCTCACCAGCGAGGAGGAGGCACGGGCCGCCGGCGGCTCGGGCGCGCAGGTGGACTTCCTGCGCTACCTGCTGAACTCGGTGGTCTACAGCGGCCTGATCGCCGTGCTGCAGACGATGTTCTGCGCCATGGCGGGCTACGCCTTCGCCCGCCTGCGCTTCCCCGGCCGGGACGTGGTCTTCGGGGTGCTGATCGCCGCGCTGATGGTGCCGCCGATCTTCACCGTGCTGCCCAACTTCGTCCTGGTGAAGAACCTCGGCTGGCTGAACACGTTCGCCGGGATGGTCGCACCCAGCGTGCTCATGACGCCGTTCGCCGTGTTCTTCCTGCGCCAGTTCTTCCTCTCGATCCCGCGAGAAGTGGAGGAGGCGGCCGTCCTCGACGGCGTCGGCTCCTGGGGCATCTTCTGGAAGGTGGTGCTCCCCATGAGCCGCGGCCCGCTCATCACCATCGGGCTCACCACCACCGTGTGGGCCTGGAAGGACTACCTCTGGCCGCTGCTGACCGGCCGCGACGAGGAGACCCGCGTCCTCACCGTCGCCCTCGGCATCTTCCAGCAGCAGTCCCCGAACACCCAGCCCGACTGGACCGGCCTGATGGCGGGCTCCGCCCTCTCGGTCCTGCCCGTGCTCATCCTCCTGATCCTGCTCGGCCGCCGCCTGGTCGAGTCCCTCAACTTCACCGGCATCAAGTAGATGCCACGCCCCGAGAGGCCCCTCACGATGACAAAGACGATGAAGACCAGGCACCTGCGCGTCGGCGCGGCCCTGCTCTGCCTGGCCGCCACCTCCACCCTCGTCTCCTGCTCGGGCGGGAGCGACAGCGCCGGCTCGGGCGCGACCATCGACTACTGGCTGTGGGACGACAAGCAGCTCCCCGCCTACCAGGAGTGCGCCACCGCCTTCCACAAGGCCAACCCCGACATCACCATCAAGATCACCCAGACCGCCTGGGCCCAGTACTGGCAGAACCTCACCACCCAGCTGACCTCGGGAGAAGCCCCCGACGTCTGGACGAACCAGGCCTCCTACTATCCGCAGTTCGCCACCAGCAACCAGCTCCTCGACCTCCAGCCCTACGTCGAGAAGGACAAGCTCGACCTCTCCGCCTACCAGGCGGGGCTCGCCGACACCTGGGTCAAGGACGGCAAGCGCTACGGGCTGCCGAAGGACTGGGACACCATGGCCCTCGTCTACAACACCACCATGCTGAAGAAGCAGGGCGTCGACGCCGCCGCCCTGAACGACCTGACCTGGAACCCCGACGACGGCGGCACCCTGGAGCAGGCGATAGCCAAGGCCACCGTCGACGACAAGGGCCGCGACGGCCTCGACCCCGGCTTCGACAAGAACAAGGTCAAGACGTACGGGTTCCTGCCCGAGTGGGCCGACGGCTCCCAGGGCCAGAACGGCTGGGGCGACCTCGCCGCCGCCAACGGGTTCACCTACCTCGACAAGAACCCGTGGGGCACGAAGTACCGCTACGACGACCCGAAACTCGCCGAGACCATCGGCTGGTTCAAGCACCTCATCGACAAGGGCTACGCGCCCCGCTTCGACAAGCAGTCCACCGTCGCCAACTCCGAGCTGCTCACCGCGGGCAAGGGCGCCATCATGGTCGCGGGCTCGTGGACCATCCCCACCTTCACCGACCCCAAGGTCAAGCAGAAGCTCGCCTTCGCGCCGCTGCCGACCGGACCGAGCGGCCGCAAGAGCGCCATCAACGGCCTCTCCGACGCCATCTGGGCCGGCTCCGAGCACAAGGACCAGGCCTGGAAGTGGGTCAAGTTCCTGGCCTCGCCCGACTGCCAGAACCTCGTCGCCAAGCACGCCGTCGTCTTCCCCGCGCTGAAGTCCGCCACCGAGAAGGCGCTCGCCACGCACAAGGCGAACGGCCGCGACGTGCATGTCTTCACCGACGCGGTGGCGGACAAGAACATCACGTTCCAGCTGCCCGTCACCGAGCACGGCACCGAGATCGGCCCGATCGTCCAGGAGGCCGTCCAGTCGGCGATCCTCGGCCAGACCTCACCCGCCTCGGCCCTGAAGTCGGCCAACGACAAGGTCAACGGCCTCTTCGACCAGCCATGACCCCGCACACGTATCCAGTCCAGCGGAAACACACGGAAACACACACAAGGAGACCCATGCCCCAGGTCGTAGACGTCGGAGGGCGCACGTTCGCCGTCGAGCTCGCGGGCGGCGCCCCGCCCGAGCCCGTCGACGGAGGGCTGCTGCTGCCGCCCGGCCGGGTGGCCCTGCTGCACGGCCTCGGTGACGCGCTGTTCTACCGGCACGGACACAACTCCTGGAGCCCGTGCGGCTGGCGCCGCCTGTCCGAGCGACCACTGCGCATCGAGAGCGCCGAGCGCCGCACCACCGCCGACGACACCGTGTGGGACGACCCGGCCCGCCACCACTCGTCCGCCGTCGCCGCCCTGCAAGGCCCGGACGGACAGGTCCTGCTGCTCGGCGCGCTCGGCCTCGACACCCCACGCCTCACCGCCGACCAGGACACGCTTGCCGGTTGGTACGAGCGCGAGGGCGCCCCCTGGTTCCTCGCGTACGGCGCCGAGGACGAGGTCTTCGCCGCCTACACCCGCCACCTCGCCGACCGCCTCGGCCACAGCCGCAAGCGCGCGGGCGACGTGTGGTGCAGCTGGTACGCGTACTACGAGAACATCACCGAGGAACAGCTCACCAAGGACATCACCGCACTGCGCGGCCTGCCCTTCGACGTCGTCCAGGTCGACGACGGCTGGGAGCGGATGGTCGGCGACTGGCACGCCAACGACAAGTTCCCGGCCGGAATGCGCGCGCTGGCCGACCGCATCAAGGAGGCCGGGCTGCGGCCCGGGCTCTGGATCGCCCCGTTCATCGCCCTGCCCGAATCCCGTACGGCGCGGGAGCGGCCGGAGCTGCTCCTGCGCGACGCAGACGGCGAACCCGTGATCGCCGGGCACAACTGGGGCACCGGCTACTACACCCTCGACCTCACCCTGCCCGCCGCCCAGGACCACCTGCGCGAGACGATCCGCCGGGTCGTCCATGAATGGGGGTTCACCTACCTCAAACTCGACTTCATCGGCGCCGGCACCGCCCCCGGCGCACGCGCGACGGAGCTCGGCCGCGAGGAGTCGTACCGGCTCGGCCTGCGCATCATCCGTCAGGAGGCGGGCCCGGACGCCTACCTCCTCGGCAGCGGCGCGCCCCTGCTGCCGTCGCTCGGACTCGTCGACGGCATCCGCAGCGGCCCCGATGTCGCACCGCTGTGGGAGCACTACGCGACCCAGGACCCGTCGGACGCCCTGGCCCGCAACGCCGTCGTCAATACGGTGCACCGCCTCTGGCAGTCACCGCTGCTCGAGGTCGACCCCGACGTCGTCTACTTCCGCAGCCGCCTCAACCTGCTGACGGAGCAGCAGCAGAGCTGGCTGCGCGACCTCGCCGACATCTGCGGATTCCGTGCCGTGTCCGACCCGCCGGGATGGCTGCGCCCCGACGAGCTCCAGGCCATGACCGCCTACTTCGAGCGACGGCCCGAGATCCGCAAACTCGGCCGCTACCGCTTCACGCTCGACGGAAGGGAGGTCGACTTCACGCCCGCTGTCGTGCCGGAGACGGAGCAGCGCTACCCGATCGCCTAGCAACGCCGCCCGATCGCCTGAATACGACCGAGCATGGCGTCCCGCATTAGTAAACTCTCCAGCAATATTCAGTAGCGGGCCCGCAACCCCTCCAGGGAGCACCAGCATGGCGACGACCGGAACAGACATGTCCCGGATGCGCGAGATGAACCAGCTGTCGATCGTGTGGGCGCTGCGCGGCAACCCGCCGTCCACCGTCACCGAGCTGGCAGGTCGCGCCGGTCTCTCCCGGCCCGCCGTGGACGTGCTGGTGCAGGGGCTCGTCACCGACGGCTGGGCCGAGGTCGAGGAGCCGGGGGCGAGCAGCGTGGTCGGGCGGCCCGCGCGGCGCTTCCGGTTCCGGGCGAGCGCGGGCCACGCGCTCGGCATCGACATCGGCGTCCACAAGATCCTCGTCATGGTCAGCGACCTGGAGGGCGAGATCGTCCGGGCGGAGCGCCGCCCCGTCGACCCGGAGGCGGCGCCCGAGGCGCGGCTCGCGGCGGTCGACGCCGTCATCGACGACGTGCTGCAAGGCGCGGGCATGACCCCGTCCGACATCTGGGCCGTCACGGTCGGGGTGACCGGACCGGTCGACGCCTCGGGCCGCACCACCCTGTTCAGCCCGCTGCCCGGCTGGCACACCACCGACCCTGCCGCGCACCTGGCGGCCCGCTTCACCTGCCCGGTCCAGGTCGAGAACGACTGCAAGCTCGCCGCCGTCGCCGAGCGCTGGAAGGGCGTCGCCCAGGACGCCGACGACATCGTGTTCCTCCTCGCGGGGCTGCGCACCGGCGCCGGGCTCATCCTCGACGGCACCCTGCGCCGCGGCCACGGCGGAGCGGCGGGCGAGATCGGCGCGCTGAAGGCGGTCCGCTGGCTCACCGCCCCCGACCATCTGGAGTCCTGCCCCGGCGTTCCGGCGACGGCGGGCGAGGCCGCGGCCTGGGTGTTCCAGGCCGCCCGCGAAGGCGACAAGGACGCCAGGACCGCCGTCCGGCGCTACACCCGCGACCTGGCCGTGGGCGTCGCCGCGCTCGTGCTCGCCCTCGACCCGCAGGTCGTCGTCTACGGTGGCGGGTTCTCCCGCTCCGCCGACGTGGTCCTCGAACCGCTGCGCCGCGAACTCACCAAGCACTGCCTGCGCCTGCCGGAGCTGCGCGTCTCCACGCTGGGCGACGAGAGCGTGGCCCTCGGCGGGCTGCGCCTGGCGCTGGACGAGATCGACAGCCGCCTGCTGAGCGACGGCCTGGCGGCGCCGACGGCACCGCGCGGCTGAGAAGGGGGACGACGGCCCCGCCCGTGAAGGGCGAGGCCGCCAGAAGGCCAGAAGGCCAGAAGGCCAGAAGGCCAGAAGGCCAGAAGGCCAGAAGGCCAGAAGGCCAGAAGGCCAGAGCGTCAGGGCGCCCAGGGCGCCTCCACCGCCCACGTCGTGTCCTCGGTGAACGAACCCGGATTGTCCGCGGCCCGCGATCCACCGGGCACGGCGAGGTGGATCTCGGCGTTGTAGTGGCGCAGGTACTGGCCGGGGAAGTTCTGGGCCGTCAGCCGCACCCCGCCCTGCCCCTGGACGGCGCAGAAGGTGGCGTCCGCGCGGAACAGCGCCGAGCCGTCACCCGCCTCCCGGTACACCCGGAAGTCGCGGTGGCGAAGGTACTCGCCCGGGTAGTTGCGGGACTCGAAGGAGTAGCACGCGCTGTCCGCGAGACCGGGCACGACGCGCCAGGTCGCGTCGTTCTTCAGCAGCGCGCTGCTGCCGCTGTTCACGACCTCCGTGTAGGCGAGCGCGTCCCTGTGCCGGATGTAGCGGTCGGTGTAGCCGGGGGTGGTGGCCCGCAGCGACCTGTACCCGGTGGGCAGGGTGACCGGCGCCGCCGGGCTCCTCGATGCGTTGATCAGCGCCTGGTTCGCCGCCTTGACCCGCGCCTGGTCGACCTTGGTCACCTGACGGTCGTACGTCAGCAGGCCGTTGACCTCGTTCTCGACGTCCGTGATCTCCGTGTAGACGGAGGCCGACAGACCGGCCGGCATCTGCTGGAGGCGCAGCGCGTCGATGAGCCCGGTGAACCGGTTGTTCAGATGCGCGGCGTCGGCCTGGTCCTCGTACGAGAACCCGTTGCCCGGCGACCACTCGTGCCCCGGCACCCGCAGCCCGAGCCCGCCGAACTCACCGAGGACGGCGGCCCGCGTGGCCGACGGACGGGTCACACCCGGTCCTACGTAGTTGTGGTGGTCGATGACGTCACCGTTGCCGCCGTCGACGGCGCCGCAGCAGTTGATGCCGCTCATGTTGTCGACGAGGCGCGAGGGGTCGGCCGCCTTCACCTTGTCGGCGATGCGGGCCTGGTCGTACTGGCCCCAGCCCTCGTTCTCGTCGACCCACATCACCAGCGAGGGCGAGGAGCGGTGCTCGTCGATGATCTGGTCGAACTCGGCCTCCCACTGGGTACGGGCGGCGGCGTCCGGGGTGCGGGTGTCCATCGCGGGCATGTCCTGCCAGACGAGGAGCCCGAGCCGGTCGGCCCAGTAGAACCAGCGCTGCGGCTCCACCTTGATGTGCTTGCGGACCATGTTGAAGCCGAGGTCCTTGTGCTTCTGCAGGTCGTACTTGAGGGCGTCGTCGGTCGGGGCCGTGTAGATGCCGTCGGGCCAGTACCCCTGGTCGAGGGTGCCGGTCTGGAACACGAACTGGCCGTTGAGCAGCAGCCGTTGTCTGCCGCCGACGCTGCCGCGCGAGATCGACCGCATACCGGCGTACGAGCCGACGGTGTCGACGACCGCGGATCCGCTGACCAGTTCGGCCCTGACGTCGTACAGGAACGGATCGTCGGGCGACCACAGCCGCGGGTCGGCGATGCGCACCGACACCTGCGAGCCCACCGCGCCGGTCGCCGTGCCCACCGTCGTGCCGCCGGAGCTGACGGTGATCCGCGCGCTCTGCCCGCTGGTCCCGTCGCCCCGGACGGTGACGCGCAGGGTCGAGTCGGCCAGGTTCGGCACCATGTCGAGGCGGGAGATGTGGGCCACAGCGGTCGGTTCCAGCCACACGGTCTGCCAGATTCCGGAGGCGGCGGTGTAGAAGATGCCGCCGCCGGGGTGCGGCGTCACGTCGTTGATGCGCTGTTTGCCGACGGCCTGCCCGCCGGTCTGGGTCGGGTCGAAGACGGATACGACGACGGTGTTGGTGCCGCCGTTGAGCAGCGGCGTGATGTCGTACCCGAAGGCGTCGTAGCCGCCGTTGTGGACGGCGCCCGCCTGCTGTCCGTTGACCCACACCGTCGTACGCCAGTCGCTTGCGCCGAAGTTGAGCTGGACGCGGCGGCCGTTCCAGTTCGACGGCACGGTGAAGGTGCGCTTGTACCAGAGCTTGTCGTTCTGGGTGATCTTGCGCTGGATGCCGGAGAGCGCGGACTCCGCGACGAACGGCACCCGGATCTGCTCGGTGAAGGAGGCCGGCTGCCCGGCGCTCGCGGAGGTGACGGCGAAGTCCCAGATGCCGTTCAGGTTGGCCCAGTCGGGCCTGGTCAGCTGGGGTCTCGGATACTCCGGGAGGGGGTTGTCGCGGGAGACCTGACCGGTCCACGGCGTCGTCATGGGCGCCGGTTTCGGGGTCCAGGCGGTGGGCGCCGCCTGCGCGGCGGGGGCCAGAGCGGTGGCCCCGCCCAGGAGCAGAGCCAGGGCGGAGAGCAGGATGCCGAGCGCGTGGCGCGCCGGTCTGCGGCGGACGGGTAAGCGGAGGGGGACGGGCTGACGGCGCATCGGAGCTCCTCGTGTCGCGGGGCGCGGCAGGGTGGTTCCGGGAAGGCGTGCCAAGGTCTGGAAGTGGTGCGGCGATTGCTTACATCGTTGTAAGGGCAGTTTCTACGCACTCGCCAGGGACACGTCAACGCTTCGGGCGCGCCGACTTGTGTACGGGGCGGAGTGCGGCCGGAATTCGCCTACGCGCCAGGGGTGCCCTGAGCCCGGTGCGGTCCCAGCTCGCCGAGCACCTCACCGAGTTGTTCGGAAGTGAGGGCCGGGGAGGGGAGAGGTGACGTGACCGGCGCGGCGCGCAGGCTGTCGAGGAACAGCGCGAGCGGGCGGCGCCAGGCGCCGGCGGTGGTCGCGGCCGTCAGGGCCGGGACGGCGCGGCCGAGCGCGGCCAGGGCGAACAGGACGTCCTCGGGTACGACATCGGCGCGCACGGTGCCTTGTGCCCGGCCGCGTTCGAGGAGGAGTTCCAGGGTGCGGCGGTTGTGCGCGTGCACGGCCTCCAGCGCCTCGATGCCCCGCAGCGGTGTGGTCATGAGGTCGTTGGTGCCGCGGTCGGAGGCGAGGACGGTGAAGACGGCGTCGAGGTATCCGGTCAGGCCCGCCCACGCGTCGTCGGCCCGCCGGGCCTCGTCGCCCGCGGTCATCGTGTCGGCCAGCGGCTCGTGGAAGACCGCGTCGACGAGTGCGACGCGGGCCGGGAAGTGGCGGTAGAGCGTCGCGTTGCCGACCCCGGCCCGGCGCGCGATGACATCGAGCGGAGCCTCCAGGCCCTGCTCACGGAAGACCTCGCGGGCCGCCTCGATCAGCAGTTCGCGATTGCGGCGCGCGTCGCGCCGGCGCGGGGCCGCTCCGCGCTCTGCGCCGTGGGTCATCGTCGTCCTCCGTGAGGCCGGGTACAGGGAACCGGGGAGTGCTCCCCGGAGGATGCTATCGTCCGTCACCGAAACGGGGAGTGCTCCCCGTTATGGTGTCATGGCGTCATGGCGTCATGGCGTCATGACGTCGGACAGCGAGTGCGGCCCCACGAGGGGAGGGCCGCACTCGCTTCCACTCAGTGCTCGGCGGTCAGCGCGGGCGGTGCCATGCCCGCGCCCCAGCTCGTCGGCTTGTCCGAGAGCTCGACCTTGATGGTGCCGGAGCGCAGCAGATCCTTGTGGGAGAGCCAGCTCCGGTTCAGCGTCCCCTTCCCGGTCCGCACGGAGGACACGTACTGCGCCTTCGAGGCGTCGGCGCCCGGCGCCTCGACGGTGATGCTGCGGCCGTGCGCGGGCCGGATCTCGACCTTGTCGAACATGGGCGCCGAGAAGATGTAGTTCGCCGAGCCGGGCTGCGCCTCGAAGACGCCCGCCATGGCGAAGACGAGCAGCGACGACGTGGAGCCGAGGTCGTCATTGCCGGGCATGCCGTACGCGTCGTCCGTGTAGAGCGTCCGCAGCGCGCGCAGCACCGCCGAGGTCTTCCACGGCGATCCGGTCCACGCGTACATCCACGGCGCGTGGAAGTCGGGCTCGTTGTTCGGGTTGAAGGCGAAGTTGTTGTGGTAGTCGTAGGCGCCCGTCACCCAGGACTCGGAGGCGGCCTTCGCCGGGTCGCTGAGCACGGTCGGCAGGTCGAAGAAGGTGTCGAGCCGCTGCTCGGCACCCTTCTGGCCGCCCATCAGACCGAACAGCGTCTCCGGGTCCTGCTGCGCGAGCCACTGGTACTGCCACGCGGTGCCCTCGTGGAAGGCGCCGGACCGGGTCGGGTCGGGGTCACCGGCGACCGTGCCGTCGGCGTTCTTCGTGACCGGGAACCCGGTGTAGCCCTGCGACGTGACGGAGGTGTCCCACAGCTTGGTGAAGTTGTCGCAGCGCGCGGCGAGCGTCGCGGCCTTGTCCTTGTGGCCGAGGCCCGACGCCATCGTGGACAGGGAGCAGTCGGCCAGGGCGTACTCGAGAGTCGCCGAGCCCGCCTGGCGGCTGTCCCCGTACTTGTAACCCGGCAGGTTCTGGTAACCGACGAAGCCGTTCTCCACGTACGTCGGGTTGCCGTCGCGGCCGCGGAAGAGCGACTGGTCGGCGGGGACGTCGTTGGCGTTCTTCCAGAGCGCGTCGAAGAGCTTGGCCGACGTGCGCTTGTCGAGCAGGCCGCGGTTGTAGAGGTCGACGACCCACGGGGTGACGGGGTCGCCGCTCATCACGTTGGTCTCGCCGCCGCCGAGCCCCCAGCGCGGCAGCCAGCCACCGTCCTCGTAGATCCGCAGGACCGACTTGGCCATGTCCGCGGCCTTGTCCGGTTCGAGCAGCGCCACCAGCTGGTTCTGCGAGCGGTAGGTGTCCCAGAGGGAGAACATCTGGTAGTAGGGCGCGTCCGCCTTGTGCACCTTGTCGTCGAAGCCGCGGTAGCGGTTGTCGACGTCGGAGCCTATCGAGGGGTGCAGGAGCGAGTGGTAGAGCGCGCTGTAGTACGTGCGCCGGTCGGCGGTGGAGCCGCCGGCCACCCGCATCCGGTTCAGCTCGTCCCGCCACGTGTCGTGCGCGCTTGTCCGCGCCTTGTCGAACGAACGGGGCTGTTCCGCCTTGCGGTTGAGCCTCGCTCCGTCGACCGAGGTGTAGGAGACGCCCACGGAGGAGCCGACCCGGTCGCCCTGGGCCGGGTCGAACGACAGCCAGGCGCCGGCGCGCTCGTTGCCGCGTGCCGCCTCGCGCCGGCCCGGGGTGAGCGTGGAGTCGGTCCACGTACCGAACGTCTTGAACTTCCGGTCGAACTTGGCGCTGAAGTAGACCCGGTAGCGCTCCTTGCCGGTCTCCCCGCAGAAGTTGCCGCCCTGGACCCAGCCCTCGACGGTGTCGTTCCCGACCACCTTGATGTCACCGGCGTAGGTGCTGCCGTTGCTCTCGCCGGCCTCGATGAGCACGTTCTGGGTGCTCGATCCGCCCGGGAACGTGTAGCGGTGCTGGCCGGTGCGCTGCGTGGCGCTCAGCTCGGCCTCGATGCCGTTGTCGAACGTCACGCCGTAGTAGCCGGGCGACCGGGACTCGTTGTCGTGGCTGAACCTGGCGCCGTACCGCGCCGGGTCGGACGAGGTGACCGCGTCCGTGGTCGGCATGAACCGGATGTTGCCCATCGTCTGGCAGCCGACGCCCGACAGGTGCGTGTGGCTGAAGCCGAGGATGGTGTCCTGCGCGTAGTCGTAGGACGCGTACTTGTTCAGCTGGGTGTCGGGGCTGAGCTGCACCATGCCGAACGGCGTCGTGGCGCCCGGGAACGTGGTGCCGTCACCGTTGTTGCCGATCGACGTGTCGACCAGGGTGGTGGGGTCCTTGGCGAACTGCGGCCCCCGATCGTGGGCGTTCGCCACGCCGGTCGTAGTGGCGGTGGCGGTGGCCATGGTGGCGATGACCAAGAAGGCGGTGGACAGGCGTTTCCACGCTCGCATCGCGATCCTCTCGTGCGACAACGTTGTCATACGTGCCTGTCGATCTTTGTTCCCCGGGTGCCGTTCCGTCAATGCATCGTTGCAAAAACGATGCCGTCACCTGGGAGGGCGCCCAGGTGACGGCATCGGATGAAGGTGGGGTCACCGGCGTCTTCGTCTGCCCTCGGTCTCACCCGGCGGGCGGTCCAGCACAACCAGGCTCCGCTCCGCCACGAGCAGTGAGGCACCCGCCTTGTGTTCACGCTCGTCGGCGGCGCCGTTCGGCTCCGCCGTGTCGATGAGCGTGGTCCAGCGCGTCCCGAAGCAGGGGCCCGGCAGCACGAACTCCATCGGTTCCCAGAAGCAGTTGAACAGCATCAGGAAGGAGTCGTCCCTGGCCGTACGGTTGCGGGAGGCAGGGGCCGGGACCTCGTCGCCGTTCAGGAAGACACCGATCGCGTGCGCGTCCGGCCTGCCCCAGTCCTTGGCGGTCATCTCGGCGGCGTCCGGCCGCAACCAGACCAGGTCCGGCAACTGTCCGTCCTCCCGCGGGACGCCCTCGAAGAAGTGGCGGCGGCGCAGGACGGGATGGGCCATGCGCAGGGCGATCAGCTCACGCGTGAAGTCGAGCAGCTCCCGCTGCTCCTCGCCGATGTCCCAGTCGATCCAGCTCAACGCGTTGTCCTGGCAGTACGCGTTGTTGTTGCCGTCCTGGGTACGGCCCAGCTCGTCGCCGTGGCTCAGCATCGGGATGCCCTGCGAAAGCATCAGCGTGGTCAGGAAGTTGCGCTGCTGGCGTGCGCGCAGCTCCCGTACCGCCGGGTCCTTCGTGGGGCCTTCGGCGCCGCAGTTCCAGGACCGGTTGTGGCTCTCGCCGTCCCTGTTGTCCTCGCCGTTGGCCTCGTTGTGCTTGTCGTTGTACGAGACCAGGTCGCGCAGGGTGAACCCGTCGTGCGCGGTGACGAAGTTGACGCTCGCGCGCGGCCGTCGCCCCTCGTGCTCGTACAGGTCGGCGGAGCCGGTGAGGCGGGAGGCGAACTCCGGCAGGGAGTGGTCGGTGGCGCGCCAGAAGTCGCGTACGCAGTCGCGGTACTTGCCGTTCCACTCGGACCACAGCGGGGGGAAGTTGCCGACCTGGTAGCCGCCGTCGCCGAGGTCCCACGGCTCCGCGATCAGCTTCACCCGGCTGATCACCGGGTCCTGCTGGATGACGTCGAAGAACGCGGAGAGCCGGTCCACCTCGTGGAACTGGCGGGCCAGCGTCGCCGCCAGGTCGAAGCGGAAGCCGTCGACATGGCACTCGGTCACCCAGTACCGCAGCGAGTCCATGATCAGCTGGAGGACGTGGGGGTGGCGCACGAGGAGGCTGTTGCCGGTGCCCGTGGTGTCGTAGTAGCGGCTGAAGTCCTCGTCGGACAGGCGGTAGTACGAGGCATTGTCGATGCCGCGGAAGGAGAGCGTCGGCCCGTTCTCGTTGCCCTCGGCCGTGTGGTTGTAGACCACGTCGAGGATGACCTCGAGCCCGGCGGCGTGCAGGTCCTTCACCATCTGCTTGAACTCGGTGACCTGTTCGCCGAGCGTGCCCCGGGCGGCGTACTCGTGGTGCGGCGCGAAGAAGCCGATCGTGTTGTAGCCCCAGTAGTTGGACAGGCCCTGGTCGCGCAGGAACCCGTCCTGGAGGAACTGGTGCACCGGCATCAGCTCGACCGCGGTCACGCCCAGGGACGTCAGGTGCTCGACGACGGCCGGGTGCGCGAGCCCCGCGTAGGTGCCGCGCAGTTCCTCCGGCACACCCGGATGGGTGCGCGAGAGCCCCCGTACGTGTGCCTCGTAGATGACCGAGTCGGTGTACGAGTACGACGGCGGCTTGTCCGCGCCCCAGTCGAAGGAGCGGTCGACGACGACCCCGCACAGTCCGTGGCCCGACTCGCCCTGGCGCTTCGGCCGCTCGTGGACCGCGAGGGCGTAGGGGTCGAGGAGGAACGCCGAGGAGTCGCAGCGGTGTCCGGAGTTCGGCTCCCAGGGGCCGTGGACGCGGTAGCCGTAGCGCCGGCGCGGGCCGACGTCCGGCAGGTAGCCGTGCCACACGGAGCCGTCGACCTCAGGCAGCGTCACCGAGCGCTCGCTGCCGTCCGGGTCGAGGAGGATGAGGTCGACCTGGTCGGCGACAGCGCTGAACAGTGCGAAGTTCGTACCGTGACCGTCGAAGGTGGCGCCGAGCGGGTAGGGGCGTCCGGCCTGGACGCCCCCGTCCCCGGTGTTCGTCGAAAGGCCCGTCACGAGGCGGTTCCGGCGGGCGCGCCCTCCAGGGCCCGCGCGATCTCGTGCACGGCGCTCCCGGGCGCCACCGGGGTCTGCGGCAGGGTCAGCGCCTCGCTGGACCACGGCGCGGGATCCTTGTCGGCGAGCGGCTCGCGGTCGTGGTCGGACTTGCGCAGGGAGAACCAGATGATGCGCCGGCTGTTCGTGGTGCAACTGCCCCAGCCGTCGCTCAGCGTCGCTATCTCCAGCAGGTGCGACTGCTCGTCGTCAGGACGCCCGGCCTCGGAGGCGTCGTGGTGCGACACCGCGGTGATCAGATGCTGGCCCGTCCACCAGGTCTCGATCTCCACGCGCTCGACCGGCCCGTCGGCGGCCGCGTGCAGCAGCAGGCCGACTCCGCGGGTCGCCGACGTGACCAGCTTCTGCAGCCCCCAGTAGCGGAGATGGGCCGCGACGACGCGCTGCATCTGGGTGACGCGCTCCGACGAGGAGTCCACCTCGACGTGGTAGTAGCGGGGCTCTGTCCGGTTCATGGTTCGTGCTCCTCACCGCGTGACTCACGCCTGGCCGCGACGGAGTGCCGTGCGCACGTCGCGTGAGCTCTGCTCGCTCGAGCGTCATGACCAGCGTCGACCGCATACTCCATCGGTGCAACACGAGAGTGACCGGCCCGTGACGCTGCGCTCAACAGGACGGATCGCCGATCACCCCGCACCATGGTGACGAGCGGCCCTGTGTGACGGTCCGCTCTCACTGCGTGCATGTTCGGCAACCCGTGGAGCCATGACTCCGCGGATTCCAGGAGGTCGGCGGATGCCATGGACGCATCACAGGTCGGCGTGGAGATCGAGGGACAGCTGAAGCGATACCGGTGGTGGGAGCGGCGTTTCCTGGCGGCTCCCACAGACGCGAGGGTCCGTGCGCGGTTCGAGCTGGCCGTCGCGGCGCTGTGCGCCGCCACCGGCGAGCGATGCGGCCGCGAGGCGGCGTCCACGGCCGAGCGCCACGTGCGCGCCGTCGGCCCCGCGGGCGGGGACGGACGGCGGACGACGAGGCCGACCGTATGAGCCCGACCGCCGAGCAGGCGACCGTCGAACAGGCGACCGTCGAGCAGGCGGACCGTCGACCAGAGCACTGGAGGTGAGAGCGATGACGAGTAGGGCACAGCTGGTTCCCGTCCAGATCGAGGACGTGCGTCCCCGGGTGCACGGCGGCCGCGGCATGGCGAAGGCCGTCGTCGGTGAGGCGTTCCCGGTCACGGCCCTGGTGTTCGTCGAGGGGTCGGCCGTCGTACGGGCCCACGCCGTCCTGCGTGACCCGGAAGGACGCACCGTCGACTGCGTCCCGATGCGCGAACTGGTCCCGGGCGAGGACCGGTGGAGCGCCGCGGCCACCCCCACCTCCACCGGCCGGTGGAGCTACTGCGTGCAGGCGTACGTCGACCCCGTCGCCGCATGGCAGCGCGACGCCGCCATAAAGGTGCCGGCCGGCGTGGACAGCGACATCACCCTCGAAGAGGGCGCCGAGCACCTGGAGCGCGCCCTCGGCCGGGTCACCGACGAAGCGGCCAGGCGTACGTTGTTCGAGGCCATCCGCGTCCTGACGGACGGCGCGCGGGACGACATGGAGCGGCTCGCGGCGGCCACGGCGCCCGAGGTGTGCGAGGTCCTCGCGGCCCACCCGCTCCTTCACCGGCTCACCGAGAGCCCGCCGCTGCCCCTCCTCGTCGAGCGGGAACGAGCCCTGTACGGCGCCTGGTACGAGTTCTTCCCGCGCTCTGAGGGCGCGGTGGCCGAGCCGGGTTCCGCGCCCGTCAGCGGCACCTTCACCACGGCCGCGCGCCGCCTGCCGGCGATCGCCGCGATGGGCTTCGACGTCGTCTACCTGCCGCCCGTCCACCCCATCGGCACGACCCACCGCAAGGGGCCCGACAACAGCCTGACGCCGGGCCCGCACGATGTCGGCGTGCCCTGGGCGGTCGGCTCCGCGGAGGGCGGGCACGACGCGATCCACCCGGACCTCGGCACTCTGGACGACTTCGACGCGTTCGTGGCGCGGGCCCGCGGCGAGGGCCTGGAGGTCGCGCTCGACTTCGCGTTGCAGTGCTCGCCGGACCACCCCTGGGTGGAGAAGCACCCGGAGTGGTTCCACCACCGCCCCGACGGCACGATCGCCTACGCGGAGAACCCGCCGAAGAAGTACCAGGACATCTACCCGATCGCCTTCGACCGCGACATGCCCGGCCTGATCGCGGAGACGGTACGGGTGCTGCGCCACTGGATGGCGCACGGCGTCCGCATCTTCCGCGTCGACAACCCGCACACGAAGCCGGTCGCGTTCTGGGAGCAGGTCATCACCGAGATCGGCCGCACCGACCCCGACGTCGTCTTCCTGGCGGAGGCGTTCACCCGCCCGGCGATGATGCGTTCGCTGGCCGAGGCGGGCTTCCAGCAGTCGTACACGTACTTCACCTGGCGCAACACGAAAGCGGAGCTCACGGGGTACGTCCAGGAGCTGGCGGGTGAGTCGGCCGCGGCGATGCGGCCCAACTTCTTCGTCAACACCCCGGACATCCTGCACGAGTTCCTCCAGCACGGCGGCCGCCCCGCCTTCGAACTCCGCGCCGTCCTCGCCGCGACCCTCTCCCCGTCCTGGGGCGTCTACAGCGGATACGAACTGTGCGAGAACACCCCGCTGCGCCCCGGCAGCGAGGAGTACCTGCACTCCGAGAAGTACGAACTGCGGCCGCGGGACTGGGCTTCGGCCGAGCGCGAGGGGCGCACCATCGCCCCTCTGATCACCGCCCTGAACGACATCAGGCGCCGTAACCCGGCGTTGCACGGGCTGCGCGGAGTGCACTTCCATCACGCCGACAACGAGGCCGTGATCGTGTACTCCAAACGCAGTGGCTCGAACACGGTTCTGGTGGTGGTCAACCTCGATCCGCACCACGCTCAGGAGGCGACGGTCCGTCTCGACCTCGCGCAGCTGAACGCCGGCTCCGACGCCTCGGCCCCCGTGTCGTTCCCCGTGTCGTTCCCCGTGCGTGACGAACTGACCGGTGCCACCTACACGTGGGGAGCGAGCAACTACGTGCGCCTCGTGCCGGGGGAGTCGCCGGCCCACGTCTTCACCGTCGGCTGACACCGCGCCGGCCGAACCGCCCCCTCACTCTCCTCATCCGCGTCCTCGGAGGCAGACTCGAATGACCACGGACGACATGGCGCAGGCTGCGCAGGCCTCGTACATGCCCACCAAGTCACCCGACCCCGAGTGGTTCAAGCGCGCCGTCTTCTACGAGGTGCTCGTCCGCTCCTTCTGCGACAGCAACGGCGACGGCGTCGGTGACCTGAAGGGCATCACGTCCAAGCTGGACTATCTGCAATGGCTGGGCGTGGACTGTCTGTGGCTTCCGCCGTTCTACACGAGCCCGCTGCGGGACGGCGGCTACGACGTGGCGAACTACATCGTCACGCTTCCCGAGTTCGGCGACCTCGCGGACTTCGTGGAGTTCGTGGACGCGGCGCACCAGCGGGGCATGCGCGTCATCGTCGACTTCGTCATGAACCACACGAGCGATCAGCACGAGTGGTTCCAGCAGTCGCGCACCGACCCGCAGGGACCGTACGGGGACTACTACGTCTGGTCCGACGACGACACGAGGTACGAGGACGCGCGCATCATCTTCGTCGACACCGAGGTCTCCAACTGGACCTTCGACCCGGTGCGCAAGCAGTACTTCTGGCACCGCTTCTTCTCCCACCAGCCGGACCTCAACTTCGAGAACCCGGCGGTCCAGGACGAGATGATCGCCGCGCTCCGATTCTGGCTGGACCTGGGTATCGACGGCTTCCGCCTCGACGCCGTGCCCTACCTCTACGCGGAGGACGGCACCAACTGCGAGAACCTGCCCGCCTCCCACGCGTTCCTCAAGCGGGTCCGCAAGGAGATCGACGCCAACTACCCCGACGTGGTGCTCCTCGCGGAGGCCAACCAGTGGCCCGAGGACGTCGTCGACTACTTCGGTGACTTCTCCTCGGGCGGCGACGAATGCCACATGGCGTTCCACTTCCCGGTGATGCCGCGCATCTTCATGGCGGTCCGCCGCGAGACCGCCGAACCGATCTCCGAGATCCTCGCGAAGACCCCGGCCATCCCGTCCGGCTGCCAGTGGGGCATCTTCCTGCGCAACCACGACGAGCTGACCCTGGAGATGGTCAGCGACGAGGAGCGCGACTACATGTACGCGGAATACGCGAAAGAGCCGCGGATGCGGGCCAACATCGGTATCCGCCGCCGCCTCGCGCCCCTCCTCGACAACGACCGCAACCAGATCGAGCTGTTCACCGCACTGCTGATGTCACTGCCCGGCTCGCCGATCCTGTACTACGGCGACGAGATCGGCATGGGCGACAACATCTGGCTCGGCGACCGCGACTCCGTACGCACACCCATGCAGTGGACCCCCGACCGCAACGCGGGCTTCTCCTCCAGCGACCCCGGCCGCCTCTCCCTGCCGACGATCATGGACCCGGTCTACGGATACCAGGTCACCAACGTCGAGGCACAGATGGCGTCGCCGTCCTCGCTCCTGCACTGGACCCGCCGCATGATCGAGATCCGCAGGCAGAACCCGGCGTTCGGCATGGGGTCCTACACCGAACTGTCCTCCTCCAACCCGGCCGTACTCGCCTTCCTGCGCGAGTACAAGGACGACCTGGTGCTGTGCGTGCACAACTTCTCCCGCTTCGCGCAGCCCACCGAGCTCGACCTCCGGGCCTACGACGGTCGCCACCCGGTCGAACTCATCGGCAACGTCCGCTTTCCCGCGATCGGAGAGCTGCCCTATCTCCTGACCCTGGCGGGACACGGCTTCTACTGGTTCCGGCTGCGGGGCACCAGCATGACGCCCCGCATGGCACACCACGATTGGACCTGAATCCATGACTTCGCCTCTGCTGTCCGATACGGCCGTCGGTCCCGCTCAGGTGCCCGCCTCCTCCCTCGCGGCGCTCCTGGCGCGCTGGCTCCCCCGCCAGCGATGGTTCACCGGGCAAGGCCGGGACGTCACCGGTGTGTCCGTGGCCGCCGCGACAGCGCTGACGACCGACTGCTACCACCTCCTGGTCCGCGTCGACCAGCGCGGTTCGTCGGACGGCGCGCATTATCAGGTCCTGCTCGGCGTGGCCACCCATGTACCGCCGCGGATGAGCCCCCACATGATCGGCGAGGTCGAGGCGCGGCCCGGTGAACGGCTCATGGTCTACGACGCCGTCCACGACCACCGCGCCGCGATCGTGCTCCTCGAACGGCTGCGCAGGGGCGGCTCCGCCGGGCACCTGCGCTTCGAGTCGCTGCCGCGCACCTCGGTGCCGTGCGGGCTCACACCGCGCGTCCTGGACGTGGAGCAGTCCAACACCTCGATCGTCTACGGCGACGAACTCATCCTGAAACTGTTCCGCCACATCCAGCCCGGCATCAACCCCGACCTGGAGGTCACCGGAGCGCTCGCCCGGCACGGATTCACCCAGGTCCCCGCGCCGATCGGCTGGTTCCAGACGGAGGCCCCGTTCTGGTCGACGCTCGGCATGGTGCAGCCGTTCCTCACCGAGTCGACGGACGGCTGGACGCTGGCCCTGGAGTCCAGCCACCGCCGCACGGGCTTCACCGAGGAGGCACGCGAACTCGGCCGCACCACAGGCGAGTTGCACGTCGCCCTCGCCAAGGCGTTCCCGACCGGCCTGCGGCCCGCGGACCAGTCGGCGCGGCTCGCCGACGCGATGTCCCACCGGCTGCTGCGCGCCGCCGCGAGCGTCCCCGAGCTTCGCCCGTTCGTGCCGGACCTCCAGGACGTCTACGCCGCGGCCGTCACCGAGGGCGGCGACGCCCCGCTCCAGCGCACCCACGGCGACCTGCACCTCGGCCAGGTCATGCACGCCCACGGCCGCTGGCACATCGTCGACTTCGAGGGGGAGCCGGCCAAACCCGTCCCCGAGCGCCGCGCCGACCGCTCGCCGATCGCGGACGTCGCCGGCATGCTCCGCTCCTTCGACTACGCCGCCCGCTCCGGCGGGGAGTTCCACCCGCGCTGGGCCGACCGCTGCCGGGACGCCTTCTGCGCCGGATACGGCGAGTCCGGCGGCTTCGACCCGCGCGCCGTCCCCGCCGCGCTCCGCGCGCACGAGGCGGACCGCGCCGTCTACGAGGTGGTCTACGAGTCGGTGTACCGCCCCGAACTGCTCACGGTCCCGATGAACGCGGTGGCCCGCCTGTGCGCGGGCGGCACCGCGGGCACCGGCGCCCCGCACATGTCCGACCAGCTACCCGCCCAGGAGGCCTGACATGTCCGTCGCCGACCCCGTAGCGGTGGAGCCTGCAGACCCGCCAGAGCCGGTGGACCCGGTACAGCCGGTGAAGACCGCGCAGCCGCCGGCCACAGCGGAGCCGCTTGTCGAACCGCTCGTCGAACCGCTCGTCGAGCCGGTGGACCGCGTGCCCGACGTCGCCCCGCTCGCCCCCCTGGACGACGACGTACGCGCCCGGCTCCTGACCGGCGCCCACCACGACCCGCACTCCGTCCTCGGCGCCCACCCGGTGCGCGGCGGGCTCGCCGTGCGCTGCCTGCGCCCGCACGCGACCCAGGTGTCCGTCGTCATCGGCACACGTGTGTGGAACCTGCACGACGAGGGCGACGGCCTCTTCGCGGGCCGAATCCCCGGCCAGGGCCACGCGCCCTACCGGCTGCGCGTCACGTACCCCGACTCCGCCGTCGAGACGGCGGACCCGTACAGCTTCCCGCCGACCCTCGGCGACCTCGACCTGCACCTCATCTCCGAGGGGCGCCACGAGGAGCTGTGGACGGCTCTCGGCTCACACGTGCTCGAACGCGGCGGCGTGCTCGGCACACGTTTCACCGTCTGGGCGCCGAACGCGCGCGGCGTCCGTATCCGTGGCGACTTCAACCACTGGGACGGCACGGCGCTGCCCATGCGCTCCCTGGGCTCCTCGGGCGTGTGGGAGCTGTTCGTCCCCGGCATCGGCCCCGGCGCCACGTACAAGTACGAACTGACCGGCCCCGACGGGCAGCGCCTGGAGCGGGCCGACCCGATGGCGCGGCGCACGGAGGTGCCCCCGGCGACGGCGTCCATCGTGTGCGGCAGCGACTACGAGTGGGGCGACGACACCTGGCTGCGCCACCGCGCCGACCGCCCGGTCCACACCGCCCCCATGTCCGTCTACGAGGTGCACCTCGCCTCCTGGAAGCCGGGGGCGACCTACCGCCGCCTCGCCCACGAACTCACCGAGTACGTGTCGGCCCTCGGCTTCACCCATGTCGAGCTGATGCCGGTCGCCGAGCACCCCTTCGGCGGCTCCTGGGGCTACCAGGTCACCGGGTTCTACGCGCCCACCGCCCGCCTCGGCGGCCCCGACGACTTCAAGTATCTCGTCGACACCCTGCACCAGGCCGGTATCGGCGTCATCCTCGACTGGGTACCCGCGCACTTCCCGCGCGACGAGTGGGCCCTCGCCGAGTTCGACGGCCGCCACCTGTACGAGCACGAGGACCCGCGGCGCTCGGCCCACCCCGACTGGGGCACCCTCGTCTTCGACTACGGCCGCAAGGAGGTCCGCAACTTCCTCGTGGCCAACGCCCTCTACTGGTGCGAGGAGTTCCACATCGACGGCCTGCGGGTCGACGCCGTCGCCTCCATGCTCTACCTCGACTACTCGCGCGAGGACGGCCAGTGGGCCCCGAACGAGTTCGGCGGCCGGGAGAACCTCGACGCGGTCGCCTTCCTCCAGGAGATGAACGCCACCCTGTACCGGCGGGTGCCCGGCGTCGTCACCATCGCCGAGGAGTCCACCGCCTGGAACGGTGTCACCCGGGCCACCCACGACATCGGCCCCGACGGCTTCGGCGGTCTCGGCTTCGGCCTCAAATGGAACATGGGCTGGATGCACGACTCGCTCGAGTACGTCGCGCACGAACCCGTGCACCGCAAGTACCACCATAACGAGATGACCTTCTCGATGGTGTACGCCTACAGCGAGAACTACGTGCTCCCGATCTCCCACGACGAGGTCGTGCACGGCAAACAGGCCCTGGTGTCGAAGATGCCGGGCGACTGGTGGCAGCGGCGCGCCAACCACCGCGCCTACCTCGCCCACATGTGGGCCCACCCCGGCAAACAACTCCTCTTCATGGGGCAGGAGTTCGCGCAGGGCGCCGAATGGGTCGCGGACGAGGGGCCGCAGTGGTGGGTCCTCGACGAGAACAACCCCGCCGCCGGGGACCACCGCGGGGTCCAGCGCCTCGTGGGCGACCTCAACCGGCTGTACGTCTCCCACCCCGCGCTGTGGGAACAGGACGCGCGCCCCGAGGGGTTCCAGTGGAGTGCGGCCGACGCCGCCGAGGACAACGTCTTCGCGTTCGTCCGCCGCGCCGCCGACGGCAGCCCGCTGCTCGCGGTCGTCAACTTCTCCCCGGTGGTGCGCGAGGGCTACCGCCTGGGTGTGCCGCCCGCCGCCGGTCAGTGGCGGGAGATCCTCAACACCGACGCGACACGGTACGGCGGCAGCGACGTCCGCAACGCCGAGCCGCTGGACCCGGAGCCCGAGCCGTTGGGCGGCTTCCCCGCCTCGCTCACCCTGCGCCTTCCACCGCTGGCGGCGGTCTGGCTCACTCCGATGTGACGACGGCGGGCGTCAGCCCGCTCTCGATGAGGTCCCGGGCCACGTAGTTGAGCAGGATCCGGTGGTCCTGGATGTGGATGTTCCGCCGCAGTGCATCGAAAGCCTGGTTGCACGGGTCCGCAGGCAAGTGTGCAACTGCTCGTCGACCGTGTGCTGCTCGCGGATGACACGGTCCCCAAGCAGTCCGATGGTGGTGAGGGCCGGCGAGCGCCTGCGCGAGGGCGAGGCCCTCGGCGCGCAGCCGGTCCAGGGCTTCGGCGACCAGTCGAACCATGGGCGCACCGCAGTGCCGTGAGCGGGCCCCGGCCGCGCCGGTGGGCCGTCATCGTGCCGACCTGGGCGGCCCCGGTGCGGACCGGCCAGAAGATCCCGCACAGTGAAACCCGTCCCCGCACACGCTTTCTTCGGTGCTTCTTCAGCGGCCCGGCGGCCGCCGGCTGCACCTTGTCAGCGTAGTGGGGCGGGCACTGCCGACAGCCGCCGAGCACAACTGCCCCTACTCGGCCGCGGGCTCCGGCGACTTCGCCTGCTCCGGCGTGCTGTAGAAGACCGACGAACCCTGCTTGCTGCGCTGGGCGAGACCCCTGGCGACCAGGCCCTCGACCGTGGTCCGCACGACAGGCTTCTTGAACGTACGGTCCGGGTGCGCCGCGGTGAGCGCATCGGCCAGCTCGGCCGCCGAACGCGGCTCCGTCTGCTGCTTGAGGTACTCCTGTACGAGGGTGACCAGCGTCGGCTGCGCACTCGCCGACGCCTTGCGGGCGGGGCGGGCCGAGGGGGACGTGGCCTTGTCGGACGCGGCCTTGCCGGACGTCGCCTTGCTGGTCGTCGTCTTGCCGGACGTCGTCTTCGCGGCGCGCGGCTGCTTGCCCTGCTTGGGCGCGCTGCTCTTCGCGCTCGCGGCGGCCGGAGCGGACTTGCGGCGCTGGGCCTTGTCCGGCGTGACCGCCGCGCCCTCCTTCGTGCCGAGCGCCTGCTGCATGCTGACCAGGATCGCCTGGTCGTCCTGGAGCGCCCGCAACTTGTTCTGCAGCGTCTCCAGTTCGGTGCCGATCTCCTCCTGTTCCTTCGCGTTGCGCTCGAGGTCGGCGGCGACCTGGGCCGCGTACTGGTCCTTGACGTTCGGGTTACCGGGCTTGGGATCCGTCACGAGTAGCTCCTGGGTTCACTGGTCCGGTGATGAGCGGACAAGGCTGAGGACCTGATGATTGACCGAGTCTAGGACAGTGCCTACTGCATGACGTAGAAACGCCGTACATCGGGGTGCGAGGCACGTGTGCACAGGCGCGGCGGGAACGTGGAGTGCTTCGTGCGACGGGCGCAGGGCCCGCCGCCCCGACCCGCCGCGTAAGCGGTGGTCCCACAGGGAGCGAGCCATGTCGCAGCCCACCGCGTTGCACGACTTCGGAGCCATGTCCTTCGGCAGCCGGGCGCAGTTCGAGCCCGCTCAAGTGGAAACTGTGTGCGAGGAGGTCCGGGGGAGTGGAGTGCGTGACTTGTACGTGGTGGTCCACGGGGCCCACAACGACAAGGAGGTGAGTGCCGCGGCCGACGGAGCGTTCCGGCACATGCTCGCCGACGCGTGGGGCGGCGGGGCACATGAGGTGGGGTTCCTAGGTGTGCACTGGCCGTCGCTGTGTTTCCGGGATGAGGGCGCACCCGGCCTCGCCCGGCCGGAGGGCGACGACGACGGAGTCTCCAAGGCCACGGCGGACGACCTGTACCGCCAACTTCCGTCCAGCGAGGGCCCGTTGATTGAACTCATCACCTTGTTGAACGAGCGGCCCGAACGCGGGCCCGCCTTCGACGACTTCGGCTCCGCGCTGCGCCGCCTGGCGGAAGTCCCGCTGCAGGACCCGGTCGCGGAGTTCACCTCCGACACGGAGGGCGAGGTGCTGCCTCAGGCCGACCCCCTCATGCTGTTCGAGGACACCCGCACGGTGTGCTCCGAGTTCGCGGGCGCGCTGCGGGACCTGAGCCGCGCCCTGGCGCTCGAGGCGGGCGAGCCCGCGCACCACGAGAGCGCCGCCACCGCGTCCGAGGTGTCCGACGAGGGGACGCTCCTGGAGAGCCGGGTGGCGGGACCGCGCCCGGCACGCCCGCTCAGCGACCGGGTGAACAGGGCCGGAACGGTAGCCGCGGGCGGCCCGGTGGGGGAGACGGCCCGCGCGGCGGACTTCGCCGAACTGTGGAAGGGGGCCCGCGAACTCTTCCGGCAGGTCGTCCGCCATGTCCTGCGCCGCAGGGCCGGGTTGATCGGTCAGGCGGGCCTCGGCCCCTGTCTGCCGATGCTGGTGCGCGGCGCCGACGTGCGTCTGCACCTCGTCGGGCACGGGCTCGGCGCGCGCCTCGCCGGTTTCGCGCTGCGCGGCCTGGAGGAGAGCGGCGCGGACCCCGTCGCTCTGTCCTCGCTCACCTTCCTCCAGGGCGAGATGTCCCACTTCTCCTTCGCCGACAGCCTGCCGCAACAGGTGTCGGGCCACGGCGCGCTGTTCAGCCGCCGCCGGCTCGTCCAGGGCCCCCTGCTCTGCACGTTCTCGCACCTCGACTCCCACCTCGGCGTGCTCTACCCGCTGTCGGCCCAGATGATCGGCGACTCCAGCGAACTGGCCACGACCGCGCGCAAGTGGGGCGCGCTCGGCTTCGACGGCATCCAGGGGGTCGACGGGCCCGCGCCGGTCGATGTGCGGGAGGCGCCGGAGCGGGACGGCCGGCAGGCGCCCTACCTCAACGTGGACGTCTCCGAGGTGATCCGCTGCGACGAGGTGCCCATGGGCGGGCACCACCGCGTGTTCCACCCCGAGATCGGACGGCTGCTGCGGTGCGCGGCGGAGTGGGCGTGAGGTGCGTCAGGCCTTCGGTGCGCGGACGGGATGCCTGCTGAGGACGGAGACCCGGTTGAACGCGTTGATGGTGATGGCGACCCATATGACAGCGGAGATCTCGTCCTCGGTCAGGGACGCGCGGGCCGCCGCGTAGGCGTCCTCCTGCGCGGTCGCATCCGCGGGGTGCGTGGTGGCCTCGGCGAGCGCGAGCGCGGCCCGCTCCCGCTCGGTGAACAGCTCGGTGTCGCGCCACGCGGCGAGCGTGCCGAGGCGCTGGGTGGTCGCGCCCGCCCGCAGCGCGGCCCGCGTGTGCACGTCGAGGCAGTAGGCGCAGCCGTTGAGCTGGGAGACGCGTAGATTGATCAGCTCGACGAGAACCCGGTCGAGCCCGGCGTCGGCGGCGGTGTCCCGGACCGCCTCGGAGGTCTGCACGAGGGCGTGATACGCCTTGGGGCTCTGCTTGTCGACGTAGACACGTCCGTCACGGACGCTGTCACTGTTGCTGCTGCGGTCGCTCAACTCGGTCTCCTGTCAGGGGGCCTCTGCGCGGCCGGGCTCGCTTCGCGGTGCGCTGGGCCTTATGATCATCCATAGTTGTTGAAACTCAAAATACTTGAGAACACTTGGGGTAGGAGAGGCAGGGATGAGCGACACCGTAGAGGTGCTCACCGCCCGGGACGTGCCGCTGGGCGGCCCGCGCGCCATGCCGGTCCGGCGGACGCTGCCGCAGCGGGCTCGCACGCTGATCGGGGCCTGGTGCTTCGTCGACCACTACGGCCCCGACGACGTGGCGCGCACCGGCGGTATGGACGTCGCACCGCACCCCCACACCGGGCTGCAGACGGTGAGCTGGCTGTTCACCGGCGAGATCGAGCACCGGGACAGCATGGGCAACCACGCCATGGTCCGCCCCGGCGAGCTGAACCTCATGACCGGCGGCCACGGCATCGCCCACTCCGAGGTCTCCACCCCGGACACGACCGTCCTGCACGGCGTCCAGCTGTGGGTGGCGCTGCCCGACGGCCACCGCCACACCGAGCGCGACTTCCAGCACTACGCGCCCGAGCCCGTCCACCTCGACGGCGCCGAGGCCCGGGTCTTCCTCGGCTCCCTGGCCGGGGTGGTCTCCCCGGTCCATACCTTCACCCCGCTCCTCGGCGCCGAACTCCTCCTGGCCCCGCGCGCGACCGTCACCCTCGACGTGGACAGCGACTTCGAGCACGGCGTCCTTGTCGACCAGGGCACGGTCACGCTCTCCGGCACCTCCCTGGCCCGCGCCGAACTGGGCTACCTCGCACCGGGCGACGCGACGCTGACCCTCACCAACGAGACGGACGCCACGGCGCGCCTGATCGTGCTGGGCGGACCGCCGTTCGGCGAGGAGATCGTCATGTGGTGGAACTTCATAGGACGGTCGCACCACGATATAGCGCAGGCGCGTCGGGACTGGATGGAAGGGCAGAGGTTCGGCGAGGTTGCGGGTTACGACGGGGATCCGTTGCCTGCGCCGGAACTGCCGAATGTGCCGTTGAAGCCGCGACGGAATAGGCGCTGACCTGCGAGGATGATTCACATGCTGCGGCGTGGTGAGGGAGGTGCCGGTCGCGTCCCACCACTAGCCGGTGGGTGATCGATTGGGTGGCGGCTGGGTGGAGAGGGAGCCGATCTCGATTGTCGTCGGAACAGAGTGTGGCCATCTGTGGGCGAGTCTGGCAGACCTACCGGTAGTTCGTTAAATCCGGTGGTCGTCTGGGTTGACGGCGGTGCGGGTTGGCCGTAGGCCGGTAGCAGGTGTCAACTGCTCTGCTGGGAGCCGG
>NZ_JBIRPI010000010.1:58513-247910 GCF_044332585.1 Streptomyces sp. NPDC016845 | reverse complement strand
GCCCGATCGAGTTCGAGGAGCAGTACTACGCCGACCAGGCGACGGCCGAACCAACGAACCTGAACACCCGTCAACCCGCCCTGACCAGCTGATCAGCGACTCCCGAACAACGGGGGAACCTCAGTGTCGGTGTCCGCCCAGTCGCCTGCCTTACGGGTGTCCGGCTCGATGTGTTGCTCAATGGCCCGCGCGGCGGACTTCTTCTCCGCCGGGCTGGACGCAAGATCCTTCTGGCTGCCGCCGGTGATCCCCGCGCCGTCGGGAAGGTGGTTCAGCCGCATACCGCCTGCACCTTCCGGCCCTCCGCGCGGCGTGTGCTGTTCCCCGTTCGTCTCCGTCACGACATTCGCCCCCGCTCAATTCTCGTCATGTCACGGCTGGCCAGTGTGGTTGGTGTCCTGGTACGGCCATTGCTGCCCCTGCTGGTGGCCTGGATTAGGCGGTTGTGCCCAGCCGTGCTGCTGCGTCGATGACATGGGTGCGGCCAGCGCGGCGCGGCGCTTGCGACTGCGCACGGCGAGCACTACACCGCCCACGCCGACCAGCAGGAGTCCGCCCGCGCCCGCCAAGATCCACGGCAGAGTGCTCGACTCGTCATTGGACGAGGCCGCGGCTGGGGCGGCCGACGCGTCCGTCGACGGTCTGGTGCTGGCACCTCCCGGTGCTGCCGCTGAGCCTACGGCCTTGTAGTCCGGCAGTGGGTACTCGTTGGCGGGGCCCGGATCGCCGGGGTCGGTGAGGGCGATCCTGGGGCGAACGGCGCCGTAGCCGATGTCATCCGTGCGCTTCTTGCCGCTGACCGGGCCGCTCGCGGTGTTCAGCAGGACCCGCAGCACCTGGTTGTTCGTCCAGTCCGGATGCTTCGACCAGATCAGCGCTGCCGAGGCCGACGCGAGCGCACTGGCGTCACTGGTGCCGTGGGACTCGCACACACCGGTCTTCCCGGTGCATGCGGCGATCATCCGTGCGCCAGGGGCGACCACATCCACCTGCGGCCCGGACTGGGACTCCGACGTCTTCTTCAAGTCCTTGTCAATGGCCCCGACTCCCACGACCCCGGGCGTCGCGGCCGGGTACTCCAACTCGTTGGCTCCCGCGCCGGTATTGCCCACGCCTGCGAAGATCAGCTTGCCCTTGGAGAGTGCGTAGGCGACGGCCTTGGTCAACTCGGGTGAGTTGTCTGTGCTGCCCTGGGAGATGTTGATGACCTGAGCATCAGAGTCCGCCGCGTAGCGGATCGCCTTGGACATATAGGTGGGGTAGCTGTCCGGGTTGCCACCGCTACGGGTGTGCTCGTTGGGGTACGGAAGGCGGATGGGGAGCACCTTCGTGCCCGGAGCAAGTCCGTACGAGCCCGTCGCCGCCCCCTTTGCTCCGGTGCCTGCAATGAGAACGCCCATGCTCGTGCCATGCCCGTCGTAGTCCGTGTGTTCGCCACCGGAGCTACGGGAGTAGTCCTTGCCGGGCAGTACTTGGCCGCGCAGGTCTGCGAGGTCGGAGTCGATGCCGGTATCGATGATGGCGACCGTGATGCCCTTGCCGGTGCTGGTCTTCCACATCTGTTCGGCGTGCATGGCGTCCAGGTACCACTGCCGATCCCGGACGGACGCGGCGCTCGCCGGCGTCACAGTGACCCCTGCGAGCACGACGCCGATCACGGCCGACGCCAGCCGAAGCACGCGGACCTGCTTGCTATGGGAACCCATGATCATCCTTTGTTGTCCCGCCGAGCCGTAGGAGGCAGCCCCGGCAGGCGTAGTTCAGGCACATCGCGCTCCGGCTGCTCAACCTCTACGTCCTCGTGCTCGGGCCGCTCGTCGCGTGGCCGCTCCTCTGAGGCACGCCGGCCCTCATCCTTACGTGTCTTCGGCGAGGAGCCGTGGGCGGGTTCGCCGCCGTGCTGCATCTGGGCGTCGCTACGGTTCACCGCCACTCCGCGGGCGCCGCTCGCCGCCCGGGTCGTAGCCGTGGAGGCTCGGCGCACCCTCGAGTTCTGCTGCGGCTGGCCGCCGACGACCCCGCCCGAGAGGGCAGACACCCGCCCGCCGGAGCCGCTCGTCCCGCGCCCTGTGCCGGCACCCGGAGTGCCGCGGCCGGGTGTCGCTCCGGTGCGTCCCGATCCCTCCGGTACGCCTCCCCGGGCTCCGACGCCCTGCTGGTAGGGGGAGCCGCCGACGACCGTGCCCTGGGACATTGCGCTTGCACCGCGTCCCGTCTGTGGCGAGGTCGGACGACCACCTGCGATCCCGTTCGTCGCTCGCCCCGGGCTCCCGCCACCTGGCCCGCGTACCGGCGAGGGCGTGCCGCCCTGTACGCCCGGCATCCCTGGCCGCTCGACCGCGGGAACACCGCGCCCTGGCGTCACCCCACGAGCAGTACCGGGCGCGCCCGGCGTTCCGGTGCCCTCTGGGACACCGAGCGGCCCGCGCACGCCAGGAGACGACGGGAAGCGGCCACTGCCCGGCCCGCGTGGCGAAGCAACGGAACGACCTGCACCTCCGAGCAAGGGCGGTGTTCCGGATGGCGGCGTAGAGAGTGCCGAGGTGCCGCCCAGTGACGGAGTCGACGAGGGCGCCGGTGAGGAAGGAGCTGTCGTGGGAGTGGCAGGAGCGGGGAGCGTACCGGCCCGGTCGAGGGATGTACCCGTCCCACCAAAAGGCAGATCCGGAGTCGGCCTCGAAATGTGGGATGCGGAAGTGGAGGGGTGGTGCCCGTCGGCCAGCGAAGCGCCATGAGCCGCTTCCTTGAGGGCGACAGCTCCCGCTGCGGCCACGCCGACTCCCCCTACCGCCGCCGCTGTCCCGGTATTCGATGGATCACCCGACGAGGACGAGACGTCCTTGGCGCCATGGCGGTCTCTGACCAGGGGAACGAACTGCTCCGGAAGCGCCGGGAACTCCGGCGTCCTCAGCGCCTCGATCTGTTCCGTCGACGCTGAGTACGACTGCGCCAGCTTCGTCATCAACTGGGATGCTTCGGCGCGGTCGTTGTCGTACTGCGACTTCGCCGTCTTCACGGAGGACGCTGATGGCCCGCCGTCATGGTTGCCGACGTCCGTTGTCTTGGCATCGTGCGCGTCAAGGATCGAGCGGGCCGAGGCGCTGGAGTTTTTCAGCGTCTCCAGCTGCGGTTTGACCTCATGCAGCGTGTCCGCCGCGTGGCCGAGCCACTTCCCGGCGCTCTCGCTGTAGTCACCCAGACTCAACGTCGCTCGAGCAGCGTGATCAACCCACTTGTGGAACGCGTCGGCGCCCTCGCCTTCCCACTCGACCGACGTGCTGTGGGTCTTCAGGTCGCCGCCGATCTCCTTGATGGTCTTTGCCGCCGATGTCAGCAGCACACCCAGATCCGCCGCCGTCGCACCGTCCGCCGGCTCGACCATCGCCCACAACTCTTCCGGGCTGTGCACCGCAAATCGGTAGGACTTGGCCATGCCCCACACCTGAGAACCCAGATCGCTCATACCCCGTGCCTTCCCTCGACCATGCCAACCCCCGCACTACGCGCATCCGCGCTGCCACCGTTCAAGCGGGACGCCATCACAGGTCACCTGCTTCGCTGTCCGTCGGCTTCGGCGCGGGTTCGCCATCTGCAGTGGCGTCCGAGCCTCCGTGGTGGGAGCCGTGAGTCGACTTCGCGCCTGGGTTCACCAGCGCGTCGGTCTGGGACCGGATGCGGTTGAGGCGGGCACGCACATCGTCGTCGAGGTTGTCGTAACCCGTCTTGGATGCGTCGACCGTCACGACCAAACCCTCGATCTGCAAGGCCAGCATCTTGGACAGGTTCTCCAGCTGGCTGTGCACCTTCGTGTAGGCGGAGTGCAAGGCGTCCGCTTCGTCGAACGCACCCAACCTGCCGCCCGGCAGCGCTCCGTTCGCGATCGACTTCGGCGCCGCCTTCGACCTTTCCAAGTCGCGTAGCAGCGCGTCGACCCGCCGCTTGAACGTCGAGAGTGTCTCGCCCTCGACCAGCATGGCTTTCGCGGCAGCGGTGGCGCCGACCGCGATGGCTGCGACTCCAAAGCCGCCTGCCGTCAGACCTGCTCCGGCCGCAGCCTCCTGTGATGTACGCCCCGTGCCGTCGGACATGCTCTGTCCCTCCCCGTACGCCCGGTGTCCGAGGTGACACCGACCGCTCCATGCGTAACAGACGTAACGAAGCGACGTTATCCGGAGGTTGCTTGCCGGACGTTGCTTCGCTGACAGCTACGGCAACAGATGGCCTGAATCGAGTCCCGGAGCGCCGGGAATCTCGGCAGCCTCTTCGCCTTGCAGCAGTTGGGGTCTCCGTATGTACTCGCGACCAAGCTTCCGGCCCGGAAACGGTACGGGCCCTGCCGGTACATCCACCCATATGTGGTGGGTGCGACTCACTGGGTAGCAACGACTCGTATGTGTGAGATCAACGGAGTGCTCGTCTGGCCTGGGGAACCCTGCACGCGTTCCTGAAAACGTGAGATGGCGTTCCAGCTGCTGCAATAGGCGCCGCTCTGACCAGCGGGTTGCTCAAGGCCCACGAAGGCGGGGTGGCGGAGCAGATCATAGGGTCTGGGCCACCGCCGACAGTGTAGCGGGTGGGCCGACGTGCGAGATCGGGTTCCTCGGCCCGTGCCGTCGCCGCGCACAGCCTGCCGCCACTCCGCCCCTCTCCCGCACACACCTTGACGCGCCCCGGCCCCCCGGACATAGCGTCCCCGCATGGATTCCCTGGAAGCGTTGCTGACCGCACCGGGTGCGCCCTTCGCTGTCGGGCGGGGGGAGGACGGGCGGCTCGGGTATGTGGGCGGGCCCCGGACCCTGCGGGAGTTCGTCGAGACGACCTGGGCCTTCGGGGATGCCCCCTTTCTCCTCTTCGAGGACGGGCGGATGTCCTACGGGGAGTTCTTCGCAGCCGCCTGCGCGCTCGCACGGCGCTACGTCAGCGAAGAGAGTGACGGTGGGTATGGGCTGACCCCCGGGGACCGGGTCGTCATCGCCATGCGGAATCGGGCTGAATGGCAAGTCGCCTTCTGGGCTGCCCAGCTGGCCGGGCTCATCGCCGTTCCGCTCAATTCCTGGTGGACCCCGGACGAGTTCGCGTACGCCCTCGACGACTGCCGGCCCGGAATCATCGTCGTCGACGGTGAGCTCTATGAGCGCATCCAGTCCTGGCGGGAGCAGCGGGAAAGGGGTGCGCGGCCCTGGGTCCTCGTCGTGCATGACGACGAGGACAGCGGTGACCTGCCCTTCCGGGTGCAGCTCTACCGCGATCTCCCCGCCCCCGACCCCGCTCTCGGACCCCCCGACATCCACGTGGACCCCGAACGCGACGCCACCATCCTCTACACCTCCGGCACCACCGGGCGGCCCAAGGGGGCCGTCGCCACGCACCACGCGCATGTCGGGGCCATCGCCAACCCCCGTTACTTCGCCGCCCTCTCGGCGCTCGCGCGCGGTGTCGTTCCGGGGCAGGGGCCCGCGCCCGTCGGGTTGCTGACCTTTCCGTTCTTCCACGTCGCCGCCTTCACCGGGTTCTACGGCGCCATGGCAGCCGGCGGCGCCGTCGTCGTGTTGCGGAAGTGGGACGCGGACCGGGCGTTGAGCGTGATCAAGGAGCACGGGGTCGGGGCGTTCGGCGGGGTGCCTACCACCGCGCTCCAGTTGCTGGAGCGGGCCGAGGAGGTGGGGGACGACATGCCGACGCTGACCATGTTCAGTACGGGGGGCGCCGCCGCCCCGCCGCAGTTGGTCGAGCGGCTCGCCGCGCGGTTCGGGGAGCGCGTCGAGCCTCGTAACGGGTACGGGCTGACGGAGACGCTCGGTGGCGTCGCCGCCAATTTCGGCGAGCGGTATCGCCGGTGGCCCGAGAGCGTGGGGAAGGTCGCGCCCGCCGTCGAGGCACGCGTGGACGCGGCCGAGGGCGGGGTCGGGGAGCTTCTGCTGCGCGGGCAGTCGGTCATTCGCGGGTACTGGGACGACCCCGATGCCTCCGCCGCCGCCTTCACCGACGACGGATGGTTCCGTACGGGGGACCTCGCCGTCATCGATGGCGACGGGCTGATCCGTGTCGTGGATCGCATCAAGGACATGGTCATTCGTGGCGGCGAGAACGTGTACTGCGTGGAAGTCGAGTCCTGTCTGCACGGGCATCCCGATGTGCTGGAGGCCGCCGTCGTCGGGGTCGGGCACCCGGTTCTTGGAGAGGAGGTCGCCGCTGTCGTACGGGTGCGGGGCGGATCCGTGACGGACGCCTCCGGCCTGCGGGAGCACGTCGGCAAGACGCTCGCCGCGTTCAAGGTGCCCGCGCATGTCCGTATGCAGGAGGACCCCCTGCCGCGCAACGCCACGGGCAAAGTCCTCAAGAGGGAGCTGCGGGCGCGGTTCGCCGCTGAGAGCTAGCTGACCAGCTGGTCAGCGCCGCGTCACGTACACGCGGTAGTTCCCCGACTCGTCCTTTCCCGTCACCGAGATCCGGATTCCTTGCCTGCGGTCCTTGTAGACCTCCCCGGGGCGCCACGTCGCGTCGGAGAGTTCCGCGTGGACGTTCGGGCGGCGGGTGCAGCCGCCGCTGTCGGGGGTGGCGTCCCTGACCGCGATGGGGCCCCGGCCGGTGTCCACGTCGGCGTCGACCTTGTAGATGAGGACGCCTGGGCGGCAGACCGCCTCGTCGTTGCCGTCCTGGGTACGGACCTCGATCGCGTAGCCCTTCTTCTCGGTCAGGGGGATGAACGCCATCTTCGTACCGCCGCCGCCTTCCCGGGAGAGCGGGGCCAGGAGGTACTCCGAGGTGCCGGAGCGGGAGGCGCAGCCGATCTGGGTGTCGTCGAGCCAGCCGAGTTTCCACTTGTGCCAGCCGAGCAGGTCGTTCCCGGCGCCCCAGTCCTCGCTCATGATGTCCCAGTGGCCGACCGCGCCGCCGCCGTCCTGGGTGTAGAGGTCGGGCAGGCCGAAGACGTGGCCGTTCTCGTGCGGCAGGACGCGGTAGCCGGTCTCGGCGTAGGAGCCGGAGCCGTCGTCCTGGCGGGAGTAGACGAAGGACGCGTTGGAGAGGGGGACGCCGTCGGCCACCGGCGCCTCGCGGTTTCCGGCGAACGTCACGGAGAGCACCGTGTCGAGGGCGGACGGGCCCGCGTTCGGGGTGACCAGGATGTTCGCCAGGTCGTACTTGCGGAAGTCCACCTCGGGGTCGGCGGCCGCCACGATGTCGTCGACCAGCTCGCGGTAGCCGGGCTCGAAGGGGGCGCCGCGCTCTATCCCGTACTCGGAGAACGGTTTCGGCATCCGTAACCAGTGCTTGACCGGCGCCTCGGGGACGTAGGTGAGCCGGCCGTACGACGCCGTGCGGAACCAGTTCTGCGTCTTCGGGAAGAACTCCGAGAGGCGGTCCGTCGCGCCGCCCTCGCCGTGCGCGTCGGGGAAGTCGATCATCAGGTTCAGGGCGTGGAGGGTGCCCGTGGAGCGGACGTAGCCGGAGGACGTCGGCACGCCCTCCGACATCTGCACCCCGAGCGTGCCGCGGATCATGCAGGGGGCGAGCGAGGCCTCCCGGGCGGGGGCCACCGGGCCCGCCGCCGTCGGCGACGAGTCGAGCAGCCGGCCGGTGCTCGCGGTCATCGTCAGCGCCAGGGCCACCGCCGTGGCCCCGGCGAGCGTCGTTCCGCGCCGGCCCCCGCGTATCCGCTGCCGCTTCCCCTGCCGCATCCGAACCGCCTCACCCTCGGGTCCCTTTCGATCACCCTGTGTCGGGGGCGGACGGGTCGCGCGCTGGGTGCGCCGTTCGGGGGTTACCGGACCGTAGGGGGTGTGAGGCGGGTCACAGGAAGTCCGGGAAATAAGCGGGGACGCTTTCCCCGTTTAGAAGTGTGTCCGCGCGAAGCGGGGAATCACTCCCCGATTCCGCCCCGAGCCCAGAAGACCCAGGAGTACGCCGTGGCCACCGCCGCACCCGCCCAGCCGCAGCGCCGCACCCCGCGCCCGCGGGCCGACGCCCTGCGCAACCGGGAGCGGATCCTCGCCGCCGCGCGTGAACTCCTCGTCGAGCACGGGACCGACCTCCCGCTCGACGAGGTCGCCCGCCGTGCCGGTGTCGGCAACGCCACGCTGTACCGGAACTTCAAGGACCGCGGCGAACTCATGCACCATGTCGTCCTCTCGGTCACCGACCGCGTCACCGAGCACGCCGACAAGGCGCTCGCCGCGCAGGAGACCGGGGAGAGCAGCGCCTTCGCCGCGCTGCGGACCTTCGTGCACGCCGCCGCCGACGAACGCATCGGCGCGCTGTGCCCGACCCTCCAGACCACCTTCGACAAGGACCACCCGGACCTGCTTGCCTCCCTCGAACGCCTCACCAGCGGCGTCGAGGACCTGCTCGGGCGCGCCCGAGCCGCCGGCGAGCTGCGCCCCGACATCGGCGTCGGGGACCTGATGGTGGCCCTCTCCCAGCTCACCCGGCCGCTGCCCGGCAAGGCATGCCTGGACTTCGACCGCTTCGTCCACCGTCATCTGCAGTTGTTCCTCGACGGCCTGATGGCACCCGCCCGCTCGGAACTCCCGGGCGCGGCCGCGACCTGGGAGGCACTCCGCAAGGGCTGACCCCGCGGGGGCACACGCCGACCGGCCGCCGTCGCCGCTCTCCGTACCAGACCGATTTCTCAGCTTTATTCACGACTTACCTGACGCCTGACTACGCCTGACTACGCCTGACTGACGCCTCGCCTGGCGACTTACCTGACTTCTTGGAGTCCCGCTGTGGGTACCCCCTTGCCGAAAACGGCCCCTCTCATAAGCGACCCGCGCCGCTGGAAGGCGCTCGTCTTCATCGCGCTCGCGCAGCTGATGGTCGTCCTCGACGCCACCATCGTGAACATCGCCCTGCCGTCCGCCCAGACGGACCTCGGCATCTCCGACGGCAACCGCCAGTGGGTCATCACCGCCTACGCGCTCGCCTTCGGCGGCCTGCTCCTGTTCGGCGGACGCATCGCCGACCTGTGGGGCCGCAAGCAGACCTTCATCACCGGCCTGATCGGCTTCGCCCTCGCCTCGGCGATCGGCGGCGCCGCGCAGAACGAGGGCATGATGCTCGGCGCCCGCGCCCTGCAGGGCCTGTTCGGCGCGCTGCTCGCGCCCGCCGCCCTCTCCCTCCTCGCCGTCATGTTCACGGACGCCAAGGAGCGCGCGAAGGCGTTCGGCATCTACGGGGCGATCGCCGGTGGCGGTGGCGCCGTCGGCCTGATCCTCGGCGGATTCCTCACCGAGTACCTGAACTGGCGCTGGACCTTCTTCGTCAACATCCCGTTCGCCGCCGTCGCCGCGCTCGGCGCCGTCTTCGTCATCAACGAGCCCGCCGGCGGCCGCAACCGCTCGCCGCTGGACATCCCCGGCGTCCTCCTGTCCACGCTCGGCCTGGTCTCGCTCGTCTACGGGTTCACGCGCGCCGAGTCCAACGGCTGGTCCGACGCCAGCACCGTCGGCCTGTTCGTCGGTGCCGCCGTGCTGCTCGTCGCGTTCGTCGCCGTCGAGGCCCGGGTCAAGCACCCGCTGCTTCCGCTGCGCGTCGTCGCCGACCGCAACCGCGGCGGTGTCTACGCCTCCCTCGGCCTCGCCGTGATCGCGATGTTCGGCCTGTTCCTCTTCCTGACCTACTACCTCCAGGTCCAGAAGGGCTTCTCGCCGGTCAAGACCGGTTTCGCGTTCCTGCCGATGATCGCGGGCATGATCACGGGCTCCACGCAGATCGGCGCCCGCCTGATGACCCGCGTCAGCCCCCGCCTCCTCATGGGCCCGGGCTTCCTGCTCGCCGCCCTCGGCATGGGCCTGCTGACCCAGCTGTCGGTCGACTCGTCCTACCCGGCGCTGATCCTCCCGGCCCAGCTGCTGCTCGGCCTCGGCATGGGTACGGCGTTCATGCCCGCCATGTCGCTCGCCACGATCGGCGTCGAGGCGCGGGACGCCGGTGTCGCCTCCGCGATGGTCAACACCTCGCAGCAGGTCGGCGGCGCCATCGGCACCGCCCTCCTGAACACGATCGCCGCCTCGGCCACGACCGCGTACATCGCCGACCACGTGGCCGGCGCGCGCGACGCGCAGCTGCTCCAGGCGCAGGCCATGGTCAACGGCTACACCCACGCCATCTGGTGGGCCGTCGGCATCCTGGTCGTCTCGGCGGCCATCGCCTTCACGCTGATCAACACCCGCGCCCCCGGCTCCGGCGCCGCAGTGGCCTCCGGCGACGCGGACGGTGTCGAGGACGAGTTCCGGGTGCCGGTGGTCGCGCACTGACGGTGTTCCGTGGTCGCGCACTGACGGTGTTCCGTAGCGGGGCGCTGACGGTGTTCCGTGGCGGGGCGCTGACGGTGTTTCGTAGCGGGGCGCTGACGGTGTTCCGTGGCGGGGCGGACCTCACCTGAGCCAGGGGAGGTCCGCCCCGGCCTCCTTCGGCTGAAGTCCCTCGGCGACGATCCGCATGATCTCGCCGAGGGACTTCAGCTGTTCGGGGGTGAGCCGGTCGAAGAGCGCCTGGCGGACCGCTGACACGTGTCCGGGGGCGGTCTCCCGCAGTACGTCGAGGCCCGCGTCCGTCAGGACCGCGAACTGGCCGCGCTTGTCCGAGGGGCAGTCCTCGCGCCGCACCCAGCCGTTCTTCTCCAGGCGCGCGATCGCGTGCGAGAGGCGGGAACGGGTGATCTTGGCGCTCATCGCCAGCTCCGTCATCCGCAGCCGCCGCTTCGGCGCCTCGCTGAGCTGGACGAGCAGGCCGAAGTAGATGTGCGGCATCCTCGCGTCGCGCTGCAGCTGGCGGTCGAGGTGGTCTTCCAGGAGCGTGGTGGCGTGCAGGTAGGCGCGCCAGACCTGCTGTTCGTCGGCGCTCAGCCATTTACCGGCACCGCCCCGGGCGCTCTTCTCGTCGTCGTACTCGGTCTGTTTCATCGCCACCATCGCATCATCCTAAAGATCCTCTCCTTGAATGTTAAACAAACACCGGCTACTTTGGGCAGTACCCAGAGCTTGAAAGTTCAAGGAGGTCGCCTCCGTGCCCACCGCATCCGCACCCGCACCGGAACGCATGCCCGCGCTCTACCTCAGCCACGGCGCCCCGCCGCTCGCCGACGACGCCCTGTGGCCGGGACAGCTCGCCGCCTGGTCGGCGCGGCTGCCGCGCCCCAAGGCCATCCTCGTCGTCTCCGCGCACTGGGAGGAGGCCCCGCTCGCCCTCGGCGCGATACGGACCGTGCCGCTCGTCTACGACTTCTGGGGCTTCCCCGAGCACTACTACCAGGTGCGCTACGCCGCCCCGGGCGCGCCCGGACTCGCCGACTCCGTACGGAAACTGCTGCGCGCCCCGGGCACTCCGGTGCAGGACGTACCCGATCGCGGGCTCGACCACGGGGCGTACGTCCCGCTCGTCGAGATGTACCCGGACGCCGACATCCCCGTCCTCCAGGTCTCCATGCCGACGCTCGACCCGCGGAAGCTCATGGACATCGGACGCCGGCTCGCTCCGCTGCGGGACGAGGGCGTGCTCATCGTCGGCTCCGGGTTCTTCACGCACAACCTCGCGGCGTTGCGCCAGGGCGGCATCCCGTCGTGGTCGGCGGAGTTCGACGACTGGGGGCAGCGGGCGCTCGACGCGGGTGATGTGGACGGGCTGCTCGACTTCGTCCATGGATCCCCGGCCGGGGCGCTGGCCCATCCGCGTACGGAGCACTTCGCTCCGCTGTTCGTCGCCATGGGGTCGGCGGAGGCGTTCGGTGAGCTGGATGTGCAGCGGTCGGTGATCGAGGGGTTCTGGATGGGGCTGGCGAAGCGGTCGGTGCAGTTCGGGTAGCGGGGCTGGGGGTGTGCCCCCGGGCCGTTGGTTTTTGGGTGCGGCTCTCGTCGTGGCTGGTCGCGCAGTTCCTTGCGCCCCTGGGGGGTCTGCCCCGGCCTGTTGTTTCTTGGGTGCGGGGCCGTCGTGGCTGGTCGCGCGGTTCCTCGCGCCCCTGGGGGGTGTGCCCCGGCCTGTCGTTTCTTGGGTGCGGGGCCGTCGTGGCTGGTCGCCTAGCTCCTCGCGTCCCTGGGGGGTCTGTCCCGGCCTGTCGTTCTTCGGGGGCGTGACCAACCTTCACCGGTCCGCGGAGTCCGTCGGTACCGGTACCTCAGACCGGCTCGATCAGGTGGAGGGCCCGTTCCGCGGCGGTCAGTGCTGTCGAGTCGGCCACGTCCAGCGCCGTGTCCGTGAACTTGATCGCGTGGTCGTCGCCGTGTGCCGCCGCCCGGGCGAACAGTTCCTCCGGGGATATGGAGGCGCCGGATACATAGGGGACCGCGTCCGCCGGCGCGTACGCCGCTGTCACCGCCGCGCTCGCCGCCCAGGCAGCCTCCAGCGACGCGGGCCAGAGTTCGCGGGGAAGGGCGGGGAGCGTACGCAGGACCGCGTTGGGGGCGGTGGCCGCGTGGACGAGCATCACGGGGTTGCCGTGGGCGTGCGTGGCGTAACGGTGGACCGCCGCCGCGACCAGTTCCCCCAGCCGCTCACGCGCCGAGTCCGGATCGACCGGCCCTGCCGCCCACGCGGGGAGCCCGGTGAGCCGGCCGAACCGCGCGAGGATCCCCCCGCTCATGTCGGAGACGATCGGCACCGCGTCGAGGGCGGACGACGCGTCCGGCGCGGAGGGCAGCGCGGTCAGCGGCGGCAGCGGCTGGTGCCGGGCGGCCCAGTAGCCGAGGCCGTGGGCGAGTTCGGCGAGGCGGGGCCCGTTGGGTTCGGCCGTGAGCAACGTACGTACGGCGTGGCCGACCCGGATCACCGGGTGCGTGGCGCCCGCCGCGATGCCGGGCAGGAGCCGGGGCCACCACTCGGCGAGCACGTCGCGCCAGGGGCGTTCGGTGACGGCGCGCTCGAAGAAGGTGATCCAGTCCGCGAGGCGGCGCGGGTCGCCGAGCGCGGACTTCCAGTCGTCGTCGCGGACGGGGAGGGTCGGCGCGGGCATGTCGTCGAGCCGCCGCTCGTAGTGGTCGAGCCAGCGGTGCACGCGGGGCGCCTGGCCGCCGCGCACGAGGGACTCCACGGCCATCGGTCCGTGATTGCTGAGCCAGCCCTCGAACTCCGGTCCGCTCCGGTGCAGTCGCTGAAGGGCCTCGTCGAGGGTGCCTGTCGTGTCGTCGCCGTCCATGTCCACGTCCCTGTTCACGTCCCTGTCCACGTCCATGTCTCGACGGTAGGTGCCGCGTGCACGGGGCGTAACGGTCCGTGGCCCTAGGCCGATCCGGGCTGAGCCTGGTCCCGGGGCCTAGTCCCGAGCCCTAGACCCGGGGGCGTAGCTCCTTCTCGTACCAGGCGACGTCCCAGTACGTGTCGAACTTCCGGCCGACCTCGCGGTACGTGCCGACATGGGTGAAACCGAAGCGGGTGTGGAGGCGGACCGAGGCCTCGTTGGGCTGGGCGACGCCCGCGTACGCGCGGTGCAGGTCCTCACCGGCGAGGGCGTCGAAGAGGGCGCCGTAGAGAAGAGTGCCGATGCCGCGCCCGCCCGTGTCCGGGGCGCAGTAGACGGTGACCTCCACCGAGGTGTCGTACGCGGCTTTGGCGCGGAAGGGGCTGGACGTGGCGTATCCGAGGAGTGGGCCGAGCGTCCCGCCCCGCACTTCCTGCGCAACCATCAGACGGTACGGGCCGTCTTCAGGGTGGGAGAGCAGCCAAGGGCGTCGCTCTTCCGGGGTGAAGACGGCCGTGTCGAAGGTGATCGGCGTCTCACGTACGTAGTGGTTGTAGAGGTTCGTGAGAGCTGTGAGGTCGCCCTCGACCCCCGGCCTGACCTGCACCTCTGTGGGCTCCGACCGCATCTCGCCTCTCCTCCGTGCGCCGCGTGGCGGCACAGGGTACTGCATGGTCACAAAAAAGTTGGGGCCAGTTGGGAATTCTGTCCGGATTCCAGTCGTTGTTTCCATCAGATGCAGGGCACCCGGGAGGGTGTGAGCCGTCCGGCCCAGCCGACCTACCATCGCAAGGGAGCACGCATGGCAACCCGTGCCGTAGCCCGTCGTAAGTCCGCCGCCTCCGGCGAGACTGACGCGGCACGCAGTGTTCGCGCCGTAGGCGGGGAGATCGCCGACCGCGACCTGGTCGGCATGTACCTCGACGAGATAGCGCGTACACCGCTGCTCGACGCCGCAAAAGAAGTCGACCTCTCCCAGACCATCGAGGCGGGCGTCTACGCCCAGCAGATCCTCGACGGAGAGGTCTCCGACAGCAAGGCCGCGGTCGAGGCGTCCCGCGAGGAGTTGGAGGCGCTGGTCGCCGAGGCGGAGAAGGCCAAGGACATCTTCATCCGGTCCAACCTGCGCCTCGTCGTGGCGGTCGCCCGCCGCTACCCGCGCAGCGGCCTCCCCCTGCTCGACCTGATCCAGGAGGGGAACGCGGGCCTGGTGCGCGCGGTCGAGAAGTTCGACTACCGCAAGGGCTTCAAGTTCTCCACGTACGCCACGTGGTGGATCCGCCAGGCCATCACCCGTTCCATCGCGGACCAGTCCCGTACGATCCGGCTCCCCGTCCACCTGGTGGAGGAGCTGGGCCGCATCCGCCGCGTCCAGCGCGAGTTCAACCGGAAGAACGGGCGGGACCCGGAGCCCGCGGAGATCGCCGCCGAGCTCGACACGAAGCCCGAGCGCGTCGTCGACGTTCTGGACTGGGCGCGTGACCCGGTCTCGCTGAACATGTCCGTGGACGACGAGGGGGACACGCAATTCGGTGACCTGCTCGAGGACACGTCGGCCGTCTCGCCGGAGCAGTCCGTCCTGACCCTGCTTCGCTCCGAGGAGCTGGACGATCTCATCGGGCGGCTCGACCAGCGCACCGCGTCCATCATCAAGATGCGGTACGGGATCGAGGACGGGCGGGAGCGGACGCTGACCGAGGTCGGTAAGGAGCATGGACTCACGCGTGAGCGGATCCGGCAGATCGAGAAGCATGCGCTGCTCGAGCTGAAGAAGCTGGCTCGGGACACGGGGTTCGACGCGGCGGCGTAGCCCTTTGGGGACCCGGACATCGATCGGCCCGCGCGGTTCGCTGCGCGGGCTGTCCCCGTTTCAGCGTCTGCCCCGCGCGGCCGTCTTCCGACCGCGCCGCCGTCGTGGCCGCTCGCGCGGTTCCCCGCGCCCCTGAGCGTCTGCCCCGCGCGGCCGTCTTCCGACCGCGCCGCCGTCGTGGCCGCTCGCGCGGTTCCCCGCGCCCCTGAGCGGCTGCCCCGGCCTGTCGATTCCCGGGTGCGCCGCTGTCGTGGCCGGTCGCGCGGTTCCCCGCGCCCCTGGAGACTTGCGGCTTCGCCGCGCCTCCCCCCTTGGCACGCCCTGAAGATGGCGCACATCGATGACGGGCCCCTTGAGATGGCCGCACGCAGTGCGCATCTCGGGGGCGCGGGGAACTGCGCGACCAGCCACGACGAGAGCCGCGGCCGACGATCGGCAGGACGGGGCAGGCGCTCAGGGCGGGGGCTCGGCCGACGCTCGGGTCAGGCGGGTGCCCAGTTCGCGGACCGCGTCCACCAAATTTTCGGGGCCATGGACCCGGAAGTCCAGGCCGGTCATGGCGAGCCGTACCGCCATCCACTCCACCGGCCCGGAGGCACTCGCCCGGAGACGACACCTCGCGCCCCCGGGCAAAGGCTCGGGCCGCCCGACCGCAGGCGGCACCTTGGCGGCGACCTCCTCGACCGTCGCCGCGAACTCCACGTCCACCTCGTACGCCCCTCCACCCCGCGCCTCCATGGACCGCCGCAGATACTCCGCCGCATCCCCTTCCGGCACCTCCCGCGGAGCGAACCGCGCCCCGGTGGCGAACGGCTCCGACACCCGGTCCACCCGGAACGTCCGCCAGGCGTCGCGATCGATGTCGTACGCGACGAGGTACCAGCGGCGCCCGGTCGAGACGAGCCGCAACGGTTCCACCAAGCGGCGCGTCTCCGTGCCGTCGGCCGCGCGGTAGTGGAAGCGGAGCCGTTCCGTCCCGGCGGCGGCCGACGCGAGCACGGTCAGCGTCTCGGGCGCGATGGTCGCGCCGTCGCCCGAGGTCAGCGGGATGGTGGCGGCCTGGAGGGTGCTGACGCGGTGGCGGAGGCGCGACGGCAGGACCTGTTCCAGCTTGGCCAGCGCCCGTACCGACGCCTCCTCGATCCCGTCGACCGCGTGCCCGGCCCCGGCCCGCAACCCCACCGCTATCGCGACCGCCTCCTCGTCGTCGAGGACGAGCGGCGGCAGCGCCTTGCCCGCGATCAGCCGGTAACCCCCGTCCGCGCCCATGGACGCCTGGACGGGATAGCCGAGATCGCGCAGCCGGTCGATGTCGCGGCGCACGGTGCGCCGCGAGACGCCGAGCCGCCCGGCGAGTTCGCCGCCGGGCCATTCGCGCGGCGTCTGGAGGAGGGACAGAAGTTGGAGCAACCGGGCCGGGGTGTCCGTACTGGTCGTCGTCATGCCCGTAAGAATGCCGCAGATGTAGGACACGATCTGACCTACTGAACCCCTACGTTTCTCTCATGACTTCACCGAGTTCGCCCGCCAACCCCGCAGCCGAGGCAGCCGCTCGCACGCATGACCGCCGACGCTGGTTCGCGCTCGCGATCGTGATGGTCGCCGCGTTCATGGACCTCGTCGACGTCACGATCGTCAACGTCGCCCTGCCCACCATCCAGCACGACGAGGGAGCCTCCACCGGCCAGATCCAGTGGATCACCGCCGGTTACGCGCTCGCCTTCGCGGCGCTGCTCATCACGGGCGGGCGGCTCGGCGACATCTTCGGCCGCAAGCGGCTCTTCCTGCTCGGCATCACCGGGTTCACCGTGGCCTCCGCGCTGTGCGGTTTCGCCGCGAACCCGGAGATGCTCGTCGCCTCCCGCATCCTCCAGGGCTCCATGGCGGCGCTGATGGTCCCGCAGGTTCTCTCGATCGTCCACGCGACGTTCCCGGCGCACGAACGCGGCAAGGTGTTCGGGCTGTTCGGCGCGATCGTCGGCCTGGGCGCCGTCACAGGACCGCTGCTCGGCGCGCTGCTGACCGAATGGAATCTGTTCGGCCTCGAATGGCGGCCGATCTTCCTCATCAACCTGCCCGTCGGCATCGCGGCGCTCATCCTCGGCTCGCGCGTCATCAGCGAGTCGAAGGCCCCGACCGCGCTCAAGCTGGACCTCGTCGGCGTCGTCCTCGTCACCCTCGCCATGCTGGCGCTCGTCTACCCGCTGACCCAGGGCCGCGAGAACGGCTGGCCGGTGTGGGGCTTCGTGATGATGGCCGCGTCCGTCGTGATCGTCGTCGTACTGATCGCGTACGAGAAGGCGAAGGCGCGGCGCGACGGGTCGCCGCTCATCGAGCTGTCCCTCTTCAAGGTCAAGAGCTTCGCGGCGGGCATCGCCGTCCAGACCGTCTTCGGCGTCATGACCGGCGTCTTCTTCCTGACCTGGACGCTCTACATGCAGCTCGGCCTCGGCTGGAGCGCGCTGCGGGCCGGCGTGACCGGTGTGCCGTTCTCGATCGCCGTCTCCGTCGCCGCCGGGATCTCCGTACAGAAGCTGGTGCCGCGCTTCGGCCGCAAGGTGCTGCAGGCGGGCGCGGTGACGATGGCCGCGGGCGTGCTGATCTACGTGTGGGAGTCCGGGCACTACGGCCTCTCCATCGCCTCCTGGCAGATGGCGCTGCCGCTCGTCGTGATGGGGCTCGGCATGGGCCTGATCGTCGCGCCGCTGACGGACGCGGTGCTCTCCGAGGTGCCGCGCGAGCACGCCGGTTCGGCGTCCGGGCTGATCAACACCGTCATGCAGATGGGCAACGCGCTCGGTCTCAGCCTCGTCTCGGTGATCTTCTTCAACGTCGTCGACGACCACATGAAGAAGGGCGCGGGCAACGCCGCCTTCATCGACGGGTTCCACAGCTCGCTGCTGTGGGCGGCGGGCATCCTCGTCGGCATCTTCCTGCTGATGTTCGCGCTGCCGCGCAAGCCGGCGGTGACGGCGGTGGCGGCGGGCGACGACGAGGCCACCGAGGCCACCGACGCCATTGGTGGCACCGATGAGCAAGACGGCGGGCAGGACGGCGAGCAAGACGGCGAGCGGGAGGCCGAGCTGGTCGGCTGACTCTGGTCGGCTGATACAGCCCCACACTGAGTGCCTGTTTGTGTCTGATTGATGCCCGAACCTGTTTACTTTCCGGAGATGCGACCGTACTCTCCCGGTAAAGCAACAGGTTCGGGCACAGTCATAGGTAAGGGCACAGGTAAACGGGCATGTACGCACCGGAGCGCCAGCAGGAGATCCTCCGCCTCGCCCGCGACAGCGGCCGGGTCGACGTGCTGTCACTCGCCGAGCTGTTCCAGGTCACCGCCGAGACCGTCCGCCGCGACCTGAAGGCGCTGGACCGAGCCGGACTCGTACGCCGCGTGCACGGCGGCGCCATCCCGGCCGGGCGGCTCGACTTCGAGCCCGACCTCGCCGAACGCGAGTCCACCGCCGCCGACGAGAAGGACCGCATCGCGCGCGCCGCACTCGCCGAGCTGCCGGCCGAGGGCAGCGTCATCCTGGACGCCGGTTCGACCGTGGCCCGCCTCGCCGCCGCGCTGCCGCTGGAGTCCGAACTCACCGCCGTCACCCACTCGCTGCCCACCGCCGCGCGCCTCGCCGACCACCCCGGCATCCAGCTCCACCTCATCGGCGGCCGGGTCCGCCACCGCACCCGCGCCGCCGTCGACGCATGGGCGCTGCGCGCGTACGGCGAGATCCGCGCGGACGTCGTCTTCCTCGCGGCCAACGGGTTCTCCGCCGCGGCCGGACTGACCACCCCCGACCTCGCCGAAGCCGCCGTGAAGCGCGCCGCCGTCGCCGCGGCGCGCCGGGTCGTACTGCTCGCGGACTCGGGCAAGTCCGGGCAGGAACACTTCGCCCGTTTCGCGGACCTGTCCCAGGTGGACCTGCTGATCACGGACAGAGGCCTGGCCGACGAGGACGCGGCGGAGATCGAGGCGGGCGGCACGGAGGTGCTCCGTACATGAGTTCCGCTGAGCCCCGCCCCCTGCGCCCCACCAGCACCACGAGTACACCCCCGTACGGAAACGGCGACCGCGGCATGATTCTCACCGTCACCCCCAACCCCTCCCTCGACCGCACCTACGAGCTCCCCGGTCTCGACCGCGGCGAAGTCGTACGCGCCTCCGGCGAGCGCGTCGACCCGGGCGGCAAGGGCGTCAACGTCTCCCGCGCCGTCGCCGCCGCCGGTGCCCCCACCCTGGCCGTGCTGCCGCTGGGCGGCGCGCCCGGCGCCCTGGTCGCCGAACTCCTGGCCGAGCAGGGCATCGAGGTCGCCCCGGTGCCTGTCGCGGGCCCGACCCGGTCGAACATCGCGCTCGCCGAACCCGACGGCACGCTCACGAAGATCAACGCGCCGGGCCCCGAACTGTCGGCGGACGAGGCCGAAGCGTTCCTCCGCGTCATCGGCGAACGATCGGCCGGTGCCGCCTGGATCGCCGGCTGCGGCAGCCTTCCGCGCGGCCTCGCGCCGTCCTGGTACGCGGAGTTGGTGGCCCGCGCCCACGAGGCGGGCGCCCGGATCGCGCTCGACACGTCCGGGCCCGCGCTCCTGGCGGCCCTGCGCGAACGTCCCGACGTGGTGAAACCCAACGCCGAGGAGCTCGCCGAGGCCGTCGGGCGCCCGCTCGCCACGGTCGGCGACGCGGTCAAGGCGGCGGAGGAGCTGCGCGACCTCGGCGCGGTCGCCGTCCTCGCCTCGCTCGGCGCGGACGGACAGCTCCTCGTCGACGCGGCGGGCGCCTGGTTCGCGAGCGCCCCGGTCGACGCCGTACGGAGCAACGTGGGCGCGGGCGACTCCTCCCTGGCCGGTTTCCTCATCGCGGGCGGCGAGGGCCCGGCCGCGCTGGCATCGGCGGTCGCGCACGGCGCGGCGGCGGTGCGGCTGCCGGGCAGCGCGATGCCGGCACCGGCGGACCTGGCCCCGGCGGCGGTGACGCTGACGGCGCAGCTTCCGCTCGACCGCCGGCTGACGGAACCGGTGACGTGATGCACGCCCCCCATATGCCCTGCCTCTGCCTTTGCATCTGCCCCTGCCCCTCACCCCTCGTCCCGCACCCAAGGAGCCCGCGATGACGGAGATGATCACCGCGGAACTGGTCGACCTCGACCTGTCCGCGCAGACCAAGACCGAGGCCGCCCGCTCCCTGGCGCAGCGCATGGTGGCCCTGGGCCGCGTCACCGACCTCGACGGTTTCCTCGCCGACGTCGCGGCCCGCGAGGCCCAGATGCCGACCGGCCTCGACGGTGGGATCGGCATCCCGCACTGCCGCAGCGCGCACGTCACCGAGCCCACCCTCGCGTTCGGTCGCGCGGCCCACGGCATCGACTTCGGCGCCCCGGACGGCCCCGCCGACTTGATCTTCCTGATCGCGGCCCCGGCCGGCGCGGACGACGCCCATCTCACGATCCTGTCCGCCCTGGCCCGCCAGCTGATGGACGACGACTTCAAGGCGTCGTTGCGCGCGGCGACGGACGCGGAGCACACGGCGGCCCTGATCCGCGGCGACGCCCCGGCCCCGGAACCGGACGCCCCAGCCCCGGAACCGGACGCCCCGGCCCCGGAACCGGACCCCGTAGAGCCGCAAGGGGCGCCCACGGCAAGCGGGACCTTCAGGATCGTCGCCGTCACCTCCTGCCCCACCGGCATCGCCCACACCTACATGGCGGCCGAGTCCCTGGAGAACACCGCCCGCGCCACCGACGGCGTCGAACTGGCGGTGGAGACCCAGGGCTCGGCGGGCTTCACCCGCCTCGCCCCCGAGGTGATCGCCGCGGCGGACGGCGTGATCTTCGCTCACGACGTCCCGGTCCGCGAGAAGGACCGCTTCGCCGGAAAGCCCACGGTCGACGTCGGCGTGAAGGCGGGCATCAACCGCCCCGCCGAACTCATCACGGAGGTACGGGAGAAGGCGGCCCGCGGCGAAGCAACAGCACCATCGGGCGACGCGACGTCATCCACACCTGTGGACAACTCCGGCGACCCTCGGGACGGTTACGGTACAAAACTCCGTAACTGGTTGATGTCGGGCGTCAGCTATATGGTGCCGTTCGTGGCGGCGGGTGGGTTGCTCATCGCGCTGTCCTTCGCGCTCGGCGGCTACGAGATCGCCAATACGAAGGTGGAGTCTCTGATCGACGCCTTCCAGTGGGGTTCCGCCCACAGCTGGGCGGCGTTGATGTACTGGACCGGGCAGGCCGCGTTCGGTTTCCTGGTTCCAGTGCTGGCCGGGTACATCGCGTACGGCATGGCGGATCGGCCCGGTCTGGTTCCTGGTTTCGTGGCGGGTTCGATCGCGGTCACGATCAACGCCGGTTTCCTCGGTGGTCTGGCCGGTGGCCTGATCGCGGGGGCGGTGGTGCTGGCGATCCAGCGGATCAAGGTGCCCGATGTGCTGCGCGGCGTCATGCCGGTGGTGGTGATCCCGCTCTTCTCCTCCGCGGTGGTCGGTTTCCTGATGTTCGCGGTCGTGGGGCACCCGATCGCATGGGTGCAGACGCGTCTGACGGACTGGCTGGGCTCGCTCTCCGGTTCGAACGCGATCGTGCTGGGCATCGTGCTGGGCGTGATGATGGCCAGCGACCTGGGCGGTCCGCTGAACAAGGTCGCGTACGCCTTCGCCGTCGGGGGCCTTGCCACGCCGAATGACGGCTCCCTCAAGGTCATGGCGGCGGTCATGGCGGCAGGCATGGTTCCGCCGCTGGCCATGGCGCTCGCGACGACCGTTCGCCCGCAGCTGTTCACCAAGACGGAGCGGGAGAACGGCAAGGCCGCCTGGGTGCTCGGTGCGTCCTTCATCAGTGAGGGGGCCATCCCGTTCGCCGCGGCCGATCCGGTGCGGGTGATCGTTCCGTCGATCGTGGGCGGCGGTGTCACCGGTGCGCTGTCGATGACTTTCGACGCCACTTTGCGGGCCCCGCACGGCGGCATCTTCGTGGTCCCGCTGATCGGTCACGCGTGGTTGTACCTGGTGGCGATCGCCGTGGGTACGTGCGTCACGGCGGCGCTGACCGTTCTCCTGAAATCCTTGCGCGGAGGTGCCGCGGACGGCTCGCGGGCGGACGAGGGGACGAAGTCCGCGGCCTCCGTCACGCAGGCAGCTTCGCCCCGTTCCGCCGTCGCCCGCCGGACCGCGCCGGAGCAGGACGCGCGGTCGGTACAGCCCACGGCGGCGTCGAGGTAGGTGCCATCGGGTCCACGCTCGGCGTCGGAGTCGTCGTCGGGCTCGTCGTCGGACTCGTCGTCGGGCTGCCGGACATGGACGCCCAGCGTCAGCGCGGGAGGTGCGAGGGCCGAGGGAGTTAGAGGGGGTGACTTCGGTGTGAACTGTCCGGTGTTGCGATAAACATCACGGTCCGGGACCAAAGGCCCGGAGCGTGGTGTTCACTGGGGGCATGCCTGAGCACGTGTCGATCCTTCAGCAGATAGGCCTGGCGATTCTCGCGGTCGCCACGGTGGCATGGGTGGTCGGACTGGTCCGACTGGTGCGCGTCGTGGCTCTCGCGCCGCCCGAGGCGCCACGGCTGCCGCAGGGTGTGCTGCCGAAGCAGGGGCGGGCCCCGGCGGTGGAGTCGGCTCCGCTGACGCCCGACGAGCAGGACGCGTTCGCCGGGCTGGTACGGCAGTTCGGCCGGAGCTGAGCCGACGCGCGAAGGCTAGGCGCTCGTACGGCGCGTCGTCGCCGCCCGGTGCTCGATCGCCGTGCGGGCCGCTTCCTGGGTCGCGTAGACCTCGCACATGTGCCGGCCGTCCGGCGTCGCCGTGTGCTCGACCTCCCACAGACTGACCTCGGCCCCGTCCCGCAGCAGGAACGCGTGCTCGTACAGCGCGAACCCCTGGTTGACGCGGCGGCCGAACGCCTGCGTGATCTGGTGCGCGCACGCCTCCCGCAGCAGTCTTGCCGTGCCGGGCCCCGGGCGGGTCGACGGGTCCGGGTTCTCCGCGCGGCGCAGCAGCCGGCGCGCGTGGTCGACGGAGCTGTCCGGATCGGCGGGTCCGAAACGGTGCCGCTCCGGCGGGACCGCGGGCAGTTGGACGGGCGCGATGGGCACCTGGAGATCGAAGTCCGGAGTGGCTTCCGGCGGGAGCGGCAGGCGGCCCGTGGCGAGATGCAGCTCGTCCTCGGTGACGTAGACCTCGTGCTGCCCCGTGCCGTCCCGGCCGGTGTTGTGGACCAGCTCCCACAGAGTGAGCGCGCTGCCGTCGGCGAGCAGCCAGGTGTGCCGGTACGTCTCACGGTGGAGGCCGCCGCTGTGGTGGGCCGAGTGCAGGGAACCGGCGTACGCGAGCGCGCTGTCGAGAAGGCGCAGGGTCTCGTCAGGCAGTTCGAAGGAGTTGAGGGCGCGGCCGAGGAGCTGCGCCAAGTGCTCGTCGGGCGTGGGCGACGAGGGGGCTGTGGCCGACGAGACGGCGTCGTGTTCGTAGTCGTGCGGAACGCTCAAGGCACCTCCCGGCATTGCTGCATGTCACCTTGTGGGTGCATACCGTAGCCCCTGCTTCGGACATCATGTCCGGGAAATCGCAAACGGGGAACGGCATTTGGGAAACCTGTCCTGACAACGCGTCGGCCGCGCGGGAGGTTCCCGCGCGGCCCGTCACGCCGTGTCCCGCCGTACTGTCCTGGTGAGGGGGCGATTACCCCCGGTCAGGTCAGGCGCCGGTGCCCGCCGTCCACTCGCTCCAGCTGAGGTTCCAGCCGTTGAGGCCGTTGTCGGGGGAGATCGTCTTGTCGGGGGAGTTCTTGACGATCACGACGTCGCCGACGAGCGACTGGTCGAAGAACCACTTCGCGGTCGTGTCGCCGCCCGCGCCCTGCACGTCGCGCATGCCGACACAGCCGTGGCTGGTGCCCTGTGCGCCGAAGATGCCGGGCGAGCTCCAGTAGTTGCCGTGGATGAACGTGCCGGACTGCGACAGGCGCATCGCGTGCGGCACGTCCGGGATGTCGTACTCGCCGCCGAAGCCGACCGTCGAGCCGTTCATCCGCGTCTGGACGAACTTCTCGGAGATCACCATCTGGCCGTTGTAGGTCGGGTGATCGGCGCTGCCCGTGGAGACCGGCACCGTCTTGAGGCTCTGGCCGTCGCGCACGACCGTCATCCGCTGCGTCTTCGCGTCGACGGTGGCGACCTGCTTGCGGCCGACGGTGAAGGTGACCGTCTTGTTCTGCACGCCGTGGATGCCCTTGGCGCCCTCGATCCCGTCGAGCGCGATCTTCATCGTGACCTTGGAGCCGGCCTTCCAGTAGTCCTCCGGCCGGAAGTCCAGACGCTGCGAGTTGAACCAGTGGCCGACGACCTGCTGGCCGCTGCTGGACGTGACCTTGATGTGCGACTGCACGGCCTTCTGGTCGGTGATCGCCTTGTCGAACGTGAACGACACCGGCATGCCCACGCCGACCGTCGTGCCGTTGTCCGGGGTGTACGTGCCGATGAAGCTGTTCGCGTCGGAGACCGTGGTGAAGATCGAGTTGGCGGCGGCCGTGTGGCCCTCGCCGTCCTTCGCGGTCGCGGAGAGGCGGTACTTGGTGCCGCGCTCCAGCTGCTCCTTCGGCTTCCAGACGGTGCCGCCCGCGGCTATCGCGCCCGCGACCTGCTTGCCGGAGGCGGACTCGACCATCTTGACGTCGGCGAGCTTGCCGTCGCTGACCTTGACCCCGGTCGAGTTGATGGACGCGCCGGTCGAGCCGTCCTTCGCCGAGATCGTGATCTGCGGGGCGTTCCCCGCGCTGTCCTTGCCGTTCTTGTCGTCGTCGGCATTGGCGCTGCCGCCGCAGGCCGTGAGGGTGAGGGCGCCGATGACGAGAGTGGCGCACGCGACGGCCATGTTCTGCCTTCTCACGGTCTGCTCCTTCTGTTCCTTCTTGGGTGATGCGGTCGGTTGATCCGGTACGTGGAGAGAGCCCGGGACGGCCGGAGAGGTTCCTTCCGCTTGCTGTGAAGGGGGGCACAGGGACAGTTCTGTTACGCCGGTGAAGGCGCTGTTACGTACGGCCTCGGCCACAGGGGCACGGGCCCTGGCTACCGGCCCATGGGCTTCGGCTACCGGGGCGACGGCTCTCCAGTGCCGTACAGGTCGCCGTACGACAGGTGTGTGCCGCCAGGGCCGTTCACCGACTCCGCCGCGCGTACGGCCCGCACGATCGCCCGCGTCACCAGGTCGGCGCCGGCCGCGAGTATCTCGTTCAACGCGAGCGAGTTCGCCGCGTCCAGCGGGCGGGCCCCGGTGGCGACGGCGAACACCGTGTCGCCGTCGTTCAGCAGATGCACCGGACGTACGGCCCGCGCGATGCCGTCGTGCGCCGTGCCCGCCACCTTCCGCGCCTGCGCCCGGCTCAGCTCGGCGTCGGTGGCGACTATGGCGAGCGTGGTGTTGAGCGGGGGCGCGGGGTCCTTGGCGGCTGCTGCGGAGAGGCGGTTCGTCGCCGCCTCGTGGAGGTCGGGGGAGGGGTACGTCACCGGGCCCTGTGCCGTGAAGAACTCCCCGTACAGCGCGCCGGTCGCCGGGTCGAGCGCCGAGCCCGCCGCGTTGGCCACCACCAGCGCGCTCACCGTGATCCCCGTGCCGAGCACCGTGGACGCGGTGCCTGTGCCGCCGCGCAACCGGCCCACGAGCGCGCCGGTGCCCGCACCCACATTGCCCTCCTCCACCGGAGAGTTCGGCTCCGTCGCGGCGGCGGCCTCCACTGCCGCGCGGCCGGTGGCGGCGTCGGGCCGGGCCCGCCAGTCGCCGCCGCGGCCCAGGTCGAAGACGCAGGCGGCGGGCACCACAGGAACGACCCGGCCGGGCCCGGCGACCGGGACACCGCGGCCCGCCTCCTCCAGCCAGGCCATCACGCCGGACGCGGCGTCGAGCCCGTACGCGCTGCCGCCGGTCAGCACGATCGCCTCGATGCGCTGGACGAGGTTGCGCGGGTCGAGCGCGTCGGTCTCCCGGGTGCCGGGGCCGCCGCCGCGCACGTCGACGGCGGTGACCGCGCCGCCCTCGGGAGCGAGCACGACGGTGGTACCGGTCAGGAAGCCGTCACCGGTCAGCGTCGCGTGACCGACCCGCAGCCCGGTCACGTCGGTGAGCGCGTCGTTCAAGGGCCGGGACGCCCTTACCGGTCCGGTCGTAGTCGCGTTCGCAGGCATAGTCGCAGGCGTGGTCGCGGCCGTCGGGGTTTTCGGTATGTGTGTTCGATCCGTCGCCATTCGCCATGCGTACCACGGCAGTTGTGCGTGGCTCAGGCGTGCTCGGCACCCGCCTGCCGTGCTCCGCGCGCCGACAACATCACGCCCGTCGCGACCGTGAGCCCCGCCACGAGACCCGCCCCGAACACCGCCCAGTCCCCGGCGAACGTGCAGGCCAACACCAGCAACGCACCCACCGGCAGCGTCAGTTGCTGCGCCGTGCCCACCTTGAAGTACCGCGCGTGCAGCGCCCACACCATCAGCAGGAACAACGCCGACGGGATCGTCACGGCCGCCGACGCCGCGGTCGTCGAGATGTGCGCCTCGCCGACCGCCTGCTCCACGGCCACCTCGAGACCCGCGCCGATCGCCGCCGCCGACGCGAAGACGAAGTAGTGGCCGTAGCCCCACAGGAACGCCTGCCCGCGCGTCCGCAGCCGCTCGTGGATCGGCGCCGCGAAGTAGATCCACCAGGCCGAGAAGACGATGAGGACACCGCCGGCCGCGATCGGCAGCAGCTCGCCGAGCGCGTCGTTCTCCTGCACGCCCGACTTCACCGCGACGGTCGCCGCCGCGATCGTCTCGCCGAGCACGATGATCGTGAACAGGCCGTAGCGCTCGGAGATGTGGTGCGGGTGCCAGGAGGTCTGCCGGTGCTTCTCCGCGAACACCGGGACGCACATCTCCAGGATCGCCATCGCCAGGAACACCCAGTTCCGCGCCCCGGACGGGGTGAACATCAGCCCGAGCCAGCCGACCTGGCAGAGCAGGATGCCGCCCGCGTACCGCAGCGCGACCGTGCGCTCGGCCCCGTTCGTCGCCTTCGCCGCGCGCAGCCAGTGCGCCGCCATCGCGAGCCGGATGATCAGGTAGCCGAGCCAGACCACCGTGAAGTCGTCCTCGAAGGCGCGCGAGACCCCCGCGGCGAGCACCAGGACGCCCGCGATCTGGACGAGCGTCACGACCCGGTAGATCACGTCGTCGTTGTCGTACGCCGAGGCGAACCAGGTGAAGTTCATCCAAGCCCACCAGATCGCGAAGAAGACCCGCGCGTAGTCGATCACGCCCGTGCCCGTGTGGCCCTCGGCGACCGCGTGCACCAGCTCCACACCGCCCTGCGCCACCGCGACGACGAAGCAGAGATCGAAGAACAGCTCGAGCGACGAGGCGACGCGGTGCTTCTCGTCCCGGCCCCTCGCCCGCAAGCGGCGCACGGGGGAGCCGTGCGGTTGCGGCTGCGGCTGCGGTGAGGTGTGCGGGGCGGGTGCCTGGCCACCGGATGCGTCCGGGGTGCGGGGCGAGGGAGGAGGGGAGGAGGACGTGGGCTTCATGCGGACAGGACACCAGATGTGGAGGCGGGGTGAGGGCACCGGCACCTGGGTCATTGGACACCGGAGCGGGAGCGGGAGCGGGAGCGGGAGCGGGACCCGGAGCGGGAGCCAGGCCTGGAGCCGGAGCCGGACCTGGACTTCGACTTGGACCTGGAGCGGGACCTAGACCCGGACTTGGACCCGGAGCGGGAGCGGGAGCCGGAACTGGAGCCGGACCTGGATCCTGAGCGGGGCCTGGACCCTGAGCCGGAGGGAGAGCCGGGCCTGGGCCCTGAGCCGGAGGGAGAGCCGGGCCTGGACCCTGAGCCGGAGCGGGAGCCGGGCCTGGAGCTGGAGTCGGGCCTTGGCTCGGACCTGGTCCCTTGCCCTGGCCTTGGCTCGGACCCGGTCCCTGGCCCTGGCCGTGGCCTTGGCTCGGACCCGGTCCCTGGCTCGGACCCCGTCCCTGGCTCGGACCCGGGCCTGGGCCCGGACCCAGGCCCAGGCCCAGACGCCCAAGGGTCCGGTTGTCCGCGGTCCCGACGTACCCTGGATGCATGAGTACCGCCGCCGCCCCCGAGCCGCGTGACCCCAAGGCCGCGTTGATCTTCGACGACCCGCTGACGGCCCAGTCCGCCGACGACACGGACCGTGGCTGGGGCGAGCGGCCTTCGGCCGGGGACAACAGCGCCGCGGACCTGGCCCGCTTCCTCGACGAGAAGCCACCGCACCACATCTGAACCCCGGTGAGGACGCGACGCGCCCCGTACCGGACAACGGTCAGGACGCGACGCGCTCCGTACCGGGCAACGGCTAGGGCTCGGCGCGCCCCGGGCCGCCCCGCTGGGCCACCAGCGCGTCGCGGATCTCCTTCAGGACCTCCAGCTCCGACACCTCCACGGTCTCCGCCGCGCCCTCCCGCGCCGCCTTGCGCTCGGCCTGCCGCGCCAGGTACTTCGCCATCGGCAGAACCATCAGGAAGTAGACGACCGCGGCCGTGATGACGAAGCCGAGCGCCGCGCTCAGGACCGAGCCCCACAGGATCTCGATGCCCTCGTCCCCGCCGCACGGGCCCTTCAGACAGGACTTGTAGACCTCGAGGTCCTTGGTGCCGAAGGCGCCGACGATCGGGTTGATGACCCCCTTCACCACCGCGTTCACGATGTTCGTGAACGCGGCTCCGATGACGACCGCAACCGCCAGATCGATCACATTGCCGCGCATCAGGAAGGCCTTGAAGCCCTCCCACAGACTCGGCTCGTTCTTCTTGCTCACCAGGAGGCCTCTCTACACGTGCGCCGGTTGCGGAGCAGACGGCTTCGCAACTTACGACAGCACGGGTCAGACCTGTCCAATTCGGTAACTCGATCGGGGGACTTGACGCCCCGCACGCCGTCGAAGTGCCGGTCACCACACCGTCACCGCCAGCCGAGAAGTGGCGCCGGCGCCCGCGAGCCGCACAGCAGTGGCTCGGCCCACCGACAGCACCACCAACGCCCCGCTCGCCGTAGCCCCGCCTGCCGTCGCCCCGCTCGCGTCCGGTTCACCGGGCCCCGCTTCCGCCTCCGGCACGGACGCCACCCGCGCCCTCGACGCCAGGACCCGTACCCCCGGACCGCCGTCCGCCCGCGCCGCCACCACGTCCACCCGGTCCCCGGCCCGCAGCAGCCGCACCGCCCCGGCGTCGGCGATCCGCACCGGCGCCGACACCGACACGGCGGGCCCTCGCGCCCGCTCGCCCGGTGGCGCCTGCGCCCGCTCATGGCCGCGCCCCGCGCCGGACGACGGCACCGCGACCACCAGCGCCGCCGCCGTGAGCGCGACTCCGGCGACCAGGGCGGGCCCGCGGCGGCGCCCCGGGCGTCCGTGCCGCCACCGCGGGCCCCGTACGCGTACGGGAGGGAAGGGCGGCACCTCGGAGGTCGGGGGAGTGCTGAGCTGGGCCGGGGGAGTCGTCACGGACATGGCTGTCACCGCCTACGGGTCGGGTCGGAGGACGAGCCCTTCGCCCGTCACGCCGACCACGATCCGCCTCCCGGCCGAATCCCGCTGAACCCCGTGGACTACCGCCCGGTTGTGGACAACTCCCTCACTCGAACGCGCAGTTCCAGGCCCGCGACCCCGTCACGGCAACCGGATCCCCGGGTCCATCCCTCCGAGCGCGTCCGCACACAGGCAGTCCCGCTCCCCGCCGACCGGCAACCCCGCGACCACGTCGAACAGCACCGTCCGCAGCCGTCCCAGATTCGCCGCGAAGACCTCGAGCACCTCGTCGTGCGAGACGCCCTCGCCGCTCTCCGCGCCCGCGTCGAGGTCCGTGACGAGGGTCAGCGACGTGTAGCAGAGCTCCAGCTCACGCGCGAGCATCGCCTCGGGATGTCCGGTCATGCCCACCACGGACCAGCCCATCGCGGCGTGGAACCGGGACTCGGCGCGGGTCGAGAAGCGCGGGCCCTCGACCACGACGAGGGTGCCGCCGTCCACCGGTTCCCAGCCCTTGCCGCGCGCGGCCTTCACCGCGACCTTGCGGCCCGTGGGGCAGTAGGGGTCGGCCGGAGAGACGTGCACGACGTTCGGCACGGTGCCGTCCGGCAGCGGGTGCCCGTCGAAGTAGGTCTGCGCCCGCGCCTTCGTACGGTCCACGAACTGGTCGGGGACGAGCAGCGTGCCCGGCCCGTACTCCGCCCGGAGCCCGCCGACCGCGCACGGCCCGAGGACCTGCCGTACGCCCACGGAGCGCAGCGCCCACAGGTTGGCGCGGTAGTTGATGCGGTGCGGCGGCAGATGGTGGCCGCGCCCGTGCCGGGGCAGGAAGGCGACCCGGCGCCCGGCGACCTCGCCGAGGAAGAGGGAGTCGCTCGGCGGCCCGTAGGGCGTGTCGACCTGCACCTCGGTGACGTCGTCGAGGAACGAGTAGAAGCCGGAGCCGCCGATCACGCCGATCTCGGCGGCGTCGGCATGCGTGTTCGTAATGGTCGCCATGGTCAGCACAGTAACCGCCACAGTCAGCACGGTAACCGCGGTGGTCAGCACAGTAACCGCCACAGCCAGCACGGTAACCGCCGTGGTCAGCACAGTGACCGAGGCCAAAGACGCCGAAGACCCCGCCGCAGGTGTACGGCAGGGTCTGGCAGGACGCTCGTGAAAGGTCGCGCCTAGGCGGCGGACGACGAACTGGAGGAGCTGGAGGAACCCGCGGAAGCGGTCGACGAACCCGACGACGAACCGGACGACGACTTCGAGTCCGAGGAGGACGAGGAAGACGACGACGAGGAGTCGGAGGACGACTTCGAGGACGAGTCGGAGCCCGACTTCGAGGACGCCGCCGCCGGGCTGCTGCTCGACGACGAACCGCGGCTGTCATTGCGGTAGAAGCCCGAGCCCTTGAAGACGATGCCGACGGCCGAGAAAACCTTCTTCAGGCGGCCACCGCAGTTGGGGCACTCGGTGAGGGCGTCGTCGGTGAACTTCTGCACCGCCTCGAGGCCTTCGCCGCACTCGGTGCACTGGTACTGGTAAGTCGGCACTGTGTCTTCCTCCTGGCACTCTCACTCATTGAGTGCTAACGACGGTCCATAGTGACCTATTCCGCGAGATCAGTCCACTGCCACCGGCTGTCGGTGACCCACGCCACGTGCGACGGTGCGCCCGGAGGGCGGCGGTACGAGTCGTGAGCGCAGCAGGAACATGACCGCGAGGGCGAGCACCGTGCCGCCCATCGGCACCAGGAACCCCGCCCCGTCCCAGTAGCGGTCCTCGAGCTGTCCCGCCACGGTGACGGCGGCGGCCTGGCCGAGGGCGACCGCGCCGGTCAGCCAGGTGAAGGCCTCCGTGCGGGAGCTCGCCGGGACGATCGACTCGACGAGCGTGTAGCCGGTGATCAGGGAGGGCGCGATGCAGACGCCGACCAGCAGGCCGAGCCCGGCGAGCAGCAGTACTGACTGTGCCGCCCACAGGCCGGACGCGGTGAGCGCGAGGGCGGTGTAGCCGACGAGCAGGCGGCGCTGCGGTGCGACTTTCCAGGCGATGGCGCCGCAGACGAGGCCGGAGAGCATGTTGCCGGCGGCGAAGGTGCCGTAGAGGACGCCGTTGAGGCCGGGCTCGCCGATCGCCTCGGTGTAGGCGGCGAGCGAGACCTGCATGCCGCCGAAGACGGAGCCGATGCCGAGGAACGTCACGATGAGTACCCGTACGCCGGGGACGCGCAGCGCGGAGACGTGCTCCACGCGCGCGTGGCCGTCCGCGGGGCCGCCCGTACGACCGGCCGCCGTGGGCGTCGGCTGCGTGCTCTTCTGCGCGGCGAACAGCAGACCGCCGACCAGGGTGAGCGCGGCTTCGGTGATCAGACCCGCGGCGGGGTTGATGCCGGTGCACAGCGCGGTCGCGAAGAGCGGGCCGAGGACGAAGGTGAACTCGTCCGTGACCGATTCGAAGGCGGCCGCGGTCTGCATCAGCGGCGAACCCTGGAGCTTGACGCCCCAGCGGGCGCGCACCATGGGCCCGATCTGGGGCGTGGAGGCGCCCGTGGGCACGGCCGCGAGGAACAGCGCCCAGGTGGGCGCCCCGGACAGGGCGAGCACGGTCAGAGTGATTCCGGCGGCGCAGTGCACGAGGACACCGGGCAGCAGGACGGCCCGCTGGCCGAAGCGGTCGGCGAGTTTGCCGCTGTAGGGCGCGAACAGCGCCATGGCGACACCGGTCGTCGCCGAGACCGCGCCCGCGGTGCCGTACGAACCGGAGGTGTGCTGGACGAGCAGCACGATGGAGATGGTCAGCATCGCGAACGGCTGGCGCGCCGCGAAGCCGGGGAGCAGGAACGTCCACGCCCCGCGGGTGCGCAGCAGCCGTCCGTAGCCCGGCCGGATGTCGGTGGTGGGAACCGTGTCCTTCTGTGGCACGGCCCTCGCCTTTCTGCCGCCTGGTAGCCCGGTGGTCTCCTGGTCGAGGAGTACCGGGCCGAGAGCCGTCCTCACATGCGCCGGGAACCGAGTGATACCTGCGGTCCGCGCCAGGAGAGGCCCTGGGCCGAGCGGTGCACACGCGCGTGGGCGAGGTGCCGCAAGGGGACCGCGGCCGCTTTGCGGTCGCGCCGGCTCTACATCAGGCAGAGTCGGTAGTTCAGTGGTTCAGGAAAACGAAGCAGGAGACAAAGCAGGAAGCAATGCAGGGAGCAATGCAGGGAGCAATGCCGGAAGCGATGTCTGTCCGACCATGTTAACGGGCGGTTTCGCCCCCTGTGCCCAGCCAGCCGGCGAGCTTTCCGCCGTGCGCGATGGCGCGCAGCCGGGCCTCGGCCGCGTCCCGCACCGGGTCGGTGGCCACGACCAGGAGTTCGTCCCCGTTGCGCAGCACGGTGGTGGGTGACGGGACGAAGGAGGCGCCCTCGCGGACGACGAGGGTGACGGCGGAGCCCTTGGGCAGGCGCAGTTCGCCGACCTCTACGCCGTGCATGCGGGAGCCGTCCGGGACGGAGACGGAGAGCAGGTGCCCGCGAAGCCGCTCCAGGGGCGCGGACTCGATGCCGAGGTCGGCGGCGGCGTCCGAGGAGCCGAGGCGCAGCTTCCTGGCGAGCCAGGGCAGCGTGGGCCCCTGGACGAGCGTGTAGACGACGACCAGGACGAAGACGATGTTGAAGATGCGGCGACTGCCCTCGACGCCGGTCACCATCGGGATGGTCGCCAGGATGATGGGCACGGCGCCGCGCAGCCCCGCCCAGGACATGAGTGCCTGCTCCCGCCAGGGGACGCGGAAGGGCGTCGTGCTGATGATCACTCCGAGCGGGCGGGCGATCACGGTGAGGACGAGGCCGATGAGGAGTGCGGGCACTATGTCGTCGGCCAGTTCGTGCGGCGTGACGAGCAGTCCGAGCAGGACGAACATGCCGATCTGCGCGATCCAGCCGAGCCCTTCGGCGAAGCCGCGGGTGGCCGGCCAGTGGGGCAGTTTGGCGTTGCCCATGACCATGGCGGCCAGGTAGACGGCGAGGAAGCCGCTGCCGTGGGCCATGGCGCCCGCGGCGTAGGCGACGGTGGCGATGGCCATGACGGCGATCGGGTAGAGGCCGGAGGCGGGCAGCGCGACGTGGCGCAGGCCGTAGGAGCCGCCCCAGCCGACCGCGAGACCTATCGCCGCGCCGATCGCGAGCTCCAGGGCGATCTCGCCGATGAGGACGTACCAGTGCTCGACGGGTCCGGCGGCCGAGAAGGCGACGACGAGGATGACGACGGGGGCGTCGTTGAAACCGGACTCCGCCTCCAGGACGCCGGTTATGCGCGAGGGGAGCGGCACCTTGCGCAGGACGGAGAAGACGGCCGCGGCGTCCGTGGAGGACACCACCGCGCCGATGATGAGGGCCTGGTGCCACTCCAGGCCGACGAGGTAGTGCGCGCCGGCCGCTGTCACCCCCACGCTCACGGCGACGCCGACGAGCGACAGGGCGGCGGCTGCCGGGAGCGCCGGTTTGATCTCCTTCCACTTCGTGCCCAGGCCGCCTTCGGCCAGGATCACGACGAGGGCCGCGTAGCCGATGACCTGGGTCATCTCCGCGTCGCTGAAGGAGACGTCGCCGATGCCGTCCTGGCCCATGGCGATGCCGATGCCCAGGTAGAGGAGCAGGCTGGGCAGCCCGCTGCGCGAGGAGATGCGCACCGCGGCGACCGCGACGAGCAGCACGAGCGCGCTCACGAGCAGGAGCTGGTTGAGGTGGTGGACAGTCAGGGGCCGGTCCTTCCGAGAGGGGCGCCGCAAAGGGGGTTCAGGTACTTCGTTACCTTACCTAATCGTTAACGCTTTCTTGACGCCCGGCCGGAGGTTGGCCCTTCGGTTCGCGACTCCGCGTCCGGGCCCGCACCGCACTGCTCGTATGGTTGCTCCAGCCAGCCGCTAGCGAAGGACAGCAAGGATCGCGATGCCCTCCACTACGAACGCCTCTTCCGGTCGCCAGTCCGGCAAGAAGAAGGGGCGCCGAGCCCGACTGCTCGTGATCGTCCTCGTGTTGGCCGTCGTCGCGGGCATCGGATACGGCGCCTATTGGGGCGTGGACAGCGTGCGCGCGTCCTTGCCGCAGACGACCGGCTCGGTCAAGATCGACGGCCTCAAGGGCCAGGTGCAGGTCAAACGGGACGGCTACGGCATCCCGCAGATCTACGCCTCCTCCGACGAGGACCTGTTCATGGCGCAGGGCTTCGTCCAGGCGCAGGATCGGTTCTACGAGATGGACGTGCGCCGCCACACGACGTCCGGCCGCCTCTCCGAGATGTTCGGCAAGGGCCAGGTCAAGACGGACGAGTTCCTGCGCACCCTCGGCTGGCAGCGGGTGGCGCAGAAGGAGTACGACTCCAAGCTGTCGCCCGAGACGAAGAAGTACCTCCAGGCGTACTCCAAGGGCGTCAACGCCTACTTGGCGGGCAAGAGCGGCAAGCAGATCTCCGCGGAGTACGTGGCGCTGGGCTTCGAGAACGACTACAAGCCGCAGAAGTGGAGCCCGGTCGACTCCGTGGCCTGGCTGAAGGCGATGGCCTGGGACCTGCGCGGCAACATGCAGGACGAGATCGACCGTTCGCTGATGACGAGCCGCCTCACCACGAAGCAGATCAAGGACCTGTACCCCGAGTACCCGTACGACCGGAACAAGTCGATCGTGCAGGAGGGCGCCTACGACAGCGCCACAGGCACGTACGACGACTCGGCGTCCAGCACGGGGACGGGCACGGGCACAGGGACCGGTACGGGCACGGGCACGGGCACCGGCACAGGCACGGGCACCGGCACCGGCACAGGCACCGGCACCGGCACCGGCACAGGCACCGGCACAGGCACCAGCACCGCAGGTACCGGCCTGACGGGCGGCGCAGGCGCCCCCAGCGGCTTCCAGAGCCAGCTGGGCGGCCTCGCCGACGTCCTGGACCAGATCCCCGACTCCGCGGGCCTGGGCCCCAACGGCAACGGCATCGGCTCCAACTCGTGGGTCGTCGACGGCGAGCACACCATCACCGGCAAGCCGCTGCTCGCCAACGACCCGCATCTGGCGCCGCAACTCCCGTCGGTCTGGTACCAGGTGGGCCTGCACTGCACCAGCGTCTCGGCCAAGTGCCAGTACGACGTCGCGGGTTACTCCTTCGCGGGCATGCCCGGCGTCGTCATCGGCCACAACCAGAACATCTCCTGGGGCCTGACCAACTCGGGCGCCGATGTCACGGACCTCTACCTGGAGAAGTTCCAGAACGACGGCTACCTGTACGACGGCAAGACGGTCGCCTTCAAGACCCGCCAGGAAGTCATCAAGGTCGCCGGCGGCTCCTCCAAGACGATCACCGTCCGCGAGACCAACAACGGGCCTCTGCTGTCCGACCGCAACGACGAGCTCGTCAAGGTCGGCAAGAAGGCCCCGGTGGGCACCACGGCGCCGGACCGCGGCGACGGCTACGGCATGGCGCTGCGCTGGACCGCGCTCGACCCGGGCAACACCATGGACGCCGTCTTCGGCATCGACAAGGCGAAGGACTGGACCGAGTTCCGCAAGGCGGCCACCGACTTCGAGGTCCCCTCGCAGAACCTCGTGTACGCCGACACCGAGGGCAACATCGGCTACCAGCTGCCCGGCCGCATTCCGGAGCGCGGCGAGGGCGACGGTTCGCTGCCGTCGCCGGGCTGGACCTCGAAGTACAAGTGGACCGGCTACCTCGACCAGGACGAGCTGCCCTACGAGTACAACCCCAAGCGCGGCTACATCGTGACCGCCAACCAGGCCGTGGTCGGCAAGGACTACCCGTACACGCTCACCACGGACTGGGGCTACGGCACCCGCAGCCAGCGGATCACCGACCTCATCAAGTCGAAGATCGACGGCGGCGGGAAGATCTCCACCGACGACATGCGGCTCATGCAGATGGACAACAGCAGCGAGATCGCCAAGCTGCTCGTGCCCAAGCTGCTCAAGATCGACGTCAAGGACAGTTACGTCCGCGAGGCGCAGCAGCTCCTGGAGAACTGGGACTACACCCAGAACCCGGACTCGGCGGCGGCCGCGTACTTCAACTCCGTGTGGCGCAACGTCCTCAAGCTCGCCTTCGGCAACAAGCTGCCCAAGGAGCTGCGCGTCGAGGGCCAGTGCCTGAGCGTGACGCCGGTCGACAACACGGGCCCGGCCGACGAGGACCGCAAGGTCCGCGAGTGCGGCCAGCGCGACGCGCACTCGGCGCAGCCCGATGGCGGCGACCGCTGGTTCGAGGTGGTCCGCAAGATCATCAACGATGAGAAGAACGACTGGTGGAAGACGCCGGGCAACCGCAACAACAAGGCCACCGCCACGCGTGACGAGCTGCTCGCGCGTGCCATGAAGGACGCCCGCTGGGACCTGACGGCCAAGCTCGGCAAGGACATCGACACCTGGAGCTGGGGCCGCCTGCACAAGCTGGAGCTGAAGAACCAGACCCTCGGCACCGAGGGCCCGGGCTGGCTGCAGTACGTACTGAACCGCGGCCCCTGGAAGCTCGGCGGCGGCGAGGCGGCCGTCAACGCGACCGGCTGGAACGCGGCCGGCGGCTACGGCGTCGACTGGGTGCCCTCCATGCGGATGGTGGTCAACCTGGCCGACCTCGACAAGTCCAAGTGGATCAACCTGACCGGCGCCTCGGGCCACACCTACAGCGCCCACTACACGGACCAGACCGACAAGTGGGTCAAGGGCGAGCTGCTGCCGTGGAACTTCACGGACAAGGCCGTCGGCGACAGCACGTCGGACACGCTGGTGCTGCAGCCGTAGAGCGGTGGAAGTGACGTAAGGGGCCGCCACGCGCGCGTGGCGGCCCCTTACGCACGTACGGCGCTACGTGAAGCGGCGCGCCCCCGACGGCGTCACCACGGCGTGCACCGCCTTGTCGTGCGCCTCTTCCGGGACGTGCGCGACCACTTCGGTGTCGTGAAGGAGCACGACGAGTGCGGGGCGTGCACCGGCCGTTTCCAGCCGGGCGAGAACCCGGTCGTACGAGCCGCCGCCCCGGCCGAGCCGCATCCCGCGCCCGTCCACGGCGAGCCCCGGAAGCAGCACGACGTCGGCCGCCAGGACCGCGTCGGGGCCGAGCCGCTCGCCGCCCGGCTCCAACAGCGCGATCCTCCCCGGGTGTTGGACCGCGACGAGTGAGGAGGGGCCCTCGTAGACGCCCCAGTCCAGGTCGTTGTCGTCGAGCAGCACCGGAAGCAGGACCCGCGTCCCGCGCGCGCGGAGCGCGTCCAGCAGCGGCGCGGTGCCCGGCTCGCCGCCCACGGAGACGTACGCCGCGACGGTGCGGGCCCGCGCCAGCTCCTCGACCTCGAACGCCCGCTCGGCGAGGGCCAGCTCCGTCTTCCGTACGTCATCCACCGGCAAGGTGCTCCTCACCGCGAGGAACCTTCGTCGCAATGTGCGCTTGTCAGGGTGAGCGCCACGCGGGTTGTCTGGATGTGGGCTCATAGCCGACTCACAAACCTCTCCTATTCCATCCATATATGTACACACAAAGCGGAACCACAGTTTCCGCCCATAGGTGGCAGATATGGTGACGGGCATGACTGACTCGCACCCCAGGATCACCAAGGCTGTCATCCCCGCCGCGGGCCTCGGCACCCGGTTCCTGCCCGCCACGAAGGCGACTCCCAAAGAGATGCTCCCCGTGGTCGACAAGCCGGCGATCCAGTACGTGGTCGAAGAGGCCGCCTCCGCGGGGCTCGACGACGTTCTGATGATCACCGGCCGGAACAAGCGCCCGCTCGAGGACCACTTCGACCGCAACTACGAGCTGGAGAACGCCCTGCAGAGGAAGGGCGACGCCGCCCGCCTCGCGAAGGTCCAGGAGTCGAGCGACCTGGCGACCATGCACTACGTGCGCCAGGGCGACCCCAAGGGCCTCGGCCACGCGGTGCTGTGCGCGGCCCCGCACGTCGGCCACGAGCCGTTCGCGGTCCTCCTCGGCGACGACCTGATCGACCCCCGCGACCCGCTGCTCGCGCGCATGGTCGAGACCCAGGAGCGGTACGGCGGCAGCGTCGTCGCCCTCATGGAGGTGGCGCCCGCGCAGATCGGCCTCTACGGCTGCGCCGCCGTCCAGACCACCGAGGACGACGACGTCGTCAAGGTCACCGGCCTCGTGGAGAAGCCCGACCCGGCCGACGCCCCCTCCAACTACGCGGTCATCGGCCGTTATGTCCTGGACCCGCACGTCTTCGACATACTGCGCAAGACCGAGCCGGGCCGCGGCGGCGAGATCCAGCTCACCGACGCCCTCCAGCAGCTCGCCGCCGACGAGAAGATCGGCGGCCCCGTGCACGGCGTCGTCTTCAAGGGCCGCCGCTATGACACCGGCGACCGTGGCGACTATCTGCGTGCCATTGTCAGACTCGCGTGCGAACGTGAAGATCTGGGCCCCGACTTCCGGACCTGGCTCCGCAGTTACGTCACCGAGGAGATGTAGCACTTTGAGCAGCGCGACCACCCCGTCCCACCCCGGGCCGACCACTGGCGGCCAGCACGTCTGGTCGGTGGACGAGCACCTGGCGGACATTCTCGCCACCGTCCACCCGCTCGACCCCATCGAGCTGCAGCTCCTCGACGCGCAGGGCTGTGTGCTCGTCGAGGACGTGACGGTCCCGGTCTCGCTGCCCCCGTTCGACAACAGCTCGATGGACGGATACGCGGTGCGCGTCGCCGACGTCGCCGGGGCGAGCGAGGAGTACCCCGCCGTACTCACCGTCATCGGCGACATCGCGGCGGGCCAGGCCGAACAGCTCACCGTCGGCCCCGGCGAGGCCGCCCGCATCATGACCGGCGCCCCGCTGCCGCCCGGCGCCGAGGCCGTCGTCCCCGTGGAGTGGACCGACGGCGGGCTCGGCGCGGGCCCCGTCACCACGATGTCCGCCCACGCCGGCGCCCCCGAGGGCGCCTCCGGCGAGGTCCGCGTGCACCGCCCCGCAGAGGCACGCGCGCACGTACGCGCGCAGGGCAGCGACGTCCGGGCGGGCGACCGCGCCCTCAGCACCGGCGCGATCCTCGGGCCGCCGCAGATCGCCCTGCTCGCCGCCATCGGCCGCGGCACCGTACGCGTACGCCCGCGCCCGCGCGTGGTCGTCGTCTCCACCGGCAGCGAACTCGTCCAGCCCGGCGAGGCGTTGAGCCGGGGCCAGATCTACGACTCCAACAGCTTCGCCCTCACCGCCGCCGCCCGCGACGCCGGAGCCATCGCCTACCGGGTCGGCGCGGTCGCCGACGACGCCGAGACGCTCCGCTCCACCATCGAGGACCAGCTGATCCGCGCCGATCTCGTCGTCACCACCGGCGGCGTCAGCGTCGGCGCCTACGACGTCGTCAAGGAAGCCCTCTCCTCGGTCGGCGACCCCGACGAGGAGGACGGCATCGGCGCGGGCAGCGGCGTCGACTTCCGCAAGCTCGCCATGCAGCCCGGCAAGCCGCAGGGCTTCGGCTCCGTCGGCCCCGACCACACCCCGCTGCTCGCCCTGCCCGGCAACCCGGTCTCCTCCTACGTCTCCTTCGAACTCTTCGTCCGGCCCGCGATCCGCGCCCTGATGGGCCTGGACGACGACAGCGCGCGCCGCACCACGCGCGCGGTGCTCAGCGCGGACAAGGCGCTGACCTCACCGGAGGGCCGCCGCCAGTTCCTGCGCGGCGTCCACGACGCCGAGGCGGGCACGGTCGCCCCCGTCGGCGGCTCGGGCTCCCACCTGATCGCGGCGCTCGCCCAGGCGGACGCGCTGATCGTGGTGGACGAGGACGTGACGACGCTCGAACCGGGCACGGAAGTGGCCGTCGTCCGCCTCGGCTGACCGGCCCGGCCCGCCCGTTTTTCCGGGCCCCGCGATACCGTGTCGCGCACAAGCAGTCCGGCGCGCCGCACCGCGCACGGCTCGGATCGGGAGCGCCACAGCACCATGAGCACTTCGCAGGACCGACTCACCCACATCGACGAGGCGGGCGCGGCCCGCATGGTCGACGTCTCGGAGAAGGACGTCACCGCGCGCACCGCCCGCGCCAGCGGCCGCGTCCTCGTCTCGCCGCGCGTGATCGAGCTGCTGCGCGGCGAGGGCGTCCCCAAGGGCGACGCCCTCGCGACCGCCCGGATCGCCGGGATCATGGGCGCCAAGCGCACCCCGGACCTGATTCCGCTCTGCCACCCGCTCGCGGTCTCCGGCGTGAAGCTGGACCTCTCCGTCGCCGACGACGCCGTGGAGATCCTCGCCACGGTGAAGACGACGGACCGTACCGGCGTGGAGATGGAGGCCCTCACCGCGGTCTCCGTCGCCGCGCTCACGGTCGTCGACATGGTCAAGGCGGTCGACAAGGGCGCCGTCATCACGGACGTGCGCGTCGAGGAGAAGACGGGCGGCAAGTCCGGCACCTGGAACCGCGAGGCCCAGGCATGATCCAGACCTACCGCGCCCTCGTCGTCACCGCCTCCAACCGCGCCGCCGCCGGCGTCTACGCGGACAAGGGCGGCCCCCTGATCGTCGAAGGGCTGCGCGAGCTCGGCTTCGAGGTCGAGGGCCCGCAGGTCGTACCGGACGGCGACCCCGTCGAGGCGGCGCTGCGGGGAGCGGTCCAGGCGGCGTACGACGTCGTCGTCACCACCGGCGGCACCGGGATCTCGCCCACCGACCGCACCCCCGAGGCGAGCGCCCGCGTCATCGAGTACGACGTCCCGGGCATCCCCGAGGCGATCCGCGCGTACGGGCGCGAGAAGGTGCCCACCGCCGCGCTCTCGCGTGGCCGGGCCGGGGTCGCCGGGCGCACACTGATCGTGAACCTGCCGGGTTCGAGCGGCGGGGTGAAGGACGGTCTCGCCGTCCTGGCGCCGCTCCTCGCGCACGCCGTGGACCAACTGCGCGGCGGCGACCACCCCAGGCCCGACACCGGACCTGACGCCGAAGCTGACCCCGGACCTGACGCCCACGAAGCCGGGGGTGCGCACTGAACAGCTCGTCCTGGCCCGTCGTCCTGGCGGAGGGCGATGTCGTCCTCCGGCCCATAAGGCTGCGCGACCAGCGCGCCTGGCGTGAGGTCAACCGCCGCAACCGCGACTGGCTGCGCCCCTGGGAGGCGACCATCCCGCCGCCCACCGCGAGCGGCCCGGTCTCGCACCGTCCCACGTACCGCCAGATGGTCCGCCATCTGCGCTCGGAGGCGAACGCGGGCCGGATGCTGCCGTTCGTCATCGAGTACCAGGGCGTGGTCGTGGGCCAGTTGACGGTCGCCGGGATCACCTGGGGCTCGATGTGCTCGGGCCACGTCGGCTACTGGGTGGATCAGGGCGTGGCCGGGCGCGGGGTGATGCCCACCGCCGTCGCGCTCGCCGTCGACCACTGCTTCCGCACGGTCGGCCTGCACCGCATCGAGGTCTGCATTCGCCCGGAGAACGGGCCGAGCCGCCGCGTCGTGGAGAAACTCGGATTCCGCGAGGAGGGGCTGCGGCCCCGCTATCTGCACATCGACGGCGGCTGGCGCGACCACCTCGTCTTCGCGCTCACCGCCGAAGAGGTCCCCGAAGGGCTCCTTCGTCGCTGGCGGCGCGGACGGCGCGGAAACACCGCAGGTCCGGCCGGTTCCAGCGCCATCGATCCGGGCGCACCCTCAAAATGAAATAAATGTTCGAATTAGGCCTCGGCGCCAATGAATTCGTGCCCGCGGCGGCCAGTTGATCGCACCAGTCGGAAAAAATGCTCGAAATATCAGGCAGATCGTGCGACACACCGGCTCAATTGGCGGATGGCTCCCCGTAAACCCCTCTACGGTGTGAGGCGTGAGCAGCAGCGGCCTCATCTACGCAGTCATCGTCGGGGCCTGGGCCGCCTACTTGGTGCCGATGTGGCTCCGTAGGCAGGACGAGCTGAACGAAGCCCGTCCGACGGAACGCTTCAGCACCGCCATCCGACTTCTGTCCGGACGAGCGGGCATGGAGCGCCGGTACGCCAAGGACCTGCAGGCGCGCTCCCCGGAGACGGACGAGCGGCCCCCGGCCGACCCGGACGCGCCCACCGACGCGGTGGACGTCCGGGCCCTCGGCGCGCCCGCGGCCACCACGCGACAGCGCCCCGAGCCGGCCCGCGCGCCCGAACCCCAGCCGGAGCCCGCCGTCGAGCCCGCGGCCAAGTCCGCCGCCAAGTCCCGCCCCGCGCGCGTCACTTCCGCCGAGGCGCAGGCGCGGGCCCGCCGCACCAAGGTGCTCGCGCGCAGGCGCCGTACGACCGTGCTGCTCTTCGCCGCCTTCACCGCGGGCGCCGTCGTCGCCGGGGTCGGCGGGGTCGCGTTCCTGTGGGCGCCCGTCGTACCCGCGCTGCTGCTCAGCACCTACATCGTCCACCTGCGCGCCCAGGAACGACGCCGCTTCGCCTACGTCATGGACCGCCGCCGCGCCGAGATCGCCGCCCAGCGCCTGCGCGAGCGCCAGCCGCGCCGCCGCCAGCCGGCCGCGCAGCGCGGCGCCGCCGAAGACCTGGAGGACGGCCCAGACACCGAGATCGGCACCGACCCCGGCCTGGAGGCGCTCGCCGCCGACCGGCGCGCGCTCGTCGAGCAGACCGATCACGCCGAGTGGGTCGACCAGCAGCGCGAGCGCCAGCGCCCGCCCGGCGCCGGTGAGAGCTGGGACCCCGTCCCCGTACCGCTGCCGACCTACGTGACCGCACCGGTCGCCCCGCGCGCGGGCGGCGGCGTCGACTACGGCGCTCCCGAGACATGGAGCGCGGCCCGCTCCTCCGCGGCCGGGCAGGCCGCCCCCGAGCCGCCGCAGGAGCAGCCCGCCGACGACGGCCGCAGCGACGCCCGCCGCGCCGCCTCCGCCCGCCGCTCCCGCGAGCGGGGCCGCACGCCGCTCTTCGACCAGTACGACGACGGCGCCGAGGCCGGGGGCCGTCCGCGAGCCGCCAACGAGTGACCTGGCTGACCTGCCAGGAAGCGATTTTGGGGCTACCGGGTGAGGGTGCTAGAGTTTCACTCGTTGCAAGGGCCTGTGGCGCAGTCTGGTAGCGCACCTCGTTCGCATCGAGGGGGTCTGGGGTTCAAATCCCCACAGGTCCACCGCAATTGAGAACCCCGCCGGGAAACCGGCGGGGTTCTTGCTTTGTGGGCATGCGCCCCACTGCGCCCCGGTGTGGCGACCGCTGTGGGGACCGCTGTGACGGTCACCACACGGCCACTTCCTACAGCGCCTTGGCGTAACAGCGGCTCAGCTCCTCGAAGCGGTACAGGCCGAACTTGGCGCACTCCTCGTACCCGCTCGACGCGTACAGGGCGATCGCCTCCGGCTGCTTCGTGCCCGTCTCCAGGACCATGCGCCTGCGGCCCGCCGCGCGGGCGTCCGCCTCCAGGGCCGCCAGGATCCGGCGGGCCAGACCCAGGCCGCGCGCCTCCGGTGTGACGTACATGCGCTTCAGCTCGGCGTCGCCGTCCGCGTACGCCTCCTCGTTCGCGTCCTGGGCGCGCCAGCCGCCGGTGGCGAGCGGCGTGCCCGCCTCGTCGTACGCGATCAGGTAGAGGCCCCGCGGCGGGGTGAACATCGTCGGGTCGAGCGGTGTGATGTCGCCCTCGTCGCCGTAGCGCTCCGCGTACTCGAGCTGCACGCGGTCGTTCAGTGCGACCGCGTCGGGGTGGCCGTAGGAGACGGTGCGCAGGGCTATCGCCGTGCCGGGCGAGGTCTGGATACTCATGCGTGTGATCGTATCTCTATGCTTGCAGGGGCGGTGTACTTGTTCAGTGTGCCGGTACCGTGGCCCAGTGCTGACTGTGACCACCGTGAACGTGAATGGGCTCCGCGCCGCCGCCAAGAAGGGCTTCGTGGAGTGGCTCGGCGCCACCGAGGCCGACGTCGTGTGCCTGCAGGAGGTCCGCGCCGAACCCGGGCAGCTGCCCGCCGAGGTGCGCGCCCCCGAGGGCTGGCACGTCGTGCACGCGCCCGCCGCCGCCAAGGGCCGGGCCGGCGTCTCGCTGTACACGCGGCGCGCGCCCGACCACGTACGGATCGGCTTCGGGTCCGAGGAGTTCGACACCAGCGGCCGCTACGTCGAGGCCCACCTGCCCGGCGTGATCGTCGCCAGCCTCTACCTGCCCTCCGGCGAGGTCGGCACCGAGCGCCAGGACGAGAAGATCCGCTTCATGGCCGAGTTCCTGGAGTACCTGAAGGAGCTGCGCGTACGGGCCGCCGCCGAGGGCCGCGAGGTCGTCGTCTGCGGCGACTGGAACATCGCCCACACCGAGGCCGACCTCAAGAACTGGCGCGGCAACAAGAAGAGCTCCGGCTTCCTGCCCGAGGAACGGGAGTGGCTGAGCCGGGTCTACGACGCGGCGGACGGCGGCTACGTGGATGTAGTGCGGGCGCTGCACCCGGGGGTCGAGGGGCCGTACTCGTGGTGGTCGTACCGGGGGCGGGCCTTCGACAACGACACCGGTTGGCGCATTGACGTGCTGGTTTCGACCCCCGGGCTCGCCGGGCGCGCGGTCAAGGGGTTCGTGGAGCGGGCCGCCACCCACGCTGAGCGGTGGTCGGATCACGCACCGGTGACGGTGGTCTTCTCGTAGGCGAGCAGCCGCACTGCCGCACCCGGTCGCCCGTAGAAGCGTGAAGTGCGTGGGCGGTGACCCGCGTACGGGACGGGTCGTCACCACCGTGCCGGAGCCCGGCCTCGAAGACCTGCGCCGGCCGCCGGGGGCGTACAAGCTGGTGGGCGGCGGGATCTGCGGGGCGCGGTGGTGGCTGCCGGTCTGAGTCACCGGTCGGAGGGCGGCGGCAGCCTCCCGGCCAGGGCGAGGGCCGGGGCCATGTCACGGCCCCGGCGGCGGCAGTTTTCTGTCCAGGGCCATGGACAGTTCCGCCTCCACCACCGACTTGGCCAGCGGCCGCAAGCGCTGCACGTCCTTCTCCGTGCCGTGGGCCAGGACCATGTCCGTGAAGAGGGTGGCCATGGCGTCGGCGTGTTCGCGGACGCGGCTCGCCGCCGAGAGGACCTCGGCCAGCGGGATGCCCTCGCGGACCAGGGCCGACGAGACCTCCAGGAGGCGGCGGCTGACGTGGACGATCTCCTCGCCGTCGGTGCCGAGGTAGCCGAGGTCGAGGGCGGCCTGGAGGTTCTCCGGGGTCACCTCGCCCGCGAAGTGGTCGGCCAGTTCCTCGGGGGTGAGGCGGACCGGGGTCTCCTCGGTGGGCTCGCCGAGGCCGAGGAGTTCGCCGACGTCGCGGCCCCGGTCGAACGCCTCGGAGAGTTCCGTGATGCCGGTGAGGGTGTGGCCGCGGTCCAGGAGCGCGGCGATCGTCCGCAGCCGGGTGAGGTGCGTCTCGTCGTACCAGGCGATGCGGCCCTCGCGACGGGGCGGCTTGATCAGGCCGCGTTCGCGGTAGAAGCGGACGGTGCGGACGGTGATGCCGGCCGCCGCCGCCAGTTCCTCCATGCGGTATTCGCGCGGGCCGCTGTCCTCGTCGGCCGGGTCGTCTGGTTCCGTCACCGTTTCTGCCACGCCCACGACCCTAAGCCGTACTGCCGGTAACTTTCCTCGACCCGACCCCTACCCATCAGTACGCCCCTGCTCTACGCTCACCAACTGTGCCAGTGTTCACTGGCGCAGTCGCGCGGCAAGGGAGGCGCCGAGATGCCCGAACAGGAGCACGAACACGTACGGGTGGCGGTGATCGGGTCCGGCTTCGGCGGTCTGGGCGCCGCGGTCAGGCTGCGCCGCGAGGGCGTCACCGACTTCGTGGTCCTGGAGCGCGCCGACGCGGTGGGCGGCACCTGGCGCGACAACAGCTACCCGGGGTGCGCCTGCGACGTGCCCTCGCACCTGTACTCGTTCTCCTTCGCCCCGAACCCGGACTGGCCGCGCACCTTCTCCGGGCAGGAGCGGATCCGGGAGTACCTGGAGCACGTCGCCGACACCTTCCGGCTGCGGCCGCACATACGTCTCAACGCCGAGGTGCGGCAACTGCGGTGGGACGGCGAGCGGCTCCGGTGGGAGATCGACACCGCCTCCGGCACGCTCACCGCCGATGTCGTCGTCTCCGCCACCGGGCCGCTCTCCGACCCCAAGGTGCCCGACATACCCGGCATCGACACCTTCCCCGGCAAGGTCTTCCACTCCGCCCGCTGGGACCACGGTTACGACCTGCGCGGCAAGCGCGTCGCCATGATCGGGACCGGTGCCTCCGCCATTCAGATCGTGCCCGCCGTCCAGCAGGAGGTCGGGCGGCTCACCCTCTTCCAGCGCACCCCGCCGTGGGTGATGCCGCGCGCCGACCGCGCCATCACCAAGGCCGAACGCTGGCTCCACCGCCGACTGCCGTTCACCACGCAGGCGCGGCGCGGAGTGCTGTGGGGCATACGGGAGTTGCAGGTCCAGGCGTTCACCAAGCACCCCGACGAACTGGGCCTGGTCGAACAGCTCGCCAAGCGGAACATGTACCGGGCGGTCAAGGACCCGGCCCTGCGCGCCAAGCTCACCCCGGACTACCGCATCGGCTGCAAGCGGATCCTGCTGTCCAACACGTACTATCCCGCGCTCGCCCGGCCGAACGTCGATGTCGTGGCTTCCGGGCTGAGCGAGATACGGGGCAGCACCCTCGTCGCCGCCGACGGCACCGAGGCCGAGGCCGACGCGATCGTCTTCGGCACCGGGTTCCACGTCACCGACATGCCGATCGCCCAGCGCGTCATCGGCGCCGACGGCGTCAGCCTGGCCGAGAGCTGGAAGGGCGGGATGGCCGCCCTGCGCGGGGCGACCGCCGCGGGCTTCCCGAACTTCATGACGGTCATCGGGCCCAACACCGGGCTCGGGAACTCCTCGATGATCCTGATGATCGAGGCCCAGCTGAACTACCTGGCGGACTACCTGCGCCAGTTGAACGTGCTCGGCGGCCGGGTCGCCCTCACCCCGCGCGAGAGTGCCGTCACCGGCTGGAACAACCGCGTACAGGACCGGATGAAGCGGACCGTGTGGAACACCGGCGGCTGCAAGAGCTGGTACCTCGACGAGAACGGGGTCAACACGACCGTGTGGCCCGGCACGACGACCGAGTTCCGGCAGGCCACGCGCCATGTGGACGTGGGGGAGTACGAGGTACTGCGCGCCCCCGCCGATCCACCGGTGGCAGCCGCCGAGGACACTGCGAAGAAGGCTGAGGTGAGCGCCGCATGAGCCGGCTGACCCATATGCGGACCGGGCCCTACGCACCGCCCGTCCCCGCCCGCGAACTGACCGCCGTCTCCGCGGACGGATCACGGCTGTACGTGGAGGTGCACGGCCCCGACGACGCGCCCGCCGTGGTGCTCTCGCACGGGTGGACCTGCTCGACGGCGTTCTGGGCCGCGCAGATCCGCGCCCTCGCCACCGATCACCGGGTGATCGTCTACGACCAGCGCGGGCACGGGCGTTCACCCGCCGCCACGCACCTCCCGTACACCGCCGGCATGCTCGCCGACGACCTGGAGGCCGTGCTCGGCGCGGTGCTCGCGCCGGGTGAGCGGGCCGTGCTCGCCGGGCACTCCATGGGCGGCATGACGATGATGGCCGCCGCGGGGCGGGACAGGTTCAAGGAGCACGCGGCCGCTGTTCTGCTGTGCAGCACCGGCAGTTCGCGGCTCGTGGCCGAGGCGACCGTCGTGCCGCTGCTCTTCGCGGGCGCGGTGCGGACCAGGCTGACGCGGTCGGTCCTCGGGTCGAAGGCGCCGCTCGGGCCCGTCACGCCGCTCGGCAAGCGGATCCTCAAGTACGCGACCATGGGGCCCGGCGCCGCGCCCGGCCAGGTCGAGGCGTGCGCCCACATCGTGCACGCCTGCCCGCGCGCCGTGCGCCACGGCTGGTCGCACGTCCTGGAGACGCTCGACATGGACGCGGCCCTGGCCGAGCTGACGCTGCCGGTGGCCGTGCTCGGCGGCACCGCGGACCGGCTCACCCCGATCGTGCACGCCCGGCGGATCGCCGCCGCGCTGCCCGAGTGCGCAGGACTGAGCGAGCTGCCCGGACTCGGGCACATGACGCCCATCGAGGCGCCGGAGGCCGTCACGGGCGAGATCCGTGAACTGGCCGCCACTTACCTGGGGAACCTGGAGAACCGTACGGAGAAGGGGGCGGATGTCGCATGAGCAGGGTCAGCCTTGAGGGTCAGGTCGTGGTCGTCACCGGTGCGGCGCGCGGGGTCGGTGAGCTGCTCGCGCGCAAGCTGTCCGCGCGCGGCGCCAAGATCGCGCTCGTCGGTCTGGAGCCGGACGAGCTGAAGCAGGTCGCGGGGCGGCTGCACTCCGACGCCGACTGGTGGCACGCCGACGTCACCGACCACGTGGCGATGGCGCGGGTCGCCGAGGAGGTGAAGGAGCGGTTCGGAAAGGTCGACATCGTCGTGGCCAACGCCGGTGTGGCCACGGGCGGGCCGTTCGTCGACTCGGACCCCGTCGCCTGGCGCCGCGTCATCGAGGTCAACCTCATCGGCTCCGCCGTGACGGGCCGCGCGTTCCTGCCCGTACTGATGGAGTCGCGCGGCTACCTTCTGCAGATCGCCTCGCTCGCCGCGATCACACCCGCGCCGATGATGTCCGCGTACTGCGCGTCGAAGTCGGGTGTGGAGGCGTACGCGCACAGCCTGCGCGCCGAGGTCGGCTACAAGGGCGTGAAGGTCGGCGTCGGCTACCTGTCCTGGACCGACACCGACATGGTGCGCGGCGCCGACCAGGACGACGTGATGCGCGAGCTGCGCCAGCGGCTGCCGTGGCCGTCGAACAAGACGTATCCGCTGGGCCCGGCCGTCGACCGGCTCGTGGACGGCATCGAGCGGCGCTCCTCGCACGTGTACGCGCAGTGGTGGCTGCGGGGCATGCAGGGCATCCGCGGCTATCTGCCCGCGCTCATCGGCACGGTCGGGCAGCGCGAGATGCGCCGGTTCGAGCCGCGGCTCGGAAGCGTCTCGCGGGGGCTGGTGGGGGCGGGTGGCGCCGCCGACGAGACGGCCCGAACGCACTGACCGACCTGCGGTTTCAGGCCCTCACCACGGTCCGTTATTGATCGAAATGCGGCTGATGTCCCGGCGTGTCAGTCTGGTCGAGCCCCACCCCACCAACCCCTTCGGGAGTGAACACAGCATGGGCATCAAGGACCAGTTCCAGGACAAGGCCGACGAGCTCTCCAACAAGGCCAAGGGCCGCATGGGCGACGCCCAGGACCAGGCGCGCGAGCGCGGGCAGCAGGGCCAGGACGAGCTGAGCGAGCGTGGTCGGCAGGGCCGTGACCGGGCGCAGGACGCCTCGCAGCGGACGCAGGACAAGTTCGGCCAGGGCCGCGACGCCTGACGCCCTGTCCTGAACGCAGTGGCCCCGCCCGGGACGCCGGGCGGGGCCACTGCCGTATGCCGCTCACCGTGGCGGCAGCGGCGGCCTCCGTTTGTCCGGCACGTCCGAGAGGTCCGGCGGTTCAAGGGCGCCCTGCTTCTCCAGCAGGTCGAGCGCGAGGTGGACCGCGTCGTCGAGCTGCGCGTACCGGCCCTCGGCCCAGTCGAGCGGGGTGCGCAGCGCCTCGAAGTCGGGGTCGACGCCGCGGTTCTCGACGGACCAGCCGTACTCGGGGAACCAGGCCGCGTTCATCGGCACCGTGATCACCGTGCCGTCGCCGAGCTTGTGGCGTCCGGTCATACCGACGACGCCGCCCCAGGTGCGCTGGCCGACGACGGGCCCGAGCCCGAGCAGCTTGAACGCGGCGGTGATCATGTCGCCGTCGGAGGAGGTCGCCTCGTCCGCGAGGGCGACGACCGGCCCGCGCGGCGCGTTGGAGGCGTAGGAGACGGCCTGGGCGTTGCGGGTCAGGTCCCAGCCGATGATCTTCCGGCCGAGTTTCTCGATGACCAGCTCGCTGATGTGGCCGCCCGCGTTGCCCCGTACGTCGACGATGAGGGCGGGCCGGGACACCTCCATGCGCAGGTCGCGGTTGAACTGGGCCCATCCCGAGCCGCCCATGTCGGGGATGTGCAGGTAGCCGCACTTGCCGCCGCTCAGCTCCCGTACGACCTCGCGGCGGCTGGCGACCCAGTCCTGGTAGCGCAGCGGGCGTTCGTCGACGAGGGGGACGACGGCGACGCGGCGCGGTCGGCCGCCGCCCTCGGAGCGGGCGAAGGTCAGCTCGACGGTGGTGCCGCCCGCGCCCGCGAGCAGCGGGAACGGGCCCGTGACCGGGTCGACCGGGCGGCCGTCGACGTGCGTGAGGACGGCGCCTTCGCGGATGCCGGTGCCGGCCAGCGGGGAGCGGGCCTTGGAGTCGGAGGAGTCGCCGGGCAGGATGCGGGCCACCATCCACCGGTCGCCGCGGCAGACGAAGTTGGCGCCGAGGAGGCCCTGGGCGCGCTGGTAGTGGGCCGGGCCCTCGTTGCGGCGGGCGGCGGAGACGTAGGCGTGGGAGGTGCAGAGTTCGCCGAGGACCTCGCGGAGCAGGTCGGCGAACTCGTCGGGGGACGCGACCCGTTCGACGAGCGGACGGTACTGGTCGAGGACGCCGGACCAGTCGATGCCGCCCATCCGCGGCTCCCAGAAGTAGGCGCGGATGATGCGGCCCGCCTCCTCGAAGGCGCCGCGCCACTCGGCGGGCGGATCGGCCTCGTGCAGGATGCGGCGCAGGTCGATCCAGACGGTGGAGTCGCTGTCACCGCTCTCGGTGGAGGGGACGGCGCGCAGCTCGCCCTCGTCGCCGACGACGAGCCGGGTTCCGTCGCCGCTGACCGCGAACCAGTCCATGTGGTCGACGAGCTGCGTCTTCTTGCACTTGGCGAGGGAGAAGTGTTCGAGCGTGGGCTGCGAGGAGGTGTCGGCCGGGTTGGCGAACGTCTCGCCGAGCGCGCCCGAGATCGGCCACCGCAGCCAGACGAGCCCGCCGCCGGAGACGGGGTGCAGGCCCGAGTACTTGGAGGCGGCGACCGGGAAGGGCACGACACGGTTGGCGAGCCCCTCGATCTCGACGGTCGGCGCGGCCTGGGTGAGCCCGGAGCCGGTCTCCTCGATCGGGTCGAGTCCGCCTGCCGCCGTGCGCCCGTCGGGCGAGAGCGCGAACGGTGAGGCCGTCGCGGACGACAGCGGTACGAGGTAGGGGCGGCAGCCGAGCGGGAAGGACAGGTCGCCGGTGTGCACGTCGTAGACCGGGTCGAAGCCGCGCCAGGACAGGAACGCCAGGTAGCGGCCGTCGCGGGTGAAGACCGGGTTCTCGTCCTCGAAGCGGCCGTCGGTGACGTCGACGATCGTACGGTCCTTGATCCGGGCCAGCTTGATCTGCCGCAGGGAGCGGCCGATGCCCGGGTGCGACCAGGTCAGCCAGGCGCCGTCGGGCGAGAAGGCGAGATCGCGGACGGGCCCGTTGACGGACCGGATCAGCTCGGTGACCTGCCCCTCCGGCTCCTCCGGCTCCCCCGGCTCTCCCGACTGCCCCGGCTCTCCCGACTCTTCCGGCTCCTCGCCCGCGTCGATGAGCAGGAGCCGCCCGTCGTGCGAGGCGATGGCCAGGCGCTCCCCGTCCGGGTCGCTGACCAGTTCCTGTACGCGGCCCAGGTCGCCGCCCGCGAGGCGGCGCGGCGGGCGGTCGCCGGTGGCGCGCGGCAGGTAGGCGATCTCCACGGTGTCCTCGCCCGCCACGTCGGTGACGTAGGCGACCTGGCCGCCGGAGCCGAGCATCTCGGGCAGCCGGACGCGGACGCCCGGGGTGTCGGCGATGGTGCGGGCCGGGCCGTCGCGGTGGGTCAGCCAGTACAGGCTGCCGCGCACGACGACGGCGCTGGCGCGGCCGGTCTCGTCGACGGAGAGCGCGTCGATGTGGAGGGCGGCCGGGACCTGGTAGGAGCGGCGCCCGGCGCGCGGCCCGCCCAGGCGGACATCGAGGCGGCGCGGGCGCGAGGTGGGCGAGAGGTCGTCGAGGAGCCAGATCTCGCCCGCGCACTGGTAGACGACGCGGGTGCCGTCGCTGGAGGCGTGGCGGGCGTAGAAGGCGTCGTGGTCGGTGTGGCGGGTGAGGTCGGACCCGTCGGGCAGGCACGAGTAGACGTTGCCGATGCCCTCGTGGTCGGAGAGGAACGCGATGCGGCCGTCGACGAACATCGGGTCGTCGAGGTGGCCGTCGAGGTCGGCGAGGATGCGCTCGCCGTGCATCCACAGCCGGCCCTGGGCGCCGCCCCGGTAGCGCTTCCAGGAGGCCGGTTCGTGCGGCGGCGTACCCGTCAGGAGCAGCGTCTTGCGCTCGCCTCCGATGTCGGCGACCTGTATGTCGGAGACCGGGCCCCAGGGCAGCTTGCCGCCGGGGGAGCCGTCGGTGGGGACGCGGTAGGCGAAGGTGAAGTAGGAGAACGGCTCGCCGTGCGAGGCCACCGCGAGGATGTCGCCGTCCGGGGTCCAGCCGCGCACCTGCGTGTCGACGCTGCCCCAGAAGGTGAGGCGGCGCGCGGAGCCGCCGTCCGCCGGGGACACGTAGATCTCCGGGTCGAGGCTGCGCCAGGTCGTGTACGCGATGTGTTCGCCGTCCGGGGAGAACCGGGGATGGCTGACTTTCGTGCGGTCGACGGTGATCCGCCACGCCCGCGCGGAGCCGTCGACGGGCGCGACCCACAGATCGTCCTCGACGACGAAGCAGAGTCGCTCGCCGCTCAGGTGCGGGAACCGCAGGTAGGCCCGGCCCGTGTCGTCCTCGTTCGCCTCAGTCGCCTCAGTCACCTCCTCATGCTTTGCCGTCCCGGGGGCTTAGGCAACCGGGCCGCCGTACATACGGGTACCGGTACCGGCCTGATCGGGTCCCTGCACGTTCGCCTACACGTTCTTTATGACTGTGGTGGACCCCACGTACGAAACGGTTTCGTTTCGTTAGGGCGCAGGGTATGTTCAGGGCGTACGAGATCCGAGGAAGAGGTGACGATCATGGTCGCGGAGGCAACGGCGCGCCGCAGCCGGATCACCCCCGAGCGCGAGGCCGAGCTGTACGGCGCCGTGCTCGATCTGCTCCGCGAGGTCGGTTACGACGCCCTGACGATGGACGCCGTCGCCGCCAGGACCCGGGCCAGCAAGGCGACGCTCTACCGCCAGTGGGGCGGGAAGGCGGAGCTGGTGGTGAAGGCGCTGCGGCAGCAGAAGCCGCGCTTCGCCGAGATCGACACCGGCTCGCTCCGCGGTGACCTGCACGCGATGGCCGTCCGTGAGGACGACTGTCACATGGAGCAGAACAGTGCGCTGATGCGCGGCCTGATGGTCGCCGTGCACGCCAACCCCGACCTCCTGGAAGCCTTCCGGGAATGGATCGTCGAGCCCGAGCTGTCGGGGCTCGACCGGCTGTTGCGGAGAGCCGTGGAACGCGGCGAGATCCGGGCCGACAACCCGGGGCTCGGCTATGTGATCCACATGCTGATCGGCGCGTTCGCCACCCGCACGCTCATCGACGAACAGCCCCCGACCCAGGCCTACCTGACCTCGTACATCGACGCTGTAGTCCTCCCCGCCCTCAGCGCCTGATCCCCCTTTCCCGTCGTCCCTCACCCCGCACCTGACGCGACCGCTCACGTCGTCGGGCTGATGATCCCTGCCCAGCTGTACGCAACGACCTGACCGGGAGTCGCCCCCCGTGGCCACATTCCTCTACAAAATCGGCAAGCTCGCCTATCGGCGGCGCCACTTCGTCGTCCTGATATGGATCGCGCTGCTCACCCTCGCGGGCGTGGGCGCCGCCACCGCGCCGACCGCCGCCTCCAGCTCCTTCTCGATCCCCGGCACCGAGGCGCAGAAGGCGTTCGACCTGCTCGACGCGCGCTTCCCCGGCACCGCCGCGGACGGCGCGACCGCCCGCATCGTCTTCAAGGCGCCGACGGACGAGAAGCTCACCGGCGCCGCCAACAAGGCCGACGTCCAGGACACCGTCGCCGCCCTCAAGAACAGCTCCAAGCAGGTCGCCTCGGTCGCCGACCCGTACGTCGCCAAGACGGTGAGCAAGGACGGCACGATCGCCTACACCTCGGCCACGTACAAGGTCTCCTCGATGGAGCTGACCGACGACGACCGGGACGCGCTGCAGAAGGTCATCGACGACGCGAAGAAGACCGGGCTGACCGTCGAGGCGGGCGGTGACGCCTTCCAGGCCATGCCGGAGACCGGCGCCACCGAGATCATCGGTATCGCGGTCGCGGCCGTCGTCCTGGTCATCACCTTCGGCTCGCTGGTCGCGGCCGGGCTCCCGCTGCTCACCGCGCTGATCGGCGTCGGCATCGGCGTCTCCTCGATCACCGCGCTCGCCAACGCGCTCGACCTCGGCTCCACCACCTCGATCCTCGCGATGATGATCGGCCTCGCGGTCGGCATCGACTACGCGCTGTTCATCGTCTCCCGCTACCGCGCCGAACTCGCCGAGGGCCGCAAGCACGAGGAGGCCGCCGGACGGGCCGTCGGCACCGCCGGTTCGGCCGTCGTCTTCGCCGGTCTGACCGTCGTCATCGCCCTGGTCGGCCTCGCCGTCGTCAACATCCCGATGCTGACGAAGATGGGCATCGCCGCGGCCGGCACGGTCGCCATCGCCGTCCTCATCGCGCTGACCCTGATACCGGCGCTGCTCGGCTACGTGGGCAAGCGCGTCCACGGCCGCAAGGCCCGCAAGGCGCAGGAGTCGTCCGACCCGGCCGCCGAGCCCAAGGCCAACATGGGCACCCGCTGGGCCCGCTTCGTGCTGCGCCGCCCGGTCATGGTCCTCGTCGCGGCCGTCATCGGTCTCGGCGCGATGGCCGTCCCGGTCGCCTCGCTCGAACTCGGCCTGCCCGACGACGGCGTACAGCCCACCGACACCACCCAGCGCAAGGCCTACGACCTGCTCTCCGACGGCTTCGGCCCCGGCTTCAACGGCCCGCTGATGACGGTCGTCGACGCCAAGGGCGCGGACGACCCGAAGGCCGCCGTCGACCGCGTCGTCAAGGAGATCAAGGGCACGGACGGCGTCGCCGCCGTCACCCCGGCGACGTTCAACAAGGCCGGTGACACGGCCATCGTCAACGTCGTCTCCAAGTACAAGCCGTCCTCCGTCGAGACCGAGAACGTCGTCCACGCCATCCGTGACGCGGGCAAGGACATCAAGGCCGACACCGGCGCCGAACTCGCCGTCACCGGTTCCACGGCCATGAACATCGACGTCTCGCAGAAGCTCAACGACGCGCTCGTGCCCTACCTCGCGCTCGTCGTCGGCCTCGCCTTCCTGCTCCTGATGGTCGTCTTCCGCTCGGTCCTCGTCCCGCTCAAGGCGGCCCTCGGCTTCCTGCTCTCGGTGCTCGCCGCGCTCGGCGCCGTCGTCGCCGTCTACCAGTGGGGCTGGCTCGGCTCGCTCTTCGGCGTCGAACAGACCGGCCCGGTCATGTCGATGATGCCGATCTTCATGGTGGGCGTGGTCTTCGGTCTCGCCATGGACTACGAGGTCTTCCTCGTGACCCGTATGCGCGAGGCGTACGTCCACGGGGAGCGGCCCGCGCAGGCCATCGTCACCGGGTTCCGGCACGGCGCCCGGGTCGTCACGGCCGCGGCGGTCATCATGATCGCGGTGTTCGCCGGCTTCATCGGCTCCTCCGAGCAGATGGTCAAGATGATCGGCTTCGGCCTCGCGATCGCCGTCTTCCTCGACGCGTTCGTGGTCCGCATGACGATCGTGCCCGCGGTGCTCGCGCTGCTCGGCAAGCGGGCCTGGTGGCTGCCGAAGTGGCTGGACCGGGCGCTGCCCAACGTGGACGTCGAGGGCGAGGGCCTGAACGCGGCCCAGGAGAAGGAGCGGGAGCTCGTCGACGCCTAGCCGTCAGGGAGTGACCGTCGCCGCCGGGGTGACGGCCGTGTACGTACGACGCAGGAAGCGGATCAGCGCTTTCACGTCGAACTGCACGACCGTCACCCCGTTCGGCTGTCCGGGCCCCTGTCGTTCCCGCGGGTGGAGCTCGATGACGACCTGGACCCGTCCGCACGGCCAGATCCGGATGTGCTCGCCGCGGACCGGCGCCCGGAGCCCGCGTTCGAGGAGATCGCGCGGGAAGGCCCATGCGCCGGCGCCGGGCAGGGTGACGCGGACCTGGCCGTCGTAGCGCAGCACAGCGGGTACGGCCCGGTGCACGTCCGGGGAGTCGGTGACGACATGGGCCCGGACGTACTGCTCGACGTACTGCTCTATGCCGACGGTCATGTCGTCCAATGTCCCATAAGTCCGCTATGTGCGTCAGGGCCCGTGTGTACGGACCGGGTGCAATTGGTGGTGAGACGCTCTTGCAAGCTGTTCGCAACAAAGCACTATCATCGAACGGTTAACCATCTGCCCGAGCGCCGGAGTGCCCTGCCATGCATGTACCCGACGGATTCATCAATGCCCCCGTCTCGGCGGCCGCCGGTGTCGTCGCCGCGGGCGCCGTGGCCGTCAGCCTGCGCGGTGCCCGCCGTGAGCTGGACGAACGCACCGCACCGCTGGCCGGACTCGTGGCGGCGTTCATCTTCGCCGTGCAGATGCTGAACTTCCCCGTGGCGGCGGGCACCAGCGGCCACCTCCTGGGAGGTGCGCTGGCCGCGATACTGGTCGGCCCCTACACAGGGGTCCTCTGCGTCTCCGTCGTCCTGCTGATGCAGGGCGTCCTCTTCGCCGACGGCGGCCTGACCGCGCTCGGCGTGAACATCACGGACATGGCGATCACCACCACGGTCGTCGCCTACCTCGTCTTCCGGGGCCTCGTGAAGGTGCTGCCGCGCGGCCGCCGCTCGATCACGGTCGCCTCCTTCGTGGCCGCCGTGCTCTCCGTCCCGGCCGCCGCGATCGTCTTCACCCTCCTCTACGCCATCGGGGGGACGACCGACGTCTCCATCGGCAAGGTCGCCACCGCGATGATCGGCGTCCACGTCCTCATCGGCATCGGCGAAGCGGTGATCACGGCGCTGACCGTCGGCGCGGTGGTGGCCGTCCGCCCGGACCTGGTCCACGGCGCCCGCGGCCTGCGAGCGCCGCTCAAGCTGAAGGTCGGCGGCGAACTGGTCGACGCCGTCCCCGCCGCCGCGCCCGCCCCCGCGGCCCCGCGCTCGCACCGCAAGGTCTGGATCACCGGCCTGATCACCTCCCTCGTCCTCGCCGGCTTCGTCTCCTTCTACGCCTCGGCCAACCCCGACGGCCTGGAGAAGGTCGCCCACGACAAGGGCATCGACAGCAAGACCGAGGAGCACGCCTCCGCCGGCTCGCCGCTCGCCGACTACGGCGTCAAGGACATCACCGACGCCCGCCTCTCCGGGGGCCTCGCCGGGATCATCGGCGTCGGCGTGACCGTCGTCGCCGGTTCCGGAATCTTCTGGGCGCTGCGCAGGCGCCGTACGAGCGACGCGGCCTCCACCGAGGTCACCGTGGGCGAGAGCGTCTGACATGGGCGCCGGACACGCACACCGCCTCTACCGCGCCGGGCACTCGCCCGTGCACGCGCTGCCGCCGCACACGAAGCTCGCCGCGGTCTTCGGCTTCGTCGTGGTCGTCGTCTCGACGCCGCGCGAGGCGATGTGGGCGTTCGCGCTGTACGCGATGCTCCTCGGGACGGTGGCGTACACGGCCCGGGTCCCGGCGGGCTACTTGCTGAAGCGCCTGCTGATCGAGGTGCCGTTCGTCGCGTTCGCGGTCCTGATGCCGTTCGTGGCGGAGGGCGAACGGGTGCAGGTGCTCGGCATGTCGCTGAGCGAGAGCGGTCTGTGGGGCGCGTGGAACGTACTGGCGAAGGGCACGCTCGGGGTCGCGGCGTCGGTGCTGTTGGCCTCGACGACCGAACTGAGGGAGCTGTTGCTGGGCCTGCAACGTCTGAAGCTGCCGCCGCTGCTGGTGCAGATCGCGTCCTTCATGATCCGCTACGGCGATGTCATCGCGGACGAGATGCGGCGCATGAAGATCGCGCGGGAGTCGCGCGGCTTCGAGGCGAGCGGCGTACGCCACTGGGGCGTCCTCGCCAAATCGGCCGGGGCGCTGTTCATCCGCTCCTACGAACGGGGTGAACGGGTGCATCTGGCGATGGTCAGCCGCGGCTACGCGGGTTCGATGCCGGTGATCGACGAGGTGACCGCGTCACGGGCGCAGTGGCAGGCGGCGCTTGCCCTCCCCTGTGCGGCGCTCGTGGTCTGTCTGCTGGGATGGACGCTGTGACTGCCTCTCTCGAAGTTTCCGGCCTGGCCTTCGCCTACCCCGACGGCCACCAAGCCCTCTTCGGCGTCGACCTGACGATCGCGAAGGGCGAGCGAGTCGCGCTGCTCGGCCCGAACGGCGCGGGCAAGACGACCCTCGTCCTGCACCTCAACGGCATCCTGACCGGCGGCGCGGGCACGGTGACGGTCGCCGGGCTGCCCGTCGACAGGCGGAACATGGCGGAGATCCGCCGCAAGGTCGGCATCGTCTTCCAGGACCCGGACGACCAGCTCTTCATGCCGACGGTCCGCGAGGACGTGGCCTTCGGCCCGGCGGCGTCCGGCATGAAGGGCCCAGAGCTGGAGGCCCGGGTCCGCAAGGCGCTCGCGTCGGTCGGCATGGAGGAGTACGCGGACCGGCCCCCGCACCATCTCTCCTTCGGCCAGCGCCGCCGGGTGGCGGTCGCCACGGTGCTCGCGATGGAGCCGGAGATCCTCGTCCTGGACGAACCGTCCTCCAACCTGGACCCGGCGTCGCGCCGCGAACTGGCCGACATCCTGCGCTCGTTGGACGTGACGGTCCTGATGGTCACGCACGATCTGCCCTACGCGCTTGAGCTGTGCCCGCGTGCGGTGATCCTGAGCGAGGGCACGATCGTGGCGGACGGCGCGACGGGTGGCCTGCTGACGGACGAGGACCTGATGCGGGCACACCGCCTGGAGCTGCCGTTCGGATTCGACCCGAAGTCGGTCGCGGGGAAGGCGCGTTGAGCGCGGTCTCCGCCCGGCCCATGGCGACGGCCCGGCTCGACCTCCTCCCTCTGGAGGTCGCGCACGCGCCCGAGATGGCCGAGGTCCTCTCCGACCCGGCGCTGCACACCTTCATCGGCGGCGCCCCGCACACCCCCGACGCCCTGCGCGCCCGCTACGAGCGCCTGACCGCGGGCTCCCCGGACCCGGCCGTCACGTGGCTGAACTGGGTGATTCGCCTGCGCGACGAGTCCTGCCTGACGGGCACGGTGCAGGCGACGGTGAACGGCCCCGCGGCTCTCGCGGAGATCGCCTGGGTGGTGGGCACGCGGTGGCAGGGCAGGGGCATCGCCGGGGAGGCGGCGCGGGGGCTGGTCGACTGGCTGGCCTCCGGCCGACGGGTGCGAACGGTGATCGCGCACATCCACGCCGACCACCACGCCTCCGCCGCCGTGGCCAGGTCCGCGGGGCTCGCCCCGACAGACATCGTGGAGGACGGCGAGACAAGGTGGAGCCGCGCGCTCTGAGCCGATGAGGCCGTGCGGCCTCGCTGTCGGAATCAACCGGCATCGATGCCTGTTGCACCCACCGTGGATACAGCAGTGAACGGCACGACCGCCCCCGGATTCGAAGGCGTCAGGACCGCCTTCGCCAGGAACTTCGAGGAGGCGGGCGAGCGCGGCGCGGGTGTCGTCGTCTACCGGGACGGCCGGGAGGTCGTGAACCTGTACGCGGGGACGCGGGATGTGGACGGCGGCGCCGCGATGTGGGGCCCCGGCACCGCGCAGATCCTGCGATCCGCCACGAAGGGCGTGGCCGCCGCCGCGCTGCTCCTGCTGCACCAGCGCGGAGAGCTGGACCTGAACGCGCCGGTCGGGGCGTACTGGCCCGAGTTCAAGGCACGGGGCAAGGGGAACGCGCTCGTACGGGACGTACTGGCGCACCGCGCAGGCGTACCCGCCCTGGACCGCCTGCTGACCCCCGCCGAGGCCGCTGACCACGATGTCGCTGCCGCAGCTGTCGCCGCACAGGCCCCGTTCTGGGAGCCCGGCACCGACCACGGCTACCACGCCCAGACGTACGGCTGGCTGACCGGCGAGCTGGTGCGCCGAGTCACCGGGCGCTCCCTGGGCGAGTTCGTCGCCGACGAGATAGCCGTCCCGGCCCGCGCCGACGTGTGGATCGGCCTGCCCGCCGCCGAGGCCCACCGCGCCGGACGCGTAGGCCCCACCGAGGCCCCGGCCGTCCCCGGCGCCCCGCGTGCCAGGCCCAAGCGGGCCCTGGCCGAGGCGTACACGAACCCGGAGTCGCTGACCCGCCGGGCCTTCGACTCGATCACCCCGTCGCCGGACGAGAACGATCCGGCGTACCGCGCCGCCGAACTCCCAGGCTCGAACGGCATCGGCACGGCGGACGGCCTGGCCCGCTTCTACGCGTCCCTGATCGGCGAAGTGGCCGACGGACAGCGCCTGTTCACACCGGAGACGCTGCGACTGGCCCGCACGGAAGCCTCCTCCGGCCCGGACCGCGTCCTGGCCGTCCCCTCCCGCTTCGGCCTCGGCTATATGCTCCACGGCATCGCCTCCCCCCTCCTCACCCCGGACTCCTTCGGCCACCCGGGCCGCGGCGGCGCCCTCGGCTTCGCGGACCCGGAGACGGGCATCGCCTTCGGCTACGTCACGAACGGCATGCGACAGGGCGTGACGGCGGACCCGCGGGCACAGGCGCTGGTGCGGGCGGTGCGCGAGGCCGTCGCTGGAACGCGCGACAGCGGTGCGTAGGCCACCGCGAGAAGACTCAGGGGAGCCATCGCAACCGCCCGTCGTCGGCCATCTGACACGTCAGCCGGATCCCGCCGGACGAGGTCACCTGCGCACCGTCCAGATTGCACTTCCGGTTCGGTTCGTTGCAGCTGCCCTTCTTATGACCCGGGACGTCGGCGCAATTCTGCGTGTCATGCGCCTCCTGCCCCTCCGGCGAGAGATTGTCGTAATTACTTCCGTCGTGTCGGCCAGGCGAGTCGGAGTACGTGCTCCGGGGCGTCGGTTTCGCTTGGCTCGTCGGCGATTGCTCGGCCGCCTCCGACTGCTCTTCCCGATCTGTCGAGGCTGAGTGCTCCGCCGACTGTGACCTCTTGCTCGGCTTGTCAGATCTGTTCTTCTTCGACTGCTCCACCGGCGATGTGGTGACGGTTGCAGTAGCCGTCGCGGTCGCAGTCGTTGTGATGGTGACCGCTGGGCTCGCATGAGCTGCGGCTTCGGTGGCTGTATCGCTCCCGCTCCGCCCTATCCCAATGACGGCGGCGCTTACCGCGATCACAGCAGCCACCGTGACCAGGCGCCGAGCGCGGAGACGGGAAGCAGGGACGTACGGCACTGAAATTCCCCCAGACGTGAGATTGAGTTCGGGCGCGAGACGCTGGCAGCGGCTCCTACAACTGCCCGCCCGACATGGCACCAGGGGCTTCATCGGCCCCTCCGACCTCTTCGGTCGCCTCGACCGGGGGCAGGAAGCGCGGAAACTCGACGTTCCCGTAGGGCCAGCCCAGGGCAACGCAGACGGATATACCTGCGATCAGGGCCACGCTGGCCGTGCCCCAACCCTTCAGAAGCACAAGGGCGGGGGCGAGCAGGGCCACGGCCGCGCACACAGCACTGCACCAGGCCTCCAACCGCCAGCCCGGTTCGAACGGCTGCGGCTCTCGCCAGGCGACTGTCAATCCGTACGCAACAACCGGTACGGCGGCGCAGGTCGCAGTGATCCAACTCCACCGCCAGTCAGCGACGAACCACTGGATGGCCAGCCACGTCAGCCACCCGACAACGGCAAGCGCAAGGATGCCCAACAGCACCACGCAGCCAAGCCCGTCATCACTACGCGATCTACCGGATCCCCCCACGGCTCCCCCTAAGACATGGCTTGAAGTGCGATTGCCCCCGCAGAATGCTTGATCGTACAAGTACTCGTATGGGGGCGCCGATGGGGCCGGGAACCCTCTCTGATCCGGTTTCGGCCGCGATTCCGATCACTCTTCGGACACCTTCGGACACCATCTGGAAAACGCCCTGCGTATCGCGGCCCTTCCGTGTCTACAGTCCCTTGGTCAACCTGGGGAGGGGGCGCGTCATGCGCAAGGGGGTCAAGGTCGCCATAGTCGGCGGCGTGTTCGCCACGATGGTGGGCGGTGCCGGGTACGGGGCGTTCAACATCGTCTCGGCGGTGTCGGAGGACAGTGGCACGTCGTCGGTCACGCAGACGCGCAAGAGCGGGCCGCCGACGAGCGAGGAGATCAAGGAGACGTCGCGGAAGTTCCTGGCGGCGTGGGCGAAGAACGACCCGGCGACGGCGGCCGGTCTCACCAACTACGCGGACAGCGCGCTGCCCGCCCTCACCGGCTGGCACGACGACGCGCACGTCACGCGCACCGTCCTGACGCCGGGCACGCCGGTCGGCGCGAAGGTGCCCTTCAAGGTCAAGGCGACCGTGCAGTTCGGCGAGGCGAACAGGACGCTGTCGTACGACTCCTCGCTGACGGTCGTGCGCGGCGAGACCACGGGGCGGCCGCTGGTGCAGTGGCGCCCCTCCGTCCTGCACCCGGCCATGCGCGAGGGCGACACGCTCGTCACCGGTGAGTCGGCGGCGCCGCCCATCCAGGCCGTGGACCGCAGCGGGGTGGTGCTGAGCCAGGAGAAGTACCCGTCGCTCGGGCCGGTGCTCGAAACGCTGCGCGGCCGGTACGGGGACGCGGCCGGAGGGACGCCGGGCGTCGAGACGTACATCCAGCGGCAGGACGTCGAGGGGACGACCACCGCCAAGACGCTGCTCACCCTCGCCAAGGGCAAGCCGGGCACGCTGCACACGACGATCAGCGCGAGTGCGCAGGCGGCGGCCGAGCAGTCGGCGGCGAAGTTCTCGAAGTCGGCCGTGGTCGCGGTCAAGCCGTCCACCGGTGAGGTTCTCGCGGTCGCCAACCACGGGTACGGGGCGTGGAACGCGGCGTTCGAGGCGAAGCTGGCGCCCGGCTCCACGATGAAGATCATCACCGCGGCCGCGCTGATCGACAACGGTGTCACGACGATGACCGGCCCGGCGCCCTGCCCGAACGAGGCCCCCGCGCTGAGCCAGACCTTCCACAACCTCGAAGGCATGGCGCCCGACGAGGGCGCGACGCTCTCCAGCAGTTTCCAGCGCTCCTGCAACACCGCCTTCATCAAGCTCTCCGACGAGCTCGGCCCGGAGAAGTTCGCGGCCGAGGCGCGGAATCGGTTCGGCCTCGGCACGGACTGGCAGACGGGGATCGTCTCGTACGACGGCAGCGTGCCGGTCAACGGCAACTCCGACGACCCGGCCGGGATGATCGGCCAGGGCAAGGTCACGATGAACCCGCTGAACATGGCCTCGGTGACGGCGACCGCGATCACCGGCACCTTCCGGCAGCCGGTGATCGTCTCCCCGAAGCTCGGCGACCGTCAACTGGCCACCGCGCAGGGCCTGCCCGCCTCGACCGTCTCCCAGCTCAGGCAGATGATGCAGGCGACGGCGACCTCGGCCATCGGCACGGCGACCCAGGCGATGGCCGGGCTCGGCGGAGGCGACATCGGGGCGAAGACCGGTTCGGCGGAGGTCGGCGGCCAGGCCGTCTCCAACTCCTGGTTCACGGGATTCCGGGGCGATGTCGCCGCCGCGGCGATGGTCGAGGGCGGCGGTCACGGCGGCGACGCGGCCGGCCCGATCGTGGCATCCGTGCTGCGTGCCGGATCGTAACGAAACCAGGGACCGTTGTACGGCGTTCTGTCCTACAACAGCCGCGACTTGGGCCACCCCGTAACCTGGGCCACCCGCAGAACACCGGAGGACGACGTTGGGCACCAGAGGCAGGCGCAGGGAATCCGAGCGCCGCAACACCCGCACGCTGGTGATCGGCGCGGCCGCCGTGGTCGCCGTCGTCGGGGCGGGGGTCGGCGCGTACGCCCTGATGGACAGCGGTGCGGGGCCCTCGGCGTCGGCAGCGTCGGACGACAAGCCGAAGGTGCCGTCGGGGCCTCCGAGCGCCGCCGAGGTCCATGCGGTGGCCGACGCGTTCCTCGCCGCCTGGCAGTCCGGCGACGCGGCGAAGGCGGCCTCGTACACCGACGACGCGACCGCCGCCCGGGCCGCGCTCACCGGTCTCGCCAAGGACGCCCGCCTCACCGGTGTGAAAGTGACCCCGGGCACCCCGGCCGGCGCCAAGGTCCCCTTCCACGTCACGTCGACGGTCTCGTACGAGAAGAAGGCCGGCGGGCCCGGGATCAGCAAGCCGTACGCGTACGACTCCGCGCTGACGGCCGTGCGCCGCGAGAGCGACGGGAAGGTCCTCGTCGGCTGGCAGACGTCCGTCGCGCACCCGGAGCTGAAGGACGGCGACCGGCTCGTCACCGGGGAGGCGGGCGATCCGCCGATCAAGGCGGTGGACCGCGCGGGCGGCGAGCTGACCGCGAAGAAGTACCCCTCGCTCGGGACCGTCCTCGACGGGCTGCGCGAGAAGTACGGCAAGAAGGCGGGCGGCACGGCGGGCGTCGAACTGCGCGTAGTGCGTGCCGCGAAGGGTTCGGAGAAGAACGCCGTGCCCGACAAGACGCTGCTCACCCTCTCCGAGGGCACGCCCGGCACGGTCAGGACGACGATCAGCCCGTCCGTGCAGGCGGCGGCCGAGAAGCAGGTCGCCAAGCGCGAACGCGCGTCCGTCGTCGTACTGCGGCCCTCGACCGGCGAGATCCTGGGCGTGGCCAACTCGAGCCCCGGCTTCAACACGGCGTTCCAGGGCTCCTTGGCCCCCGGCTCGACGATGAAGGTCATCACGTCGTCGCTGCTCCTGGAGAAGGGGCTTGCCGAGGTCGACAAGAAGCACCCGTGCCCGAAGTACTTCACGTACGGGCACTGGAAGTTCCAGAACGACGACAAGTTCCAGATCAAGAACGGCACGTTCAAGGCGAGCTTCGCCGCGTCCTGCAACACCGCCTTCATCAGCCAGGCCCCGAAGCTGGACGACGACTCGCTGACCAAGCAGGCTCAGCAGGTCTTCGGGCTCGGGCTCGACAACTGGGCGATCGGCGTGCCCAGCTTCGACGGCTCGGTCCCCGTGCAGTCGGAGGCGCAGATGGCGGCGTCGCTGATCGGGCAGGGCGGGGTGCGGATGAACCCGCTGAACATGGCGTCGGTCGCGGCGACCGTGAAGTCCGGCACCTTCCACCAGCCCTACCTGGTCTCGCCGGACGTCGACAACCGCGCGCTCGCGAAGGCGTCGCGGACGATGTCGGCGGGTACGGTCGCCTCGCTGCGGGAGCTGATGCACTACACGGCGATCGCGGGCACGGCCGTGAAGCCGATGTCCGGGCTCGGCTCCGACATGGGCGCGAAGACCGGTTCGGCGGAGGTCGACGGGCAGAAGGAGCCCAACGGCTGGTTCACAGCCTGGCGCGGTGACCTCGCGTCGGCGGCGGTGGTGCAGCAGGGCGGTCACGGCGGCGACTCGGCGGGTCCGGTCGTCCGCGAGATGCTGCTGGGCGGCGCCGGCTGAACGGCCCGCCGGCCTGTGACCCCGATGGCCGCCGCCGCGGTCCTGCCGACCGCGGCCACCCACGCGTCGTGGACGGGCTCGGGGTGCGGGCCTCCGGCATCTCGACCGGGTACATACATCGCGTGGCTGATGATCCTCGGAGGGATCGCGCGGTGCCGGTGTACGCGGCGTACCGCCGGCGCGGCGAACTGTTCGGCCGACTGCGGCCGTTCGCTCGGCTCGGCTCGGATCGGCCTCGTCGGCGCGGCGCTGTCCGTACTGGCGCACGGCCTCGTGGCGGCGGGGGTGACGGTGTCGGGGATCGGGCTGATGCTGCACGCGGGGTGAGGCCCGTGCTTCAGGGAGCCGAGCGCTTGAACCCGGAGTTCACGGCTGTGATGCCGCCGTCCACGGGGAGCGTCACGCCCGTCACCCACGCCGCGTCGCCGGACGCGAGGAACGCCACGGCCGCCGCGATGTCCTCCGGTTCGCCGACCCGGCCCAGCGGATACAGGTCGCGCAGGACATCGGGGTCGCGGCCCTGGCCCGTCCAGGCCGGGGTCCGGACCGTGCCCGGGGCGACGAGGTTGACGCGGACGCCGCGCGGGCCCGCGTGCCCGGCGAGCGTACGGGTCAGGGAGACGAGGCCCGCCTTCGCGGCGCTGTAGGCGTGACAGCCGAAGTCCTGGAGGCCGTTGACGGAGCCGATGCTGACGATCGCGCCGTGCCCGGACGCGGCGAGGTGCGGCATGGCCGCCTTGCAGCAGCGGTAGGTCCCGGTGAGGGTGAGGTCGAGGTCGCGGGCCCACGCCTCGTCGTCCTCGTCCTCGAAGAGCGCGGCGTCGGGGTGACAGGCGTAGGCGTTGTTGACGAGGACGTCGAGCCGCCCGAGGCTCTCGACGGCGGCGGCGACGGCCGCCTCCACGGAGCGCCGGTCGCCGACGTCGCAGAGGTACGCGGTGGCGGTGCCGCCCCGCTCCCGGATTTCTCCGGCCACCTTCTCCGCGCCCGCCAGGTCGACATCGGTGACGAGGACTTGAGCGCCCTCGGAGGCGAGACGACGGGCGACGGCGGCCCCGATGCCGCGCCCCGCGCCGGTGACCATGGCCGCGTATCCCTCGAAGCGTGTCATGGCCCCGACGCTACTCGTGGAGGGGACGCGAGATCACCGGCTGGGCGCAACCGACTTGCTCTTTGAGCGCGTTACGTGGGTCTCTTCAGCGTGTGGGCCGACACCTCGGCCCACACGACCTTTCCCGGTCGCTCCTCCCGGAGTCTCGTCCCCCAGGAGTCCGCCAACACCTCGACGAGGTGGAGGCCTCGCCCGCCGCAGTCCAGTTCATCGGCGTCGACTGCCCTCACGGGGTCGGGGGACGCGTCGTGCACCTCAATGCGCACCTCATCTGCTCCTCGTACGAACCTGGTCTCGACTTGCTGATTGTGAGCCCAGCAGCCAGCCGTGACCTCATCCAGCAAGTCCGGCATGAGCTGTAGCGGACAGGAAATCGAGGTACGAACGATGCTTGCCCCCGAACTCGGCCGCGTCATGTGGCGCAAGAGCACCTACAGCGGAGGCGGCTCAGGCGGCGGCGACTGCGTCGAAATCGCCGAACTGTCTGAGGACATAGCCATACGAGACAGCAAGGATTCGAACGGCAACGCTCTGCGCTTCGGGCCTGAGAGCTGGGCAGGGTTCGTCACCGGACTCGTAAATTTGCCGCAGCCGTAGACGTTCCACTGCAACGAGGGTTGGCAGGCGCGCCCCGCGGCGATCTTCGGACGAGCACGCTCCTACCGGCGCGTGTACTTGCTGTTGCTTGAGGCGGCAAGCCGGAAGCGCGCCCCTCTCGTTCATTCACCCAGCTAGATCCAGGTATCCAGCCACATCCGCGACCGCCACGAGTCGATCGGGATCGCCGTACCCGTGTAGATCGGCCAGAAGTAGATGAAGTTCCAGGTGATCAGGAGGACCAGGACGCCCGCGCTCGCCGCGCCCGCGACCCGGCGCCGGTCGCTCGACCCCGGTTTTCCGATGACCGCGCCGAGGAGCATCGCCAGGGCGAGGCAGAGGAACGGGGCGAAGACGACCGCGTAGAAGTAGAAGATCGTTCGTTCCTGGTACTGGAACCAGGGGGCGTAGCCCGCGACGACGCCGCAGACGATCGCGCCCGCCCGCCAGTCGCGGCGGAAGAACCAGCGCCACAGGACGAAGAGCAGGGCGAAGCAGGCCGCCCACCACAGGAGCGGGGTGCCCAGGGCCAGGACCTCGCGGGCGCACTTGTCCGCGGCGTCGGCCGGGCAGCCCTGCTGCCCCGCGGACGGGGACTCGTAGAAGTAGGAGACCGGGCGGCCGTCGACCATCCAGCTCCAGGGGTTGGACTGATAGGTGTGCGGCGAGCTGAGGTGGGTGTTGAACTCCCAGACCTCGTGCTCGTAGTGCCACAGACTGCGCAGCCAGTCGGGCAGCCAGGTGAAGTGGCCGCCCTTGCCCGTGGTCGCCGCCCAGTCGCGGAAGTAGCCGCCCGAGCCGTCGGCGGGGGAGAGGATCCAGCCCAGCCAGGACAGGACGTACGTGGCGATCGCGACGGGGACCGTGGAGAGGAACGCCCAGCCCAGGTCGAACTCGTACGTCGCCTTCCACGGGCGGTGCGCACCCGCCACCCGCCGCGAGCCGACGTCCCACAGCACCGACATCAGCGCGAACGCCGCCAGGTAGATGAAGCCGTTCCACTTCGTGCCCGCCGCCAGGCCCAGGCAGAGGCCCGCCAGCAGGCGCCAGGGGCGCCAGCCCAGGCGCAGGGTCTCGGCGATGTGCGCGTCCGGGCGGACCAGGCCGTGCTCGTCGACCGGGAGCGCCGCCGCCAGCCGCTCCCGTGCCTTGTCCCGGTCCACGAGCAGGCAGCCGAACGCCGCCACCACGAAGAACACGAGCACCGAGTCGAGCAGCGCGGTGCGGCTCATCACGAACGCGAGGCCGTCGACCATGAGCAGCGCCCCGGCCAGGCAGCCGAGGAACGTCGAGCGGAACAGGCGCCGGCCGATCCGGCACACCATGAGCACGCACAGCGTCCCTAGGACCGCCGTCATGAACCGCCAGCCGAACGGGTCGAACCCGAAGAGCCACTCGCCGACGCCGATGACGTACTTGCCGACCGGCGGATGCACGACGTACGAGGCGTCCGTCGGGACCGGGATGTGGCCGTTCTTCTCCAGGATCAGGTCGTTGGCGTTCTTGGCCCAGTTCACCTCGTACCCGCGGTGGATCAGCGCCCACGCGTCCTTGGCGTAGTACGTCTCGTCGAATATCACCGCCTTGGGGCTGCCGAGGTTCCAGAAGCGCAGCACACCGGCGACGAGCGTGACGAGCAGCGGGCCCGCCCAGCCGAGCAGCCGGCCCGCCTGCCCGGCGGTGAACCGGCTCAGGCCGAACGACGCCCACAGCCGGGACGAGGGCGCCGGATACGGCGGTACGAGGCGCGCGCGGACGTCGCCGCCACGGTCCTGCGGCACCCGGTACCCGAACCGGCGCAGGCCGTGCAGCCACGCCGACGACGGCCGCTGCCCGGTGGGCGGTTGCTCGGGCGGGGCGCTGGTCGGGGCCGGGTGGGACGACGACGCGGTACTGGTCACCGCGCCATCGTAGGGAACAGGGCTGTGCGAGTCCCGTGCGCGGGCCCGACTCGGCGGCCGTGGCCGCCATGGCCGCCTGCGAGGATGGGAGGGTGACAGGTAGCCCCGATTCTTCCCAGCCCGACCGGTCCGCCGGCTCTGCCGCCGCCGCCGGAACGCTCGTGCTCGCCGGTACCCCCATCGGCGACGTCTCCGACGCGCCGCCGCGGCTCGCCCAGGAGCTGGCCGGCGCCGATGTCGTCGCCGCCGAGGACACCCGGCGCATGAAGCGGCTCACGCAGGCGCTCGGCGTGCAGGTCGGCGGGCGTGTCGTGTCCTACTTCGAGGGCAACGAGGCCGCGCGCACACCGGAGCTGGTCGAGGCCCTCGCGGGCGGCGCGCGCGTGCTGCTCGTCACCGACGCGGGCATGCCGTCCGTCTCCGACCCTGGCTACCGGCTCGTCGCCGCCGCGGTCGAGCGGGACATCCGGGTCACCGCGGTGCCCGGTCCGTCCGCCGTGCTCACCGCGCTCGCGCTCTCCGGGCTCCCCGTGGACCGGTTCTGCTTCGAGGGGTTCCTGCCGCGCAAGGCGGGCGAACGGCTGAGCCGCCTCAAGGACGTCGCCGACGAGCGCCGCACCCTCGTCTACTTCGAGGCCCCGCACCGCCTCGACGACACGCTCGCCGCGATGGTCGAGGCGTTCGGCGAGGACCGCCGCGCCGCCGTCTGCCGTGAGCTGACCAAGACGTACGAGGAAGTGAAGCGCGGTCCGCTGAAGGAGCTCGCCGAATGGGCCGCGGACGGCGTACGGGGCGAGATCACCGTCGTGGTGGAAGGTGCCCCGGAGAGGTCCGGCGACGACCTCACCCCCGATGAGCTGGTGCGCAGGGTGCGGGTGCGCGAGGAGGCGGGGGAGCGGCGCAAGGAGGCGATCGCCGCCGTCGCCGCGGACGCCGGGCTACCCAAACGGGACGTATTCGATGCCGTCGTGGCGGCAAAGAACGCGGCGCGGGAGACCCCATAGGGGCGTAAAGGACTAACCTGAAAAGCAAAGCGAAGACCGGGTGTCACGGCCGTTCAGGCAGGGAAAGGCCAAATCGGCTCCAATAGTCGGCAGGGCTTTTGCGCCCGGCCCGGCGGAGGCGTCCACTGGTTGAAGGGACGCACCCGTCCCCACGCTGCCCACGGGCAGCGCTTGTCCAGCGGACAAGAGGAGTCGGCATGAGCGAGTTCGGGGTCCCCGGGACGTCGACCGGAGCTGCAACGCCCGCGAACCGCGGCGCGGCGATACCCATCGCCCACGAGTCGTACGCGTTCGCCTGCATGCGGTGCGGGCACGGCTGGGAGCAGTCGTACGAGATAGAGCACCACGTCGACGGGGACGGCGCGCCGTACGTGCAGTACGTGGCGGGCGGGGAGCGGGTGCCGTCGCCGCTGACCCGGCCCACCTGTCTGAACTGCGACGGGCACGTCCTGCGGATCATGCGGGCGGGGCGCGTCTCCTCGGCGCAGAACGTGATGCACCCCTCGCGCCGTCACGAGACCCCGGCCGCGGGCCCGGTGGAGGCCCCCGGGCCCGAGGCCGGAACACCGGCACTCGCCGCGTCCTCCGCGTCCTCCGCGTCCTCCGCGGACAGGCAGCGCCACCACTGGCACCTGTCCGACCTGCTGCACCCCTTCGCGCACCACAAAAAAGAAGCGTGAGCGCGGGTTCGTAAAATCGGGGCATGAGCTCCGACCGCACCGCCAAGGACGTCACCCCGCCCCCGCTGCCCGCACCGCTCGCGGTGGAGGTCGCCGACTCCCACACCCACCTGGACATGCAGGCGGGCACCGTGGAGGAGGGCCTCGCCAAAGCGGCGTCGGTGGGCGTGACGACCGTGGTGCAGGTCGGCTGCGATCTGGCCGGATCGCGCTGGGCCGCGTCCGTGGCCGAGCAGCACGCGCGCGTGCACGCCACTGTCGCCCTGCACCCGAACGAGGCGCCCCGCATCGTCCACGGCGACCCCGACGGATGGTCCCGCCAGGGTGCACGCCAGCCGCTCGGCGAGACCGGGCTCGACGAGGCGCTCGCCGAGATCGACCGGCTCGCCGCGCTCCCGCAGGTCAAGGGCGTGGGCGAGACGGGCCTCGACTACTTCCGGACGGGCCCGGAGGGCAAGGCGGCGCAGGAGCGCTCGTTCCGCGCCCACATCGAGATCGCCAAACGTCACGGCAAGGCGCTCGTCATCCACGACCGCGAGGCCCATGAGGATGTGCTACGCATCCTGAAGGAAGAGGGCGCGCCCGAACGCACCGTCTTCCACTGCTACTCCGGCGACGCCGCCATGGCCCAAGTCTGTGCCGCGAACGGCTACTTCATGTCGTTCGCGGGCAACATGACGTTCAAGAACGCGCAGCCGCTGCGCGACGCGCTCGCCGTCGCCCCCATCGAACTGGTCCTCGTCGAGACCGACGCGCCCTTCCTGACCCCGGCGCCGTACCGCGGACGGCCCAACGCGCCGTATCTCATTCCGGTCACGCTGCGCGCGATGGCGGCGGTCAAGGGCGTCACGGAGGAAACCCTCGCCACGTCGGTCTCCGCCAACACGGCCCGCGCATTCGATTACTGACCGATAACGCCGCCCCGCGCTCACTCGCCGACGCACACACGACATAGCGACACTGAGTAACCAATCTGCTTTGGAGAGTGACCACTCCTCCGCTAGGTTCTGCTCGCCCGTTCCGCCCCCGCCCGGGGTCCGGACCCCTGGAGCGCCTGGAGCGTCGTGTGAGCAATACGCCGTACGAGACGTACGAGGACACGTACGGCCCTTACATCCCGCCCGCCCGGTACGGAGGACCTCCGGGACCGGCCCCCGACCCGCGAGTGACGCCGCCGCACCGGTACCCGGAGGAGACCGGCCACAGCCCGTACGCGGCCGAGGGCTCGAACCCGCACAACGAGTACGGCCCACCCGAGACATATGACGCGCCCGCCGTTGCTCCGGAACACAGCGCATACGGCGCGCAGGCCGCGGGCGGCGGTTACGGGGTGCCCAGCGCGCAGGCGGCGGACGGCGGTTACGGTCCGCCCAGCGCTCAGGCCGCTGGCGGCGCCTACGGCTCGCCCCGTCCTCAGGCTGGTCGCGGCGCCTACGGCTCGCCGACCATGCAACCCGCGCGCGGGTTCGAGCCGTCTCCGCAGGCGGCGGGCGGCGGTTACGGGGTGTCCAGCGCGCAGGCGGCGGGCGGCGGTTACGGGGTGTCCAGCGCTCAGGCCGCTCGCGGCGCCTACGCCTCACCCGCCACTCAACCCGCGCACGGCGGCTACGAACCTGCCCCGCACGCGGCGCGTGACGGCTATGACTCGCCCGCTACTCAACCCGCGCGCGGCGCCTACGCCTCGCCGGCCACACACGAGCCGCCCCCGCAAGCCGCGCGCGGCGGCTACGGCTCGCCCGCCTCTCAAGCCGCTCGCGGCAACTACAGCCCCCCGGCCCCTCAAGCCCCTCGCCACGCATATGGCCCGCCCGCCCCTCAAGCCGCCCGCGGCGCGCACACCCGGCCAAGCTCCTACGCCGGACCCGACCCATATGCCGGACCCGATCCATATGCCGGGTCCGATCCGTACGCCGGGTCCGATCCATACGCGGGGTCCGATCCGTACGCCGGGCCCAACCCCCCAGCCGGGCCCGATCCCCGCAACGCGCCGGGCTCTTACCCCGCCCGCGATACCTACCGCCCCGCCTACACCTACAACCGCCAGCCCACCCCCGCCGAACCCGCACCGCAGCGAACGCCCCCGCGGCGAACGCCTCCGCAGCGAACGCCCCCACCGCCAACGCCCGCGCAGCGAACGCCCCCGCCGCGGACGACCCAACCCCGGGCGCCCCAACCCGTAGCGCGGCCCGTGACCGGGCGGATCGCCGCTCGGAGGGCCGCGCGGCGGCGGAAGGCCGAGCAGCGGCCGGAGGCGTTGCGAAGGCTCGTGCCGCAGGCGCTGGTGGTCGCGTTCCTGGCCGGAGGCACCACCGCGTTCGTGGCCGACGACAAGGCGATCCGGCTCACCGTCGACGGCAAGGAGCGCACGCTGCACACCTTCGCCGACGACGTCACCGAGCTGCTCGCGGACGAGGGCGTCGACGTCGGCGCCCACGACGTCGTGGCGCCGGGCCGCACCACCGCCCTGACCAGCGGCGACGAGATCGCCGTCCGCTACGGCCGCCCCGTCCGGCTCACCCTCGACGGACAGCGCCGTCAGGTGTGGACCACCGAGCGGACTGTCGCCGGGGCGCTGAGACAGCTCGGGGTGCGGGCGGAGGGCGCGTACGTCTCGGTGTCCCGTTCCCGCCGCATCGAGCGCCACGGCCTCGACCTCGACGTACGGACCGAGCGGAGCGTGACCGTCATGGCCGACGGCCGCCGCCGCACCATCCGCACGAACGCGGCGACCGTCGGCGAGGCCGTCGACGCCGCCGGGGTCCGGCTGCGTGGCCAGGACACCACCTCCGTACCGGCGCGGAGCTTCCCCCGCGACGGACAGACGATCACCGTGATGCGGGTGACCGGCGGGAAGGAGGTCCGCGAGGAGATCGTCCCGTTCGCCACCGAGCGCATCGACGACCCCGCCCTGTTCCAGGGCACCGAGGTCGTCACCCAGGCCGGCGAGCCCGGCATGCGCCGGGTCACGTACGCGCTGCGCACCGTCAACGGCGTCAAGCAGAAGCCGCGCCGCGCGGGCGCGGAGACGGTGCGCGAACCCCGTACGCAGATGATCCGGGTCGGGACGCGGCCGCTGCCCAGCTCCGTGGCGGGCGCCGACACCCTGAACTGGTCCTCGCTGGCCGCCTGCGAGTCCGGCGGCCGCCCCGCCGCCACCGACGCGACCGGCACCTACGGCGGCCTCTACCAGTTCGACACGCAGACCTGGCAGAGCCTCGGCGGCTCGGGCCACCCACAGGACGCCCCCGCCGCCGAGCAGACGTACCGGGCGAAGAAGCTGTACGTGCGGCGCGGCACCAGCCCCTGGCCGCACTGCGGGCCCCGCCTGCACGGGTGAACCCCGGGCGGCGCCGCCCCGTACCCTTGAACGGTGAGCACCCCTGACCCCCAAGGCCCCCTGTTCGGCGCCGCCGACATCCGCGAGCTGGCCGCCGCCCTCGGCGTCCGCCCCACCAAGCAGCGCGGCCAGAACTTCGTCATCGACGCCAACACGGTCCGCCGGATCGTCCGCACCGCGGAGGTCACCGCGGACGACGTGGTCGTCGAGGTCGGCCCGGGCCTCGGCTCGCTCACCCTGGCGCTGCTCGACGCGGCCCGGCACGTGACCGCCGTCGAGATCGACGACACGCTCGCCGCCGCGCTGCCCGCCACGGTCGCGGCCCGCATCCCGGCCAAGAAGGACGCCTTCGACCTGGTCAACATGGACGCGATGCAGGTCACCGCGTTGCCGGGCCCGGCCCCGACCGCCCTGGTCGCGAACCTCCCGTACAACGTGGCGGTCCCGGTCCTCCTGCACATGCTCGACACCTTCCCGACCATCGAACGCACCCTCGTCATGGTCCAGGCCGAGGTCGCCGACCGGCTCGCGGCGGGCCCCGGCTCCCGCGTCTACGGCGTCCCCTCCGTCAAGGCCAACTGGTACGCCGAGGTCAAGCGCGCGGGCAGCATCGGCCGCAACGTCTTCTGGCCCGCGCCGAACGTCGACAGCGGCCTCGTCTCCCTCGTACGCCGCGCCGAGCCGGTCGCCACGACGGCCTCCAAGAACGAGGTCTTCGCGGTCGTCGACGCGGCGTTCGCCCAGCGCCGCAAGACGCTGCGCGCCGCGCTCGCCGGATGGGCCGGTTCGGCCGCCGCGGCCGAGGCGGCGCTCGTCGCGGCCGGGGTCTCGCCCCAGGCGCGCGGCGAGGCGCTGACGGTCGAGGAGTTCGCCCGGATCGCCGAGCACAAGGAGACGGCCGCGTGAGCGTGACCGTACGCGTCCCCGCCAAGGTCAACGTCCAGCTCGCGGTCGGCGCCGCCCGCCCCGACGGCTTCCACGACCTGGCCAACGTCTTCCTCGCGGTCGGCCTGTTCGACGAGGTCACGGTGGAGCCCGCCCCGGCCTTCGAGATCACCTGTACGGGCCCCGGGTCCGACCAGGTCCCCCTCGACCGTACGAACCTGGCGGCGCGCGCGGCCATCGCCCTCGCCGAGCGGCACGGGCTCGGCGACGACCCAAAGATCCGTATCCACATCGCCAAGGACATCCCCGTCGCGGGCGGCATGGCGGGCGGCTCGGCGGACGCGGCGGGCGCGCTCATGGCCTGCGACGCGCTGTGGGGGACCGGGGCGTCGCGCGAGGAACTCCTCGACATCTGCGCCGAGTTGGGCAGTGATGTGCCGTTCAGCCTGGTGGGCGGGGCGGCGCTCGGCACGGGCCGCGGCGAGAAGCTCGAACCGCTGGACGTGACCGGGACGTTCTGGTGGGTGTTCGCGGTGGCGGACGGCGGCCTGTCCACCCCCGCCGTCTACCGGGAGTTCGACCGCCTGACGCCGCAGGCGCCGGAACCGGCCGCGTCCCCGGCGCTCCTTGAGGCGCTCCGCACCGGCGACGCGTCCGCCCTGGCGGCCACCGTCACCAACCACCTCCAGCCCGCCGCGCTCTCCCTCTTCCCGTCCCTGAAGGCCACGCTCGACGCGGGTACGGGGGCCGGGGCGCTGGCCGCGCTGGTCTCCGGCTCCGGGCCGACGACCGCGTTCCTGGCGGCGGACGAGACGGCCGCGCGCCGGATCGCCGCCGCGCTGACCGCCTCCGGGACCTGCCGGACGGCGCGCGTGGCGGCGTCGCCCGCGCCGGGCGCCTCACTCGTCGCCGAATGAGGCGCCGTCGGCAGGTGGTCAGGTGCGGGGCAGCGAGGTGTTGGTGATCGGCAGCGTCGTCTCCGTGCCGGCCACGTAGAGATCACGCGTGGCCGTGCGGAGCACGAAGGTGTCGTCCTCGGCGCGGACCCGTACGGACATCACGAAGGTGCCGTCGTCGTCCGTGGTGACGTTGACGCGGTCCTGGTCCTCCCAGTAGGTCTGCAGGAAGACCTCGTTGTCCCCGGGGTCGACGCCGCGCGGCACGGTCACCTTGCCCTGCACGGTGAGGATGTCGCCCTTCTTCACCTTCTTCTTGTTGACCTTGTACGTGACCGAGGTCGGCTTGGCCGTGGCGTGCACGGTGGTCTCGTCGAAGTAGCCGTCCTGCGGGGTGTTGAGGTCGCCGTCCTCGTCCCACATGGCGGTGATGTGCACGTCCTGCTGGACGTTGAGCAGGCTGCTGTTGGTGGTGTGGTCGATCTCGACGTCGGGGACGGTGAACTTGCCGTTCGCGTCGGTGACCGGGATGCCCAGGTCGCGGGGCTCGTAGTAGTTGGGGTCGATCGGGTCGCCCCACGGGTTCCAGGTCGTGAACTGGACGACCTCCTGGACCGTGACGGGCACGTTCGGCGCCGGGGTGCCGTCGGCCTTGGTGACGGTGCCCGTGACGTCGACGGTGCGGTGGTCGTAGTCCGTGCCGGCCGGGTCGGTGGTCACGTCGATGACGTACGGGTCGCCGGGCGCGGGGTCCGCGGAGGCGGCGGGCGCGGTCAGGGCGCCGGTCGCGAGCAGCAGGGCGGCGGTGGCGGCGAGCCGCGTCGGCAGGGCGTTTGCAGGCACGTTCGGAACTTCCTTGTCGGTCCGAGGATGTGCGCCGGGCGGTACCGGTTCCGCCGCGGCGCGGGTGTGCGACGCACCCTGTTCGACGGGGTGCCCGGGGTGGGAGTTGTGTGGTGCGGGGCCGCCGTTACGCGGCTGTGGCAGGGGGTGGATTTGTCCCGGTTCCGTGTTCACCTGGACGTCGCCGGGGGTACTCGCGCCGGACGTGCGTCGCCGGGTGCGGACGCGTCGTGGCTGGTCGCGCCGTTCCCCGCGCCCCTTGCGGCTGCGGCTTCGCCGCGCCTCCCCGGAGAGGGCGCACGCGGTGCGCATCGCAGGGGCGCGGGGAACCGCGCGACCAGCTACGACGAACGCCGCGCCCGGCGACGCCCGCCCCGGACCCCGCGGCGCGAAGCCCACCCCACGACCCCGACTACGCTGGAGGGCAGATACCCCCGCGGCAGGAGCGAAATGGCAGTCAATCTGGTCAACGTCGAGAACGTCACCAAGGTCTACGGCACAAGGGCCCTGCTCGACGGCGTCTCCCTCGGCGTATCGGAAGGCGACCGGATCGGCGTGGTCGGGCGGAACGGGGACGGCAAGACGACCCTGATCCGGATGCTCGGCAAGCTGGAGGAGGCCGACACCGGACGGGTCACGCACAGCGGCGGCCTGCGCCTCGGCATGCTGACACAGCACGACTCCCTCGACCCGGCGGCGACCGTGCGCCACGAGGTCATCGGCGACCTCGCCGACCACGAGTGGGCGGGCAACGCCAAGATCAGGGACGTGCTGACCGGCCTCTTCGGCGGCCTGGACATGCCGGGCTTCGACCAGGGCCTGGACACCGTCATCGGTCCGCTCTCCGGCGGCGAGCGCCGCCGTATCGCCCTCGCGAAGCTGCTCATCGACGACCCTGACCTGCTGATCCTCGACGAGCCCACCAACCACCTCGACGTGGAGGGCATCGCCTGGCTCGCCCGCCACCTCCAGGCCCGCCGCTCCGCCCTCGTCTGCGTCACGCACGACCGCTGGTTCCTCGACCAGGTCTGCACCCGCATGTGGGACGTGCAGAAGGGCGCGGTCTACGAGTACGAGGGCGGCTACTCGGACTACGTGTTCGCCCGCGCCGAGCGTGAGCGCATCGCCGCGACCGAGGAGACCAAGCGCCAGAACCTGATGCGCAAGGAGCTGGCGTGGCTGCGCCGCGGCGCCCCGGCCCGCACCAGCAAGCCCCGCTACCGCATCGAGGCCGCCAACGAACTGATCGCCGACGTGCCGCCGCCCCGCGACACCAGCGAGCTGATGCGGTTCGCCAACGCCCGCCTCGGCAAGACCGTGTTCGATCTCGAAGACGTGACGGTCCAGGCCGGACCCAAGGTGCTGCTCAAGCACCTAACCTGGCACCTCGGCCCCGGCGACCGCGTCGGCCTGGTCGGTGTGAACGGCGCGGGCAAGACGTCCCTGCTGCGAGCCCTCGCGGACGCCGCCCGCACCCAGGGCGAGCAGCAGCCCGCCGCCGGAAGGATCGTCGTCGGCAAGACGGTCCGGCTCGCCTACCTGTCGCAGGACGTGACCGAGCTGCCCGCCTCGTTGCGCGTCCTGGAGGCCGTCCAGCAGATCCGTGACCGCGTCGACCTCGGCAAGGGCCGCGAGATGACCGCGGGCCAGCTGTGCGAGCAGTTCGGGTTCAGCAAGGAGAAGCAGTGGACGCCCGTCGGTGACCTGTCCGGTGGCGAGCGGCGCCGTCTGCAGCTCCTGCGCCTGCTCATGGACGAGCCGAACGTCCTCTTCCTCGACGAGCCGACCAACGACCTCGACATCGAGACCCTGACCCAGCTGGAGGACCTCCTCGACGGCTGGCCCGGCTCCATGATCGTCATCTCCCACGACCGCTTCTTCATCGAGCGGACCACGGACAACACGTTCGCGCTGCTCGGCGACGCCACCCTGCGGATGCTGCCGCGCGGCATCGAGGAGTACCTGGAGCGCAGGCAGCGGATGATCGAGGCCGCGTCGCCCGCGCCCGTGGCCGCCCCCGCCGCCGCGAAGTCCGGCCCGTCGGCCGCCGACGCCCGCGCCGCGAAGAAGGAGCTGCAGAAGATCGAGCGCCAGATGGACAAGATCTCCTCCAAGGAGTCCACGCTGCACACGCAGATCGCCGACAACGCCACAAACTTCGAGAAGGTCGCCAAACTCGACGCCGAGCTGCGCGAACTGGTGGCCGAACGCGAGGACTTGGAACTGCGCTGGCTGGAACTCGCCGATGACGCGTGAAGGCCGCGTGTAGGCGCGTAACAGACGCATCACGGGCCGGTCCACCCTTGGGAACAGGGGGTCGACCGGCCCTTCGCATGCGTGTCCAGAGTGATAGAAAGGGCGGCTGGGGGCGGCCTGAGCGCACCCCGTGACCACCTTGAGAACGTCCGGAAAACACCCAGGCGTGCCGGTACATCAGCAGTGAAAGAGGGGGGAGCGCTGATGACTCAGCCGCCCAGCGGGCCGCCGTCCGGCGGGTTCGGAGCGCCGCAGGATCCATCGAACCCGCAGAACCCGCAAGGTCCGCCGCCCCCGCAGAACGCCCCGGCGCAGCCCGGCTACGGATATCCGCAGCAGCAGCCCGGACCGTACGGGCAGCCTCCGCAGCAGCCGGGCCCCTACGGGCAGCCCGGCCCTTACGGGCAGCAGCAGCAGCCGGGCCCGTACGGCTACCCGCAGCAGCAGCCGGGCCCCTACGGCCAGCAGCCGCAGCCGCAGTACGGCTACCCGCCGCAGCAGCCCCCGGCCATGCCGGGCGGCTCCGGCAACGGCGGCGGCGGTGGCGTCAAGGGCAGGACGTGGGTGATCGCGGCCGCGGCCGTCGCCCTCCTCGTCGTCGCGGGCGGCGTGGTGTTCGCCGTCGTCGGCGATGACGACGGTGACGACGGCAAGAAGGACGTCGCCGACAAGAACAAGGACCCGAAGGCATCCGCGTCCGCCCCGGTCAACCCGGGTGACGGGCAGGGTGACGGGCACGGCGGCGAGGAGGACCTCAACGCGGGCCGCCAGGACGGCGAGGCCAAGGTCCTCTGGTACAAGACCGCCCCCAAGGTGGGCAGCGACGGCGCCGACGCCCCCGGCATGTGGATCACCGACAAGGTCGCGGTCAAGGCCGCGTACAAGGAGATCCTGGGTTACGACACCGGTGACGGCAAGGTCAGTTGGCCCGCGATCACCCTGCCGCAGAAGATCTGCTCCGTCACCAAGGCGCCGTCCGACGCGGGCAAGATCGTCGTCGCGTACATGAGCGGCACCACCTCCCGCGCGCACTGCAACCAGGTCCAGGAGATCGACCTCGCCACCGGCGCCAAGGGCTGGACCGCGAAGATCCCCGAGCGCGAGGACAAGGACGACTTCTTCGACGGCACCGGCTCCAGCATCTCCCTGGCCTACGTCGGCACCGACACCCTGATGGTCGGCCGCGAGATGTCGGGCCTGGCCCTGGACGCGAAGACCGGGGCGAAGAAGAAGTTCGTCGTCAGTGAGTACGGCAGCAACTGCTTCCCCAAGGCCTACACCGGCGACAAGAGCAAGCTGCTCTCCGTCGCCTCCTGCGGGGCGGGCGGCGACAACGCGCACGAGGAGCTGCGCCAGCTCGACCCGGAGACCGGAAAGGCCCTGTGGACCAAGAAGTTCCCCAAGGACTGGTCCATCGGGAACGTGTACTCCGTCAGCCCGCTGGTCGTGTACAGCACGAACACGGACGCCAAGAAGTACAACATCGCCTCCTTCAGGAACAACAGCAGCGCCGTGCAGGCCGAGGTCTCCGTCGACGGCCTCGACACGCGCTGCGGCGGCTCCGGCATCTTCTCCCTGGCCCGGAACGTCGACGGCTGCTCGGGCGTGATCGCGGACGCCTCCACCCTCTACATGCCGACGCAGGGCGAGACCGGCGGCCAGAACGAGGTCGTCGCCATCAGCCTCACCAGCGGCAAGGAGCGCTGGCGCGTCAAGTCGCCGGACGACCTGCCGCTGCAGCCGCTGACGGCGGAGAACGGCGCCGTCGTCGCGTACATGGGCGCCTCGTACAGCGGCAGCGCGGGCCGCGTGGTGTCCGTCCCGATCTCGGGCGCGCACACCCCGAAGACGCTGCTGCAGAACCCGGCGGGCACCGCCGAGATCGAGAGCGGCTTCTCCTCGCCGGACGTCGCCTGGCGCGACGGACGCTTCTACATGTCCGCCACCCGCCTGTCCGGCAGCGCCAAGGGCCAGCAGAAGCTGATGCTGGCGTACGGCGACTGACCCGCACGCTCCTTCTCTCTCCCGTCCCCGCTCGCTCCAGGCACCGAGGTACCCACGCCATGACACAGCCGCCGCCACCCCCGCAGCAGCCCCCGAACCAGCCCCCGAACCAGCCCCCGCAGGACCCTTTCCGCAAGCAGCCTGAGCCGCAGCAGCCGCAGCAGCCGCCGCAGCAGCCTCAGCCCCCGGCCCCCGGTGGTTTCGGCGCGCCCACCACGCCCCCGCCCGGCGGCTTCGGCGCCCCGACCCCGCCCCCGCCGCAGGGCGCTCCGGCCCCGGGCTACGGCTACCCGGCCCAGCCGCCGCAGCAGCAGCCGCCGACACCCGCGTACGGCCAGCAGCCGCCGCCGTACGGCCAGCCGCAGCAGCCCTACGGCCAGCAACCGCAGCCCTACGGCCAGCAGCCGCAGTACGGCTACCCGCAGCCGCCGACCACCCCGATGGCCGCGCCCGGGGCGGGAGGCGGCGGCAAGAAGCCCTCGCCCGTCGTCTGGATCATCACCGCGGCCGTCGTGGTGATCGCCCTCATCGTCGGCGGCGGCATCCTCTACGCCGGCTCCTCCGACGACGACGGCAAGGACGACAAGAACAACTCCGCCGACGGCGGTGACAAGGGCGGCGACGAGGGCAAGGGCGGCGGCGCCGAGAGCGGCGCGGGCGAGGAGAAGGTCCCCGGCTCCACCGCCGCGAGCATCGCCTTCCAGCTGCCCGCGCCCGCCGTGGTCAAGGACGCCGTGTGGAGCGTCGAGGGATCGTGGCTGACCGACTCCACGTACGTGAAGTCCGGACTCGGCGAACTCATCGGCTACGAGCCGGACTCCGGCACCAAGAAGTGGACCCTCCCGCTCTCCGGGCAGACCTGCGGCGCCTCGCCCGAGGTGACGGAGGCCGGGCTCGCCGCCGTGCTCTCCGAGGACGGCAAGCGCAAGAAGGAGAAGGACTACTTCAAGTGCACCGAGATCACGGTCTTCGACGTCAACACCGGTAAGAAGGTGTGGACGAACAGCGTCGAGTCGAGCGGCCAGAAGATCGCCTTCAAGGAGCTGTCCATCACCGGCAACACGCTGGCGGTCGGCGGCGGCTACGACGGCGGCGCTGCCTTCGACATCACCAGCGGCAAGTCGCTGTGGAAGCCGCAGCAGGGCAGCTGCGAGGACGTCGGCTACCGCGGCGGCGAGCAGCTCGTCGCGGTCCGCAAGTGCGGTGACTTCGACGCCGAGACGTACGAGGTCCAGGTCCTCGACCCGGCCTCCGGCAAGCCCAAGTCGACGTACAAGGTCCCCGGCCAGGCCGGCAGCGTCAACCTCCTCTCGGTCTTCTCCAGCAAGCCGGTCGTCTTCGGCGTCGCGCTCGGCGAAGAGGTCAAGTACACCGACGCGTTCGCGCTCGACGACAAGGGCGGCCTGCGCGCCAAGATCTCCATCGACCCGGACAAGTACGACGTCGACTGCGAGGTCGGCGAGGTGCACGGCTGCAAGGGCGTCGTCGTCGGCAACGACCGCCTCTACCTGCCCTCCCAGCAGCACGACGGCAGCGGCACCGACCAGGTCAACGAGATCGTGTCGTTCGACCTCGCCGACGGGCAGCTCACCGGTGACCGCTTCGACAGCGGGGCGGACTACGAGATCTTCCCGCTGCGGATGGACGGCGGCAACGTCCTCGCGTACAAGGACGGCCCCTACGACAAGGGCGCCCAGGTCATCACCATCGCCGCGAAGGGCGGCAAGCAGACGACGCTCCTGGAGACCCCCGCGACCCAGACCGTCCGCGACGTCCTGAGCCGCATGGTCCCGAGGTCGTCCGAGATGCTGTACGGGAACGGCCACCTGTTCCTGGCCGAGGACCTCATCAGCGAGCGGTACTCGTCGAACGACAAGCAGTACTCGGCGGTCGGCTTCACCGCCAAGTAACGTACGAAATACGAGCTTTGCTCGCCTGACGGCCCCGCGCCCCGTATCGGGAGGCGGGGCCGTCGCGTACGCGAAGGCCGGAATTTCAGCAATGCGGGCCGCATCTCACCGGTAGGGGGCGCGCAACGTCGAACAAGCGTGTAGCTTCCGGGGGATGAAGGAGGACGGAGAGTCGGGGGGCTCGCCTGTCCGTGGGGGGCCCCGGAGTCCATAGTCAGCTTCTGGGGCGAACTGGGGGGTTTGCTCAATGGGTGTGCGGCTCATGGTGGTCGACGACCACCGATTGCTCGCCGAGGCACTCGCCTCGGCCCTCAAGCTGCGCGGGCACCGGGTGCTCGCCGCGGCGGCGCCCGCCGCGGGCGCCGCCGAACTGGTCATATCCCGGGCGCCCGAGGTCTGCCTCATCGGCACCGCGACCCCGGCCGAGCCCGGCACCTTCGACCCGGTGGTCCGCATCAAGAAGGAGCGCCCCCAAGTGGCGGTCGTGGTCCTCGGCCCCGTTCCGTCCCCGCGCGGCATCGCCGCCGCCTTCGCCGCGGGCGCCTCCGGCTACGTACGTCATGACGAGCGCATAGAGGGTGTCGAGCGGGCCCTCATGAAGGCCAGGGCAGGAGAGGCGGCGGTGGCGCCGGCCCTCCTCCAGGGCGCGTTCAGCGAGTTGCTGAACCCCGCCGCCCAGCCCGACGACGAGGGCCAGCGCCTGCTCCAGATGCTGACGCCGCGCGAGGTCGAGGTCCTGGTCCGCGTCGCGGACGGCGAGGACACCCGCCTCATCGCGGCCGGCATGGGCATCGCCCCCTCGACGGCCCGCACGCACGTCCAGCGCGTTTTGATGAAACTCGGCGTCGGCTCCCGCCTGGAGGCGGCGGCCCTGGCGGCGCGCACGGGCTTGCTGGACAGGGCGGGCCCGATCCCGGCCCCCGTCCCCACCTCTCCCACTCCGGACTCGCCGGAACCGGACTCGTGAGCTACAGTTGATCTTGTTGGTCACCGCAACCGCGGTGCACGGACAGTGCGTTGGTGGTCCAAGGAAAGACGCCCCGCTTCCTGCGGGGAAATGCAGGTGCAAGGCCTGCCCGGCGCTCCACTCCAAGTCCCGCTCCGCTGTCATGGCAGGGCGGGACTCGTGCGTTCACGCCATCGCGTCCACCTCGTCGAGGTACCGGGCCACGGGCCCGAAGGTGAGCAACCCACTGGCTGCGCCCGCGTGTTCGGTTCGGGCGTCGCGTAGGGCCTGCGCGGCGCGGGCGGCGATGTCGCGCGCGCCGAGACGCGCGGCGGCGCGGGCGGTGAGACACCACATGGCCTCTTGCAGATGATCGTGCGCCGGTTCTGGTACCGCGTCCAAGGCCGTACGGGCGTCCGCGTCCCGCCCCTGGGCGAGGAGGACGAGGGGCCGCGCCCAGGGCTCGTACGGACCCCAGTCGAGCCGGGGATCGGTGGGCGCGGGCCGGTCGTTGAGGAGCCGGAGACCGAGGACGGCCAGCGGGAAGAGGCCGCGGTGCAGCCCCGGCATCCCGGCCGTACGGAGACGGTCCTCGGCGGCGCGGTAGCGGGCGGCGGCGCCGGCGGGGTTCGACTCCGCGGCGACACGGGCCCGGAACCAGTCGGCCAGGACGGGCACGAGCGGCGACTCGATGGCGGCGGCGAGGCGCTCGGCGGCCTCGGCGTGCGCGGCGGCGGCGTCGAGATCACCGAGGGCGGAAGCGGACTGCAGCCGGACGAGCCGCCCGAGGACGGCGAAGCGCGGCAGGCCGTGCCGGGTGGCGAGGCCGAGGATCTCCGCGCCGACCCGGTCCCGTACGGGGGCGAGCCCGCACCGGTGGAAGGACTGGAGGAAGACGGCGTTGAGGGCGAAGGCGAGGAGCGCGGGGTCGTCGGAGGCGCGCGCCAGGGCTTCGGACTGCCGGGCCGCATGCCGGGCGCGCTCGGCCTCTTCCGACGTCAGGTCGGCGCTGCGGCTCTCGACGGCGATGGTGGCCAGGAGGCGGGTGCGGAGATCGGCGGGCCCGTCGGCCCCCAGGGCGTCGAGCGTGCGCTCGGCGGCGGCGACGACGGCCCGGGACTGCGCGGGGTCGTCGGCCCGGCTCCAGAGCGCGGGCACGTCGTAGGCGCCGATGATGCGGGCGGTGAGGACGAGGTCCCCGCTGCGTTCGGCGGCCTGCGCGGCGGCGAGCCGGTCGCGCCGCGCGTGCACGAGGGCGTCGCCGCCCGCGAGGGCGAGGGTCCGGGCGAGGTCGACGGTGGTACGGGGCCCGAGACGGACGTTGAAGGGCGCCGGGGTGGCCTCTTCCCCGTTGACGTTTTCGCTGAGGGAGTTGTTGAGGATGTCCGTCTCCAGGCGCTGGAGCTCGGGCGTCGGATCGAGCCCGAGCTGGCCGACGAGGATGGCGCGGGCCCGCCGCAGGGAGGACAGGGCGTCGGCCTGGCGCCCCGCGCGGTGGAGGGCGCGGGCGAGCAGCCCCCAGGCGGGTTCGCGCCAGGGGTGCTCGGCGACATGCGCGTCCAGCTCGGCGACCAGCTCGGCCCCGTCCCCCCGTTCGAGAAGAATCCGGGCCCGCAGCTCGAACCCCTCGAGCCGCAGCTCCTCGAGGCGGGTCCGCTCGCGCTGGGCCCACGCGGAGTCGGGTACGTCGGCGTAGGCGGGGCCGCGCCAGGAGGCGAGGGCGGCGGCGAGGTCGTCGACGGCGGCCGGGTTCCGGCGGGCACGGCCCAGGGTGTCCTCGAAAGCCTGGACGTCGATGTCCTCGCGCGCCAGCCGCAGGGCGTACCCGGGACCTTCGGTGACGATGACGCGCGGCGCGACGCGAGGCGGCCTGTGGGGTTCGAGGGCGCGGCGCAGGGCGGCGACGAACGTACGCAGGGCACCTACCGCGCGGACCGGCGGATCAGCGGCCCACAGATCATCGACGAGCGTGTCGGTACTGACCATCCGCCCCTCCGCCGCGACCAGCCGCCCCAGCACCTCCCGATGCCGGGGCCCGCCGAGCGCGACGGGGCTCCCGTCGTCATGGAGGGCACGTACGGCGCCGAGTACGTCGATTCGCATGGGTCCATCGTGCGGGGCGGGACGGTGCGGCGCGCACCGGCACTGATCGGTTGCTGATCGCGGGGCCGGAGTCTGAGGAGGAAGTCCTTGTGCCGCCTGCCTCCTCGAAGGAGCCCCGAAATGACAGAGACCCTTCCCGCCTGCTTCGAACACGTACGCTTGCCGGGCGCGACGGACGACGTGGAGCTGGCGGTCGCCGTAGGCGGCACCGGCACCCCGGTGGTCCTGCTGCACGGCTTCCCGCAGACCCACCTCATGTGGCGCCACGTGGCGGAACGACTGGCGGCCGACCACACGGTGATCTGCCCCGACCTGCGCGGTTACGGAGCGAGCGACAAGCCCGCGGCCACGGACCCGGACGTCTACGCGAAGCGCACGATGGCGGCCGACGTGGTCCGGGTGGCGGCAGCGCTGGGCCACGAGCGCTTCGCCCTGATCGGCCATGACAGGGGCGCCCTGGTCGCTTTCCGCGCGGGTCTCGACCACCCGGAGACCGTCACCCATCTGGGCATCCTGGACGTCGTCCCGACGCTGGACATGTGGAACGTCCTGCACGGCGTCCAGGCGGCGGTCGCCTACCACCTCTACTTGATGGCACAGCCGCCCGGCGTTCCTGAGGCGCTGATCGCGGGCAGCGCGGACACGTTCTTCGGCTCGTTCCTGGACGCGTGGTCCGTCGGCCCTTCGACGCTGCCGGACGCTGTGCGGGCCGAGTACCTGCGGGCCAGTGCGGCGGCGGTCGAGTCGATCGTGGCGGACTACCGCGCCTCGGCGACCATCGACGTCACGCACGACCAGGCGGACCTGGACGCGGGCTCTCAACTCGCCATGCCCGTCACGGTCATGCAGCAGGACTGGGGCGCGCAGCTGGGCTACGACGCGGCGGCGGTGTGGCGGGCGTGGGCCCCGGACCTGGATCACCGGCTCACCCGGGCGGGCCACTTCATGGCGGAGGCGGCGCCGGACGAGGTGACGGGCGTGATCAGGGAGCTGCTGAAGCGCTGATCGCTGGCCATACCCGGCTCGACGGGTTACAGTGGATCTTGTTCGGCGCACCGCAACAGCGGCCGCTGAACGATGCGTCGGTGGTCCAAGTCAAGACGCCCCGCTTCCTGCGGGGAAATGCAGGTGCAATCCCTGCCCGGCGCTCCACTCCAAGTCCCGCTCTGCTACGGCAGGGCGGGACTTGCGCGTTGGGCGGGCCGGTCGGGCTGGTCCTGGTGCCCTGGTGCCCTGGTGCGGTTCGCGGCAGGCGGACGGCCGGTGGGGCGACGGGTCCGGCGCATGCGCGCCGGTGGGGTGGTACGGGTGGCTCGAATCCGGGTGCCGACCGGTGGCCACCTTGCTATTGGATTACGTGGCTGGGGCCCGGTGGGTGGTTGCGACGCCCTCCGCTCGTCTCGTCGTCGTCGATCCGCCGTCGAGGGCCGGCTTTCGCCGGTTGGGGTCGTGGGCGGAAGGGGCGGAAGTCACTTGTATGGCAGATCCCCTTCGGTCTCGGACGCCGCAGTCGCTGCCGGGCCGGGTGCGGCTATGAGCGGGGTGGCCGCGGACAAGCGCAGCAACGGAAGCGAACGGGTCCGGCGCGGGCGAGTCAGGGGTGGGCCGATGTCGATTTCCATGTCCGGGGTGCGAGGGCGTGGCGGATGCGGCTGATCATGTCGGCGGGGGAGCGCATGACTTCGGAGGCGGTGAAGCGCAGGACGAGGCGGACTTCGGGGCAGAGCTGGAGGTCGTTGAAGCGGGCGAGGTCTCGGCGGTGGGCCTCGCGGCTGCCGTGATAGACGTAGCCCTCGATCTCGACGACGACCCCTTCCCGGGTGAAGAGAAAGTCGGGCCGCACCTTTCGGCCCTCGTGGGTGACCAGTTCGGCCTGGCTTACGGGGCGGAGCCCGGCCTCGTGCATCCGCAGCCTGGCCAGGGTCTCGGCGGGGGAGGCGGCCTGCGGGTCGATGAGCCGCAGCCGTTGCAGGGCCTGGCGCCGCCCGTGTATGCGAGGGCGGCGAACCTCGGCTGTGACGTTGTCCAGGGTGGTGAGCGGGGCGCGCCGGTAGCTGCGGATGCGCCGCCAGGTGAGGGCGGACTCGACGGCGACGACAGCCTCGTCCTGCCCGGCGCCGCGCATGAGATCCCCGATGGTCCGGTCCACCCCGGTGCACCACAGCCCGCGCCGCAGGACAACTTCCTCTTGGCTCAGCGAGAGGCAATGAACCCCGGGCTGCTTGCGGCTGAGGCGGCTCCGCAGGGCAGTGAACTCGGCGAAGGCGCGGGGCACTTCGATGTCCCAGAGCCAGGCAGCGGCAGAGTGGCTCACCACCAAGTGCGGGGCGGCCCACTGCTCAGCCAACAACCGCACCCGCACACTGTGGACAACACCGGGCGCCAGGAAGGCCCCTTCACCCAGCCGCCGCCACCGTTCGTCCTTAAGCCGCTGGTAGAGCGTGCTCCGACTCCACCCGTGCGCAAGAGCCCACGTGCAAAGCAACACCCCTTCAACAGCCAACTCCCGCAGCGGTACGCCCTTATCACGCCTCGGCAAGCGCTTTCCGCACCCACTTTCCATCCCCATCAGCCACCTGCCCGCCCCCCGAAGGGCATCAGAACACTCGGTGCAGAAACCGCTTTCCCACCCACACTCAACCCTCAGAAAGCCACCCACAGCATCCCGCGAACCGCACCCATCGGGGGCCCCTGTGGATAACCGCCCCCGCCCCTCGCCCCTGCTGCTGCGCTTGTCTGCGACGACCCCACTCATAGCCGCACCCAACCCGTCGGCGACTGCGGCGTCGAAGCCCGAAGGGCCTGTACACAACCGGTGACTCGATCCCCTTCCACCCACAACCCCAACCGGCGAAAGCCAGCCCAGGACGGCGGTCCGCCGACGACGAGACGAGCGGAGGGCGTCGCAACCACCCACCGGGCACCAGCCACGTAATCCAATAACAAGGTGGCCACCGGCCGGCACCCGGATTCGACCCACCCGCACCACCCCACCGGCGCGCACGCGCCGGACCCGCACCCCCACCGGCCGGCCCGCCCGCGACGAGACCGCACCGGGGCTCACCGCCACCGGGCGCGGCCCGCGTCCGTATCCGCTGAGGTCAGCCCTCCCGGCGCTGAGCCTTGAGGGTCCGGATCAGGTTTTGCAGCGGGGCGTGGCCGGTTATGAGTTCGATGCCGGGTTCGTTGCTTTCGCGGATCCGGATCGCACCGTCCAGGCTGGCGAGTTCGACGCAGTCATTGCCTATGCCGCCGCCGGAGAAGGAGGACTTCTGCCATTGGGTAGGGGTGCTCACGGCTCGGCCTCACAGTTCTTCGGTCAACCGGTGAATGAACTCCCGCGACCTGCACGGGTCGAGTGACACGCCCTCTACTTTACGGAAGAGCGTTCGAAACTGCGTCAGCTCGGCCTCGGTATCGATGAAAGCGGTGCCGTGAGGGGCGTCTCGCACCACGGTGTCCAGGCGCGGCAGTGCTCCGCCCAGGTGCACCATAGAGCTCCCGCCACCTGCGAATTCTCCTATGGCGAAGGGGATGACCCGCACGGTCAGATGGTCCGCCGTCGAGGCCTCCGCGATGCGCAGCAACTGCCTCCGGAACTCTCTCCGGCTACCGACCTGGATGCGGAGCGCGGCCTCATGGATCACCGTCTCGTACGGGAGCGGGGAGGCACCCTCGATGATTGAGCGCCGCTTGATCCGGTGCTCGACCCATAGTTCCCGCTCGTCATCGGGCCACTCCGGGTGCATGTACCCGAAAAGGGCGCGTGCATAGGCGTCGGTCTGGAGAAGCCCCGGGACGTGAATGACGGCCACGTCCCGGCGGAACGTCGCGTAGTGGTCCAGCTCCGAAAGGTCCAGGAACGGGTCGGGCAGTACGCCGCGATACTCCTCCCACCAGCCGCGTGTTCGCGCCGTGGCCATGGCTACGAGCGCTTCGATCAGGGCAGCGTCCGAGCACGCGTAGTTCGCCGCGAGTCGACGCACCCTCTCTTCGCTGACGCCCGCGATCCCGGACTCGATCTGGCTCATCTGCACCGAGTCCACCCCGAGCAGGGCCGCGGCCTTCCGCCCCGTGAGGCCCACGGACTCCCGCAGCCTGCGCAGCTCGGCACCCAGTCTTCCCTGGCGGGCCGTGGCCTGTTTCCTGCGCGGCATGTGTCCCTCCCGTTTCAACTTCAGCGCAGCTATGCCCCGTTCGGGCAGACATTACGGCCGGGGCTTGCACGGTCTTAAAGTTAGTACCTACTGTCGGTGGTGGTTAGTCGACGCAACGCTACCGGGTCTCGGAAGCGCACCACTCCGCCATGCCGTGACGGCAGTGACAAGGCCACCGCCCGGCATCAACTCCCTTACAAACAACGGAGTTCACCCATGCCCGCACCAGCCCCCGCCCCCTGGGAGTACACCGTGTACTACCCCAACGACCCGCGCGCCGTCACGGTCTGCCGCCGCGCCCTGCGCCTGATCCTCACCCTGCACGGCCCGCCGCACCTCACGGAGACGGCCGAGCTGCTGGCGACCGAGCTGGCGAGCAACGCCGTGCGCCACACAAAAGGCCCCGCCGGGCTGCGCCTGCACTACAAGAACGGCGTTCTCCGCATCGGCGTATGGGACGCCGACCCGAAACCACCGGCCCCGGCCCCCGCCCGGGCTCTCCTGGTCCCCGCTGAGTCGGAACAGGGCCGGGGCCTGGACCTCGTACGCGCGTTCGCGGACGGTTGGGGCTGGTACCCCATGACGACTGGCGGCCCTGCCGGGGCCAGTGACCGGGGCAAGTACGTGTGGTGTGACCTGGGAGCGGCCTGATGGTGAGCTCCCCGCACGAGACGATGCACCACTTCTTCCGCAAGGAAACGGCCATGATGGTGCGTAACTTCCAGCGCCTGTTCCATGTGCCGTTCCCGGAAGCCCGTGACATTGCGGTCCTCAATACCGACCTGACCGAGGTCACACCGGTCGAGCGACGCGTGGACACCCTGATGCGGGTGGACACGGACGAGGGCAATTACCTCTTCGCGTACGAGTCGCAGGGCAAGCGCGATGAGTCGAAGCGCGGAAGTTGGGCGTACTACTTGGCGTACTTGTATGCGAAGTACGGCATCGAACCGGTGCTTATCGTCCTGACCCAGAGTCGTGCCACGGCGCGCTGGGCGGCGCGGCCCATCCGGCTGGGGCTCAGGGAGTGGCCGTCACTGACGGTGCGCCCCCTTGTGCTCGGGCCGGACAACGTTCCGAAGATCACCGACGAGAAGCAGGCCATGGAGGATCCGTCATTGGCGGCGTTCTCCGCGATTGTTCATGGCCGGGGCTCTGATGCCGCTGCGATACTGGAATCGCTCGCATCCGCACTGAGGACCATCGAGAGCGACAGCGCGGGAATGCTCGCGCAGTTCGTGGACACGGGCCTGGTCAATCCCCAGGCGAAGGAAATCTGGAGGAACCTGATGACGCAGGTGAGCTACTTCTTCCGGCACCCCGTCGCGGAGCAGGTGCGGGAAGAGGGCCGCGAGGAAGGCCGTGCTCAGGATCGGGCCGAGATGACCCTCCGCATCCTCGAATGGCGCGGCCTGTCCGTGCCCGGTGTGGTGCGTGATCGCGTCCTCGCCTGCTCCGATACCGAGCAGCTCACTGTCTGGGCCGAGCGCGCCGTGCACGTGAGCGACCCGGCCGATCTGTTCACCCCCGGCGCAGGACCAAGCAAAGCCGACCAGGACTGATCAGGACTGACTGGTCACGACCGACAGGAATGGGCGGGGCTGGGCCCCATCGCGCGTAGCGATGGAGCCCAGCCCCGCCCTGTTCCAAGCAAGAAGTCCCTACTCCGCCTCGTCCGGCGTAGGCGGCGCCGTAGGCCGTACCTTCAGCCAGATCAGGAAGAAGAGGCCCAGGACGAGCATGCCGAGGCCCGTCCAGAGGTTGATGTTGATGTTCTCGGCCTTCTTGAGGTCGGCGTCGGAGGCCGTGATGCCGGCGATGGTGACGATGACGCCGTAGAGGACGAACAGGCCGCCGATGATGCGGCGGATGTCGAAGAGGCGGGCCGCCGTCGCCGACTTGCTCTCCAGCTCGGAGACTTCGTTCTGCAGTTCAGACATGGGGGGTCAGCCTCCGATCAGAGGGAGTAGGGGAGGTAGCAGAGCGCGGCCACGACGATGGCGCCCCAGCCGAGCAGCGCGGGCCTGCGGTACCAGGCGTCGTCGCCCTCGGCGGGCGGCTCCTCGATGCCCGGCGCTGTCGTGCCGTAGACCAGACCGGCGAGCTCCGCCTCCGGCTTGGGGGCCGTGAAGAGGGTGACGACGACCATGACGACCGCGCCCGCGACGAAGCCGACGATCGCCGAGACGAAGTTGGCGCCCTGGTCGGTCGGGATGTCGATGACGCCCTGCTTGTAGATGTAGAAGTAGTTGATCATCGCGGCCGAGGTGCCGGCCACCAGGCCCCAGACGCCCGACTTCATGGACGCCCGCTTCCAGAACATGCCGATGATGAAGACGACGAACATCGGGACGTTGAAGAAGGAGAACAGGGTCTGGAGGTACCCCATGATGTTCGAGAACGACGAGGCGATGAACGCCGTGCCGATGGAGAGCACGACGCCGATCGCCGTGATCGCGCGGCCGAACTTCAGGTAGTAGCCGTCGGGCTTGTCGGTCTTCACGTACTTGGCCCAGATGTCGTACGTGAACACGGTGTTGAAGGACGAGACGTTCGCCGCCATGCCCGCCATGAAGGCGGCGAGGAGACCGGTGACGGCGATGCCGAGGACACCGTTGGGCAGCAGTTCCTGCATCAGGTACGGGATCGCGTCGTTGTACGTGAGGTCCGAGCCGGCGCCGCCGATCTTCGGGACGAGCACCGCGGCGACCATGCCGGGGATCATCACCAGGAAGACGATGAAAATCTTCGGGAACGCGGCGATCAGCGGGGTGCGCTGGGCGGCCGAGAGGTTCTTGGCGGAGAGGGCGCGCTGCACCTCGGCGAAGTTGGTCGTCCAGTAGCCGAAGGAGAGGACGAAGCCGAGGCCGAGGATGATCGTGAGCCAGTTCGCGCCGAGCGGGTTGGCGTCGCCGATGCCGGTGCCGCCCCAGGCCGACATGAAGTTGTCGCCGTGCTGGGACTTCAGGGAGTCGGTCATGCCGCCCCAGCCGCCGACCCGCTTGAGGCCGATGATGCAGATGGGGATGAGCGCCGCGAGGATCACGAAGAACTGCAGGACTTCGTTGTAGATCGCGGAGGAGAGACCGCCGATGGTGATGTACGCGAGGACGAACGCGCCCGCGACCACGATGGCCACCCACTGCGGCCAGCCGAGCAGCGCCTCGACGACGATCGACAGGGCGTAGAGGTTGACGCCCGCGATCAGGATCGCCGCGAAGGCGAACAGGATCGAGCTGAGCAGGTGGGCGGACTTGTCGAACCTCTGAAGAAGGAACTCGGGGACCGAGCGCACCTTCGAGCGGTAGTAGAACGGCATCATGACCAGGCCCAGGAAGACCATGGCCGGGATGGCGCCGATCCAGTACCAGTGGACGACCGCGACGCCGTACTGGGCGCCGGTGGCGGCCATGCCGAGGATCTCGGTGGCGCCCAGGTTGGCGGCGACGAAGGCGAGACCCGTCACCCAGGCGGGCAGGGAGCGCCCGGAGAGGAAGAAGTCGAGGCTCGTCCTGACCGAGCGGCGGGCCATGAAGCCGATGCCGAGGACGACGACGAAGTAGATCGCGAGGATCGCGTAGTCGAGGCCGTTGGTGGGCAGCCGTAGCCCTTCGGCCAGGGTTGTCGTGTCGGACAGTGTGGGGGACTGCATGGGAACTCGCTTCGTTGCGCGAACTGATCAGACCGGAACCTACGCCTCCATGTTCAATAAGTGAACAGTTCCCATGGCGTTCTTTGTTTGATTGTGATCGAGACCTCGCTGGCCTCCTGTGCGCCCGTCCCCTTGACGGCCCTGTTGCCTTATGCTTAGTTGTGTTTGGTTCTGTTTATTTGGTTGGTTGGCGCGATGAGGAGTGTCGGACGTGAAGAAGACGTCGACCCGGCTGGCTGATGGGCGCGAGCTCATCTACTACGACTCGCGCGACGACGTCGTACGGGAGGCCGCCGACCGGCGCCCCCTCGACCGCACCGTCACCACCTCCGAGATCCGCCGCGACCCGCTGCTCGGCGACTCCGTCGCCATCGCCTCGCACCGCCAGGGCCGCACCTACCACCCGCCGGCCGACCAGTGCCCCCTCTGCCCGACCGAGGGCGACCGGCTCAGCGAGATCCCGGACTCGTCGTACGACGTCGTCGTCTTCGAGAACCGGTTCCCCTCGCTCGCCGGGGACTCGGGGCGCTGCGAGGTCGTCTGCTTCACCTCCGACCACGACAAGTCCTTCGCCGACCTGAGCGAGGAGCAGGCGGGGCTCGTCCTGGAGGCGTGGACCGACCGGACCGCCGAGCTGTCCCACCTCGACTCCGTCGAGCAGGTCTTCTGCTTCGAGAACCGGGGCGCCGAGATCGGCGTCACCCTCGGCCACCCGCACGGGCAGATCTACGGCTACCCCTTCACCACCCCGCGCACCGCCCTCATGCTCCGCTCGCTCGCCCAGCACAAGGAGCAGACGGGCGGACGCAATCTCTTCGCCGACACCGTCGAAGGGGAGATCGCGGACGGCTCGCGCATCGTCATCGACGGTGAGCACTGGGTCGCCTTCGTGCCGTACGCCGCCCACTGGCCCTATGAGGTCCACCTCTACCCCAAGCGCCAGGTTCCCGACCTGCTCGGGCTCGACGACGACGCGCGCACAGAGTTCCCCAAGATTTATCTGGAACTCTTGAAGCGCTTCGACCGGATCTTCGGTGAGGACGAGCCGCCAACGCCGTACATCGCGGCGTGGCACCAGGCCCCGTTCGGCACGCTGGATGAGTTCGAGGGGGCCAACCGTGACGACTTCGCGCTCCACCTCGAGCTTTTCACCATCCGCCGCACTTCCGGCAAGCTGAAGTTTCTCGCGGGTTCCGAGTCCGGCATGAACGTGTTCATCAACGACGTGCCGCCGGAGACCGCGGCCGAGCGACTGCGAGAGGTAGCGAGCAAGTAATGGGCAAGGTCGTTCCTAAGAAGTACATGGTCACGGGTGGCGCGGGATATGTCGGCAGTGTCGTCGCCCAACACCTGATCGAAGCGGGCCACGACGTCACGGTCCTCGACAACCTCTCCACCGGCTTCCGCGAGGGCGTGCCCGCGGGCGCCGTCTTCGTCGAGGGCGACATCCGCGACGCCGCCAAGTGGCTGGACTCCTCCTACGACGCGGTGCTGCACTTCGCCGCGTTCTCCCAGGTCGGCGAGTCCGTGGTGAAGCCCGAGAAGTACTGGGACAACAATGTCGGCGGCACGATGGCGCTGCTCGCCGCGATGCGCGGGGCCGGCGTGCGCAAGCTCGTCTTCTCCTCCACCGCGGCCACGTACGGCGAGCCCGTCAGCACGCCGATCACCGAGTCGGACCCGACCGCGCCCACCTCCCCGTACGGCGCCTCGAAGCTCGCCGTCGACCACATGATCAGCGGCGAGGCGACCGCGCACGGCCTGGCCGCCGTCTCCCTTCGCTACTTCAACGTGGCGGGCGCCTACGGCGAGTGCGGCGAGCGCCACGACCCCGAGTCGCACCTCATCCCGCTCGTCCTCCAGGTCGCCCAGGGCCGCCGCGACGCCATCTCGGTCTACGGCGACGACTACCCGACGCCCGACGGCACGTGCGTGCGCGACTACATCCACGTCGCCGACCTCGCCGAGGCCCACCTCCTCGCCGTCGAGGCGGCCCGCCCGGCCGAGCACCTCATCTGCAACCTCGGCAACGGCAACGGCTTCTCCGTCCGCGAGGTCATCGAGACCGTCCGCAAGGTCACCGGGCACCCGATCCCCGAGGTCATCGCACCGCGCCGCGGCGGCGACCCGGCGACCCTCGTCGCCTCCGCCGCCACCGCCCGCGAGCGCCTCGGCTGGAACCCGTCCCGCGCCGACCTCGCGGACATCGTCGCCGACGCCTGGCGCTTCGCCCAGGCGCGTCAGTAGTCACCACTCGTCGTCGTAGCAGGGTAGGTAGTCAACTCATGTCTGTCGCCGCGCAGTTCACCGATCTGTACGGGTACGAGCCCGCGGGGGTGTGGGCGGCCCCGGGCCGCGTCAACCTCATCGGCGAGTACACCGACTTCAACGAGGGCTTCGTCATGCCGCTCGCGCTGCCGCACACCGCGGTCGCCGCCGTGGCCAAGCGGACGGACGGCGTGCTTCGCCTGCACTCCGCCGACATCGACGCCCCCGTCACCGAACTGCGCGTCGACGACCTGACCCCGCTCTCCAAGTACGGGCAGGGCGGCTGGGCCGCGTACCCGGCGGGCGTCGTCTGGGCGCTGCGCGACGCGGGCCACGCGATCACCGGCGCGGATCTGCACCTGGCGTCCACGGTGCCGACCGGTGCCGGTCTGTCCTCGTCGGCCGCGCTCGAGGTCGTGACGGCGTCCGCGCTCAACGAACTCTTCGGGCTCGGCCTCACCGGACCGCAGATCGCCGTTCTCGCCCAGCGCGCCGAGAACGACTTCGTCGGCGTCCCGTGCGGCGTCATGGACCAGATGGCCTCCGCCTGCGCCACCGAGGGGCACGCTCTGCACCTGGACTGCCGCGACCTGTCGACCCGGCAGGTCCCGTTCGACCTGCCGGCGCACGGGCTCCAGCTCCTCGTCGTCGACACCCGCGTCAAGCACGAGCTGGGCGACGGGGCGTACGCGGAGCGCCGGGCGGGCTGCGAGGAGGGGGCGAGGGTTCTCGGTGTCTCGCACCTCCGTGACGTCCCGTTCGCCGAACTCGACGCGGCACTGCGCAGGTTGGAGCAGGCCGAGGTGGACGAGAAGGTCGTCCGCTACGTCCGGCACGTCGTCTCCGACGACCACCGCGTCGAGCAGACCATCGATCTGCTCGACACCGGCGACTCCGCCGACGTACGCGCGATAGGGCCGATCCTCACCGACGGGCACCGCTCGCTCCGTGACGACCTGCGCATCTCCTGCCCGGAGCTGGACCTCGTCGTCGCCACGGCCGACGCGGCGGGCGCGGTCGGCGCCCGTATGACGGGCGGCGGGTTCGGCGGCTCGGCGGTCGTCCTCGTGGAGAGCGCCGACGCGGACGCCGTGACCAAGGCGGTTCTGACGGCGTTCGAGGAGGCCGGGTACACGGCGCCGCGGGTGTTCCCGGCGGTGCCGTCGCCGGGGGCGCACCGGGTGTCCTGAATTTTGGAAGGGTTCCGGAGGAGTTCCGGACGGGTTCCGCAGGGGTTCCGCAGGGTTCCGGTCGGGTCCCGGAGGGGTTCCGGACGGGTTTCAGCCGAGTCGCTTCGTCAGCGTGAACTCCTTGACCCCCGGCGGATAGTCCGGCACCACGGCGACCACGTCGTAACCGTGCTGCCGGTAGAAGCCGGGGGCCTGGAAGTCCCACGTCTCCACGCGGGAGTTGACGCAGCCGTGCTCCTCGACGGCGATCCGCTCCGCCTCCACGAGGAGCCGCGAGCCCAGGCCCGCGCCGCGGTGCCGGTCGTCGACCCAGAGCAGATTCACGTGCAGCCAGGTCGCCCAGGTGTGTCCGTCGAGGCCCGCGGCCAGTGAGCCGTCGTCCGTCAACGCCCAGATCTGGAGCGGAGTTTCGCGGTCGGCGGGCGTTCCGCGCAGGTCGCGCAGGACGGGCGAGGCCGCCGTGTCGGCGTCCGCGAGCAGCGACCGGAGCAGAAGGCGGCGCTCTTTGTCGACTTCTGTCTCAATGCGAAACATGTGCCACACCCTAAACGCGCCGGACGGGCGACGACCGGCCAACGGGTAACCAGTTCTGTGAATTACCTTCCCCTCCTGCCGCACAGCCCTACTCTGAGGGACAACACCGGTGGGGGCCGGTGTTGATCAGGGGGCGAGACAGCCGGGTACGACGCCCGGGGTGGGGGTAGCGGAACCGACGCGGCGGCGGCCGTGCGACCGCGGTGACCCGCACGCCGGGCGCCGTACCCGCGTTGATCCATCTCCCGACGATCGGGTACCCCCCGCTCCACGAGAGAGCGGGGAAGGGGGTTTCACGTGGTTCGTATCCGGGTTCTGGTCGTCGACGACCATCGCATCTTCGCCGAGTCCCTGGCGGCGGCGCTCGCTGCCGAGCCGGACGTCGACGTGTCGGCCGCGGGCAGCGGCCCGGCCGCTCTGCGCAGCCTCGACCGGGGCGCCGCCGAGGGGCGCAGATTCGATGTGCTGCTCGTCGACGCCGACCTGGGCGCGGCGTCCATGCAAGGCCTGCGGCCGCCGACCGTGGTGCCCGACGGGCCCGCGCAGGAGGGTCTCGTCGACGGGATCTCGCTGGTCGCGGGCGTCCGCTCGGGCCAGCCGGCCGTTCGTACGGTGGTGCTGGCGGAGCGGGATGATCCGCGCCGCGCCGCGCTCGCCCTCCAGGCGGGGGCGTCGGGGTGGGTGGCCAAGGACTGCTCCCTGTCCCGGCTGCTCACGGTGATCCGGGGCGTCCTGCGGGACGAGACGCATCTGCCTCCGGCGTTGCTCACGGGTGTGCTGCGGGAGCTGACCGCGGCGCGCAAGCATCGGACGGAGTCCGAGCGGCTGGTCGAGTCACTTACGCCGCGTGAGCGTGAGGTATTGCGGTGCATGGTGGCTGGGCTGGGGCGCAAGGCCGTGGCCGAGCGGCTGTTCCTGTCGCCGCATACGGTGCGGACGCATATGCAGAACGTGCTCGGGAAGCTTGGGGTGCACTCGACGCTGGCCGCGGTTGCGCTCGCGCGCCGGGCGGGTGTGGGACCGGCCGATCTTGAAGCGGCCAGTTAGGCCCCTCCGAGTCCGAGTCCGGTTGTCGGGTGCGGCGTGCGTCGTGGCTGGTCGCGCAGTTCCCCGCGCCCCTGAGCGTCTGCCCCGTTCGCGCTGATTGTGGGCGCGCGCTGCGTCGTGGTTGCTCGCGCAGTTCCCCGCGCCCCTAGGAGGCGCGGCTTCGCCGCAGCCTCCTAGGGGGAATGCCGCACGCAGTGCGCGTTTCAGGGGCGCGGGGAACTGCGCGACCAGCCACGACGCAGCCCGCAGTCGCCATCCACCCGGCGCCCCACGACGCCGAGGCGCGGCCCGCTATCCGGGGATGTTGTCGAACGGTGCCGTCAACTGCCGTAGAAGCGACGCCAGTTCCCCGCGCTCGGAGCGTGACAGTTCCGCCAGGATCGCCCGTTCCTGCGCGAGCAGACCCGCCAGGGCCTGATCCGCCCGGTCCCGCCCCTCGGGCGTGAGGCGGACGAGGACGCCCCGGCGATCGCTCGGGTCGGGGAGGCGTTCGACGAGGCCCTTCTTGGCGAGGCGGTCGATGCGGTTGGTCATGGTGCCGGACGTGACGAGGGTCTGCGTCAGCAGCTGACCGGGGGAGAGCTGGTACGGGGCGCCCGCACGCCGCAGGGACGTGAGGACGTCGAACTCCCAGGGCTCCAGCTGATGCTCGGCGAACGCGAGACGCCGCGCACGGTCGAGATGGCGCGCCAGCCTGCTGACCCGACTGAGCACCTCGAGGGGCTCCACGTCGAGGTCAGGGCGCTCCCGGCGCCACGCTGCGACCAAGCGGTCGACCTCGTCCTCCATGACGATCAGTGTAGAGGGTGTGTCGACGTGAAGTCTCTTGACGTCAAGTTACTTGACGTCGAGAGAAGTGGGCGGGACGCTGTCCCCATGTCTTCCTCCACCTCTCCCACCTGGGACCCCGCCCAGTACCTCCGCCACGCCGACCACCGCGCCCGCCCCTACGCCGACCTCCTTACCCGCGTCCCCGCCCTCCCGCAGGACCCGGCCCGCATCGCGGATCTCGGCTGCGGCCCCGGCAACGTCACCACGCTCCTCGCCGACCGCTGGCCCACCGCCCACATCACCGGCTACGACAATTCGCCGGAGATGCTCAGCAAGGCCGAGACGTACGCGGGGCGGACAGCGAACGGCGGGCGCATCGACTTCGCCCCCGCCGACCTGCGGCGCTGGACGCCCCCGGAGACGTACGACCTCATCGCCTCCAACGCCACGCTGCAATGGGTGCCGGACCATGCCGACGCCTTCCCGGCGCTCCTGGAGGCCCTCGCGCCCGGCGGGACCTTCGCCTTCCAGGTGCCCGGCAACTTCGACGCCCCCAGCCACGTACTCATGCGGGAACTCGCCGGCTCCGCGCCCTGGCGGGACCGGCTCGCAGGGGTGCTGCGCCACGGTGACGCGGTGCTGACCCCCGCCGCCTACCTGGAGCGGCTCACGGGGCTCGGGTGCTCGGTGGACGCCTGGGAGACGACGTACGCACACCTGCTGACCGGGGACGATCCCGTTCTGGACTGGGTGAAGGGGACCGGGCTCCGGCCTGTGCTCACCGCTCTCGCCGACGACCCGGACGCGCGTGACGCCTTCGTCGTCGCCTACCGCGATCTTCTGCGCGACGCCTATCCGGCGACACCGCACGGCACCGTGCTCCCGTTCCGCCGGATCTTCGTCGTCGCCGTCACGACATGATCACGGGGCTTGATCATGTACAGCTCGCCGCCCCCGCGGGCAGCGAGCACGCCCTGCGCGCCTTCTACGTCGACATCCTCGGCATGGCCGAGACGCCGAAGCCGCCGGCGCTCGCGGCGCGCGGCGGCTGCTGGTTCGAGGCGGGGAGCGCCCGGTTGCATCTCGGCGTCGAGGAACCCTTCCGGGCCGCCCGCAAGGCCCACCCGGGGCTGCTCGTCCACGACATCGACGCCTTCGCACTGCGGCTGACCCGGCGCGGTACTCGCGTCACCTGGGACGACGGGCTGCTGCCCGCTCACCGGCGTTTCTACTGCGCGGATCCCGTCGGCAACCGGCTCGAGTTCCTGGAACCCCGGCCCTAGGCCTTGCGGTGGCCTATCAGGCGCGGCTTCGGTTCCAGGCCGTCCAGGCCGTGCCACGCCAGGTTCACCAGGTGGGCGGCGACCTCCGCCTTCTTCGGCTTGCGGGCGTCCAGCCACCACTGGCCCGTCAGCGCGACCATGCCGACCAGCGCCTGCGCATAGAGCGGGGCGAGCTTGGAGTCGAAGCCGCGGGCCTTGAACTCGCGCCCCAGGATGTCCTCGACCTGCGTGGCGATGTCGGAGATCAGCGAGGCGAACGAGCCCGTGGACTGCGGGATGGGGGAGTCGCGGACCAGGATGCGGAAGCCGTCCGTGTACTCCTCGATGTAGTCGAGGAGCGCGAAAGCGGCCTGCTCGCACAGTTCGCGCGGGTGGCCGGCGGTCAGGGAGCCGGTGACCATGTCGAGGAGCTGGCGCATCTCCCGGTCCACGACGACCGCGTACAGGCCCTCCTTGCCGCCGAAGTGCTCGTACACCATCGGCTTGGAGACCCCGGCCTTCGCCGCGATCTCCTCCACCGACGTGCCCTCGAACCCCTTCGCGGCGAAGAGAGTGCGGCCGATCTCCAGCAACTGCTGGCGGCGTTCGGCTCCCGTCATCCGCGTACGGCGCGCACGCCGTGGCTTCTCGGGCCGGTCGCTGCTCGCGCTGCTGGGGGTGCTTGAGTCGGTCGCCACACTCCCATCATGCCTGGCGCCACTCACGCGGCGTCGGGTACCTCTGCCTCGGCCTTGCGGCGCTCGATCCGCTCCTTCGACGGCCAGCGCACGTCGTGCGCCCAGCCCAGCTGTTCGAACCAGCGGATGAAGCGGGCGGAGGAGTCGATCTGGCCGCGGAGCACGCCGTGCCGGGCCGAGGTCGGGTCGGCGTGGTGGAGGTTGTGCCAGGACTCGCCGCAGGAGAGGACGGCCAGCCACCACACGTTGCCCGAGCGGTCACGGGACTTGAAGGGGCGCTTGCCGACCGCGTGGCAGATCGAGTTGATCGACCACGTGACGTGGTGCAGCAATGCCACCCGTACGAGCGAACCCCAGAAGAACGCGGTGAACGCTCCCCACCACGACATCGTCACCAGACCGCCGATCAGGGCGGGCAGGAGCAGCGAGAGCGACGTCCACAGGACGAACTGGCGGGAGACGGCCCGCAGCGCCGGGTCCTTGATCAGGTCGGGCGCGTACTTCTCCTGCGAGGTCTGCTCCTCGTCGAACATCCAGCCCATGTGCGCCCACCACAGGCCCTTCATCAGGGCCGGCAGGTCCTCCCCGTACCGCCACGGCGAGTGCGGGTCGCCCTCCGCGTCGGAGAACTTGTGGTGCTTGCGGTGGTCCGCGACCCAGCGCACCAGCGGGCCTTCGACCGCCATCGAACCGGCGACGGCGAGCGCGATGCGCAGCGGGCGCTTCGCCTTGAAGGAGCCGTGCGTGAAGTAGCGGTGGAAGCCGATCGTGATGCCGTGGCAGCCGAGGTAGTAGAAGAACACGAGCAGCCCGAGGTCGAGCCAGCTCACCCCCCAGCCCCAGACCAGCGGCACCGCCGCGACCAGGGCGAGGAACGGCACGACGATGAAGACGAGCAGCGCGAACTGCTCCACGGACCGCTTCTGCTCACCGCCGAGGGTCGCCGGTGCGGGTGGGGCGGAGGAGGGTCGGGACGCCCCTTGCGGAGCGTCCTCGATCACGTCGGACTGTGTGGCCATGGGTTCCCCTGTACGTCGAGGGTCGGGTCAAGGGCTGAGCGAGCGGGTCGGAGGGGGCGTGGAGGGTTGAGACGGGCCAGGACTGGTGAGGAGTTCCTCCGGGATCGGGATCAATGGAGATCCACGGAGATCCACGGAGATCCGGGAAATCCGGGAAATCCGGGGGAATCCGGGAGATCCAGGAGATCCACGGAAGGCTCCGTCATTCCTACGGTTCCGTAACTTACGGGGTCGTAAGCGTAGCGGCGCGTATCCGGGCGCCACGAGGCCCCGGGCAGCGCCGCGAGCACGGACACATATCCTTGGGAACGGTCGGACAGCGCGGTCCGCTCTGAATCTCCACCCGGGACTTGTACCCGGTTCCGGGGACTCTTTTCCTCCAGACGAGCTTCACCACTGCAAGGAGCCGCACCTGTGAGCAGTGCCGAACAGACCGCCTCGACGAGCACCAGTGCCGAGCTGCGCGCCGACATCCGCCGACTGGGCGATCTGCTGGGCGAGACCCTCGTCCGACAGGAGGGGCCCGAGCTCCTCGAACTCGTCGAGAAGGTCCGCCGCCTGACGCGCGAGGACGGCGAGGCCGCCGCCGAACTGCTGCGCGGTACCGAACTGGAGACGGCGGCCAAGCTGGTCCGCGCCTTCTCCACCTACTTCCACCTCGCCAACGTGACCGAGCAGGTCCACCGTGGCCGCGAGATGCGCGCCAAGCGCGAGGCCGAGGGCGGTCTGCTGGCCCGCACCGCCGACCGCCTGAAGGACGCCGACCCGGACCACCTGCGCGAGACCGTGCAGAACCTGAACGTGCGGCCCGTCTTCACGGCCCACCCGACCGAGGCCGCCCGGCGCTCCGTCCTGAACAAGCTGCGGCGCATCGCCGAGCTGCTCGAGACGCCGGTCCTGGAGGCCGACCGCCGCCGCTACGACACCCGCCTCGCCGAGAACATCGACCTGGTGTGGCAGACGGACGAGCTGCGTGTCGTCCGCCCCGAGGTCACCGACGAGTCGCGCAACGCGATCTACTACCTCGACGAGCTGCACGCGGGCGCCGTCGGCGACGTCCTGGAGGACCTCACCGCCGAACTGGAGCGCGTCGGCGTCTCCCTGCCCGAGGAGGTCCGCCCCCTCACCTTCGGCACCTGGATCGGCGGCGACCGCGACGGCAACCCGAACGTGACCCCGCAGGTCACCTGGGACGTCCTGATCCTCCAGCACGAGCACGGCATCAACGACGCCCTCGACCTCATCGACGAGCTGCGCGGCTTCCTGTCGAACTCGATCCGCTACACCGGCGCCACCGAGGAACTGCTCACCTCCCTCCAGGCCGACCTGGAGCGGCTGCCGGAGATCAGCCCCCGCTACAAGCGGCTCAACTCCGAGGAGCCCTACCGGCTCAAGGCGACCGCGATCCGGCAGAAGCTGGAGAACACCAAGGAGCGGCTCGCCAGGAACACCCCGCACGTCGACGGCCGCGACTACCTCGGCACCGCCGAGCTGCTCCGCGACCTCACCCTCATCCAGACCTCGCTGCGCGAGCACCGCGGCGGCCTCTTCGCCGACGGCCGGATGAACCGTACGATCCGCACGCTCGCCGCGTTCGGCCTGCAGCTCGCCACGATGGACGTACGCGAGCACGCCGACGCCCACCACCACGCCCTCGGCCAGCTCTTCGACCGGCTCGGCGAGGAGTCCTGGCGCTACGCCGACATGCCCCGCGACTACCGCGGCAAGCTCCTCGCCAAGGAGCTGCGCTCGCGCCGCCCGCTCGCGCCGACCCCGGCGCCGCTCGACGCCGCCGGAGAGAAGACCCTCGGCGTCTTCCACACCGTCGCCAAGGCGCTCGAAGTGTTCGGGCCCGAGGTCATCGAGTCGTACATCATTTCGATGTGCCAGGGCGCCGACGACGTCTTCGCCGCGACCGTCCTCGCCCGCGAGGCCGGCCTCATCGACCTGCACGCCGGCTGGGCGAAGATCGGCATCGTGCCGCTCCTGGAGACGACGGACGAGCTGAAGGCCGCCGACACGATCCTTGAGGACATGCTCTCCGACCCGTCCTACCGGCGCCTCGTCGCGCTCAACGGGGACGTGCAGGAGGTCATGCTCGGCTACTCCGACTCGTCCAAGTTCGGCGGCATCACCACGAGTCAGTGGGAGATTCACCGGGCCCAGCGGCGGCTCCGCGACGTCGCGCACCGCTACGGCGTACGGCTCCGTCTCTTCCACGGCCGCGGCGGCACCGTCGGCCGCGGTGGCGGCCCTTCGCACGACGCGATCCTCGCCCAGCCCTGGGGCACCCTGGAGGGCGAGATCAAGGTGACCGAGCAGGGCGAGGTCATCTCCGACAAGTACCTCGTGCCGTCCCTCGCCCGCGAGAACCTCGAACTGACCGTCGCGGCCACCCTGCAGGCGTCCGCCCTGCACACCTCGCCGCGCCAGTCCGACGAGGCTCTGGCCCGCTGGGACGCCGCCATGGACGTCGTCTCCGACGCAGCGCACGCCGCATACCGCAAGCTCGTCGAGGACCCGGACCTGCCGACGTACTTCGTCGCCTCCACCCCCGTCGACCAGCTCGCCGACCTGCACCTGGGCTCGCGGCCCTCCCGCCGCCCCGGCTCGGGCGTCTCCCTCGACGGGCTGCGCGCCATCCCGTGGGTGTTCGGCTGGACCCAGTCACGGCAGATCGTGCCCGGCTGGTTCGGCGTCGGCTCGGGCCTCAAGGCGCTGCGCGAGGCCGGTCTGGACTCCATGCTCGACGAGATGCACGAGCAGTGGCACTTCTTCCGGAACTTCATCTCCAACGTCGAGATGACGCTCGCCAAGACGGACCTGCGCATCGCCCGGCACTACGTCGACACGCTCGTCCCGGACAACCTCAAGCACGTGTTCGCCAACATCGAGGCCGAGCACGAGCTGACCGTCCGCGAGGTGCTCCGCGTCACCGGCGGGAGCGAACTCCTCGCGGCACAGCCGGTGTTGAAGCAGACCTTCGACATCCGCGACGCCTACCTCGACCCGATCTCCTACCTCCAGGTCGCCCTGCTCAAGCGCCAGCGCGACGCGGCGGCGGCGGGCGAGGAGCCGGACCCGACGCTCGCCCGGGCCCTGCTGCTCACGGTGAACGGTGTGGCGGCGGGCCTGCGCAACACCGGCTGACCCGTTGTGAGACCGCTCAGCTGACGGCGACGAACGCCGCCGTCAGCAGCGCGACACCGGCGCCTGACGTGATCCACGCCAGGCGCCGGTTCAGCATTCCGCCCGCGAGCACGACCGACGCGAGCAGCAGCGCGCCGCCCAGCGGCATGAGCGCGGTGAAGAACCCCGGCGTCCCCGAGCGCACGGCCTGCCGGCTGCTCGGCTTGACGACGACCTCGATGCGGGCGCCCTTCTTCACACCGACGGAGCGCCGCATCCACACGTCCGCGCCGTCGGGGGCGGAGGCCAGCGGCCCGCCGCACTTGCTGCCCTCGCACCGCTCCACGAGCAGCTCACCGTGGAGACGCCCCTTGGGGAACACCACGTGCTGCGCGGCGCCCCACGACGCCCAGAACCCCGCCACCAACAGGAGCAGGGCGATCGCCAACGCCGCGATCCGCCGGGACACCGCCACCGCCACCGCTGAAGCCATGGCCGTGATCTTTGGCCATGGATACGCGTACGGTCAACTTCCCAACGGACTCAGGAGTTGTACGAGGACTGCGCGCGCTCCAGACCCTCCGCGATGAGCGCCTCCACCGCGTCGGCGGCGCGGTCCACGAAGTAGTCGAGCTCCTTGCGCTCCGTCGAGGAGAAGTCCTTCAGAACGAAGTCGGCGACCTGCATCCGGCCGGGCGGGCGGCCGATACCGAACCGCACCCGGTGGTAGTCGGGGCCCATCGCCTTCGTCATCGACTTCAGGCCGTTGTGCCCGTTGTCGCCGCCGCCCAGCTTCAGGCGCAGCACCCCGTAGTCGATGTCCAGCTCGTCGTGGACGGCCACGATGCGGTCGGTCGGCACCTTGTAGAAGTCGCGCAGCGCCGTCACGGGACCGCCGGAGACGTTCATGTACGACATCGGCTTGGCGAGGATCACGCGACGGTTCGCGGGGCCGGGCGGGCCGATCCGCCCCTCGACGACCTGGGCCTGGCCCTTCGTCGCCCGCTTGAACTTGGCGCCCATCCGGTGCGCGAGGAGGTCGGCCACCATGAAGCCGACGTTGTGCCGGTTCATCGCGTACTCGGGGCCGGGGTTGCCGAGCCCGGCGATCAGCCAGGGGGCGTTGTCGTCGGACATCAGCGTTCCTTCGATTCGGGGGGCGCCAAAGATGGCTGTACGGGGTGGCGGGCCGTGCCCACCACCCCGTACACCGGGACTTCATGCGGCGAAGGCTCAGGCCTCCGCGGCCTCGTCGCCCTCGGCGTCGGCCGGGGCCTCCTCGGCCTGCGCGGCCAGGACCTGGAGGACGACGGCGTCCTCGTCGACGGCGAGGGTGGTGCCGGAGGGCAGCTTGATGTCCTTGGCGGCGACCGAGTCACCGGCGTCCAGGCCGGCGATGGAGACGGTGACCGACTCCGGGATGTGCGTGGCCTCGGTCTCGACGGTCAGCGTGTTCAGGACGTGCTCCAGGATGGTGGAGCCAGGGGCCAGCTCGCCCTCGGTGACGATCGGGAGCTCGACGGTGACCTTCTCACCGAGCTTCACCAGGAGCAGGTCGACGTGCTCGAGGAAACCCTTCAGCGGGTCGCGCTGCACGGCCTTCGGGATGGCCAGCTGGGTCTTGCCCTCGAGCTCCAGGGAGAGCAGGACGTTCGGCGTACGCAGGGCGAGCAGCAGCTCGTGGCCCGGCAGCGTGATGTGGATCGGGTCGCCGCCGTGACCGTAGACGACACCGGGGACCTTGCCCTCGCGGCGGACGCGGCGGGCGGCGCCCTTGCCGAACTCGGTGCGGGTCTCGGTGGCGAGCTTGACCTCGGACATGCTCTTCAACTCCTCGTAGAACTAGGGGACCTTGAAAAAGGCGGTCACCCGGCCACGAACGGCCTGCTACGAAGAGCGCGTCGATAACGGACCGCCGTACAAAAGTACGGCCTCCCTCGCCGAGCAACTTCGACAGTTTACTCGGCGGGGGAGGCCGTACCCAAATCGATCTTCAGCCGGGCTTTTTAGGCTTCGCCCTCGAAGAGGCTGGTCACCGAGCCGTCCTCGAAGACCTCGCGCACGGCGGAGGCGATCGTCGGGGCGATCGACAGGACCGTGATCTTGTCGAGCTCCAGCTCGTTCGGTGTCGGCAGCGTGTTCGTGAAGACGAACTCGCTCACCTTCGAGTTCTTCAGACGGTCCGCGGCCGGACCCGACAGCACACCGTGCGTCGCCGTCACGATGACGTCCTCGGCACCGTGCGCGAACAGGGCGTCCGCGGCGGCGCAGATCGTGCCACCGGTGTCGATCATGTCGTCGACCAGGACACAGACCCGGCCCTTCACGTCACCGACGACCTCGTGGACGGTCACCTGGTTGGCGACGTCCTTGTCACGGCGCTTGTGCACGATCGCCAGCGGGGCGCCGAGCCGGTCGCACCAGCGGTCGGCGACGCGCACGCGGCCGGCGTCCGGGGAGACCACCGTCAGCTTGGAGCGGTCGACCTTCGCGCCCACGTAGTCCGCCAGGATCGGCAGCGCGAACAGGTGGTCCACCGGGCCGTCGAAGAAGCCCTGGATCTGGTCCGTGTGCAGATCCACGGTGAGGATGCGGTCGGCACCCGCCGTCTTCATCAGATCCGCGATCAGACGCGCCGAGATCGGTTCACGTCCACGGTGCTTCTTGTCCTGCCGCGCGTAACCGTAGAACGGCACGATGACGGTGATGGAGCGGGCCGACGCACGCTTCAGCGCGTCGATCATGATGAGCTGCTCCATGATCCACTTGTTGATCGGAGCCGTGTGGCTCTGGATCAGGAAGCAGTCGGCACCGCGAGCGGACTCCTGGTAGCGGACGTAGATCTCACCATTGGCGAAATCGAACGCCTTGGTCGGGACGATCCCGACACCGAGCTGGTGCGCGATCTCCTCGGCAAGCTCGGGGTGGGCGCGGCCAGAGAAGAACATCATCTTCTTCTCGCCCTGCGTCTTAAGCCCGGTCACAGCACTAGTCTCCTCAGACGAGTTCGTCCGCCGCAGCTGCCCGCGCGTCCCTATAGCAGCGAGCCAGGCGAATCGTGAGCATCTATCACGGTACGCCGTGTCGGACGCACCTGTTTCCGGTCAGCCTTCGCTGCCCGGTCCCTCGGTGAGCGCCTCGGCCGCCTTCGCGGCCGCGCTACCCGGACGCTTACGCGCCACCCAACCCTCGATATTCCTTTGCTGGCCCCGGGCGACGGCCAGCGAACCGGCCGGTACGTCCTTCGTGATCACGGACCCGGCGGCGGTGTAAGCACCGTCCCCGACCGTGACAGGAGCCACAAACATGTTGTCCGCGCCGGTCCGGCAGTGCGACCCGATCACCGACGGGTGCTTGTCCTGCCCGTCGTAGTTCACGAAGACGCTCGCGGCGCCGATGTTGGTGAAATCACCGATCGTCGCGTCCCCCACGTAGGACAGGTGCGGCACCTTCGTGCCCTCACCCAGCGACGACTTCTTCAGCTCGACGAACGTGCCGACCTTCGACTTCAGGCCGAGGCGCGTGCCGGGCCGCAGATACGCGAACGGGCCGACGCTCGCCTGCGGGCCGATCTCCGCACTGTCGGCCACCGTGTTGTCCACGCGGGCGCCCGCGTGGACCGTGGTGTCGGTCAGGCGGGTGTTGGGGCCGACGACGGCACCCTCGCCCACGTGCGTGGTGCCGTGCAGCTGCGTGCCCGGCAGGACCGTCGCGTCCCGGTCGAAGGTGACCGTGACATCGACGAAGGTGGTGGCCGGGTCGACGACCGAGACGCCGTCGAGCATCGCGCGCTCGAGCAGGCGGTCGTTGAGGATGCGGCGGGCCTCGGCGAGCTGGACGCGGTTGTTGATGCCCGCGATCTCCCGGTGGTCGCGGGCCACGGACGCGCCGACGCGGTGTCCGGCGGCGCGCAGGATGCCGAGGACGTCCGTCAGGTACTCCTCGCCCTGGCTGTTGTCCGTCCGTACCTTCTTCAGGGCGTCCGCGAGGAGGCGGCCGTCGAAGGCGAAGACGCCCGAGTTGATCTCGGTGAGCGCGCGCTGCTCCTCGGTGGCGTCCTTGTGCTCGACGATCGCCGTCACGGCACCGGTCTCGCCGTCGCGGACGATACGGCCGTAGCCGGTGGCGTCCGGGACGTCGGCGGTGAGCACGGTCACCGCGTTGCCGTCGGCGGAGTGGGTGGCGGCGAGGGCCGTCAGGGTCTCGCCGGTCAGGAGCGGGGTGTCGCCGCAGACGACCACGACGGTGCCGTCGAGGGCGCCCTCGGGGGCGAGGCCCTCCAGGCCCATGCGGACGGCGTGCCCGGTGCCGTTCTGCTCCGCCTGTACGGCGGTGCGGACCGCGGCGTCCGCGGTGTTCAGGTGGGCGGTGACCTTCTCGCGCGCGTGCCCGACGACCACGACGAGCTGCTCGGGGTCCAACTCACGAGCGGCGGCCAGCACATGGCCGACGAGGGAGCGGCCGCAGAGTTCGTGCAGGACTTTGGGGGTGGCCGACTTCATACGGGTGCCCTCACCCGCTGCGAGAACGACGACGGCGGCCGGGCGGATGGCGCTCACGGAGGTGCCCTTCGGCTTCGAATGGGGTGGACATCCGCAGGATACCGGGGTGTTCGAGAGGCGAAACGAGGGCGGGGCCCGACCGGTAGGTCGGGCCCCGAACCGAGCATGGCTCCCCCGCCAGGACTTGAACCCGGACAGATGGCACCAAAAGCCACAGTGCTGCCAATTACACCACGGGGGAATAAACTCGGCGAAACGGACATTGCGTCAGTCCGTCGAGCAGGCACCCAACACTATGCCGTACCAGGCACCTTCTACGCGACGGTACAACTCGGCGCCCCCGAGCACGTAAACGGCAAGACACCCCCGGTACGCCTCAGAGGTGTTCTTCCGGGAGGTCTTCGGGTTGTGCTTCTTGAGGGTCGTCCGCTGGAAGGTGGAGGCGTCGACCCCGGCAAGATCGGCCCAGAAGCCCTCCGCGCCCGCCACGTCCGCCGACTCGTGGATGTTCACACGGAAGCGCAGCCGATCACGGCCGACGCCCAGCACGTCGAGCCAGCGCAGGTAGAACCTGATGACGTTCGGGTCGCTATTGACGAAGTACAGCTTCTCGCGGCGGCTGTACGCCTTGTCCTTGGCACCTTCGGCCCAGTACAGGGTGACGCCCGCGAGGAAGACCTCCCGGTCGGTCATCGCTCCGACCTCCGCCGTGGCGGCCTCTTTGGTCTGTCGGCGCTCGGCCTCGCGCACCACCGACTCGCGCTCCCACCGTTTGGTCGCCGCCAGCCTCGCCTGTTCCGACGGGTCGCGCCGTTCCGGCTTCGGGAGGTCCCGTACCCATAGGGAGATCGAGGACTTCGAGCAGCCCAGTTCGAGCTGGATCTGGTCGTAGGTCAGACCCTGGAGGCGGAGTTCGCGGGCGCGGGAGCGCAGGGCGTCCTTGGCGTTGGGGCGGCGGGTCCAGTCGGGCGGGGGTTCGCCTTCCAGGAGGCGGTTGAGGATGTCGTTGTTGTCGACGTGCAGTGCGTCGCGGATCTGGCGGCGGCTGAGGCCCTGGCGGCGCAGGGTGACCGCCCGCTCGCGCAGCGCCTCGAAGGCCGCGTACTTGTCTGTGGTCTGTGTCATGGGCAAAGGCTCGCCCGCGACACGGGCGTCCGGTGTGTAAATCGATGCTGGTCAGCAGTTCGAGGGATTCCGGGCGGTTTCGGCTCTGTTCGACGTCGGGCTGTGGTGGGGGCCGGTAAGTAAAACTCACCGGAAATCGGGCGCCGACCGCCCGTAGGCTGGGGGCATGACCACGACGGGGGAGATTCACCGAGCCGCGGCCGGGGGGCCGTGGTGGTGGGAGCGGCGGCGCGGTGCCGTGCTTGATGTGGGGCTCGCGGCGGCGTCCGCTGTCGAGTGTGCGTTCGAGGGGGTGCCGTTCGCCCACAAGGCCGGGCTGCCGGTCTGGACGGGCATCGTCTTCGGGGTGCTGACCGGGGCGACGCTGCTGCTGCGGCGGCGCTGGCCGATCGCGGTGGTGCTGGTCTCGGTGGCGGTGACCCCGGCGCAGATGGGCATCATGCTCACGGTCGTCGGCCTGTACTCGCTGGCCGCTTCCGAGATGCCGCGCCGGATCATCGGGTCGCTCGCCTGTATGTCGTTCGTCGGGACGCTGATCGTGTCGGTGGTGCGGGCGCAGCAGGACATGGTGCACAGCGACCGGTTCCAGGTGGGCGGGTGGTTCGTTCCGTTCGTCGCCATCACCACCTCGCTGGGCGTGACGGCGCCGCCGCTGCTTCTCGGTCTGTACGTGGGTGCGCGGCGTCGCCTGATGGAGAGCCTGCGGGAGCGCAACGAGTCGTTGGAGCGGGAGCTGTCGCTGCTCGCGGAGCGGGCGGAGGAGCGGGCCGAGTGGGCGCGCGGTGAGGAGCGGACGCGGATCGCCCGGGAGATGCATGACGTGGTGGCGCACCGGGTGTCGCTGATGGTGGTGCACGCGGCGGCGTTGCAGGCGGTGGCGCGGAAGGACCCGGAGAAGGCGGTGCGCAACGCGGCGCTGGTGGGGGACATGGGCCGGCAGGCGCTGACCGAGTTGCGGGAGATGCTGGGCGTGCTGCGGTCCGGGGATCCGGTGCCGGAGCGTGGCCTGAGCGTGCCGCTCGCGGCGGTCGGGGTGGCGGCGGCAGCGGCGGCGTCCCGGGCGGAGGCGGAGGAGGGGCCGGCGGACGGCGGCCCGTGCCTGGCCGACCTCGACGAGCTGGTGGGCCAGTCACGGGAGGCCGGGATGGTCGTCGAGATGACCGTGGAGGGGGATGTGCGTGAGTATGCGGGGGCGGTGGAGCAGACCGCGTACCGCGTGGTGCAGGAGGCTCTGACGAACGTGCACAAGCACGCGGCGGGCGCGAAGACCTATGTCCGCCTGGCGCACCGCGCCGCCGAGGTCGCCATGCAGGTGGAGAACGAGCCGCCGCCGGTGCTCGCGGACGCGTCGTCGGCAGGTCTTCCCTCGGGCGGGAACGGCTTGGTCGGCATGAAGGAGCGGGTGGCGGTGCTCGGCGGCGTCTTCGTCTCGGGCCCGACGGATGCCGGGGGTTATCGGGTGTCGGCGGTGCTTCCGGCGGCGTAGGCCCTCTGCGGGCCGGGCGACGCGGGTCGGCTGGGGCCGGGATGGCTGGGGCTGGGGCGGTCGGAGCCGGGTCGGCTGAAGCCGGGTCGGTCGGAGCCGGGTTGGTTGGAGCCGGGTCCTGGGAGCCGGGTCGGTCGGAGCCGGGTTGGTCGGACCTGGGTCGGCTGGAGCCGGTTGGTCGGAGCCGGGTTGGCCGGAGCTGGGTTGGCTGGGGCCGGGTCCTCGGAGCCGGGTCGGTCGGAGCCGGATCGGTCGGAGCCGGGTTGGCCGGAGCCGGGTTGGCCGGAGCCAGGTCGGCTGGAGCCAGGTCGGCCGGAGCCGGGTCGGCCTGAGTTGGGGCGGTTCTGGGTTGTTGGGTTTATGTTGCCTGGAGTCTGGCCGGCTGGACGCCTGTCGTCAGGGTTTCCAGGGCGCGGTCGATGTTGGGGCCCAGGTACCAGTCGCCGCTGTGGTCGAGGGCGTAGACGCGGCCCTCCGTGTCGATGGCGAGGAGCGCCTCCGTGCCGGACTCCGCGCCGAGCGGGGCGACCTCCGTGTCCAGAGCGCGGCCGAGGTCGCCGAGGGTGCGGGCCATGTGGAGGCCGTGCAGCGGGTCGAGGTGCGGCTGGACCGGGGCGATCTGGCGGCCGGGCCCGGTGGGGGTGAGGTGCAGGCCGCCGAACTCCGCCCAGGCCTCGACCGCCGCCGGGAAGACCGCGTGGCGGTGTCCGGCGGGGGAGACGTGGGAGCGCAGGGCGTCCGCCCAGAACTCGGCCTGCTTGATGTCCCAGCGGCCGGGCTGCCACCCCGCGGCCCGCAGCGCGGCGTCGACGGGCACGGTGAAGCGGGTGCTCGACGTGCGGTCCGAGAGGGCGGTGGAGGGGGAACTCTGGGTGGGCATCAGGGGGCCGTCTCGCTCTCGGCTGTGTCTGCGGAGGGGTCCACCACGCGTACGCCGAAGTGGGCCGTCAGCGCGGCGCAGGCGCGGCAGGGGCGGGCGAAGCCGCCGTGCAGCGGGTCGCCGTCCTCGCGGATGCGCCGGGTGGTGAGTTTGGCGTGTTTGAGGGCTTTGCGGGCCTCGCCCATGGTCATGGGTCTGCGCCGGGCGCGCTTGGATTTCTCGGTGCGTTCGGCGTCCGTGGTGACGAGGTGGCGTGAGATGAGGATGGCCTCGGCGCAGCGTCCGGTGAACCGGTCCCGCTGCGCACTCGTCAACGTGTCCAGGAAATCCTGCACCAAAGGATGCAGCGCGGGCGGCAGTTCGCCGCGCGCGGCGGTGGAGGTGAGCGTGGCGCCGCGCACCGAGAGCGCGGCCGCGACAGCGGGCAGGATGCCGTCCCTGCGCCCGCGAAGGACGGGTACGTCGATGGCGTCGGCCGCGCTCCAGCCGACGCGCGGGTCGTTGCCGGACGCCGCGTCCGTGACCGCGGACGGCCCCGCGGTCGTCTCTGCGATACCGCTGTTCATGTAGTGCTTCCCCTCCTGCAATCCCCCAGGTTGCCTGCACAGAGTGCCAAACGGGGCGCCGGGTGCGGAAGCCGGTACCCGCCGACACGCCCGATCGTCACGGGGTGGTGACACGAGGGTGACTGCTGGTCATGGAACCGGACGCCCGGTGACCGGTGCCGGACGACCGCATAGGCTGTCGTTGTCCGCGATCGACACGGGCCGGGAACAGTCCACGAGTTCGGCACCCGTTCGGCCGCGGTGAAGCAGGTACCCGTCAACAGCGCCGCAGGGGGCAACCGCCATGACGACAGGTCGGCTCGGGCAGCAGGCCGCGCCGCCGAACGCGGCTTATGCCGGGCAGGTAGTGAACTTCCCTGACCCGGTCCGCGCCGCCCGGCACCCCCGAGGGGTACGGGTGGACGGTGACGGCTATCCGGATTTCTCGGCGTACGCGCGCGCGGCGGCCGAGATCGCGGAGCCGCCCCAGGGTTTCGGCGTCGACGAACTGCGGCTCACGGACTACGTGTCGGCCAACGCGGCGCTCGCCGCGTCCGGCCACGAACTGTGGGACACGATTCCGGCGGTGGCGACCCCGCACGGCTGGACCTGGCACCACGTGCGCGGCTCGCGCCGTCTCGAACTCGTACCGGTCGAGGTCAAGGCGCTGCTGCGGCACCACGGCGGGCTCGCGACGGCCGCCGTCGACCAGCACAAGCGTGGCACCCGTCCCCTCCAGGACACCCGGCCGGCCCACTTCGGCCTGCCCAAGTCGTCGGTGGCGGTGACGGAGCAGCAGGTCCTCGGCGTGGAGGAGGACCTCGGCTACCGGCTGCCCGGCGCCTACCGCTCGTTCCTGAAGGCGGCCGGCGGCTGCGCGCCCGTCGGCACGGCGCTCGACGCCGAGCTCGGCCTCCTCATCGACCAGCCGTTCTTCACGGTCCGTGACGAGGCCGCCGTCAATGACGTGGTCTACGTCAACAAGTGCCTGCGCGACCACCTGACCAAGGACTACCTGGCGGTCGGTTTCGTGCAGGGCGGCATCCTCGCCGTGAAGGTGCGCGGTGTCAGGGCCGGTTCGGTCTGGTTCTGCGCGTACGACGACGCGCGGGACGGCGGCGGCACGGCCGCCCTGTCGGTCGCCGAGCGGGTGGAGCGGCTGCTCCTGCCGTGCGGTGACGACTTCGACGTGTTCCTGTCCCGGCTGGCCGGCAACCCGCCGGAGCTGGAGACGGTGGCGAACCTGATGGTGGACGGCGGTTTCGCGAGCGCCGTCCCGGTCTCGACGTACGCGGACGAGGGGTGAAGGTCCGATGGTGACGTTCGCGCAGGCGCAGGAGCGCGCCGAGGAATGGATCAACGGCGATGTGCCCGGCTACCAGCAACGCGAGGTGCGGGTGCGGGAGTTCGAGCTGGGCTTCGTCGTGTGGGCGGAGGACCGGGAGAACGGCCCGGTCTCCGACGGCGGCCGGCAGCGGCTCGTCATCGCGCGCGACAGCGGCGAGGCCACGCTCTGGCCGTCGCTGCCTGTCGGTGAGGTGATCCGGCGGTACGAGGAGGAGTACGGGCTGCCGGAGGTCCCGGCGCAGCCGGTGGCGCCCCGGGCGCCGGAACGGGTGGATCTGAACCAGACGTCGTTCCTGCTCAGTCCGCCGGAGTGGTTGCAGGAGGCGGCGGACAAGCTGGGCATCCCGGACCGCCGTACGCCGAGTCCGTCGGCCCCGGCCGCTCCGTCCGCCCCGGCGGCTCCGGCTGAGCCGCGGGACGCCGTGCCTCATGTGCCCGACGGTGCGACGCCCTGGGCCGGTACGGACACGAACGGGGCCGGTGACGAGGAGGACCGCTCGGTGCCGCTGCCCGAGACGGTGTTCTCGCCGCCCCTGTCCGAGGACACGCCGCCGCCCGGTGTCACCCCGGACGCGAAGACGGCCCTGATCTCCGGCGGCAGCCAGTTGCCGCGCACGCAGATGGCCCCGCCGCTCGACGACGCCCCGGACCAGCAGCGGCCCCCGGCGACTCCCGCGACCCCGCCGCCGGGTGCGCCGTTGCCGCCCGCGGTCCCGGGCACGCCGCCCCCGGGCGCGTCGCAGTACGGGTATCCGCAGGGCCCGGTCGGCGGCGCGAACACGCCTCCGCCTCCGGCCGCGCCGGGTGCCCCGTTGCCGCCGCCGGTGCCGGGTTCGGCCGTGCCGCTCACGCCTCCGCCGGGGTTCACGCAGTACGGGATTGAGCAGGGCACGCCCGACGGCGTGCCCGCACCGGGCGCGCCGTCCCACACGCCGCCTCCGGCACCGGGTGCGCCGTTGCCGCCCGCCGGGCCGGGTACGCCGCCTCCGGGTGCCCAGCAGTACGGGTACCCGCAGGGCCCGGGCGCGCCGGGCGCGTCGTCCCACACGCCGCCTCCGCCTTCCGCGCCGGGCGCCCCGTTCCCGCCTCCCGCGCCGGGTTCGGCCGGGCCGGGTACGCCTCCGCCGGGACAGCAGTACGGGTACCCGCAGGGCGCTGGTGCGCCGGGCGCGCCCGGTGCCTCGTCCGCGCCGGGCGCGTCGTCCCACACCCCGCCTCCGCCTTCCGCGCCGGGCGCCCCGTTCCCGCCTCCCGCGCCGGGTTCGGCCGTGGCGGGTGCTCCGCCTTCGGGGGCCCAGCCGTACGGGTACCCGCAGGGCTCGGGGGCGCCCGGCACTCCGCCTCCGCCGCCCCCGGCCCCGGGTGCCAACGACATCGCCGATGTCGCCACCAGCAAGGCGCAGGGCCCCGGACGCGGGGACGGGCCGGGGGCGCCGCCGCCTCCGCAGGCGCCCGGGGTGCCCGGGGCGCCGGGTGGGCCGGCCGGTGGGTACGTGCCGACCCAGCTGGTCTCCTCGCTCGGCCCGGACGGGCAACCGCAGCCGCCGTCGCAACCGTCGCCGCCCGCCGACGGCGTGCACCACGCCGCCACGATGCTGGCGGGTCCTGCCGTCGGTGGCCCGGGTGGCCCAGGTGGTCAGACGCCGCCCCCGCCGGGGCCGCCCGGCGCTCCTGGCGCTCCCGGTGCGCCGCAGCCGCCGCCCGCGCCCGCGCCGCCCGGCGCCACGCCTCCGCCCCCCGCGGGCGGCGGTGTGCACCACGCCGCGACGATGCTCGCCGGACCGGTGCCGCAGGGTCCGGGAGGACCCGTGCCGCCGCCCGCGCCGGCGCCCCCGGCCGCGTACGGCTACCCGCAGCAGGGCGGTCAGCCGACCGTCGGACCCGGCTACCAGGCCGTGCTGCGCTACCGCGCGCCCGACGGCTCCGAGCAGCAGCTCATCCGGCGTTCGGCGCCGGGTACGCCGCACCCGGAGTGGCAGATCTTCCATGAGCTGCGCGGCATGAACGTCCCGCCGGACCAGGTGCTCGAACTCCACACGGAGCTCGAGTCCTGCGCGCTGCCGGGCGCGTACTGCGCACGGATGATCAAGGAGCAGTGGCCGCAGGCGCGGATCACGTCGATCGCGCCGTACGGCACCGATCACGCGTCGCGCCAGCAGGGAATGCAGCAACTGATCGCGCATCAGGGCGAGTTGCACCAGGTGGCCGACGGCCCGGCGCGTCCGGCGCCGGTGCGGGCGCCGCTGCCGCCCGCGCAGCCCTCCCCGCCGGTCCCGCCGGAGGCCATCGCGCAGGAGTTGGCCGGGGCGTTCGGTCCCGGTGTGTTCCGGTTCGACCAGCGGGCGGTGTCGCGGCAGGGCGTGCCGGACATCGTGGCGCACACGCTGGTCGTGGCGGGGCTGCCCGCGGACTTCGGGCCGTTCTTCTGGGCGCAGGCCCAGCCGGGCCGTCCGGTGCCGACGCTGGCCGAGCTGGCGCAGGAGCGCGGGGTGCAGCCGGCGTCGGACGCGGGCTCGTACCTGGTGATGGGGAGCGATTTCGGCAAGGCGATCTGTGTCCAGTACGGGACGGCGCACATCGTGGCCGTGCCCGTGGAGGCCGGACCGGGCGGCGCGCCCGTGCCGCCGCAGTTCGTCAACACCGGCCTTCCGGAGTTCGCGCGTTCGCTGGGGCTGCTCGGCCGGATGTGGCGGCTGCGCTACGGCCTCAACCCGGAGCAGGCGGGCCGCTGGACGGTCGACTTCCAGGCGCAGCTGAACGCGATCGACCCGGTGGCGCTCGGCTCGCCCGAGACCTGGTGGTCGGTGCTGCTCGAACAGATGTGGGACGGCCTGCTGTAGTCGGCTGAGCCGTACCCGATCGGGGCGCTCGACCTGCGGAACCGGTCGGGCGCCCCGATCATGCGCTCATGGCAGCGACACGGAGGCGGACCGGGGCGTCGGGCAGGCGGCGCTGGCCCAGGCGCGTCCTGGTGACCCTGCTGTTCGTGCTCGTGCTGCTCGTCGGATACGGCGCAGGGCTGTATTTCTGGGCGGATCAGCGACTGCGGACCACCGAGGCGTTCGGCGACGACAGCGACCGTCCGACGGGCGGCAAGGGCACGGACTGGCTGCTCGTCGGTTCGGACTCGCGCGCGGACCTGACGCCCGAACAGCGCAAACAGTTGCATGTCGGCAATGATGGTGGTCTGAACACCGACACGATCATGATCCTGCACTACGGCGACAGCGGCCCGTACCTGGTCTCGATCCCGCGCGACTCCTACGTCCCGATCCCGGGCCACGGCCGGGGCAAGATCAACTCGGCGTACTCGATGGGCGGCGCGAAGCTGCTCACCCGCACCGTCGAGCAGGCGACGGGGCTGCGCCTCGACCACTACGCGGAGATCAGCTTCCTCGGCCTGGTCGACGTCGTCGACTCGATCGGCGGCGTCCGCATCTGCGTACCGGACGGTGGTCTGCGCGACGAGAAGTCCGGCGCCGACTTCGACGCGGGCTGCCAGGACATGGACGGGGTGCAGGCGCTGCAGTACGCGCGGGCCCGCTACTCCGACCCGCAGGGTGATCTGGGCCGCGTCAAGCGCCAGCGTCAACTCGTCGACGCGATCGCCGACAAGGCGCTCGGCCCGTCGGTGGCGCTGCCGCCGTGGAAGCTGATCCCGTTCGTGCGCACCACCCTCGACGCGCTGACCGTAGACCCCGGCACCGGCGTCGGCGCCCTCGCCTCGATGGGCCTCAAGGTCCGCGACCTGGCCGGGACGGCGACCGTGCCGGTGGCGAGCGAACCGTACGTCCCCGGGGCGGGCGACGTCGTCGAGTGGGACCGCGACAAGGCGCGCCGGCTCTTCACCGCGCTGAAGGACGACACCGCGATTCCGACTTTCGACTCCAAATGACGCATCCTTGACCGAGTAGGTCGGGTGGATGTGTCACCTGTGACGTGTGTGCGTCGTGTGTCGTGGTATCGGCGCCCGCGCCTGATCCATCAGGATGTGCGCCGATCGCGTGTTTTCGCGGGGATCGCGCAGAAGGGATCGAGATGAGCGGTGCAGGAGCGTCGTCGTCGCCGTACGGGTTCGTCGTCGTACGGGGCCGTGGGTACCGCCCCGAGCAGGTGGAGGCCGTCGCCGCCGAACTGTCCGGGGCCCGTGACGACGCGTGGGAACGCGCCGCGCGGCTGACCGTCCTCGCCAGGGACATGGAGGCGGAGGCCGAACGGCTGCGCGAGGTCGTCGCACACCTCGCCCCGCAGACGTACGAGACCCTCGGCAAGCGCGCGCAGTATCTGCTCGAGCTGGCCGAGGAGGAGGCCGTCGCCGTCCGGCAGGAGGCGCACAGCCAGGCGAACGCCGTGACCGAGGCCGCGGCGGAGGCGGGCCGCGCGACGCGCGACGCCGCCCGTGCCCACGCCGACGAGGTGCGCGGCGCGGCCGAGGAGTGGGCCGGGCGCCGGGAGCGGGAGACGCGGGCGCACGCCGACGAGATCCGGGTCGCCGCGCGCCGCGACGTGAAGGAGGTGCGGGGCGAGTCCCTGGCCCTGCTGCGCGAAACGCGGCGCCGGGGCGAGGCCGCGCTCGCCGAGCAGGCCGAGGAGCAGTCCGAGGCGGCCGAGGCGTTCGGGCGCGAGGCCGCGGAGTGGGTGGCCGCGGCGGACGCGCGGGAGTCGCTCGCCGTCACCGAGGCCGGGGAGCGGCTCGCCGCGGCGAAGCGGGCGTACGCGGAGGCGGGCGAGGCGGCCCGGCACCGTCAGGAGGACGCGGAGGCCGCCGCCGGGGAGCTGCTCGCGCGGGCGCGGGCCCGGGCGGAGGCCGTCGACCGGGAGACCGAGCGGATACTGCGCGACCACGAGGAGACGCGGGACGGGCTGCGGGCCCACATGGATCATGTGCGCAGCTCGCTGGCGACCCTGACGGGACGGGCGCCGGCGGAGTAGTCCCGGTACCCGCTCACCGGGACGCGGGCGGGCGCCGGCCGTCACCGGCACGGCGCCCGGCCCTGCCGGCAGGTTTGCGACGAGTGCTACTTTGCAAAGCCTTCGGGCAAGTGTCGGGCAGGGACGAGGAGTTGGCGCGCGATGGGTGAGGGGCTGCTGCCGGAGGTCGAGCGGGGCGCCGTGCGGCGCATCACGGTGGTCGGCGAGGAGGTGCTGCACCGCCGCTGCGAGCCGGTCACGGACGCGGAGTTCGGCACGCCGGAGCTGGCGCGCCTGATCGACGACATGTTCGCCACGAACCACGTCGCGCACGGCGCGGGACTCGCGGCCAACCAGGTCGACGTGGACCTCCAGTTGTTCGTGTGGGACATCGAGGACGACTGGGGCGTGCGCCACGTCGGCCACATCGCCAACCCCGTCCTGGCCGAGGAGCCGCTCGCCACCCGCAGGCTCGTCGAGGAGATGGAGGGCTGTCTGTCGGTCCCCGGCCCGTACCGGCCGCTGGCGCGCGCCGATCACGCCGTCGTCCGGGGCCGGGACAAGGACGGCCGGGAGCTGGTCGTCGAGGGCCGCGGCTACTTCGCCCGCTGCCTCCAGCACGAGACGGACCATCTGCACGGCCGCCTCTACATCGACCGGCTCGGCAAGCGGGACCGCCGGGAAGCGCTGCGGGAGATGGGCGAGCTGCGGGACGGGGTCTTCGCCCGCCGTGCGGCCGTCGCCGAGCGCCTGGGCAAGTGAGCGTCCGCCGCTGAGGTCAGGGGCGGTCGGCGCGCCGGGGGTTACCGTTCCGGTGCGGGATTCGGCTGCTGAACGGCCCCGGGGTCTGTCTGCTGGACGGCCCTGGGATCTGTCCGCCGGACGGCCCCATGATCTGTCTGCCGTACGGCCCCGGGATCCGTCCGCCGGACGGCCCCGGCCAGGATCCACTCCTCGACCGCCTCGTAGCGCCGCCGCTGCTCGGCCGCGCTGCGCGCCGGGGTGAGGACCGTGCCGAGCCAGCCGAAGAGGAAGCCGAGCGGGACGGAGACGATCCCCGTCGTCGTGAACGGGAACCAGTTGAAGTCGTGGCCGGGGAACGCCGAGCCCGGGGAGCCCGAGACCAGATTGGTGCCGGTCATCAGGGCGAGGCAGACCGCCGTGGAGCCCAGGAGCGTCCACATCAGGCCCGCGCGCGTGAAGCGCCGCCAGAAGAGGCTGTAGACGAGGGCGGGGGCCAGGGCGGAGGCGCCCAGGCAGAAGGAGAGCGTGACCAGGGGCTGCAGGTTGCGGTGCTGGACGAGGGTGGCCAGGACGATCGCGGGCGCGCCGACCGCGAGCGCCGTGATCCGCACCGTCCGCAGCTCGGCCCGCTCGCCCAACTGCCGCCTGCCGTACGCGAACACGTCGTGGGCGAGGGAGTTCGCGCAGGCCAGGATCGCGCCCGCCACCGACGCGAGCAGCGTCAGGAACAGGGCCGTGGTGACCGTCGTGAACAGCAGCGCCTCGGTCGTGGACATCGTCGGCCCGAACGCGGCGCGCGCGCCGAGCAGGTACGCGGTGTTGCCCTGCGGGTGCGCGGCCGTGATCGCCGAGCGGCCGAGCAGCGCCGTCGCGCCGATGCCCACGACGGAGACGATCAGTGCGAAGAAGCCCACCGAGGACACCGCCCACGTCATGGAGCGCCGCACCTCGCGCGCGTGGCGGGCCGTGTACATGCGCATCGTGACGTGCGGCAGGCAGGCCGCGCCGAGCACCACGGTGAGCTGGGAGCTGATCATGTCCATCCGGGGGAGGGGGCTGTCCGTGAACTCCATGCCCGGTTTGAGGTAGGCGCTGCCCGCGTCGCTCTGGCGTGCGGCCGTCGCGAGGAGGGTGCCGGGGTTCCAGTCGAACCGGTGCAGGAGCAGGCCCGCGACGACCGTGCCCGAGCCGAGCAGCATCACCATCTTCACGATCTGGATGACGGCCGTGCCCTTCATGCCGCCGATCGCCGCGTAGCTGATCATCAGCGCGCCGAGGGCGACGACGCAGCCGGTCTTGAAGCCCTGGCTGGTGAAGCCGAGGAGGAACGCCAGCAGGTCGCCGGTGCCCGCCAGCTGGACGAGCATGAGCGGGACGAGCGCGGTGAGCGTGGTGGCGCAGGCGGCGATGCGCACCGCCCGGCCCGGCATGCGGCGGGCCAGCGCGTCGCCCATGGTGAAGCGGCCCGCGTTGCGCAGCGGTTCGGCCAGCAGGAACATCAGGAGCATCAGGCTGAGTGCCGTACTGAGGGCGAGGACGACTCCGTCGTAGCCCGTCAGGGCGATGATGCCGCCGGTGCCGAGGACGGTCGCGGCGGAGATGTAGTCGCCCGCCACGGCGAGCCCGTTGCCCATCGGGGAGAGACGGCCGAAGCCCGTGTAGAACTCCTCCAGGTTGTCCCGGTCGGGGCCGGTCACGATGCAGAGCAGGAGGGTGACCGTGGCGACCGCGGTGAACGCCACGAGGGACATGGACTCCGCCGAGGACCCGTTCACGCGCGCCTGCCCTGCTGTCGCAGCCGGTGGGCGAGCGGGTCCACGCGCCGCCGGGCCGTGTACTCGTACAGGAACAACGCCACGCCGGTGACCGGGAGTTGGCACAGGCCGACGAGCATTCCCGTGGAGAGGCCGCCGGTGACGGCGCGGTTCATCAGGGCCGGGGCGAACGCGGAGAGCAGCAGGAACAGCGTGAAGTGGCCCAGCGCGGTGAGCGTGGCGACGCGGCGCTGCCAGCGGTACGCGGTGCGCAGCAGCACCAGGTCGTGGCTCGGCCCGCCCGGTGGGGGCAGGTCCGGGTGGCGCGGCAGCCGGTGGGCCGGGGCGCGGTGGGCATGGGCGGGGTGCGGCATCCCGTTCTCCTTGCGTGGCCGGAGCCGTACGGGGAGGCGGAACGCTACTCGGAGGTAGGGGGGTTGGGGAGGGGGCGCGCATACCGATCGGTCGGGACGGTTCGGAGCGGCCGGTGGGGGCGGTGGGCGGAGGCGACCCTGAGACGGAGTCCATCGAAGGGTGCAGCTCCCCTAGGGGTCCCTCCGTACTTCGGACCGGGGGCCGTTCGTCCCCGTGGAGGAGGAGGCGGCCGGGGGTTCTTCCTACCGTCAGGGGGTGGGGTTTTCCCCCGGGAAAGACGGTGACTTCCACCAGGGCGCCCGGGGCCCCGCATCACCAGACTTGGACGTACCGCAGAGCACTGCGGGGTCGGGAAACCGACATGTGACCGACATAGGAGAACACCGTGGCATCGGCTGTGACCATTCCCAGGACCGGGGGCACTGGAGAGCGTACGGCCGTTGCCGCGCGGGCGCGGCAGGTCGTGAAGGCGTACGGGGCGGGGGAGACCCGGGTCGTCGCGCTCGACCACGTGGACGTGGACATCGCCCGCGGGCGGTTCACCGCGATCATGGGCCCGTCGGGCTCCGGCAAGTCGACGCTCATGCACTGCCTGGCCGGGCTCGACACGGTGACCTCGGGCCAGATCTACCTGGACGAGACCGAGATCACCGGCCTCAAGGACAAGCGGCTCACGCAGTTGCGCCGCGACCGGATCGGCTTCATCTTCCAGGCGTTCAACCTGCTGCCGACCCTGAACGCCCTGGAGAACATCACGCTCCCCATGGACATCGCGGGCCGCAAGCCGGACCGGCAGTGGCTGGACCGCGTCGTGGAGACGGTCGGGCTCGCCGGGCGGCTCAAGCACCGGCCCACCCAGCTCTCCGGCGGCCAGCAGCAGCGCGTCGCCGTGGCCCGCGCGCTCGCCGCCCGGCCCGAGATCATCTTCGGCGACGAGCCCACCGGCAACCTGGACTCCCGGGCCGGCTCCGAGGTGCTCGGCTTCCTGCGCCGCTCCGTGGACGAACTGGGGCAGACCATCGTGATGGTCACCCACGATCCCGTAGCCGCCTCCTACGCCGACCGCGTCCTGTACCTGGCCGACGGCCGCATCGTGGACGAGATGCACCGCCCGACGGCCGAGGCGGTCCTGGACCGGATGAAGGACTTCGACGCCCGGGGACGTACGTCATGAGCGCCAACACCGTGCTGAAGACCTCGCTGCGCAACTTCGTCGCGCACAAGGGCCGCATGGCCCTCTCCGCGGTCGCCGTCCTCCTGTCGGTGGCGTTCGTCTGCGGGACGCTCGTCTTCACCGACACGATGGACAAGACGTTCGACAAGATCTTCACGGCGACCGCGGCCGATGTCACCGTCAGCCCGAAGGACGCCGACACGGAGGGGACCGCGACCGGTCGCCCCGAGTCGCTGCCCGCCTCCGCGATAGCCGCCGCCGGCAAGGTCGACGGCGTCAAGTCGGCCGAGGGCGCGATCAGTTCGATGAACGTGACCGTCGTCGACTCGCACAACAAGAACATGGGATCCGAGACCGGCGCGCCCACCATCGCCGGCAACTGGACCAGGAACGACCTCCGTTCCATGGAGATCACCTCGGGCCACGCCCCGCGCGGACCGACCGAGACCATGATCGACTCGGACACGGCGGACAAGCACCACCTCAAGCTCGGCGACGAGCTGCGCACCATCACCGCCACCGGCGACATCAAGGCGAAGATCGTCGGCGTCGCCGACTTCAAGGTCACCAACCCCGGCGCGGCCGTCGTCTACTTCGACACCGCCACCTCCCAGCGTGAACTCGTCGGCGCGGCCGGCCGGTTCACCGCCATCAACCTCGTCGCCGAGCCCGGCGTCAGCAACGCCCAACTGAAGGCGAACGTCGCCGCGGCCCTCGACGGCCCGTACAAGATCCAGACGCAGAAGGAGGCCGCGGACGCCAACGCCGCCGACGTCTCCTCCTTCATGGACGTCATCAAGTACGCGCTGCTCGGCTTCGCCGGGATCGCGTTCCTCGTCGGCATCTTCCTGATCATCAACACGTTCTCGATGCTCGTCGCGCAGCGGACCCGGGAGATCGGCCTCATGCGGGCCATCGGCTCCTCCCGCAAGCAGATCAACCGCTCGGTGCTCGTCGAGGCGCTGCTCCTCGGCGTCGTCGGCTCCGTGGTGGGCGTCGGCGCGGGGGTGGGTCTCGCCATCGGCCTGATGAAGCTGATGTCGGCCGCGGGCATGGACCTGTCGACCGACGACCTCACCGTCGCCTGGACGACCCCGGCGATCGGCCTCCTCCTCGGCATCGTCGTCACCGTCCTCGCCGCCTACCTGCCCGCCCGCCGGGCCGGCAAGGTCTCCCCGATGGCCGCCCTGCGTGACGCGGGGACCCCGGCCGACGGCAAGGCCGGTGCCGTACGCGCCGTCCTCGGCCTCCTCCTCACCGGTGGCGGCGGCGTCGCGCTCTACCTCGCCACGCAGGCCGACAAGGCGAGTCAGGGCGCTTCGTGGCTCGGGCTCGGCATCGTCGCCTCGCTGATCGGCTTCGTCGTCGTCGGACCGGTCCTGGCGGGTCTGGTCGTCCGGGTGATCAGCGCGGTTCTGCTCCGCTTCTTCGGGCCCGTCGGACGGATGGCCGAGCGCAACGCGCTGCGCAACCCGCGCCGCACCGGGGCCACCGGCGCCGCCCTGATGATCGGGCTCGCGCTCGTCGCCTGCCTCTCCGTCGTCGGTTCCTCGATGGTCGCCTCGGCCACCGACCAGCTCGACAAGTCGGTCGGCGCGGACTTCATCGTCGAACCCAGCAACGGGACGATCACGCCGCAGGCCGCCGCGTCCTTGAAGAAGGCCGCCGGGACGGGGGTCGTCTCCCACGTCACCGAGGTCAAGTACGTCAAGACGACGCTCACCACTCCGTCGGGAAGGAAGGAGAAGGAGGAACTGGTCGCGGCCAGCCCGTCCTACGCGCAGGACCTGCGGCGCGAGGCGACCTCCGGAGCGCTCGCGGCGGCGTACGGCGCGAACTCCATGTCGGTCGGCTCCGACTTCGCGGAGAAGAACGACGTCAAGGTGGGCGACACGATGACCGTCGCCTTCGAGCACGGCCGCACCACCAAGCTCAAGGTCGCCGCGATCACCTCCGACGACACCGTCTTCGACAAGGGCGCGATGTACACCAACATCGCCACCGCCACGCGCTATCTGCCGGCGGACCGGGTGCCGCTGAACGGGATGATGTTCGCCAAGGCCGCCGACGGCAAGGACGACCAGGCGTACGCGGCGCTCAAGAAGTCCGTCGCCGCCGACCCGACCGTCAAGGTCAAGGACCAGACCGACTACAAGGAGTCCCTGAAGGACCAGATCGGCCAGCTCCTCAACATGATCTACGGCCTCCTCGCCCTCGCGATCATCGTCGCGGTGCTCGGCGTCGTGAACACCCTCGCCCTCTCGGTGGTCGAGCGGACCCGCGAGATCGGCCTCATGCGCGCCATCGGCCTCTCCCGCCGCCAGCTGCGCCGCATGATCCGCCTGGAGTCGGTCGTCATCGCCCTCTTCGGCGCGCTCCTCGGCCTCGGCCTGGGCATGGGCTGGGGCGCCACCGCCCAGAAGCTCCTCGCCCTGGAGGGCCTCGGCGTCCTGGAGATCCCCTGGCCGACGATCATCGCGGTCTTCATCGGCTCGGCCTTCGTGGGCCTGTTCGCGGCGCTGGTGCCGGCGTTCAGGGCGGGCCGGATGAATGTGCTGAACGCCATCGCGACGGACTGACTTCGTCGTTCCGTACGCGAAAGGGCCCAGGGAGCTTGTGCTCCCCGGGCCCTTTCGCGTTCAGGCGGTGCGGCCGGGGTGGAGGACCGCGATGGTGACGGTGGCGTCGTCGATCTCGTACAGCACGCGATAGAAGCCGACCCGCAAGCGGCAGGTGTTCGGGTATCCGTGGGAGAAGGTGCCGGTGGGGCGGGGGTCGTCCGCGAGCAGGTCAACCGCGCTGAACACCTGGCGCAACCCGTCGGGGTCGTCTTTCAGGAAGCGAACCGCGGCGTCCGTCGCCTGCTCGTCCCAGATGATCTGAAAGGTCACCCGCGGTCCAGGCCGAGCCGCTTGCGGACCTCTTCGTGCGGGACGCCCACGAACGTGCCGGTTGCCCTACGGGCGCGGTAATCCGCCAGGGCCAGTTGCTCCTCCAGTTCCAGTACCCGCTCCCGCAGCTGCTCTAGTTCCGCCAGCTCGTCGGGGTTGATGAAAACCGCCGCGGGCTGGCCGTGATCCGTGATCGTGATGCGCTCGCGGGTGTGCGCGGTGCGACGGACCAGGGAACCGAACCGGGCACGGGCCTCGGTGATGGGCAGCGTCTCGCTCATGTACAGAACTGTACACTTCCCGCACCTTCAGTGCAGTCCCTCGATCGAGCGACAGCCCCAGCCGCGACGTACCCTGGAACCCCCGGCCCGTTCGACGTGTCGGGCCTCTTGCGTTGCCCACCCCGGACGGGAAAGGCCAAGCCCCACCCATGAGCCTGTACGGACTGCTCGACGCCGTCGTCAAGGACGCGGCCCTCACCGAAGCGGTGAAGGCCGCCGGCGACGGCAACCGGATGCACATCGACCTCGTGGGCCCGCCCGCGTCCCGCCCCTTCGCCGTGGCCGCACTCGCCCGCGAGACGAAGCGGACCGTCCTCGCCGTCACCGCCACCGGGCGCGAGGCCGAGGACCTGGCCGCCGCGCTGCGCTCACTGCTCCCCGAGGACGAGGTCGCGGAGTTCCCGTCCTGGGAGACGCTGCCGCACGAACGCCTCTCCCCGCGCTCCGACACCGTGGGCCGCCGCCTCGCCGTACTGCGCCGCCTCGCGCACCCGCGCCCCGACGACCCCGAGACCGGCCCGGTGTCAGTGGTCGTCGCGCCCGTCCGCTCCGTGCTCCAGCCGCAGGTCAAGGGGCTCGGTGACCTGGAGCCCGTCGCCCTGCGCAGCGGGCAGAGCGCCGACCTGGGCGAGGTCGTCGAAGCCCTCGCCGCGGCCGCGTACGCCCGGGTCGAACTCGTCGAGAAACGCGGCGAGTTCGCGGTCCGCGGCGGCATCCTCGACGTGTTCCCGCCGACCGAGGAACACCCGCTGCGCGTCGAGTTCTGGGGCGACGACGTCGAGGAGATCCGGTACTTCAAGGTCGCCGACCAGCGCTCGCTGGAGATCGCCGAGCACGGCCTTTGGGCTCCGCCCTGTCGCGAGCTGCTGCTCACCGACGACGTACGCGCCAGGGCCGCCGACCTCGCCGAACTCCACCCGGAGCTGGGCGAACTGCTCGGAAAGATCGCCGAGGGCATCGCCGTCGAGGGCATGGAATCCCTCGCGCCCGTCCTCGTCGACGACATGGAGCTGCTCCTCGACGTCCTCCCCGAGGGCGCGATGACCCTGGTCTGCGACCCCGAGCGGGTGCGCACCCGCGCCGCCGACCTCGTCGCCACCTCGCAGGAGTTCCTCCAGGCGTCCTGGGCGGCGTCGGCGACCGGCGGCGAGGCCCCGATCGACGTGGGCGCGGCCTCGCTGTGGGGCATCGCGGACGTCCGGGAGCGGGCGCGCGAGCTGGGCATGATGTGGTGGTCGGTGTCGCCGTTCGCCGCCGATCTGGACCTGGACGCGGACACCCTCAAGCTGGGCATGCACGCCCCCGACACCTACCGCGGCGACACCGCGAAGGCGCTGGCGGACACCAAGGGCTGGCTGGCCGACGGCTGGCGCACCGTCTACGTCACCGAGGGGCACGGCCCCGCCGCCCGTACGGTCGAGGTGCTCGGCGGCGAGGGCATCGCGGCCCGCCTCGACAAGGAGCTGGACCAGCTCGCCCCGTCCGTCGTGCAGGTCAGCTGCGGCTGCCTGGAAGTCGGCTTCGTCCACCCCGAGCTGAAGCTCGCCGTCCTCACCGAGACCGACCTGACCGGCCAGCGCACCGCCGGCAAGGACGGTCAGCGGATGCCCGCCCGGCGCCGCAAGACCATCGACCCGCTCACCCTCGAATCCGGCGACTACATCGTCCACGAGCAGCACGGTGTCGGCCGCTACATCGAGATGGTGCAGCGCACGGTCCAGGGCGCGACCCGCGAGTACCTCGTCGTCGAGTACGCGCCCGCCAAGCGCGGCCAGCCCGGCGACCGCCTCTACATCCCCACCGACCAGCTGGAGCAGATCACCAAGTACGTGGGCGGCGAGGCCCCCACGCTGCACCGGCTCGGCGGCGCCGACTGGACGAAGACGAAGGCGCGCGCCAAGAAGGCCGTCAAGGAGATCGCCGCCGACCTGATCAAGCTCTACAGCGCGCGCATGGCCGCCCCCGGTCACGCCTTCGGCGCGGACACGCCGTGGCAGCGCGAGCTGGAGGACGCGTTCCCGTACATCGAGACGCCCGACCAGCTCACCACGATCGCCGAGGTCAAGGAGGACATGGAGAAGACGGTCCCGATGGACCGGCTGATCTGCGGCGACGTCGGTTACGGCAAGACGGAGATCGCGGTGCGCGCCGCGTTCAAGGCGGTCCAGGACGGCAAGCAGGTCGCGGTCCTCGTCCCGACGACGCTCCTCGTGCAGCAGCACTTCGGCACGTTCTCCGAGCGCTACGCCCAGTTCCCGGTCAGCGTGAAGGCGCTCAGCCGCTTCCAGACGGAGACCGAGTCGAAGGCGACGCTCGAAGGGCTGCGGGACGGCTCGGTCGACATCGTCATCGGCACGCACCGACTCTTCTCCTCCGAGACCAAGTTCAAGGACCTGGGCCTGGTCATCGTCGACGAGGAGCAGCGCTTCGGCGTCGAGCACAAGGAGCAGCTGAAGAAGCTCCGCGCCAATGTGGATGTGCTGACCATGTCGGCCACGCCCATTCCCCGTACGCTCGAAATGGCCGTGACGGGCATCCGTGAGATGTCGACGATCACCACGCCGCCCGAGGAGCGCCACCCGGTCCTCACCTTCGTCGGCCCGTACGAGGAGAAGCAGATCGGCGCCGCCGTCCGGCGCGAGCTGCTGCGCGAGGGCCAGGTCTTCTACATCCACAACCGCGTCGAGTCCATCGACCGCGCGGCGGCCCGGCTGCGCGCGATCGTCCCCGAGGCCCGGATCGCGACGGCCCACGGCCAGATGTCCGAGCAGGCCCTCGAACAGGTCGTGGTGGACTTCTGGGAGAAGCGGTACGACGTCCTCGTCTCGACGACGATCGTCGAGTCCGGCATCGACATCTCCAACGCCAACACGCTCATCGTCGAGCGCGGCGACAACTTCGGCCTCTCGCAACTGCACCAGCTGCGCGGACGCGTCGGCCGTGGCCGCGAGCGCGGCTACGCCTACTTCCTCTACCCGCCGGAGAAGCCGCTGACCGAGACCGCGCACGAGCGGCTCGCGACCATCGCCCAGCACACGGAGATGGGCGCGGGCATGTACGTGGCGATGAAGGACCTGGAGATCCGGGGAGCCGGAAACCTCCTCGGCGGCGAACAGTCCGGGCACATCGCGGGCGTCGGGTTCGACCTGTACGTACGGATGGTCGGCGAGGCCGTGGCCGACTACCGCGCCTCGTTGGAGGGTGGCGTGGAGGAGGAGCCGCCCCTCGAGGTCAAGATCGAGCTGCCGGTCGACGCGCACGTCCCGCACGACTACGCGCCCGGCGAGCGCCTGCGCCTCCAGGCCTACCGCGCCATCGCCTCCGCCAACACGGAGGAGGACGTCAAGGCGGTGCGCGAGGAGCTGACCGACCGCTACGGCAAGCTGCCCGAGCCGGTCGAGAACCTGCTCCTCGTCGCGGGCCTGCGCATGCTCGCGCGCGCGTGCGGCGTCGGCGAGATCGTCCTCCAGGGCAACAACATCCGTTTCGCCCCGGTGGAGTTGCGGGAGTCGCAGGAGCTGCGCCTCAAGCGGCTCTACCCCGGCACGGTGATCAAGGCGGCCACGCACCAGGTCCTCGTACCGCGTCCGAAGACGGCGAAGGTGGGCGGCAAGCCGTTGATGGGCCGCGAACTCCTCGCCTGGGCGGGCGAGTTCCTCACGTCGATCCTGGGGTCGTAGCGTCTGCCGTAGCGCTTGCCGAAGCACTGGCCGTACCGCTGGCCGTAGCGCCTGCCTCGGCGCCTGCCTCGGCGCCTGCCTCGGCGCCTGCCGGGCCGAACGCGCGGCGTCGCCGGGCCCGTTTGGGGTATCCGATTCCCCGGCCCTGTCCCGGCGCCGCGTGATCTTGCTCGGGTACGGTGAGCGGGCCGTACGCGAACAAAAGGGGAGGTAGTGCCGTGCTGCGAGGCGCTGGGCAGGGGGCGGCCGCCGTGCTGATGGCCGTCGTCGCCGTCACCGGGTGCAAGGCCGAGGTGGACCGGGCCGGTGGGGCGGGGCCCGAGCCGCAGGGCCAGGGGCAGGGCAAGGCGGGCAGCGCGCTCGCCGCCGTCGACCAGCTCGCGGTCAAGGGGCGCGCGCCCAAGACCGGCTATGCGAGGGAACGGTTCGGCACCGCGTGGGCCGACACCGACTCCAACGGCTGCGGCACCCGTGACGACATCCTCAAGCGCGACCTGGAGTCGGTTCGCTACTCGGACGGGAAGTGCAAGGTCGTCTCCGGGCGGCTCGCGCCCGATCCGTACGGAGGCAGGGACATCACCTACACGCGCGGGCGCAGCAAGGTCGACATCGACCACCTCGTGGCCCTCTCCGACGCCTGGCAGAAGGGCGCCTTCCAGTGGGAGCCGAGCAAGCGCATCGCGTTCGCCAACGACCCGCTGAACCTGCTCGCCGTCGACGCCACCCCCAACCGCAGCAAGGGCGACGGTGACACGGCGACCTGGCTGCCGCCGAAGAAGGGCTTCCGGTGCGCGTACGTGGCCGGGCAGGTCGCCGTGAAGAAGAAGTACGGGGTGTGGGTGACCGCCGCCGAGCGGGACGCCATGAAGAAGGTGCTCGGCACGTGCCCGGAGCAGAAGCTGCCGACGGGCGGAAATCCGACTGCGGCGCCGTCCCGGTTCCATGCACGATGAGGGCATGAGCACCCCGCCCGGCCCCTCGTCCCGGTCCGCGCCATCGCTGAGGATCACCACGCTCGCCGAGCGGCCCGAACTGGCCGCCGCCCTGTGGGCGATGCCGGACAACTGGCCGGTCTTCGCCGTGCGGGATCCGGCCGCCGTGCTGCTCATGCCGCGCATTCGTGACGAGCTGCCCGAGTACGTGCTCGTCGCCACCGACGCCGACGGGGAGGTCGTCGCCCGGGGCTTCAGCGTGCCGTTCGCGCTGTACGCCGAGGAGCGCGGGGAGTTGCCGGACCGGGGCTGGGACCAGGTGCTGCAGTGGGCGTTCGCCGACCTGGCGAGCGGCCGGGCGCCGGACACGGTCAGCGCCGTCGAGATCACGGTCGTGCCCGCGATGCAGGGCAGGGGGCTGTCCGGGCTGATGCTCGCCGCCATGCGGGACAACGCGCGCGGGCGGGGCTTCCGTGAGGTCGTCGCCCCCGTGCGGCCCAGCGCGAAGCACCTGGAGCCGGCCGTGCCGATGAGCGAGTACGCGTACCGGGTGCGGGAGGCGGACGGGCTGCCGAGCGATCCGTGGCTGCGGGTGCACGTCCGCGCGGGCGCCGTCATCGACAAGGTCGCCCCAGCCTCGATGGCCGTGTCCGGGTCGCTCGCGCAGTGGCGTGCGTGGACCGGTCTCGCCTTCGACGCGGCGGGGCCGGTGGAGGTGCCGGGCGCCCTGGTGCCGGTGCGGTGCGAGCCGGCCCATGACCACGCCTCGTACGTGGAGCCGAACGTGTGGGTGCGGCACGCGCTGTGAACAGCGCGTGCCGCGGGTGCAGGCCGGTCATCTCCCCCCTCGGGCGACCGGTTCCTACAGCTTCAGGTCCCACTGCGTGGCGTTGTACTCGAAGCTCGGCGTGACCTCGACCGTCAGGTTCTTCGCGGCGGCCGGGGCGTCGAAGCCGTAGACGACCGTGGCCTTCTTGCCGGGCAGGATCGTGCCCTCGAAGCCGGTGCCGACCTTGTCGTCGAAGATCTGCTCGGCCTCGACGCCGTCCTTGCCGGCCCGCGCGGTGGTGCTGAGCAGGGCCGAGTCGAACTTGGCCTTGCTGTCGTTGGTGACCGTGACGGTCACCTTGTAGGCGTGGTTGCCCTTGGTGTGGCCCGCCGCGAACTCGTCCGGGTTGTAGGCCACCGGGTTGGAGACCGTCACCGTCAGGTCGTCCTCGTAGATGATGGCGTCGCCTGCCTCGAGGGCCTTGTCGGGGTCGGGCTTCTTCTCGTCCGCCGCGGCGCCGGAGTCCCCCGTGTCCTTGGCGTCGCCCGTGTCCTTGGCGTCGTCGGACGTCTTCGTGTCCTTGGCCTTCGTGTCCTGGACCGACTTGTTGATCTCGTCCACCGCGTCGTCGACCGCCTTGAACGTTGTGACCGCGCCGAAGACCGCGAGGCCCAGGGAGACCAGCGCGAGGACCACGCCGGTCAGCGCCACGCCCTTGTTCGTCGCCTCGCCGCGCTTGGCCCGGCCGCGGCCCGTCAGGCCCAGGATCAGGGCGATCACGCCGAGGATGCCGGCCAGCCAGAACAGGATCGGAATGATTCCGGACAGCGCGCCGATGACGCCGAGGATCAGCGCCGCCGTGCCCAGCCCGTTGCGCGCGACCTGCGGCTGCTGCTGCGGCGGCTGGAACGGCGGGTACTGCGGGTGCTGCTGGGTCTGGGACATGGGTTCCTCCGTGATGAGAGACGCCAACCTCCCCCCGGCTTTCCGTGTGTCCGGCGGTTGGCTGGGTCAAGGACACCACAGCCTGTGAACCGAGTCAACCGTGTTCACGCCGTTCGGGTCCCTACACGTGTGAACGGGCCTCTTACGCGACAGTCGGTATGGTCAGCTGTGCACACACGCCGCCAGGCGTACACATGCCAGGCGGACTCATACGTGCCAGGCGCGCACACCGACCGCCACGAGGGGAGACGAAGCGGTGCAGGAGAACGCGACAGAGGTGACAGCCGCCGGGATCGCCCGCCTCGCGGGCGTGGGCCGGGCCGCCGTCAGCAACTGGCGGCGCCGCCACGCCGACTTCCCCAGACCCGTCGGCGGCACCGAGACAAGCCCCTCCTTCGCGCTCGCCGAGATCGAGGACTGGCTGCGCGCCCAGGGCAAGCTCGCCGAGGTCCCGCTGCGCGAGCGCGTCTGGCAGCAGCTCGCAGGGCACCCGGCCGGCCCGGTCACCGCCCTCCTGCACGCCGGAAGCGTCCTGCTGCTCGTGCACGACCGGCCCACCGAATGGCTGGCGCTGGCCAAGACGGACGACGACCACACCCTCGCCGAGCTGCTGTCCCCGGCCCTCGAAGGCGTGCTCACCCCGCGCTTCGGCCACACCACCCAGCGCGCCCTGCCCACTGCGGACCCCGCGGCTCTGCTGCCGTCCGTGTCCCTGCTGCGCGGCGTCGGCGAGCTCGCCGCCGACCTCGGGGCCCGCCGCACCTTCGCCTTCCTGCTCGGCCGCCACCTCGACGCCAACCCCCGCCAGTACACCTTGACCCCGCCGGGCCCCGCCGAGCTGATGGCCGCCCTCGCCGGACCCGCGAAGACCGCGCTCGACCCGGCCTGCGGCACCGGCGCACTGCTGCACGCCGTACGCGCCCTGGACACCCGCCCCGGACAGCGCCTCTACGGCCAGGACTCAACCGCCGAACTCGCCGCCCTGACCGCGCTGCGCCTCGCCCTCGACGGACAGGACGGGCAAGGAGGCACCCCGGCCATCCGCACCGCCGCCGCCGACACCCTGCGCGGCGACGCCCTGAGCGACGTACGCGCCGACGTCGTGCTCGCCCACCCGCCGTTCAACGAGCGCGGCTGGGGCCACGACGAACTCGCCTACGACCCGCGCTGGGAGTACGGCTTCCCGGCCCGCACCGAGTCCGAACTCGCCTGGGTGCAGCACGCCCTGGCACGCCTCAAGGACGGCGGCACCGCCGTGCTCCTGATGCCCCCCGCCGTCGCCTCCCGCCGCTCGGGCCGCCGCATCCGCGCCGACCTGCTGCGGCGCGGCGCCCTGCGCGCGGTCATCGCCCTGCCCGCCGGAGCCGTCCCGCCGAACAACATCCCGCTGCACCTGTGGGTCCTGCGCAGGCCCGCCGCGCAGCCGCTCGCCGCCCCCGAACTGCTCCTCGTCGACACGACCTCCCTGACCGCCGCCGGTGACGTACGCGAGAAGCAGGGCTGGGCCGCCGTACGGGACGCCGTGCTCGACGCCTGGCGCGCCTTCGACCGGGCCGGCTCCCTCGCCGAACGGCCCGAACTCGCCCGCTCGGTGCCCGTCATCGAACTCCTCGACGACGAGGTCGACCTCGCGCCCGCCCGCCGCCTCCCGCCGCAGGCCGCGGGCGGCGGCGCCGCCGAGCTGTCCGCCGTGCGCGAGCAGCTCACCGACACCCTGCGCCTGACCACCGACCTCACCCCGAAGGACGCGACCCCGGCCGCGTCACCCGCGCGCTGGCCGCAGACCACGATCGGCGAACTCGCGCGCGCGGGCGCGCTCACGCTCCGCTCGGCCACCACCGTCACCCTGGGCGGCGACATCGACGGCCACGCGCGCGTGCCCGTCCTCACCGACCACGACGTGCTCACCGGGTCCGCTCCCTCCGGCAGCCACACCGGCGCCGCCGTCGACGGCGAACCCGTCCTCCTGGAAGTGGGGGACGTCGTCGTGCCGGTCGTCGGCGGCGGGGCCACCGCCCGCGTCGTCGACGAGGCCACCGCGGGCGCCGCCCTCGGCCGCGGCCTCGCCCTGCTCCGCCCCGACCCGGCCGCGCTCGACCCCTGGTTCATCGCCGGGTTCCTGCGCGGCACCGCCAACAACCGGCAGGCCAGCAGCTACGCCTCCACGGCGACCCGGCTCGACGTGCGCCGCCTCCAGCTGCCCCGCCTGCCCCTGACCGAACAGGCCGGGTACGGCGCCCGGTTCAAGTCGCTCGCCGCCTTCGAGAACGCGCTGCGCTCCGCGGGCCGCCTGGGCGAGCAACTCGTACAGGGCCTGCACGACGGCCTCACGGACGGCGTGATCGAACCGGAATGAACGGCGTGACCGAACCTGAATGAACGGTGTGATCGAACCGGAATGAACGGTGTGATCGAACCGGAACCAACGAGGAGAACCGGAGTGGGCCCATCCCGGGGCCTGTTGTCCCTGTCGGCCTATACGCTCGGAGCAGCACGCGGTTCCTAGCGTGCGGTTCGCAGCGGCAACAGACCAGCAGGAGCAGACATGTACGGGCCCGGCGCGGCGCCGCCCTCGCGCAACGAGGGCACGGTCATCACCCTCCGGGTCCTGTTCCCCGTGCTGTCGGTCATCAGCTGCGGCCTGCTCTCGTGCGTGCCGCTGTTCCGGATCGCGGTGCTGCGCGGAAAGGCGCTCGACTGGGTGCTCGCCTGGACGGCGCTGCCCGTCACCCTCGCGCTCCTCGCCGTCGTCGGCTCGCTGCCGGAGGGGGACCACCGCACCGACGTGGCGCTCGCCGCGGTCCTGATCATCGCCGCCGCGAGCGCCGCGCACTTCCTGGTGTTCGACATACGCCGCTCCCAGCTGCCGCATCCGCACGCGCACCCGTACCCGCCGACGGCCACCACGGTCGGCTACGGCTACCCGCAGCACCAGCCTCAGCACCAGCCTCAGCCCTACGCGCAGCCCCAGCCGCCCACGCGGCCGATGCACGCCATGCCCACCCAGGCCGCGAACCCGGCGCCCGCCCCCGTCCCGCCGGCGCCGTCGGCCCCCGCGCCGCAGAACCAGACCCCGCCCCCGCCGCCGCACCGCATCGACCAGGTCCGCGCCGAGCTGGACGAGCTGAGCGACTACCTGCGCAAGCGGGAGGACGGCGGCCGGTGACCTTCCCGCCACCCGCCGCCGCGGCGAGCGGCGGCCACGTCATCGCCGGGCGCTACGAACTCTCCACGCTCATCGGCCAGGGCGGCATGGGCCAGGTCTGGACGGCGTACGACAAGCGCCTGGACCGCCGCGTCGCCGTCAAACTCCTGCGCCCCGACCGCGTCGCGGGCGCCGAGGCCGACGAGCTGCGCCGCCGCTTCCTGCGCGAGTGCCGGGTCACCGCCCAGGTCGACCACCCGGGCCTGGTCACCGTGCACGACGCGGGCACGGAGGGCGAGGAAGCCTCCTCGTTCCTGTACCTCGTCATGCAGTACATCGACGGCTCGGACCTCGGCGACCACCTCGCCGAGCACGACCCGTACCCGTGGCCCTGGGCCGTCTCGGTCGCCGCCCAGCTGTGCGCCGTGCTCTCCGCCGTGCACGCGGTGCCGATCGTCCACAGGGACCTCAAACCCCGCAACATCATGGTGAAGAAGGACGGCACGATCACCGTCCTCGACCTCGGCGTCGCCTCCGTCATGGACAGCGACACCACCCGCCTCACCCACACCGGCTCACCCATCGGCACCCCGGCTTACATGGCGCCCGAGCAGGCGATGGGCGGCGCCGTCGGCCCGTACACCGACCTCTACGCGCTCGGCGTGCTCCTCTTCGAACTCCTCAGCGGCGACGTCCCCTTCGCGGGCACCACCGCCCTCGGCATCCTCCACCGCCACCTGTACGAGGCGCCGGTCCCGGTCCGCAGGATCCGCCCCGAGGTCCCCGAAGCGCTGGAGAACCTCGTCCTGCGCCTCCTCGCCAAGGACCCCCAGCACCGGCCCGCCTCCGCGCAGCAGACGTACGAGGAACTGCTCCCGCTGCTGCCCCCGCGCGGGGTGCCCACCGGGCATCCGCTCGACCCGACCCGCCCGTTCCTGCGCCCGCACGCGCCCTGGCCGGACCGGGCCCGTACGCCCGCGCCGCAGCCCGCGGGCTCCGACGTCCAGGGCGAGCGCCCCGACGTCGCCCGCGCCGTCGACGAGGTCAAGCGCCTCCTCGGCGAGGGCCGCATCACCCAGGCCGTCGACATCCTCGGCGCGATCCTGCCCGCCGCCGCGGCCCAGCACGGCGAGCACTCTCCCGTGGTGCGCACCCTGCGCAAGCAGTACGCGGCCACGCTCATGGACGACGGCCAGTACCGCCGCGCCCTGCCCGAGCTGCGCCGCCTCGCCGACGAGCGCGCCGCCGAGGCCGGTCACGCCGACCCGCAGTCGCTGCAGTTCCGCTACGAGGCGGCCCAGTGCCTGGAGGCCCTCGGCGAACCGGCCGCCGCGCTCGCCGAGTACCGCTCACTGCTTCCGTACTACGAGAACCAGTACGCCACCACCGACCTGCGCCTCGCCCTCGAAGTACGCCGCCGCATCGGCCAGCTCCTCCTCGCCGTCGGCGACCGGGGCGCCGCGCACGAGACGCTCGTACGCCTGCTGCACGACGCCGAACGGCTGCACGGACCCGGACACCCGTTCCCGGCGGAGGTACGGCGCACGCTGCAGTGGCTGGGGCAGGTCAGGGGCTGACGCGGGGCACCGGCTATCTTTCGTAGCCGCCGATCGCCGCGATCGGCTCCGGAACAGCACACAGGGGTGGGGATCTCATGACGAGCAGCACCAAGGGCTCCAGACCGGGCAGCCACCGGCTCTCCAAGCGCAACCGCTACGTGGCCTGGGGCGCCGCCGGAGCGGTCGTCGTCGCGGGCGCCGCGTTCGCCGCCACCAACGCCTCGGCCGCCACCACGTGGCCCGCGCAGAAGACGTACACCGGCCGCGCCTTCGACACCTGCACCGCGCCCTCCGCCGCCGCCATGAAGGCCTGGCACACCGGCTTCTACGGCGCCGCCGCCGTCTACATCGGCGGAAAGAACCGCGGCTGCGCCCAGCCCAACCTGACCAAGTCCTGGGTCAAGACGGTCAACGCGCAGGGCTGGAAGCTCATCCCGCTCTACGTGGGCGCCCAGCCGCCCTGCCAGACCGGCACCAGGAACGAGAAGATGACCGCCTCCGGCGCGGCCTCGCTCGGCACCGCCGACGGCAAGGACGCCGTCGCCAAGGCGTCCGCGCTCGGCATGAAGGCGGGCAGCGCGCTCTACCTCGACATGGAGCCCTACGACATCAAGAACGCGTCCTGCAACAAGGCCGTGCTCACCTATGTGCGCTCCTTCGACAAGGTGCTGCGCGCCAAGACGTACCGCGCCGGCTACTACGGGTTCAGCAGCTCCAGCGCCGCCGCCGTCGCCACCGCCAAGGACCGCACCGACCTGCCGGGCAACCTCTGGTACGCGAAGTGGGACAAGGTGAACACCACCACGTCCGACTGGCCCTGGGCCAAGTCGCTGTACACGAACCACAGCCGTGGCCACCAGTACATGGTCAACAGCAAGGAGAAGCGCGGCGGTTACACGATCACCGTGGACCGCAACGCGTGGGACGCGCCGGTCGCGATCGTCGGCTGACCCCTCCCGCGCCGACCACCCGTTCGGACCCGAGTACCTCAACTCGCGGCGAATCGTTGTCGAATAGGTGGCCGAGCCAGCGGCCACCTCCTACCATCGATCACGGACTTTGTGCACCGACGCACAAACTCGCCGCAGGGAGGCTCACCTTGCACCGCCGCACCAGCAGCCGTCGCCGTACCGCGCTCGTCCTGTCCGCCGCCGCCATCGCCGCCGCGCCCCTTCTGACCGCCTGCGGGAGCGAGGCGCACCCCGGCGCCGCGGCCGTCGTCGGCGGCCAGCGCATCACGGTCGCCCAGCTCGAGACCCGGGTCAACGAGGTACGGGACGCCCAGCAGGCCGCCACGAAGGACAGCGCCGAGTACGAACAGGCCATCGCCAAATCCGGCGGCCTGACCCGCAACACCCTGCACACCATGGTCCTCGACCGGGTCCTGCACCGCGCCGCCACCGACGCGGGCGTCACCGTCACCCGCAAGGAGATGCAGGACATGCGGGCCGGTCTGGAACAACGGGCGGGCGGCGCCGAACAGTTGGAGACCGGCTGGCTGGCGCAGTACAACGTGCCGCCGAAACGGTTGACCGAGAGCCTGCGCACCGAGATCGAGGCGCAGAAGCTCGCGACCGCGCTCGGCGCCGACATGCAGACGCAGGAGGGCCAGAGCACGTTCTGGAAGGCGATCGGCGAGGCGTCCAAGGAGCTCAACGTCGACCTGAACCCGCGCTACGGCGCCTGGGAGGTGTCCCCGCGCAGCCGTCTCGTCGAGTCGAAGACGCCATGGCTGAAGCAGGTCACGCGCCAGGAGCCCCCGTCGTCCCAGCAGACGGCGTAGGAGCCTGTCTTCGTACCCTCGCCCCCTGGGTTACGTTCGAATGGTGAACGATCGAGAGATGCACGCCTCCACCAGCGCGACCGGCGACGACGCGGCGGGCCGCATCGTCCTGCTCACCACGAGCCACCGGGTCGCCCCCGGGCTGCTGTCCTGGCCGGCGTGGGAGGTGCTGCGGGGTGCCGACGCGGTGCTGTGCGCCGACGCCGCGCACCCGCAGCTGCCGTACCTGAAGGAGGCGGGCGTCGAGGTGACGCTCGCGGCCGGGCCCCTGACGGCCCGCGACCTCGTCGACCTCTGCGCCGACGGCGACCGCACGGCGGTCGTCCTCACGACGGCCGAGGGCGACCGCCGCCTCACGGACGGCCTCGCCACGCTCGCCGGCTCGGGCCGCGAGCGGATGCCGTCCCTGGAACTCCTCCCCGGCTCCTACGACCTCCCCGGCGCCCGCCTCCTCGACCTCGTCCAGGTCATGGACCGCATCCGCCGGGAATGCCCCTGGTCGTCCCTGCGCACCCACGAGGAGCTGGCGAAGTACGCGATCGAGGAGGCGTACGAGCTGGTCGAGGCGATCGAGACGGACGACCGTACGGAGCTGCGCGAGGAGCTCGGCGACGTCCTCCTCCAGGTCGTCTTCCACGCACGTATCGCGGAGGAGGACCCCGAGGAGCCCTTCTCCGTGGACGACGTCGCCGGCGGCATCGTCACCAAGCTCATCCACCGCCACCCGCACGTCTTCGGCGACGAGACCGCGTCCACGCCGGAAGAGGTCAGGGAGATCTGGCTCCGCAAGAAGGGCGAGGCCAAGCGCCGCGCCTCGGTCACGGACGGCGTCCCGGTGGGCCAGCCCGGTCTCGCCCTCGCCGCGAAACTCGGCTCCCGCGTACGCACGGCGTCCCTGGACGTCCCGCTGCCGACCGGCACAGGAATCGGCTACGAACTCCTCGCCCTGGCCCTGCGCGCGGAGGCGGAGGGCGTCGACCCGGAGACAGCGCTGAGGGCGGCGGCACGGGCGTACCGGGCGGCGGTACGCGTGGCCGAGGGACTCGACGAGGGGCTCGACGAGGACTAGCCCCCTTCGCTACGGCTCCGCCACCCGCTCCGGATACCGTCGGAGGGTGACCGAAAGCCCCGCCCCCGCCGACATGCCCGAACTCTTCACCTGGGAGTTCGCGAGCGACCCGTACCCCGCCTACGCCTGGCTGCGCGAGCACGCGCCCGTGCATCGCACCACCTTGCCGAGCGGGGTCGAGGCATGGCTGGTCACGCGGTACGCGGATGCCCGGCAGGCCCTTGCCGACCAGCGGCTCAGCAAGAATCCGGAGCATCACGACGAGCCCTCGCACGCCAAGGGCAAGACGGGCATTCCGGGTGAGCGCAAGGCCGATCTGATGACGCACCTGCTCAACATCGACCCTCCGGACCACACCCGGCTGCGTCGCCTCGTCTCCAAGGCGTTCACCCCGCGTACGGTGGCCGAATTCGCACCCCGGGTGCAGGAGCTGGCGGACGACCTCATCGACCGGTTCGCGGCGAAGGGCGAGGCCGACCTGATCCACGACTTCGCCTTCCCGCTCCCCATCTACGCCATCTGTGACCTGCTCGGTGTCCCGCGCGAGGACCAGGACGACTTCCGGGACTGGGCGGGCATGATGATCCGGCACGGGGGCGGACCGCGCGGCGGCGTCGCCCGGTCGGTGAAGAAGATGCGCGGCTACCTCGCCGAACTCATCCACCGCAAGCGCCAGGAGCCCGGCGACGACCTCATCTCCGGCCTGATCCGCGCCTCCGACCACGGCGAGCACCTGACCGAGAACGAGGCCGCGGCCATGGCCTTCATTCTGCTGTTCGCGGGTTTCGAGACCACGGTCAACTTGATCGGCAACGGGACGTTCGCCCTGCTCACACACGCTGAGCAGCGTGAGCGGCTGCAGCGCGGCCTGGCCGGGAACGACACCGCTCTCCTCGCCACCGCCGTCGAGGAGCTACTCCGCTTCGACGGCCCCGTCGAGCTGGCGACCTGGCGGTTCGCGACCGAACCCCTCACCATCGGCGGCCAGTCCATCGCCACCGGCGACCCGGTCCTCGTCGTCCTCGCCGCCGCGGACCGCGATCCGGCGCGGTTCGCGGAGCCCGACACCCTCGACCTCTCCCGCCGCGACAACCAGCATCTCGGCTACGGCCACGGCATCCACTACTGCCTCGGCGCGCCCCTCGCCCGGCTGGAGGGACAGACCGCCCTCGCCACGCTTCTGACGCGCCTTCCGGACCTGCGGCTCGCCCAGGAGCCGGCCGAACTCCGCTGGCGCGGCGGGCTCATCATGCGCGGACTGCGCACGCTGCCCGTGGAGTTCACGCCCGAGCGCGGCCGGACGTACACCCCGGAAAGCTGACAGATTTTCAACTTCGTGACTTTCACGTGATCTGCGCTGCATCGACTTGTGACAAGCGTTCGAGTCCCGCTACGTTCACCAGTCATCGCGACACAGGCACAACCGGCACCACTTCCGCCACCCTGTCGCGTGCTGCATCAGTCTCGCGAAAGGCAACCGCATGCTCACCGGGAACGGTCGTCACCGTCGCCCTCGTCAGGCCCCTGCTCTGGTCGTCGCCGCCGGTGTCACCGGCAGCGCCATCGCGATCCCGCTGCTCGCCGCGACGGGCGCGAACGCCGCAACCACCACCACCTGGGACAAGCTCGCCGAGTGTGAGTCCGGTGGGCAGTGGAGCCTCGACGCGGGCAACGGCTACTACGGCGGGCTGCAGTTGTCGCAGGAGACGTGGGAGCAGTACGGGGGCCTCGACTACGCCCCGACCGCCGACGAGGCCAGCCGTTCGCAGCAGATAGCCGTCGCCGAGAAGGCGCTCCAGGCGAAGGGGCCCAGCGTGTGGCCCAGCTGCTCGATCGTGGCCGGTCTGACGCAGAGCGACGACGCGGCCGAGGTGGACCCGGGGGTGAGCGTCTCCCCGCGGCCGTCCGGCCTCGCCCAGTCGCCGGACGCGGTCGGTTCCGCGGGTTCCTCCGGCGCCTCGGACTCGGCGGACTCGTCGGATTCAGCGGACTCGGCGGATTCTTCGGCCTCCGATGGAGAGAAGAGTCACCAGGACCCGGGCGCGAGTGGCGCGTCCGAGGCGCGCGGGTCGGGCGCGGACGGCGGCACATCCGGCTCCGGCTCCTCCGGGGACGCCGACGCGCCCGCATCTGACGCCCCGTCGGCCGGAGCCACCGGCGATACCCCCGGTAACACGGCGAGCGACGAGCCGAGCGGCACCGCCGAAGAGGGCGAGTCGGGCAAGTCGGGGCAGACGGACGCCACTTCCGACGCCGGCCCGGACGCGTCCTCCGCCGGCCGCCACCGGGGCGACCGCGCCGCCGACGACACCGCCGTCTCCCGGCAGGGTGAAGGCCGTCACGCCTCCCGCGAGGAGGTCCGCGCCGAGAGCGCGTACACGGTCCGCTCCGGCGACAATCTGACGGACATCGCGGCCGCGCAGAACGTCGACGGCGGGTGGAATGCCCTCTACGACCTCAACAAGAAGACGGTCGGTACCGACCCGGATCTCATCCTTCCTGGTCAGAGTCTGGATCTTGGCCTCGAAACGGATGAAAAGTAACTGAAAAATAGGGAGGGTTGAGGCGCGTATGTCCACTTTTGCGAGAGTGAGACATGAGTCTCAAACACCCTGATCGTCTTTGAAATCGGGCGGATCGACTGCTTAACGTCGTCACCGCTCGCCACAGCGGGCCCCGACGGACGTCACGCCGAATCCTGCCAACGTCCGTACGGGAACAGTCGACGCGTCAGCGCCGTAGGCAGGAGCGGGGGACCCAAGGTAAGCGCCGGTCCGCCGGCTTGGGGTTAAGCCGCGCACAAGGTTGCGCGGCCGGACACTCACTGGTCCGAACCCGACAGCTCACCTCGTAGGCGTCGGTGAGGGGATTCCTTCATGCTGCTTTCCAGCAAGGGCAAGCACCGTCGCCCGTCCAAGGCTGTCCGTGTCGCCACCCTCGCGGGTGTCGCCGGTGCCGCCGTCGCCGTTCCGCTGATGGGTGCCACGGGCGCCTCCGCCGCCTCCACCTCCGAGTGGGACCAGGTCGCCTCCTGCGAGTCCGGCGGCAACTGGTCGATCAACACCGGCAACGGCTACTACGGCGGCCTGCAGTTCTCGTCCTCGACGTGGGCCGCGTACGGCGGCACCGCCTATGCGTCCTCCGCCGACCAGGCCTCCAAGGCGCAGCAGATATCGGTCGCCGAGAAGGTTCTCGCCTCGCAGGGCAAGGGTGCCTGGCCGAGCTGCGGCGTGGGCCTGTCCGGCGCCTCCACCGGCAACTCCGCCCCGGTCGAGTCGCAGTCCTCGCAGCAGTCCCAGCCGCAGCAGCAGGAGCGCTCGGACTCCTCCACGACGACCCGCTCGCAGCAGCGTGAGCAGCCGCAGCAGCAGGCTCAGCCGCAGCAGGAGACCAAGAAGGACACCGTCACCACCCCGACCGGCAAGAAGGTCGAGAAGGGCGACGGCGAGTACAAGGTCGTCACCGGCGACACGCTCAGCAAGATCGCCGAGGCGCACGGCACCAACTGGCAGAAGGTGTTCAAGCTCAACAAGGACATCGTCGCCGACGCCGACCTGATCTACCCGGGCCAGCAGCTGCACCTCAAGTAGGACCCCTGGAGCTCCCGGAGCCCCCGGAGCCCCGGAGTTAGACGACCCGGCATCGGCGGACGCCGGGTCCAGGGCCGCTCGCTCAGGCGACCCCCGTTCCGCCGCACGTGTGCGGAACGGGGGTCGCCGTCTTTGTTCCGTTAGGAAACATTTCGCTATCGGCGTTGTCCACAACACGGGCGGTCGGCTGGCCGATGCCCCCGGGGCGGTTACGCTCAGGGGTGCGGGCCAGCCGCCCGCGCTGTTGTGTCACATCCCAGAAGGAGATGCTCGTGCCGTCCATCGACGTCGTCGTAGCCCGGGAAATCCTGGACTCCCGAGGCAACCCCACGGTCGAGGTCGAGGTCGGCCTCGACGACGGCAGCACGGGTCGTGCTGCCGTCCCGTCGGGCGCCTCCACCGGTGCCTTCGAGGCCATCGAACTCCGTGACGGTGACCCCAACCGTTACCAGGGCAAGGGCGTCGAGAAGGCCGTCCTCGCCGTCATCGAGCAGATCGGCCCGGAGCTCGTCGGCTACGACGCCACCGAGCAGCGCCTGATCGACCAGGCGATGTTCGACCTGGACGCCACCGACAACAAGGGCTCGCTCGGCGCCAACGCCATCCTCGGCGTCTCCCTCGCCGTCGCGCACGCCGCGTCCGAGGCCAGCGACCTGCCGCTGTTCCGCTACCTCGGTGGTCCGAACGCGCACCTGCTGCCCGTCCCGATGATGAACATCCTGAACGGTGGGTCGCACGCCGACTCCAACGTGGACATCCAGGAGTTCATGATCGCCCCGATCGGCGCGGAGTCCTTCTCCGAGGCGCTGCGCTGGGGCACCGAGGTCTACCACACCCTCAAGAAGGTGCTGAAGACCAAGGGCCTGTCCACCGGCCTCGGCGACGAGGGCGGCTTCGCCCCGAACCTGGAGTCGAACCGCGCCGCGCTCGACCTCATCCTCGAAGCGATCAAGGAGGCCGGCTACATCCCCGGCCAGCAGGTCGCGCTCGCGCTCGACGTCGCCGCCTCCGAGTTCTACAAGGACGGCGTGTACGAGTTCGAGGGCAAGCAGCGCTCGGCCGCCGAGATGACCGAGTACTACGCCGAGCTCGTCGACGCGTACCCGCTCGTCTCCATCGAGGACCCGCTGTTCGAGGACGACTGGGCCGGCTGGAACACCATCACCGAGAAGCTCGGCGACAAGGTGCAGCTCGTCGGCGACGACCTGTTCGTCACCAACCCGGAGCGCCTGGCCCGCGGCATCGAGGAGAACTCGGCCAACGCCCTGCTCGTCAAGGTCAACCAGATCGGCTCGCTGACCGAGACCCTGGACGCCGTCGAGCTGGCCCAGCGCAACGGCTTCAAGTGCATGATGTCCCACCGCTCCGGCGAGACCGAGGACGTCACCATCGCCGACCTCGCCGTCGCCACCAACTGCGGCCAGATCAAGACCGGCGCCCCGGCCCGCTCCGAGCGCGTCGCCAAGTACAACCAGCTCCTGCGCATCGAGGAGATCCTGGACGACGCGGCGGTCTACGCCGGCCGCTCGGCCTTCCCGCGCTTCAAGGGCTGAGCTCCCGCGTTGCAGGGGCTGACCGCCCCGGCGCCGTAGTTCCGTACGTCCCCGCACTCGGTCCCGTACCGTGTGCGGGGACGTACGCACGTGGGCGGCCGGACGGCGCTCGGATCGGGGAGGCGACAGGCGAATGCCGGGAAAGGTAAGGAGCAGGGGCCAGGGCGACTCGGCCCGCTTCTCCACCGCCACCCGCCTGCGCGTGCTCGGCGAGCAGACGGCCGAGCGCGTCTACCGCTCGCAGAACAAGCGCCAGGCCCGCCGCTCCCGCCTCACCGGCCGGGCCGCGCTGCTCGCCCTCGTCGTCTGCACGCTCGTGGTCGCGCTCGCCTACCCGATGAGGCAGTACGTGTCCCAGCGCGGCGAGATCGCGGACCTGCAACGCCAGCAGCAGGAGGCGAAGGACCGGGTCGAGCGGCTGCGCGACGAGAAGGCGCGCTGGCAGGACGACGCCTACGCCGAGCAGCGGATCCGGGAGCGCCTGCACATGGTGGCGCCGGGGGAGACCGGGTACGTGGTGCCCGATCCCCGCGCCACCGAGGACGGCCGGGACGAGCAGGGCGCGGCCGACCGCCCCTGGTACTCGAACGTCTGGGACGGCGTCGACAAGGCCGACCGCGCGAACTGATCACCGTTACCCCGCCCCACACCGAAGTGAAAGACAGGCATGGAAACGCCCCCGCCCCAGACCGAGCCCACCGCGCCCACGGACGCCGACATCCACGCGTTCCAGGAGCAGCTGGGCCGCCCGCCGCGCGGCCTGCGGGCCATCGCGCACCGCTGCCCCTGCGGCAACCCGGACGTCGTCGAGACGGCCCCGCGTCTGGAGGACGGCACGCCGTTCCCGACGACGTACTACCTGACGTGCCCGCGCGCGGCCTCGGCCATCGGCACCCTCGAGGCCAACGGCGTGATGAAGGAGATGACGGAGCGGCTCGCGACCGACCCCGAGCTGGCGCGCCAGTACCGGGCGGCGCACGAGGACTACATCGCCCGTCGTGACGCCATCGAGGTCCTGGAGAACTTCCCGAGCGCGGGCGGCATGCCGGACCGTGTGAAGTGCCTGCACGTGCTCGTGGCGCACTCGCTGGCGGCGGGCCCCGGGGTGAACCCGCTGGGCGACGAGGCGATCGAGATGCTGCCCGAGTGGTGGAAGAAGGGCCCGTGCGTCTCCCCGGAGGTGGCCGAGTGACCCGTGTCGCCGCCATCGACTGCGGTACGAACTCGATCCGGCTGCTCGTCGCGGACGCGGATCCGGGGACGGGTGAACTCGTCGACCTGGACCGGCGGATGACGATCGTCCGGCTAGGCCAGGGCGTCGACAAGACGGGGCGCCTGGCCCCCGAGGCGCTGGAGCGCACCTTCGCGGCGTGCCGTGAGTACGCCGAAGTGATCAAGGAGCACGGCGCCGAGCACGTCCGCTTCGTGGCCACGTCGGCCTCGCGCGACGCCTCGAACCGGGACGACTTCGTCCGGGGCGTCCTGGACATCCTGGGCGTCGAGCCCGAGGTGATCACCGGTGAGCAGGAGGCGGCGTTCTCCTTCACGGGTGCGACGAAGGAGCTGACGGGCCGGGCCGACCTGGACACGCCGTTCCTGGTGGTGGACATCGGCGGCGGCTCGACCGAGTTCGTGGTCGGTGACGAGGAGGTGCGCGCCGCGCACTCGGTCGACATCGGCTGCGTACGGATGACGGAGCGGCACCTGGTCGCGCAGGACGGCACGGTCACCGACCCGCCGACCGCCGCGCAGGTCGAGGCGGTCCGCGAGGACATCGTGGCGGCGCTGGACCGGGTGGCGGGGCTGGTCCCGCTGGCCGAGGCCCGCACGCTCGTCGGCCTGGCCGGTTCGGTGACGACGGTGGCGGCGCTCGCGCTCGGCCTCAAGGAGTACGACTCGGCCGCGATCCACCACTCGCGCGTCTCCTACGAGAAGGTCGCCGAGCTGACGGAGTGGCTGCTGACGTCCACGCACGACCAGCGCGCCCTGAACCCGGTGATCCACCCCGGTCGCGTCGACGTGATCGCCTCGGGGGCGCTCGTGCTGCGGCTGGTCATGGAGCGGACCGGCGCCCGTGAGGTGGTCGTGAGCGAACACGACATTCTGGACGGAATCGCCTGGTCGCTCGCCTGACCGCGGTCTGACCGCGGCCTGCCGCAATCTGACCGCAATCTGACCGCAGGGCCTTCGAATGATCTCGCCTGAGCGTGTCGCGCCCCGTCTGAGCATGGTTGAAGGGGGTCGCGACACGCTCTTCGCGTGCCCCGGCGACAAAGTTCGTGAAGTTCTTCACAAGGAATTCGGCCCTGTTGGGCGCGCTTTGTGGCCCACAGGCCCGTTCGGCGGCGTCCAGGTGGGGTGGCGGGGCCTGCCCGTGGTGTGTCCCGCGTGTTGCGGGAGGGTGAACTCCGGGAGTGGTCCAGTGCGTCGGAAGGCTCACTGTGGCTGCTCAAGAGGGGTGAGCAACGAGTGGCGGTACACCGTGGTTCCCCTCGCCGACCATGACATGGGTCACGTGGGCGGCGAAGTGTAGCAGAGGCACCGTCCGTTCTTGTGAAGGGGCGCACGAGCACCCCCCTCCACACGGGTGGATACTCGATGGCATGAGCACCACGGAGCGTCCCAGGATCCTCATTGTCGGGGGTGGGTACGTAGGCCTGTACGCGGCGCGACGCATCCTGAAGAAGATGCGTTACGCGGAAGCGACCGTCACGGTCGTCGACCCGCGCTCGTACATGACGTACCAGCCCTTCCTCCCCGAGACCGCCGCAGGCAGCATCTCGCCGCGCAACGTCGTCGTCCCGCTGCGACGCGCTGTGCCGGGAGCCGAGATTCTCACCGGCCGCGTCACCACCATCGACCAGGACCGCAAGGTCGCCACGGTCGCCCCGCTCGTCGGCGAGGCGTACGAGGTGCCCTTCGACTACCTGGTGATCGCGCTCGGCGCGGTCTCCCGCACCTTCCCGACCCCCGGCCTCGCCGAGGTGGGCATCGGTATGAAGGGTGTCGAGGAGGCCATCGGCCTGCGCAACCACGTACTTGAGCAGCTCGACAAGGCCGAGTCCACGACGGACGAGGAGATCCGCCGCAAGGCGCTCACCTTCGTCTTCGTCGGCGGTGGCTTCGCGGGTGCCGAGACGATCGGTGAGGTCGAGGACCTGGCGCGCGACGCCGCCAAGTTCTACAAGAACGTGAAGCGCGAGGACATGCGCTTCATCCTGGTCGACGCCGCCGACAAGGTGCTGCCCGAGGTCGGTCCGGAGCTCGGCGTCTACGGCCGCAAGCACCTGGAGTCCCGCGGTATCGAGGTCTACCTCTCCACGACGATGCCCTCCTGCGTGGACGGTCACGTGGTGCTGAGCAACGGCCTGGAGGCCGACTCCAACACGGTCGTCTGGACCGCCGGCGTCAAGCCGAACCCGGCGCTCGCCCGCTTCGGTCTCCCGCTCGGCCCGCGCGGCCACGTGGACACCGGCGCGACGCTGCAGGTCCAGGGCACCGACTACATCTGGGCCGCGGGCGACAACGCCCAGGTCCCGGACCTCGTCGGCCGCAAGAACGGCAACCCGAACGCCTGGTGCCCGCCGAACGCGCAGCACGCCATGCGCCAGGCCAAGGTCCTCGGTGACAACGTGGTCTCGGGCATGCGGGGCTTCCCGCAGGGCGAGTACAAGCACGCCAACAAGGGTGCGGTGGCCGGTCTCGGCCTCCACAAGGGCGTGGCGATGATCGTCATGGGCAAGATGAAGATCAAGCTCAAGGGCCGTCTCGCCTGGTACATGCACCGTGGCTACCACGGCATGGCCATGCCGACGTACAACCGCAAGATCCGTGTGATCGCCGAGTGGACGATCAACATGTTCCAGAAGCGCGACATCACCGCGCTCGGCGCCCTGGAGACTCCGCGCGAGGAGTTCTACGAGGCCGCCAAGCCGGCTCCGGCGCCCAAGCCGGCCGCCGAGAAGTCGCCCGAGAACAGCGACAAGGCCGGGGAGAAGGCCAAGGCCTCCTGACCCGGGCGCAGTCGGTGGTTCCGTAGGACCGCGCAACCCCGAAGGGGCCGCTCGCCATCCGTGGTGCGAGTGGCCCCTTCGGCGTCCCTCCGACCACATGCGTGGCACGTACACATATTTTGCCCATCCGTGACGCGATAGCGGGACTGCGGAATGTGCCGCTCGGTGTTTACGTGGTGTTGGACCGTTCCGGGAACCCCCTGTCACGGAGGTGTGCGCCATGCAGGACGCCGCACAGCGGCTGAAGAACATCGCCGAGCGACTGCTCGGCACCGAACTCCCGGTGCGCCTGCGCGCCTGGGACGGCTCGGAGGCCGGTCCCCCTGAGGCCCCCGTACTCGTCGTACGCAGCCGGCGCGCCCTGCGCAGGCTGCTGTGGAAGCCGGGCGAACTGGGGCTCGCGCGCGCGTGGGTCGCCGGTGAACTCGACGTCGAGGGCGACCTCTACGAGGCGCTCGACGTCATGGCCGGACTCATCTGGGAGCGGGAGCCGGACGCGGACGGCGAGCACAGATCACTCGTCCAGGCCCTCAGAGACCCCGAGGTGCGCGCCGCCGCGGCGGACCTGGCCAAGCTGGCAGGCCCCTTCCCGCCACCCGCCCCGCCCGCCGAGGAAATGCGCCGCAGAAGCCGCCTCCATCTGCACACCAAGGGCAGCGACAGACAGGCCATCAGCCACCACTACGACGTCGGCAACGACTTCTACGAGCTGGTCCTCGGCCCCTCGATGGTCTACTCGTGCGCCTACTGGGAGTCGCCCGGCGCCACGCTCGAATCCGCCCAGCGCGACAAGCTCTCCCTCGTCGCCCGCAAGCTCGGCCTGCGGCCCGGCATGCGCCTGCTCGACGTGGGCTGCGGCTGGGGCTCCATGGCCATCCACGCCGCCCGCGAGCACGGGGTGAGCGTCGTCGGTGTCACGCTCTCCCAGGAGCAGGCCGCGTACGCCAGGAAGCGCGTCGCCGACGAGGGACTCACCGACCGCGTGGAGATCCGCGTCCAGGACTACCGCGACGTGCGCGACGGCCCCTACGACGCGATCTCCTCCATCGGCATGGCCGAGCACGTCGGCTCGGCCCGCTACCTGGAGTACGCGAGCGACCTGTACGCCCTGCTCAAGCCCGGCGGGCGGCTGCTCAACCACCAGATCGGCCGGCGCCCCCAGGAGGACGAGTCGGCGTACGAGGTCGACGAGTTCATCGACGCCTACGTCTTCCCCGACGGTGAGCTGGCCCCGGTCGGCACGACCGCCGGGCTCCTGGAGCGCGCCGGGTTCGAGGTCCGCGACCTGGAGGCGATCCGCGAGCACTACGCGCTCACCCTGCGCCAGTGGGTGCGCAACCTGGAGGCCCGCTGGACCGAGGCCATGAAGCTGGTCAGCCCCGGCCGGGCCCGCGTCTGGCGCCTCTACATGGCCGCCTCCGCCCTGAGCTTCGAGCGCAACCGCATCGGCGTCAACCAGATCCTCGCCGTGAAGACCCCGCAGAGCGGGGCGTCGGGGATGCCGCTGCGGGCCCGTACGTGGAACTAGCGTCTCAGTGAGCCGTACGTGGCTGGGGGCGCCCGGTGATGACCACCGGGCGCCCCCAGCCACGTAACCCCTTCGCCGCCGCTACTCGGCCTTGATCGCCGAAAGCATGTTCAGGCGGGCGGCGCGGCGGGCCGGCCACAGGGCGGCCAGGATGCCGACGACCGCGGCGAGCGCGAGGAAGACGCCCATCCGGCCCCAGGGCAGGATCAGGGTGTACGTCGACATGGTCTTGCCGATCAGCTCGCCCGCGGCCCAGCCGAAGAACACGCCGAGGCCGATGCCGAGCACGCCGCCGAAGAGCGAGATGACCAGGGACTCCAGGCGGACCATGCGCTTGATGCCCTTGCGGTCGATGCCGATCGCGCGGAGCATCCCGATCTCCTGCTGACGCTCGAAGACCGACATCGCCAGGGTGTTGATGACGCCGAGGACGGCGACGACGACCGCCATGGCGAGCAGGCCGTAGAGCATGTTCAGCATCAGCGTGAACATCTGGGCCACCTCGTTGGAGATGTCCTGCCGGTCCTGGATCTTGATGGCCGGGTTCTCGCCGAGCGCCTTGGTGAGCTTGTCCTTCGTGGCGTCGGAGGCGCCGCCGGAGGTCTTCACCATGACCTGCATGTCCGAGACGCCGTCGGTCATGTGCGGGGTGAGGGTCGGGGAGTCGACCATGATGCCGCGGATCATGTCGTTGGCCTCGTAGACGCCCGCGACGGTGAGCCGCTGCTTCTTGCCGTCCTCATAGGTGACGGTGAAGGCCGAACCGGCGCTCCAGTGGTGGTCCTCGGCTGTCGCGTCGTCGACGACGACGCGCGTGCCGCCGACGGTGAACTCGCCGTCCTTCACGGGCAGTTCGACGAGCTGCCCGATCGTCTTCCCGTTGACACCGGTCAGGTCCTCGCCGGAGCCGCCGATCACGGCGGGCGAGTTGGACAGGCCGCTGGTGGCGGTGGTCCCGGCGGTCTTGTCGAGGCTCTCGCGGACGTCGGAGGAGAGCGAGTTCCCGTTCGCCATGGAGACGACGTAGTCGGCCTTGATGGCGTCGGCGGCCATCTTGTTGATCGCCGACTGCACGCTGCCCGCGATGACCGTGAGGCCCGTGATCAGCGTCAGGCCGATCATCAGCGCCGAGGCGGTGGCAGCGGTGCGGCGCGGGTTGCGGACCGAGTTGAGGCGGGCCAGCTTGCCGGAGATGCCGAAGACGCGAAGCAGCGGGGAGGCGGCGGCGATCAAGGGGCGGGAGAGCAGCGGGGTCAGGATGAAGACGCCGATGACGAGGAGCGCGGCGCCGAGCGCCATCGGGGCCTGGCCCGCGTCGCCCTTCATGGTGGTCGCGGCGAGCACGGCGGCGGTGCCCGCGGCCGAGACGAGCGAGCCGAGGGTGTTGCGCAGGATCAGCGACTTGGCGGTCGGGGCGGCGTGCACCGCGTTCATCGCGGCGACCGGCGGGATCCTCGCGGCGCGGCGGCCCGGCAGCCAGGCGGCCAGCATCGTGATCAGGACGCCGACGACCAGCGCGGAGACGACCGTGCCCATGGAGATCACGAGCGGGCCGTCCGGGATGATCGCGCCCGTGCCGTTCATCAGGGAGCGCATGCCCGCGCCGATCCCGACGCCGACCGCCAGACCGGTGACGGCGGCGACGGCGCCCACCACGAACGCCTCGATCAGCACGGAGCGCGTGACCTGGCGGCGCGAGGCACCGACCGCGCGCATCAGGGCCAGCTCCTTGGTGCGCTGGGCGACCAGCATCGTGAAGGTGTTGGCGATGATGAAGATGCCGACGAAGAGCGAGACACCGGCGAAGCCGAGGAGCAGCTGCTTCATGGAGCTCATCGACGAGGAGATCATCTCGGCCTGCTCGTCGGCGAGGTGCTGACCCGTCTCCGTCTCCACGTTCTTCGTGCCGAGCGCCTTGTCGAGCCCCGCCCGCAGCTGGTCCTGGGTGGTGCCCGGGGCGGCCCGCACGTCGATCTCGTCGTACGTGCCCTGCTTGTGGAAGAGCCGCTGCGCGGTCGCCGTGTCGAAGAGGGCGAGGGAGCCGCCCGCCGTGACGTTGCCGTCGTCGGTGGTGAAGACGCCCGTCAGGGTCGGGGTGAGGACCGGCCCGTCGACGGACATCCGGACCTGGTCACCGACCCTGTACCCGGCGCGCTTCGCCGTCTCGGCGTCGAGCGCGACCTGGTCCTTGCCGTGCGGGGCCGTGCCCTCCTTGAGGGGGTAGCGGCTGTCCTTGTCGCCCCAGTAGTTGCCGCCCTTGGTGGAGAAGCCGTTGCCGACCAGCTTGCCGTCCTGGTCGGCGACGGCGGCGTACCCGCTGAGCACGCCGGTCGCGGAGGCGGCGCCGGGCACGCTCCGCGCCTTCTCGAGCGTGGCGTCGGTCAGCTCGATGTCCTCACCGACCTTGTCGTCGGTGCCGTCCTTCCAGCCCGGCGTGACGGCCACGTCGACCTGGTCGAAGCCCTTGGACGAGGACTTCTCCAGGGCGGAGGAGATGGTGTTGGTGAAGACGAGGGTGCCGGAGACGAAGGCGACGCCGAGCATGACGGCGAGGACCGTCATGAGGAGGCGGGCCTTGTGCGCGAAGACGTTGCGCAGGGCGGTACGGAACATGGGTTTCTGCCAGTCCAGGGGTTGGCGGGGCGCCCTCGGCCTGTTCGCCGCAGGGGCTGCTGTTTCGTGGGCGGACGCGCGTGCGTCATGGCTGGGCGCGCGGTTCCCCGCGCCCCCTCGGGCCGCTGACGCGCGCCTGGGTCAGCTGGTGCGGCCCTTGGCGTCGAAGCGCTTCATGCGGTCCAGGACCCGGTCCGCCGTCGGCTCGTACATGTCGTCGACGATGCGGCCGTCGGCCAGGAACACGACGCGGTCCGCGTACGCCGCCGCCACCGGGTCGTGGGTGACCATGACGACGGTCTGGCCCAGTTCGCGTACGGAGTTGCGCAGGAAGCCGAGGACCTCCGCGCCGGAGCGGGAGTCCAGGTTGCCGGTGGGCTCGTCGCCGAAGACGATCTCCGGCCGGGAGGCCAGGGCACGGGCGACCGCCACGCGCTGCTGCTGGCCGCCGGAGAGCTGGGACGGGCGGTGACGGAGGCGGTCGGACAGGCCCACCATGTGGATCACGTTCTCCAGCCACTGCTTGTCGGGCTTGCGGCCCGCGATGTCCATGGGGAGCGTGATGTTCTCCAGGGCGGTCAGCGTCGGCAGCAGGTTGAACGCCTGGAAGATGAACCCGATCTTGTCCCTGCGCAACTTCGTGAGCTGCTTGTCCTTGAGCGAGCCCAGCTCGGTGTCGCCGATGCGGACCGAGCCGGAGGAGAAGGTGTCCAGGCCCGCGACGCAGTGCATCAGCGTCGACTTGCCCGAGCCCGACGGGCCCATGATCGCGGTGAACTCGGCCTGCCGGAAGTCGATGGAGACCCGGTCGAGGGCGACCACCTGGGTCTCGCCCTGTCCGTAGACCTTGGAGAGATCCGTGGCGCGGGCGGCCGCCGTGGTGGTCCGGCCGGCGAGGGGGGTGGTGGTCACGGGAGGGCGCTCCTGTCGGGACGACTGCTGGGGACGTTTCCATCGTCCCGGCCGCCGGAGCGCGTGTAGTCAGCCGCTGATCCCGTTCCTGGGGGCGACTTCGGTCGGACCGTGCGGGGCGGTGTCATACCTGGGGATGACACGGATCCCTGAGAGGGGCGCACTTGCGCGGCTCCCCGGCGGGCGGTGAAATTCCGTCAATCCCCGGCGACGGGCCGTCAACCGTGGAAGGGCCCCCGGCAAGTGCGTATGGCCACTGTCTTGTGCTGATGCACCCTCAGACGCCAATAAAATAAGACAACATCGGGCCATCGGCCCGCTGGCCGGGGGAGGCCGCCGGATAGGCTCGGACGGTCTACGCGGAGCCCCACAGCCTGCCCGGATGGTGGAATGCAGACACGGCGAGCTTAAACCTCGCTGCCCTTCGTGGGCGTACCGGTTCAAGTCCGGTTCCGGGCACCTCCGACTTCCTTTCCCCTTCCCCTCACTTTTGAGGGTCTTGCCGCCGGTACACGCACGCCCCGGCCCACCGGTGGCAACCTGCTGCCCTGACACGAACGGGAACCGGCGCGGACACGGGGGAGTGGCTCATGCGCGGAAGGGTGCTGTTCCAACACGCGGTGGTGGGGGCGGCGGCGACAGCGGTGCTCGGCGCGGGCGGGTGCGCCGGGAGCGGCTCGGGAGGCGGCGACGGCCCAGGGGGCGGGGGAACCGTCGGCTCGTCGCTCGCGCAGCCCGCGGGCGGCGGCAGCGTCGACGGTGAGATCACCGGGGGCGGAAGTGACGGCGACGGTGGCGGCGGCGATCCTGGTGTCCCGTCGGTCGCCCCGCCTCCCACGGACACCGGCCCGGACCCCGGCACGGGCCCCGGAGTGAGCGGGAGCCCACCCCCGGCCGGCTCCCCCACCGGCCCCTCCGGCTGTGTGGACCCCAGCGCGGCGACGCCGGGCGCCTCCTGTTCCGAGCCGCCGCCCCCTTCCCCGGAGACCACGCATCCCACGACACCGGAGGGCGCAGGGCCCACGCCGGGGGAGACCGGTGGGTCCGGGGAGGGGTGAGGCAAGGGCCGGCGGCCTGGCATCGGCGCCGGTGAGCGGGCGGGGGGCCCGATGACCGGCTCCGTACCGCCGCCGCCCTCCTACCCGCCAAGGGTTCCGGCGCCGGGACCCGGACCCGCGGCGCCGCGGCCCCCGCCCGCCGACCCGGCACCCGCCCGCGGGATCCGGCTCGACCTGGTCAACTCCCTCGTCGGGGCCGCCTCGTTCGTCGGCGGGCTCATGTTGTACGCCGGGTACATCTACACCAACGCCTACTTCGGGTACTTCCGGCTCGATACGTTCGCTGTCGGGTTCGACACCTTCGAGTTGGTCATGCGGAGCTTGCGGCTTGCCACGTTGCCGGTGCTGGAAGTGCTCACCTTGTTGCTGCTCGCGCCCGCGCTGCCGCGGCTGCTCGCCGCGCTGCGGGTGCCCGCGCACCATGTCGAGCGGGTGCGGGGCGCGGGGCGCGCGGCGGCCCGCGCGCATCTCGTGCCGGTCGCGGCCGGCGCCGTACTGCTGTCGCTGTGGCGGTGGGTCCAGCCGTACGGCTGGGTGGCGCCGCTGCTCGTCGCGGGCGGGCTGCTGCTCGGGCAGGCGCAGGCGGCGGGGGCGCGGGCCGGCTGGGAGCGCGCGGTGTCGCTGCTCATGGCGGGGCTGTTCCTCATCTGGGCGGTCGCCCTGGTCGCCGGTGCCCTCGGCCGCCAGGACGCGGAGGCCGACGCGCGGCTGATCGTGCGCCGCCCTTCCGTCGTCGTCCTGAGCGCCGACCGGCTCTCCATCGCGCCCCCGGGCCCGCGCGGCCAGGACCTCGGCAAGGCGGCCCACTACCGGTACCGCTACGAGGGCCTGCGGCTGCTCGTCGAACGGGACCACAGGTACTACCTGCTGCCCCTGGGCTGGGAGCGCCGGACCGGCCCGATCTACGTCATCGAGGACGACGACAGCGTCCGGATCGAGATCAGGCCGGGCGTCCTGACCCATTGACACCGGCGGAGCCGACGGCAGATGATCCCGCTGAACCGCACGTGAACGAAAGTTCGCCAGGCGAACGCTGGCAGTGGAGAGGGACCGTATGCGCACCACCGTCGGGATCATCGGAGCGGGCCCCGCGGGCCTGCTGCTCGCCAGGCTGCTGCACAACGCCGGGATCGACTCCGTCGTCCTGGAGAGCCGCGACCGGGCCTACGTGGAGCGCCGCCAGCGCGCCGGGATCCTGGAGCAGGGCACCGTCGACGTACTGCGCGCCGCGGGCGTCGGCGCGCGCATGGACCGCGAGGGCCTGCCGCACGACGGCATCGAGCTGCGCTTCGACCGCCGCCGCCACCGCGTCGACTTCCCCGGCCTGACCGGCGGCCGGTCGGTGATGGTGTACGCGCAGACCGAGGTCTGCAAGGACCTGATCGCCGCCCGGCTCGCCGACGGCGGCCCGCTCCTCTTCGAGGCGGAGGCGCTCGCGGTCGAGGGCGCCGAGAGCGACACCCCGCGCGTCCGCTACCGCCACGAGGGCAGCGAGCAGGTTCTGGAGTGCGACTACGTCGTGGGGTGCGACGGGTTCTGGGGCGTGGCCCGCGCGGCGGTGCCGGAAGCGCTCTCGGCGACGTACGAGCGCACGTACCCCTTCGGCTGGCTCGGCATCCTCGCCGACGTCGCGCCCTCCCACGACGAACTGGTCTACGCACGCAGCGACCGCGGTTTCGCCCTGCTCTCCATGCGCTCCCCGACGGTCACGCGCGCGTACCTGCAAGTCCCCGAGGGCACGGACGCCGACGCCTTCACGCACGAGGAGATCTGGGACGAGCTCGACCGGCGTCTGGAGGTCGACGACCCGGACTGGCGCCTCGCCCGCGGACCCATCACCGCCACATCCGTCACGCCCATGCGCAGCTACGTGCACGAGCCCATGCGGCACGGCCGGCTCTTCCTCGCGGGCGACGCGGCCCACATCGTCCCGCCGACCGGCGCCAAGGGCCTCAACCTCGCCGTCGGCGACGTCGTCACCTTCGCCCGCGCCCTCACCGCCCACCTGGCCGAGGGCGACCCCACCCTGCTCGACGCGTACTCCGCCACCTGCCTGCGCCGCGTCTGGCAGGCCGAGCGGTTCTCGTACGCGATGACGACGATGCTGCACCGCGCGCCCGACGCGACCGCGTTCGACGACCGGATCCAGCTCGCCCGGCTCGACCGCGTCACCACGTCGCGCGCCGCGGAGACCGATCTCGCGGAGGCGTACACCGGATTCCCGCTCTGAACGCTCTGAACACTCTGAACGCTCTGAGCGGGCAATGTGCCGCCTGTGCGCGGAACAACAGGAGTACCCCGCACGTTGTGCGGTAACAGGTCGGGAAAGATCCTCCCTGAGCACTAGGGCCAGATCTTTGCCAGCCTATTACTCTTGTGGCAAGGCCATACACGGTGGCCATGGAGGAGTGAAATGAGGAGCAGCAACCCGGTCTTCTCGCGACGGGGATTCAGCCGCGACAACGGCTACGCGCAGTTCAACGCGCAGCCGCAGGCCGGGGGCCCCGCGGTCGGTACGCAGGCCAACCCGTACGGCCAGGCACCCGCCGGCAACCCGTACGCGCAGAACCCCTACGCGCAGCAGGACGTGCAGTACGGCGCCCCGCAGGCGCCCGCCACCACCGGCCGCATGACGATGGACGACGTCATCATGCGCACGGCCACCACCCTCGGTGTCCTGATCGTCACCGCGGCGCTCGCCTGGGCGCTGCTGCCGGTCGACGACGCCAACATCGCGAAGTCGTACGGCATCGCGATCGGCGCCGGCCTCGTGGCGATGGTGCTCGGCTTCGTCCAGGCGTTCAAGCGCTCGGCGTCCCCGGCGCTGATCATCGGCTACGCGGCGCTCGAGGGTGTCTTCCTCGGCGTCGTGTCGAGCGTCGTCGACAACCGCATCGCGAGCGGTGCGGCCATGCAGGCCGTGCTCGGCACGATGGCCGTCTTCGCCGCCGTCCTCATCGCCTACAAGGCGGGCTGGATCCGGGTCAACCGGCGCTTCTACGGCTTCGTGATGGCCGCCGCGATGGCCTTCATCCTGCTCATGGCGGTGAACCTGCTGTTCGCCGTCTTCGGCGGCGGTGACGGCCTCGGCTTCCGCAGCGGCGGCCTCGGCGTTGTGTTCGGCGTCGTCGGCATCCTGCTCGGCGCGTGCTTCCTGGCTCTGGACTTCAAGCAGGTCGAGGACGGCATCGCGTACGGCGCCCCGAAGGAAGAGGCGTGGCTCGCCGCCTTCGGTCTGACCATGACGCTGGTCTGGATCTACATGGAGTTCCTGCGGATCATCGCGATCCTGCAGGGCAACGACTGACCGGTCGCCTCATGAGTCGAGGGCCCGCGCACTCCGGTGCGCGGGCCCTCGCCGTTTGTGTGTGGGGGAGTCGGGTGGTCAGCCGAACCGTCGAGCGGCGCGCCTGAGGTCGTACTCGTGGATGATCGCTTTGGCGTGGCCGTACGCGAGGTCGTGCTCTCCGCGGAGCCAGCTCACTTTCTCTTCGAAGCGAAGAAAGCAGGGGCCCTCTTCGACGGTGCGCAGCCAGTCGGAGATCTCACGACCGGTGCAGTGGGGGATGCGAGCCAGCAGATTGCGGTGGGTCTCCGCGTAGAAGACTTGGGACATCGGCGCCTCCGGAACGCTTCGATGTTGCCTGTCCTTTCCCGCCACCGTGCCTGAGCGCCGCACGCTTGTAAACAGCTACAGTCGCCGAGTGCTTGATACGACGTCATTGACCGCCGCGGTGGACCAGTTCGCGGACCGGCTGCGGGCCGCGCCGCAGAGCCGGCTGCAACGGGGGGCCGCCGCGGAGGCTTTGGCCCTGGCCAGAGAGTTGTCCGCGCGGGCGCAGCGGTTGGAGGAACCGGGGGCGCCGGTGCGGGAGATGCCCGACGCCGGGATGTTCGCGGCGGCGGACCAGGTGACGGTCGCCGCGCGGGACCTGGCGGTCGCCCTCCGGGAGGAGGGCGGACTGGCGGACGCCGTCGACCTCGTCGAGGCCGCCATGAAGCGGGCCGGGGTCTGACCTCCTCGGTCTCGGCAGGATCCGGCCCTTCGGTCCTGGCCGGGATCCGATCCTTCGGCCCCGGCCGGGGTCAGGCCGACGCTATGACGCGGTCCGCCAGGATGTAGACGTTGTCGCCCGCGCACTCGAAGGTCAGGGCGTACGCGCCGGAGACGCCGGAGCCGCCGAGCAGGACCGGGCTGTCGCCGTCGCGCAGGGCCGCGGCGAGCTGTTCCGCCGTCTCGCGGTGGCCCGGGGTCATGCACAGTGTCGTCCCGTCGGCGAAGACGTAGACGTCGAGGGTGCCGAGCGGCCCCGGACGGACGTCGGACAGGGCGGTGCGGGTGTGCGCCAGCTCCTCCAGGCACGCCACCGTGCGCTCGTGGTCGCTGACGACCGGTGACTGGACGGGGACGAAGCCGGGGTGCGAGGGGTGGCGGCGCCGGGCGGCGGCCAGCTCGGGCGATTCACCCGCGAACTCGTCCTCGGGCTCGAGGGCCGACTCGACGACCGACTCGACCACGGGCTCGACGACCGGCTCCAGACCCGCGAAGTCGGACTGGCGCGGCATGAAGAAGTCGCCGCCGAGCACCTCGTCCAGGGACGCGCCCCCGCCGAGACCGCCGCCCGCCAGGAACGGGGGCAGGTCCGAGGTGTCCCGGGCCTCCTGCGCGGCCCAGAACGCCCGCGCCTCCGCCAGCTCGCGCTCCCGCTCCTCGGCGAGGGCGTCGGCGACGGCGACCCGTATGGCGTCCATGTCGGCGTTCAGGTCCGAGGCGGTGCGTGCGGCGGGCACGCCCGGGTGCGCGCCGGTGGCACGGGCACGTGACACCTCTTCGCGCAGGTCCGTGATCTGTCGTCGCAGACCCCGGACGTTGTGCAGGGTGGCGGCGCCGACGGCCGTGGCAGCGGCCGTGGCGAGCAGCAGTGCAAGAGGGATGGCGCTCACTGACGTACTCCCGGTTTCAAGTCGACCCCCGACTTCCTACATCAGCTTGAAGCCTGGACGAACCCGCTGTCAGTGCATTACGTCACGAAATGGACAGGTCTTTTGGCCAGGCGTTTAGCCCACATATGGTCCGGGTACCGCCCTGACCTGCGAAATCCCTCTCCCCCGAGATGTACGTCACATCCTGGGGGAGATTGGATCACGATTGCATAGCCGGATTCAGGACAGCGGGGTGCTGGCCGGCTCCGGGATCAGCTGAGGCGCTCGACGACCATGGCCATGCCCTGGCCGCCGCCGACGCACATCGTCTCCAGGCCGAACTGCTTGTCGTGGAACTGGAGGCTGTTGATCAGCGTGCCGGTGATGCGGGCGCCGGTCATGCCGAAGGGGTGGCCGACGGCGATGGCGCCGCCGTTCACGTTCAGCTTGTCCTCGTCGATGCCGAGGTCGCGGGCGGAGGGGATGACCTGCGCGGCGAACGCCTCGTTGATCTCGAACAGGTCGATGTCGCCGACGCCGAGACCGGCCCGCTTCAGCGCCTGCTTGCTCGCCTCGACCGGGCCCAGGCCCATGATCTCGGGGGAGAGACCGGAGACGCCGGTGGAGACGACGCGGGCCAGCGGGGTCAGGCCCAGCTCCCGCGCCTTCGTGTCGGACATGATCACGAGGGCGGCGGCGCCGTCGTTCAGCGGGCAGCAGTTGCCCGCCGTGACCATGCCGTCGGGGCGGAAGACCGGCTTGAGGCCCGCCACGCCCTCCGTCGTCACGCCGGCGCGCGGGCCGTCGTCCTTGCTCACGACCGTGCCGTCCGGAGTGGTGACCGGGGTGATCTCCCGCTCCCAGAAGCCGTTCTTGATCGCTTCCTCGGCGCGGTTCTGCGAGCGCACGCCGAAGGCGTCCATGTCCTCGCGGGTGACGCCCTTCAGGCGGGCCAGGTTCTCGGCCGTCTGACCCATCGCGATGTAGGCGTCCGGCACCAGACCGTCCTCGCGCGGGTCGTGCCAGCTCGTGCCCTCCTGCTCGGCGACCGCGGCGGTACGGGCCTCGGCCTCGGCGAAGAACGGGTTACGGGTGTCGGGCAGGGAGTCCGAGTTGCCCTTCGCGAAGCGCGACACCATCTCGACGCCCGCCGAGATGAAGACGTCGCCCTCGCCCGCCTTGATGGCGTGCAGCGCCATGCGCGTCGTCTGCAGGGAGCTGGAGCAGTACCGGGTGACCGTGCAGCCCGGGAGGTGGTCCATGCCCATCTGCACGGCCACGATGCGGCCCAGGTTGTTGCCCTGCTCGCCGCCGGGGAGGCCGCAGCCGAGCATCAGGTCGTCGATGTCGCGCGGGTCCAGCTCCGGGACCTTGGCGAGCGCGGTCTGGATGATCGTCGCGGTCAGGTCGTCGGCGCGCAGGTCCTTCAGGGAGCCCTTGAACGCGCGGCCGATGGGGGAGCGGGCGGCTGAGACGATTACGGCTTCGGGCATCACGGCTCCAGGGGTTTCTGGCGAAAGGCAGGACCGCTTGGGAAGTTACCCGTACGTATGGCGGGGGTCACGGGTGTGGGTGTGTGACCCCTGCCGCATTTTTCTAAGCGCTTGCTCAGGGCTCCGCCGGTTCGGCCGGGTCCTTGTTCCGGCCTGATGGGTCGGCGGCCGGGGCCCGGGTTTCGGGGCTCCGCCCCGGACCCCGCTCCTCAATCGCCGGAGGGGCTTGATAGGGAGCTCAGTCGCCGGAGGGGCTTGATAGGGAACTCAGTCGCCGGAGGGGCTTGAGATGCGGGTATCGGTTGGCATCGGGTCCTGGGTCTCGACTCGGTGGCGCCTGCGGCGCTTGAGGAGGGCCCAGGGGCCGCGCGGGCCCGTCGGCATCGCGGCCGTGACCTCCGTGCCGCCCTCCTCGACCGCCTTCGCCGCGGCGCGGGCCACCGGGAGGAAGCCCTCCGCGCGGGAGACGTCGGGGCGTTCCTCGTCGGGCCAGGCGCCCAGGGCCGCGCAGAGGGTGGGCAGGACGGCCATGGCGGCCGTCTGGTAGCCCTCGGCGGAGGGGTGGTAGTTGTCGGGGCCGAAGAGTTCGCGCGGGTTCGCGGAGAACTCCGGGCCGAGGAGGTCGCCCAGGGAGACCGTGCGGCCGCCCTGTTCCACCACGCCGATCGTCTGGGCCGCGGCGAGCTGGCGCGAGGCGCGGCGGGCCAGCCAGCGCAGCGGCTGCTGCACCGGCTCGACCGAGCCCAGGTCGGGACAGGTGCCGACCACGACCTCGGCGCCGGCCGTGCGCAGGCGCCGTACCGCCGCCGAGAGGTGGCGCACGGACTTGGTGGCGGGGATGCGGTGCGTGACGTCGTTGGCGCCGATCATGATGACGCAGACGTCAGGACGCCACTCCGGGTCGGCGAGGACCAGGACCACCTGCCGGTCGAGGTCGTCGGACATGGCGCCGGGCAGCGCGACGTTGCGGAGCTGCACCGCCCGCTCCGAGACCGCCGCGAGGCCCGACGCGAGCAGCGCGCCGGGGGTCTGCCGGGCCCGGTGCACACCCTGGCCCGCCGCCGTGGAGTCACCCAGCATGGCGAAGCGCAGCGGCTCCGAGCCCGAGTCCCCGTACGTTCTGCCGTAGATACCGTCGGCCGAGGGGAGATGGACCGGCGAGGAACCGTGATTGCCCACCTGGCGCCGCGCGAACTGCACCTCCGCCACCACCACCCCGACCGCCGCCGCGCCCAGCAGTCCGATCCCGCCGCCGCCGTACGCCGCACCCGCGGCGATCCGCCGTGCCACCCTTGCCCTGCTCGACATGTTCCGCGGCCACCTCTTTCGCTTTTACGGCTCTCAGAGTCCTTGCCCCGTAAGCACGGTCGGTCAATCGCAACCGGGGATGAAGGGCCGATGTCCGGCATACGCTGAACACAACTGTCTGTAGGAGACCCGGAGACAACGTGCAGATCCACGATTCGATGATCAGCCTCGTCGGCAACACCCCGCTGGTGAGGCTCAACAAGGTGACCGAAGGGCTCCAGGCGACCGTCCTGGCCAAGGTCGAGTACTTCAACCCCGGCGGCTCCGTGAAGGACCGCATCGCGCTGCGCATGATCGAGGCGGCCGAGAAGAGCGGGGAGCTCGCGCCGGGCGGCACGATCGTGGAGCCCACCAGCGGCAACACGGGTGTCGGCCTGGCCATCGTGGCGCAGCAGAAGGGGTACAAGTGCATCTTCGTGTGCCCCGACAAGGTTTCCACGGACAAGATCAACGTGCTGCGCGCGTACGGCGCCGAGGTCGTCGTCTGCCCGACCGCCGTCGACCCGGAGCACCCGGATTCGTACTACAACGTCTCCGACCGGCTCGTACGCGAGACGCCGGGCGCCTGGAAGCCGGACCAGTACAGCAACCCCAACAACCCGCTCTCCCACTACCACTCCACGGGCCCCGAGCTGTGGGAGCAGACGGAGGGGCGCATCACGCACTTCGTCACGGGCGTCGGCACGGGCGGCACCATCTCCGGCACCGGCCGCTACCTGAAGGACGCGAGCGAGGGCCGCGTCCAGGTCATCGGCGCCGACCCGGAGGGCTCCGTCTACTCGGGCGGCTCCGGGCGCCCGTACCTCGTCGAGGGCGTCGGCGAGGACTTCTGGCCGAGCGCCTACGACCGTGAGGTCGCCGACGAGATCGTCCCGGTCTCCGACAAGGACTCCTTCCAGATGACCCGCCGCCTCGCCAAGGAGGAGGGCCTCCTGGTCGGCGGCTCCTGCGGCATGGCGGTCGTGGCCGCGCTGCGGGTGGCGGAGCGGCTCGGCCCCGACGACGTCGTGGTCGTCCTGCTGCCGGACAGCGGGCGCGGGTACCTCTCGAAGATCTTCAACGACGAGTGGCTGTCCTCGTACGGCTTCCTGGAGGAGCCCGCCGAGGCCGGCCGGGTGCTCGACGTACTGAGCCACAAGGAGGAGACCATCCCGGGTCTCATCCACATGCACCCGGAGGAGACGGTCGGCGAGGCCATCGAGGTGCTGCGCGAGTACGGGGTCAGCCAGATGCCGGTGGTGAAGCGCGGCGCGGGACATCCTGACGTGATGGCCGCCGAGGTCGTCGGCTCCGTCGTCGAGCGGGAGTTGCTCGACGCGTTGTTCACGAAGCGGGCCGCGCTGCTCGACCCGCTGGAGAAGCACATGTCCGCACCGCTGCCGCAGGTCGGCTCCGGCGAGCCGGTCGCGGACCTGATGGCCGTGCTCGGCGCGGCGGACGCCGCGATCGTGCTGGTCGAGGGCAAGCCGACCGGTGTGGTCAGCCGCCAGGACCTGCTGGCCTACATGGCGGGCGACGGCAAGTGATCCTCGTGCGGCCCCGCGGCCGGTGACGGCGCCGGGGCCGAGCACCTGCGTCCCCCGGGCGTGCCGTCCGGTGCGCTCTCTGGTGCGGGGCGGCCCTCGCCGCAGTTCGCCTCGCTCGACGACGGGCGGTCGGGCGGGCGGAGGCCGTGGACGGCCCGGCGCGCGATGAAGAGACCGTCGTCGGTCACGGTCGGGGCGCGGTACAGGCGGTCGGAGTCTTCAGGGTCTTCGGGGTCTTCGGGGCCTTCGTGGCCTTCGTGGCCGTGTGGCGTGGGGAGCAGGAGAGGGACGTCGCCGAACTGGTACGCGCACGTCACGTGCGCGCAGCACCCGCTTAACACGGGTCCGGCACATTGGTGGATGTCGGAAGGGGCGGGAGCGGCTCCCCGCCTCTGACGGCACAGAGCGGCGTCAAGGACGGTTTCGGAGCGGCTCCCGGATCTCCATGGACGCCCTGGGCGCGGCAGGCCGGTTCTGACCCGGTCGCGCGCTCCTCGCGGGGACCGCCGTCGTCCCGCCCCCCGTCACAGGGGGTGCGGCGGTCCCCGCGCAATTCTCTGCGGCGACACGGTGGCGCCCTCACTCCATGAAGAGGCCGCGCTCCGCCGCCCGTACGTCGAACTCCTCCAGGCGCGCCTGCGCCTCGGGCAGGCCGTCGCACATCGCCTCCAGGAGTACGCGGCCGAGCAGCATCGGCGCGCAGGCCGTGTCGAAGGCGAGGCCCGTGCCGACGGCTGCGGGCAGGAGCAGGTCGGAGTGGGCGGCGACCGGGGCGAACGCCGAGTCGGCCACCGTGACCACCGTCAGGCCGACGGACCTGGCGTAGGCGAGGGTGTCGACGGCCTCGCGGGGGTGGCGGGGCAGGGCGAAGCAGAGCAGGGCCGTGGCGCCCGCGCGGACGGCCGCGTCGATGCGGTCGGCGAGCATCGTGCCGCCCTCGTCGAGGAGGCGGACGTCGGGGTGGACCTTCGCCGCGAAGTACGAGAACCCGTACGCCTGGGAGGCCGCCGCGCGCAGGCCGAGGACGAGGAGGGGCCGGGAGGCGGCGAGGAGGGCGCCGGCGCGCTCGACCGGGGCGGGGTCGGCGAGGAGGTCGGCCAGGTGGCGGAGGTTGGCGATCTCGGCCTCGACTGCTTGCTGGTACTCGTTGGCGCGGGTGGGCGCCGTGGGTCCGGCGGGGGCCACTTCGCGCAGGTGCTTGCGCAGCGCCGGGTAGCCGTCGAAGCCGAGCGCGACCGCGAAGCGGGTCACCGAGGGCTGGCTGACCCCGGCCAGTTCGGCCAGCTCCACGGAGGACAGGAACGGTACGTCGGCCGCACGCCGCACCATGCAGTGCGCGATGCGGCGCTGGGTGGGGGTCAGGCGGTGGCCCTCGAAGAGGTGCTGGAGGCGGGTGGCCGGGCTGTGGCCCCCCGGAGCGCCGGTGTCGTTCGTCGTGTGCTCGGTCATGTGTCCCCGTCCGTCCCGCGCCCCGCGCCGTCCAGTCCATTCAGTAAAAAGTCGCCGTGCATGATGTTATTCAGGCGGTGGCGTTCGGCGCCAGGGGCCGCGGGGGCGTAGGGGCGCCGGGTGTGCCCTGTCACGGCGTCGCGACGAGACCCGGCTACCGCTGTTCCGCGAAGCGGTCGAGGAGCGACGCCGCCCGTTCCACGTCCTCCGTCAGCGGGCGGTCCGTCAGGTCCGGTTCGAGGGTTGCGTCGGCGAGGGCGAAGGCGCGGCCCACCGGCAGCTCCTCGTCGGGGCGGTGGTCGCGCAGGCGCAGGGCACGGACCGCGGCGACCAGTTCGCAGCCGACGACCTGGCGGTAGGCGGCGCAGGCGCGCAGGGTCTGGCGGGCGGCCAGGGAGGCGAAGCTGGCCTGTTCCTCGACGCCGCGCGAGAGGACCGCGTGGCCGAGCGAGGCGGGGGCGGAGAAGGCGCGCAGGTCGCCGAGTGCGGCTCCGGCGGCGTACTCCAGGATCATCACGCCGGACGCGCCGGGTTCGCCGTCGGCGAGGAACGGGCGCAGGCGCGTGTACGCCGGTTCGTTGAGCGTGGACAGGCGGGACGTCGACAGGCGGGCCACCTGGGTGACGGCGAGCCTGAAGTGGTCCAGGGCGAGGGCGAGTTGGGCCATGTAGAAGCCGCCGTGGTGGTACGCGGTCATGTCCTCGGGTGAGATCAGCGGGTTCTCGGCCGCCGCGTTGATCTCGACGGTGAGGACCGCTTCGAGCGCGTCCGCCGCGTCCTGCGCCGGGCCGTGGATCTGGGGCACGCAGCGGAATCCGTACGGGTCCTGGATGCGGCCGAGCGGTGGGGTCGGGCGGTCGGGGGCGCCGAGGAGGCCGCGCATCCGGGCGGCGACCTCGTAGGAGCCCTTGTGGCGGCGGGCCTCGTGGACGGGGAGCGCGTAGGCCTCGTACGAGCCGTCGACGGCCAGGAGGCTGAGCGCGGCGACGAGCCCGGTCGCGGCGAGCAGGGAGCGCAGCTCGTGCAGGGCGAGCGCGGACTGGCCGAGGGTGAGGGCGTTGCTGGAGATCAGGGCGAGCGCGTCGTTGTTGTCGAGCGGCTGGGCGGCGGGCGCCGTGCCCTTGCCGCGCCAGGGGTGTTCGCCGGCGAGGGCGAGGCCCATCTGGGCGAGGGCGGCGATGTCGCCGGTGCCGACGGAGCCGTGTTCGTTGACCGCCGGGTGGGCGCCGTTCTCCAGCGCCTCGCACAAGGCGGTGACGACGGTGGGGCGCAGGCCCGCGCCGCCCGCCAGGAGCTGGTTGGCGCGGACCGCGAGCATCGCGCGGACCTCGCGTTCGGGCAGCTCGTCGCCGATGGCGCCCGCGTGGCTGCGCAGCAGGCGCAGGCCGTGGCCGGCGGCGGCCTCGGTGGGCACGTCCTCGCTGCGGTTGGCGCCGACGCCGGTGGAGCGGCCGTAGACGCGGCCCCAGGCGGCGATCTCGCGGGCCGCGTTCCAGGACCCCTCGACGCGTTTCATCGCCTCGGTGCCGGGGACAGGTCGTGCGTCCGCGTCGGCGAGGCGGACCACATCGGTGACCGGGAGGCCGTGGCCGTCGAGGACGACGACCGGGGGCGGTGCCGTGTCGATAGGGGGCATCACGCGCTGTTCCTCCTCGAAGGGGCCTGAAGGGGTCTGTTGTGGTGTCAATCGCCGCCGGAACGGCCGTCGCGTCTCACATCCCGGGCGGCCCGGGGTGATTTACCAGCGATTTACGCGGGGGCATTGACAAGTTATTCACGCACCGAGAACTCTGCATGAAGGTATGCAGGCCGGGCAAGAGGACTACAGAGGCGCTCCATGATTCAGTTCGAAGCGGTCCACAAGCGGTTCCCGAACGGCACGACAGCGGTCCACGACCTCACGCTGGACATGCCCGAAGGGGGCGTGACCGTCTTCGTCGGCTCGTCCGGCTGCGGCAAGACGACCAGCCTGCGGATGATCAACCGCATGGTCGAGCCGACCTCCGGCACCATCCGCGTCGGCGGCCGCGACGTCCTCGACCAGGACGCCGCCGAACTGCGCCGCTCCATCGGCTATGTCATCCAGCAGGCGGGCCTCTTCCCGCACCGCACCGTCCTCGACAACGTCGCCACCGTGCCGCTGCTGCTCGGCTGGGGCCGCAAGAAGGCCCGCGCCGCCGCCGGTGAACTCCTGGAACGGGTCGGGCTCGCCGCCGAGATGGGCAAGCGCTACCCGCACCAGCTCTCCGGCGGGCAGCAGCAGCGGGTCGGCGTGGCGCGGGCGCTCGCGGCGGATCCGCCGGTGCTGCTCATGGACGAGCCGTTCGGCGCGGTCGACCCCGTCGTGCGCAGCCAGCTCCAGGACGAACTCCTGCGCCTGCAGAAGGAGCTGAGCAAGACCATCGTCTTCGTCACGCACGACATCGACGAGGCGGTGCGGCTCGGGGACCGGATCGCCGTGTTCCGCGAGGGCGGGCACCTTGTCCAGTGCGCGGCTCCCGCGGAGCTTCTGGCCCGGCCCGTCGACGGGTTCGTCGCGGACTTTCTCGGGGCCGAGCGCGGGTTGAAGCTGCTGTCGCTGAGCGTGCTCGCGGATGTGGCCCAGGGGGCCCTGCCGGACGGGGCGGGCTGGGAGCTGGTGCTCGATGCCGCCCGCAAGCCGCTGTGCTGGCGGGAGCGGGGTGGCGGGGCCGAGGCGCCCGTCCGTCCCCTGCGCGACTCGGACTCGCTGCTTTCCGCTCTGAACGAGTCGGTCGCGTCGCCGGCCGGGTTCGTGGCCCGCGTCGACGCGGACGGGGTGTTCACCGGGGTTTCGTCCCGGGACGACATCCATGTGCGGGCGGGGGCTGCTCACGCCGCGGCTCTGTCCGGCGCGCCGTCTCGGGACTCCACCCCGGCCCCCGCTCCTCAATCGCCGGAGGGGCTTGAGGAGCCGAAGGGGCTTGATGAGTCAGAGGGCCTGGATGCGTCGGAGGGGCTTGATTCGGCTGGTCCGAGCGGGCGCGATGCCGCATGAGCGTCGACTGGGACTGGATCGGATCCCACGGGTCCGACCTCACCACCCTCACCCTCTCCCACCTCCAGGCCGCCCTGACCGCCGTCGCGCTCGGCCTCCTCATCTCCCTCCCCCTCGCCGTCCTCGCCCACCGGGTCAAACCCCTGCGCGGCTTCCTCCTCGGGATGTCGAACGTCCTGTTCACGATCCCGTCCATCGCCGTCTTCGTCCTCCTCCTCCCGGTCTCCGGACTCACCCGCACCACCACCGTCATCGGCCTGACGATCTACACCCTGGTCGTCCTGCTCCGGAACACGGTGGAGGGTCTCGACTCCGTACCGCAGAAGACGAAGGAAGCCGCGAAGGCCATGGGCACGCGGCCGCTGCGCGCCCTGCTCACCGTCGAGCTGCCGCTCGCGCTGCCGGTGATCATGGCGGGGGTGCGGATCGCGACGGTCATGTCGATCTCGCTCGTCTCCGTGGCCACGTACATCGGTGACGGCGGGCTCGGCCAGCTCTTCACCGACGGGTTCCAGCGCAACTTCCCGACCCCGGTGATCGTCGGCGTCGTGCTCACGCTGCTGCTCGCGCTCGTCGCGGACGCGGCTCTCGTCCTCGTACAGCGGCTGCTCACCCCGTGGGCCCGCACCCGGAAGGCCTGACCGCCATGTACGAACTCTTCAAGAACCTCGGCTCCTGGCTGGTCGGCGGCGAGCAGTGGACCGGCCCCGACGGCATCGCGCACCGGCTCGCCGAGCACCTCCAGTACTCGCTGATCGCCACGCTCGTCGCCGCCGCGATCGCGCTCCCCGTCGGCCTGCTCATCGGGCACACGGGCCGCGGCGCCTTCGTCGCGATCAACCTCTCCTCCTTCGGCCGCGCGCTGCCGACCGTCGGCCTCGTCGTGCTCGTCTTCCTCGCCAGCGGCCTTTCGATGTGGCCCGTCTACATCGCCCTCGTCGCGCTCGCCGTGCCGTCCATCGTGACCAACACGTACGCGGGGATGACCGCCGTCGATCCGGAGGTGAAGGACGCGGCCCGCGGCCAGGGCATGCGCGCCCACCAGGTCCTCCTCCAGGTCGAGCTGCCGCTCGCGCTCCCGCTGATCATGACGGGGCTCCGGCTCGCGCTGATCCAGGTCGTGGCGACGGCGACCATCGCCGCGTACGTCTCCTTCGGCGGGCTCGGCCGCTACGTCTTCGACGGGCTCGCGCAGCGGGACCTCGTGCAGGTGCTCGGCGGCGCGGTCCTCGTCGCGGTCGTCGCCGTCGTCCTCGACCTGGCCCTCTCCGGGCTCCAGCGTCTCCTCTTCCGTCACCGTCCCGCCGCCCCGAAGCCGGCTTAGGAGCAAGGCAGAGCAATGCAGATGAACCGACGTACTCTCCTCGGCGGTCTGGTCGCCGCGGCCTCCTTGCCCGCGCTCGCCGCCTGCTCCAGCGGCATCACCTCTCTCGAAGGGGACGGCGGTGGCGGCGGTGGCGGCGGCTCCAGCGAGAACGGCGTCACCATCGGCACCGCCGACTTCACCGAGAACCAGGTCCTCGGCCACCTCTACGCCGCCGTGCTCGAAGCGGCCGGGGTGAAGACGAAGGTCCGCCCCAACCTCGGCACCCGCGAGATCCTCATCCCCGCGCTCAGGGGCGGCGACATCGACCTCCTGCCCGAGTACCAGGGGGCCTTGCTCCACTACCTCGACACCAAGGCCGACGCCACCGAGGAGGGCGAGATGCAGAACGCCCTCGCCATGGCGCTCCCGGCGGGCCTGCAGATCCTGCCGTACGGGATGGCGGAGGACTCGGACGCGTTCGCCGTCACCCGCGAGACCGCCGAGAAGTACGGGCTCAAGTCCCTCGCCGACCTGGCGCAGCACAACGGGAAGCTCGTCATCGGCGCCGCCCCGGAAGTGAAGAAGCGGCAGGTCGGAGCCGTCGGGCTCAAGGACGTCTACGGCGTCGAGTTCAAGGAGTTCAAGTCCCTCGACTCCTCCGGGCCGCTGGTGAAGGGCGCCCTGAGGAAGGGCGACGTCGACGTGGCGAACCTGTTCACCACCGACACCGACATCGCCGCCAACCACTGGGTCGTCCTCACCGACCCCAAGAACCTCGTCCCCGGTCAGCACGTCGTCCCGCTGATCTCCGACCGCAAGGCCGACTCGACCGTCCGCAAGGCGCTGGCCCGGCTCGGCAACGTACTCACCACCGAACAGCTGACCGAGCTGAACCGGCTCGTCGACAAGGACAAGAAAGACCCCGAGGACGTCGCGAACGACTACGCGCGCGCCCACGGACTGAGCAAGAAGTAAGAGGTCAACGCATGGCAGCGGTAGTGGAGAAGCACTCCATCGACGTCGTCCCGGACAGTGAGCGGCACGGGCGCGCCTTCAACCAGTTCACCTTGTGGGTCGGCGCGAACCTGCACATCACCGCCGTCGTCACCGGCGCGCTCGCCGTCGTCTTCGGCGGCGACGTGGTGTGGTCCCTAGTCGGGCTCGTGCTCGGCAACCTGCTCGGCGGCGCCGTCATGGCGCTGCACTCCGCGCAGGGGCCGAAGCTCGGGCTGCCGCAGATGATCCAGTCGCGGGCCCAGTTCGGCGTCAAGGGCGCCATCGTGCCGCTGCTCCTGGTGATCCTCATGTACGTCGGCTTCTTCGCGAGCGGCAGCGTGCTCGCCGGGCAGGCGACGGCCGAGCTGACGCACACGGACGACACGACCGGAATCATCGTCTTCGCGCTGGTCACGGCCGTACTCGCGGTCGTCGGGTACCGCGTCATCCACGTCCTCGGCCGCGTCGCGAGCGTCATCTGTGCCGTCGCCTTCGTCTACCTCGGCATCCGGCTGCTGGACCGCGCCGACCTCGGCGACCTGCTGAGCGACGCGCACTTCTCGCTCCCGATGTTCCTGCTCGCCGTGTCCCTGTCGGCGTCGTGGCAGCTCGCGTTCGGCCCGTACGTCGCCGACTATTCGCGCTATCTGCCGCGCGACACCAGCGCCAGGGCCACGTTCTGGTGGACGCTGTCGGGGTCGGCGCTCGGCTCGCAGTGGTCGATGACGTTCGGCGTGCTCGTCGCGGCGACCGCCGGTGAGGCGTTCCTCGACAACCAGGTCGGCTACGTCGTCTCGCTCGGCGGCGCGGGCGCGGTCGCCTCCGTCTTCTACTTCGTCATCGCGCTCGGCAAGCTCACCGTCAACGTCCTCAACACCTACGGCGGCTTCATGGCGATGGTGACCGGCGTCAGCGGCTTCCGCGGGCAGCGCGTCCTCTCCCAGCGCGGCCGGACCCTCTACATCGCACTGATCATGGTCGCGGGCACGGCGGTCGCCATCGCGGGCAAGGACAGCTTCCTGTCGTCGTTCAAGGACTTCCTGCTGTTCCTGCTGACGTTCTTCACGCCGTGGAGCGCCATCAACCTCGTCGACTACTACCTGATCTCGCGCGAGCGCTACGACATCCCGGCCCTCGCCGACCCGCACGGCCGCTACGGAGCCTGGCGCTGGAAGGCGCTCATGGTCTACGGGATCGGGCTCGTCGCCCAGTTCCCGTTCCTGGCCACCTCCTTCTACACAGGCCCGCTCGTCGATCCGCTCGGCGGCGCCGACGTCTCCTGGATCGTCGGGCTCGTCGTCCCGGCGGCCCTGTACTGGCTGCTCGCCCGCCGCGACACCGCGCACGTGCCGGCGGAGACGATCCTGGAGGCGCCGCACGCGGAACCGGTGGCCTCGGGCGCGACCCCCTGACAAGAGGGGGGATAACCCCAATGCCCCACGGGCCCGCGCTCCGTACCGTTACCGGGTATGGAAGCCCGTGAACAGGCACGTGACGCCGAACTCAAGAAGGAACTCGACGCCACCCTGCACGCCCGCAGGGAACTCGGCGAAGAGTACGAGACCGCGCTCGTCGACTCGTTCCTCGACAAGGTCGAGCAGCGCCTGGACTCCAGCGTGGACCGCCGGGTGCGCAGGCAGCTGGCCGAGCGGCAGATGGTCGTGGCCCGCGACGCGCGCGGGGGCCGCAACCCCGGCGGTGACGGCTGGGGCGAACGCTTCGGCTTCGCCGTCGTCACCCTCGTCCTCGCGATCCCGCTCTCCGCCATCGCCGTGGTCAACGCCCACCTGCCGGGGCTGCTCATCGCGTGGGGCGGCATCGTCGGCGTCAACGCGCTGCACGCGGGGGTCTGGCCGCGCTTCGGGGAGAAGCGCCGGGAGCGGCGCGACTCCGACGAATGGGAGGAGTAGCCGCCGGACGCGGTCGCCCGCGGCCTCCGCCCGGAGCGGCACGCCCCGCACCCCCTCGTCACCCTCCTCACCCAACCTTCAGAAACCGTCGCTAACCTCCCGCACCGGACGCATGGACGGACGCCGGTAGGAGGGCACGAGGTGGCGACGCGCGGAGCGCAGGGACTGGTCAGGACCGCTGTGGTGGTACGCGCAGGGGCCGCCCCGCTGTGGTGGCTCGGCGTCGTCGCGGCGGGCGTCGGCCTCGTCCCCGGCGGGTTGACCGGGCGGCGGATCGGGGTGCTCGGCGGGGCCGCGCTGTTCCTCGTGACCGCGGCGGCGGTGGCGTACGGCCGCAGGCAGCGGTACGTGCGGCTGGCGCGCGGGGCGTCCCGTGCGGGGAAGTTCGATGTGCTGCAGAGCCGGCACGTCACCGTACGGAACTGGCGGCGCGGCCACCGGTGGTGGCTGGTGCTCGCCTTCCTCGCGGCGCTCGCCGGCGCGTTCGCGGTGCCCGCGGCGGGCGGCATGGCCCTTGCCGGGGCGGGCGCCGGACTGTGGCTGAAGGCGGCCTGGCTGGGGCGCCGGGAGCGGGAGGAGAGCGCGCTGGTGTGGCTGCGCGTGGACTGGCTGGGCCCGCGCGCGGGCGCGCCCGCGGGCAAGCAGGTCAAGGCGTACCGGTCCACGGGGACGGCGGCGGGCGACGCCGCGCCCGGCGGGGCACGGCGTCGCTGACTCGGAGACGAACTCGGCGAATTCGCCCAGCCCGCTCGCTCATACGTCGAGTTCGGTCTCGATCTTCTTGAGCTGGTGGCGGGCCATCGCCAGGTTGGCGCGCGAGGAGTCCAGCACGAGGTACAGGAAGAGACCGTTGCCGCTGCGGCCCTTGAGCAGCCGGATCAGGTGGTACTGCGTGCCGAGGGTGATGAGGATGTCCTCGATCTCGTCCTTCAGGCCGAGGTGTTCCATGGTGCGCAGCTTGGCGCGGACGACATCGGTGTTGCCCGCGGCGGCGACCTCCAGGTCGAAGCTCTTGGAGCCGCCGATGGTGCCGAGGGCCATGCCGCTGTTGTAGTCCACGAGGGCGGCGGCGCTCGCGCCCTCGATGGAGGTGACGGCGTCCTTCAGTGCGGTCTCGGTGTTGGCCATGGTGCTGGGTCCTTTCCTACGCTGCCTCAACGGGCTGTGCGGGGTTGCAGTTCGGGTTCGGGAAGCTCGGCCCCGGCGGCCTCGGAGGTCTCCGGAGCTCTGGTGGTCTTGGGCGTGCGGACGGGAAGTCTGCTGTCGGCGGGCGCCGGGGGCAGGGCGGGTGTCGTACGCGCCCGGGACCGGCCGCGGGGCTTCGCGGGCGGTTCGGCGGCGGCGACGGCCGCGTCGACCAGTTCGCCGATCCGGGTACCGGAGCGGCGGCCCTCCAGATGCAGCCGCCCCACGTTGATCCGGTCCTCGGCGAGCAGGGTGAGGACGGCGGCGCCCCCGGCGGCGTACGTGGCGACGTAGCCGTCCGTGCCGCGCACCAGGAGTTCGCGGAAGCCGCCCTGCCCGGTGGCGTCCGAGAGGCGCTGGGCCACGCCGAGCGCGGCGGCGGTCAGCGCGGCCACGCCCTCGGGTTCGACGCCGGGCGTGTCCTGGGCGAGCACGAGTCCGTCGACGCTGGCCGCGAGCGCGCCGGTGACCTGGGGGACCCGGACGCGCAGTCGTTGCAGTTCGCCGAGGACTTCGGCCTCGTCGGCCATCGGCGGTCTCCTTCCGGAAGTGACGGGAGGTTCGGAGCCGGCCCGCGCGATGCGGCGCAGGCGCTTCACAGCGACTCCAGCGCGGCGCGCAGCCTGCGCAGCAGCGCCACGTCGGGGTCCTCGACGGCGGCGTGCGCCATCCACGCGGGGACGGGAATCGCGGTGGATGTGGTGGCCGACTCCGGGGGAGCGGTGGTGACCAGGCCGCCCGCGGCCAGGCGGCGCAGGTCGACCAGGGTGTGGAAGGCGGGCCTGCCCAGGGCGAGCGCGATCTGCGAGGCGGTGCGCACCCCGTCGACCAGGTCCAGGACGCGGCGCCTGCGCGCGGGTACGGGCGGCTCCTGGCCGGCGGTCCTGGCCAGGGGCGCGGTGTCGGTGTCGGGCTCGGGCCAGATCCGCTGGAGCAGTTCGCGGCGGCGCCGGGTCTCGCGCTCGACGGCGGCCACCGGCACGGGCCGTACCGCCCCGAACCAGTGCGAGACCCCGTACCGGAAACGGGAGGGGCCGCTGCTCGGCGCGAGGATGAAGTACGCGGCGTCGAAGACGGCGCCGAGGTGGCAGAGTTCGAGCGCGCCGTCCGAGAGACGGCCCCGCTCGACGAGGTAGCGGCCGACGCTCTGCCGGGCGCCCGCCCGGTCGACCGCCTCCCACCAGCCGTCGGCCTGTATCGCGCCGCTGGCGGTGAGCAGGACGTCCATGCCGGGCGTCGCGGGCGCCTCCGCGTGCACGACGTGGCCGTCGGCGAGGTAGAGCGTGCCGTGCTCGCGTATCAGCGCCCCGGTGGCCCGCTCCTCGGCGAGCCGGTCGAGCATCGGGGATATCTTTCCGCCCGCGGCGGCGGTCGCCGCGCTCATCCCAGGACCAGCCGGTCGGCCAGGTCGGCGAGGCGCAGCCGGGAGAGCGCGAGGTTGCCCTCGTCCCGGTCGAGCCACAGGTGCAGGAAGACGCTGCTGTCGAAACTGGTCCGGACGAAACGCAGCAGGTGGTAGCCGTCGCGATTGGTGACGATGACGTCCTCGACGGGCGGCGCCTTGTCGCTGGCGGACCCCGGCGACCAGTCGCTGCCGTCGGCCGGGGAGAAGACCCGGTGCTCGGCGGCGAGCCGGGCGAGCTCGGCGGCCTCCGCGGCGGTCGCCTCATGGTCCCCGTTGGGCGAGTCCCCGATGGTGCCGAGGGCGAGCCCGCTGGTCCAGTCGACGACGGAGGCGCCGCGCGCCCCCGGCAGCCGCATGACCTGGAGCAGGCACTCGTCGATTCCGGGCACGCCTGAAACTCCTCACCAGATCGTCGTGTTCGTGCGAAGCTGTCGCTTGCGTGACGACGAAACTACGCACTGTGCGGCGACCTGGTGAGCGTTCTGGCATTTTCCGGTGGAACATTCAGAAGAGGGCTAAAATCCGCCAACCGCATGACAATTGCGGAGGGTTCACGGCAGCCCCGGGCGTCACAGGTCGAGCAGGGCGCCCCTCCGGTCACCGCCCGACTCCGCCACGATCTCCTCGACGGTCTGCGGCGCGCGCACGGTCGCGAACCGTACGCCGCCGTTCGCGTCGTCGGCCGTGCCGAACCCGTACACGCCGGGCCGCGTGAGCGAGTTGTACGAGTAGTGCTGCGCGAAGTAGTACGCGCCGGTGTCGAGCGCGGCCGCGTAGTCGCCGGCTTCGAGCAGCGGCAGCGCGTGGTTCTCGGCGAGCAGGTCACCGGAGAAGCAGGCGGGCCCGGCGACGTCCTGGGCGACGGCCGGACCGGTCTTGCGCCGCCCCTGCGCGTCGTAGGCGGCGATCCGCAGCGGCCAGGACGCGGGCGCGTACACGGTCCGCGTGGCGACCTGGACACCCGCGTGGGTGACGGCGATCGGCCGCCCGCCGCTCTCCTTCGCGTACTCGACGAGGGCGAGGATCGTGCCGTGCTTGGCGAGCAGTGACCGGCCGAACTCGGTGACGAGTCCGTAGCGCCCGTCGAAGAGCCCGGGAACGGTGGCGGCGAGCAGCTTCGCGTAGGTGGCGTAGTCGGGGGTGTGGTCGTCGGAGGCGAAGTTGACGGGCAGCCCGCCGCCGATGTCGAGGGTGTCGATCTGCCGCCGCCCGGCCGCCTCGTTGATCTCCTCGGCGAGTTCGTACGCGGCCCGCACACCCTGCGCCATCAGCTCCAGAGGTACGCCTTGCGACCCGGTGTGCGTGTGGAGGCGGGTCAGCCACGGCCGGTCGAGGCAGGCGCGCACGACCCAGTCGCGGGCGCCCTCGTCCCGCAGTGCGACGCCGAACTTGGAGGTGGCGGTCGCGGTGGACAGGGCGCCGATCGAGCCCGCGCCGATCTGCGGGTTGACGCGTACGCCGATGGGCGACGAGGTCGGCGCCGAGGAGACCAGGGCGTCGATACGGGCCAGCTCCTGCGGGTTGTCGGCGTTGACCGCGATGCCGACGGCGAGCGCCTCGCGCAGTTCGGCGCCGGTCTTCGCGGGGGAGTCCAGGACGGTCCGCGTCGGCGGCACCCCGGCGGCCCGGGCCAGCGCCAGCTCCCCCGGGCTCGCCACCTCGGCCCCGATGCCCGCCTCGTACAGCAGGCGCAGTACGGGCACGAGCGGCGTCGCCTTCACGGCGAAGGCGTGCAGGACCTCGGTGCCGGGGGCGGTGACAGCGGCGAAGGCGGCGCGCAGGGCGGCGGCGGACGCGCGGACACCGGCCACGTCGAGGAGCCCGGCGACGGGCGCGGCCGGGCCGACGAGTCCCTGTCCGACGGCGGCGCGTACGGCCCGGTCACGGCGGGTGGAGAGGGCGGAGATCGCGAGGGTCGGGCCGGTGGATGCGTCCGTGGGTGCCATGTTGTCCAGACAACCACCCGGAGCGCGTCGAGGGGAATGTATTGACTAGCTCTATTCAGAAGACCAGGATGTGAATAGCCGGATCGTCAATGGAGTATCCCAGGAGGCCGCCGATGTCGCCGATGTCAGGACCACGCCCCGTACGAGCCCCGCGCGGCACCGAGCTGAACACGCTCGGCTGGCAGCAGGAAGGCGCCCTGCGGATGCTCATGAACAACCTCGACGCCGAGGTCGCCGAGCACCCCGACAAGCTGGTCGTCTACGGGGGCACGGGCAAGGCGGTCCGGTCCTGGGAGGCGTTCGACGCGATCGTGCGCACGCTGAAGACGCTGAAGTCGGACGAGACGCTCCTCGTCCAGTCCGGCAAGCCGGTCGGCGTCCTGCGCACCAGCGAATGGGCGCCGCGCGTGCTGCTCGCCAACTCCAACCTCGTCGGCGACTGGGCCAACTGGGAGGAGTTCCGCAAGCTGGAGGCCGCGGGCCTGACCATGTACGGCCAGATGACGGCCGGTTCGTGGATCTACATCGGCTCGCAGGGCATCGTGCAGGGCACGTACGAGACGTTCGGCGCGGTGGCGCGGAAGAGGTTCGACGGCACGCTGGCCGGAACGATCACCCTGACGGCGGGCGTGGGCGGCATGGGCGGCGCCCAGCCCCTCGCGATCACCATGAACGAGGGCGTGGCGGTCTGCGTCGACGTCGACGAGACCCGCATCGACCGCCGCATCGGCACCCGCTACCTGGACGTGAAGGCCGACAACCTCGACCACGCCCTCGAACTGGCCGTCCAGGCGCGCGACGAGCGCCGCGCCCTGTCCATCGGCGTCGTCGGCAACGCGGCCGAGGTCTTCCCGGAGCTGCTCCGCCGCGAGGCCCCGATCGACATCGTGACGGACCAGACGTCGGCCCACGACCCGCTGGCCTACCTCCCCCTCGGTGTCTCGGTCGAGGACTGGGACAAGGAGCGCGAGGCGGACCCGGCGGGCTTCACGGACAAGGCCCGCCACTCCATGCGCCTGCACGTCGAAGCGATGATCGGCTTCCTGGACAGGGGCGCCGAGGTCTTCGACTACGGCAACTCCATCCGCGACGAGGCCCGCAAGGCCGGCTGCGAGCGCGCCTTCGACTTCCCCGGCTTCGTCCCGGCCCACATCCGCCCGCTGTTCGAGGAGGGCCTCGGCCCGTTCCGCTGGGCGGCTCTCTCCGGCGACCCGGCGGACATCGCCAGGACGGACGCCGCGATCAAGGAACTCTTCCCGGACAACAAGCACCTGCACCGCTGGCTCGACATGGCCGCGGAACGCATCTCCTTCGAGGGCCTGCCCGCCCGGATCTGCTGGCTCGGCTACGGCGAACGCCACCTCGCGGGCCTGAAGTTCAACGAGATGGTCGCGTCCGGCGAGCTGTCGGCCCCGGTCGCCATCGGCCGCGACCACCTCGACTCGGGGTCCGTCGCCTCCCCGTACCGCGAGACCGAGTCCATGAAGGACGGCTCCGACGCGATCGCCGACTGGCCCCTGCTCAACGCCCTGGTCAACACGGCCTCCGGCGCGTCCTGGGTCTCCCTCCACCACGGCGGCGGCGTCGGCATGGGCCGCTCCGTCCACGCGGGCCAGGTGTGCGTGGCGGACGGTACGGAGCTGGCGGCGCGGAAGATCGAGAGGGTCCTGACGAACGACCCGGCGATGGGCGTCATCCGCCACGTGGACGCGGGGTACGAGCACGCGGCCGAGGTGGCGTCGGAGCGAGGCGTGCGGGTGCCGATGCGGGAGGGCGAGTGAGCACGGGCCCACACCAAGCCCCGCCTTCGTACGAGAGGCAGCGGGGTCCGGGGCAGGGCCCCGCGACCTCAGCCCCAAGCTTCCTGGAGATGTGGCGGGACCTGGCGCCGATCGGCCGGCACGCGGACTCCGGCGGCTACCGCCGCCACGCCTGGACCGGCGCGGACACCGACTGCCGGGCCTGGTTCAAGGCCCAGGCCGAGACCCGCGGCCTGACCTACGAACTGGACCGCAACGGCAACCAGTGGGCCTGGCTCGGCGACCCGGAGGCGGGCGACGCGGTCGTCACGGGCTCCCACCTGGACTCGGTCCCGGACGGCGGCGCCTTCGACGGCCCCCTGGGCGTGGTCTCCTCCTTCGCGGCCCTGGACGAACTCCGGGACCGGGGGGCCGAGTTCACCAGACCCCTGGCCGTCACCAACTTCGGCGACGAAGAGGGCGCCCGCTTCGGCCTGGCCTGCGTAGGCTCCCGCCTCACGGGCGGCCACCTCACCCGAGACCAGGCGTACGCCCTCACGGACGCCGACGGCATCACCCTCCCCCGGGCGATGGAGCGCGCGGGCTACGACCCGGAGACGATCGGCCCGGACCCGGACCGCCTGTCCCGCATCGGCGCGTTCATCGAACTGCACGTGGAACAGGGCCGCGCCCTCGACCTGTCCGGCGACGCGGTGGGCATCGCCAGTGCCATCTGGCCCCACGGCCGCTGGCGCCTGGACTTCCGCGGCGAGGCCAACCACGCGGGCACGACCCGCCTGGCCGACCGCAGGGACCCGATGCTCCCGTACGCGGAGACGGTCCTGGCGGCGCGCAGGGAAGCGCGACTGGCGGGCGCGGTGGCGACATTCGGCAAGATCGCTGTCGAGCCGAACGGCGTCAACGCCATTCCGTCCCTGGTCCGCGGCTGGCTCGACTCGCGCGCCGCGGACCAGGACGCGCTCGACCGTACGGTCACGGCGATCGAGCAGGCGGCCCGCGCGTACGCGGACGCACACGGCATCGACGTAGCCATGACACGCGAGTCGTTCACCCCGGTCGTCGACTTCGACCACGCGCTGCGCGACGAACTGGCTCGCATCCTCGGTACGAGCGCCGCTCCGGCCGGCCTCAGGGTCCCCGTCCTGGGGACAGGCGCGGGACACGACGCGGGAATACTCGCCTCGTCGGTCCCCACCGCCATGCTGTTCGTACGCAACCCGACGGGCGTCTCGCACTCCCCGGCCGAGTCCGCGTCCGAGGACGACTGCGTGGCGGGCGTGCGCGCCCTGGCCGACGTACTGGAAGGACTGGCCTGCAAGTGACGACGTACTGGTTGGAGTACGCCTGGCTCGACCCGACGGTGGAGCGGGGCGTGACGGTGGAGGTGTCGTCCGGCGAGGACGGCGCCGGCCGGATCACGTCCGTCCACAAGGAGGTCACGACACCCCCGCCCGGGGCGGTGGTCCTGCGCGGCCTGACCCTCCCCGGCCTGGCCAATGCCCACAGCCACGCCTTCCACCGGGCGCTGCGCTCGACGGTCCAGGTCGGCTCGGGCACGTTCTGGACCTGGCGCGAGACGATGTACGGGGTGGCCGAACGGCTGACCCCGGACACGTACCACGCGCTCGCGCGGGCGGTGTACGCGGAGATGGCGCTGGCCGGCATCACGGCGGTCGGCGAGTTCCACTACCTGCACCACGCCCCCGGCGGCACCCCGTACGCCGACCCGAACGCGATGGGCGAGGCGCTCATCGCGGCGGCGTCCGAGGCGGGCATCCGCATCACGCTCCTCGACACGGCGTACGTCTCCTCCGGCTTCGGCAAGGCGCCCGACCGCCACCAGCAGCGCTTCTCCGACGGCACGACGGAGGCCTGGGCCGAACGCGCGTCGCTCCTCGAGGACCGCCCGCACGCGAGGATCGGCGCGGCGGTGCACTCGGTGCGAGCGGTCCCGGCGGACCAGTTGCCGACGGTGGCGGAGTGGGCGAGGACGCGCGGTGCCCCCCTCCACGTCCACCTCTCCGAGCAGACGGCGGAGAACGAGGCGTGCGAGGCGGCCCACGGCTGCACCCCGACCCGGCTCCTGGCCGACAACGGTGTGCTGGGGAGGGGGACGACGGGTGTCCACAACACCCACCTGACGCCCGCCGACATCGCGTTGATCGGCGGCACGGGCACCGGCACCTGCATGTGCCCGACGACCGAACGCGACCTGGCCGACGGCATCGGCCCGGCGGCGGCCCTCCAGAAGGCGGGCTCCCCGCTCTCCCTCGGCTCGGACAGCCACGCCGTGATCGACCCGTTCGAGGAGGCGCGCGCGATGGAGCTGAACGAGCGCCTGCGCTCCCGCACACGCGGCCACTGGACGGCGGCGGCCCTGCTCCGCGCGTCCACGGTCGACGGCCACGCGGCGCTCGGCTGGTCCGACGCGGGAACCATGGAGGCCGGCGCGGTGGCGGACCTGGTGACGCTGTCCCTGACCTCGGTCCGCACGGCGGGCGCGGCGCCGCGCCTGGGCGCGGAGACGGCGGTCTTCGCGGCGGGCGCGGCGGACGTGACGGACGTGATCGCGGGCGGCCGCCGGATCGTGGCGGAGGGCCGGCACGCGCGGGTCGGCGACGTGGCGACGGCCTTGACGGACGCGATCGCGGCGCTGCGCGCATAGGCCCATTCAGCCCCTCCGGCGTTCGAGGAGCGGGGCCCCGGGCGGAGCCCCGTGACCTCAGGGAAGAGGAACAGCACCATGACGACCACAGCCATCACCAACATCGGCACCCTGGTCACCAACAGCCCGGACCTGGGCAGCGGCCCCCTGGGCCGGATCGAGAACGCCGCCCTGGTCGTCGAGGACGACAAGATCGCCTGGGCGGGCCCCGACAAGAACGTCCCGGCGGCGGACGAGGCGTACGACGCACAGGGCCGGGCCGTGATCCCCGGCTTCGTGGACAGCCACTCCCACCTCCTCTTCGCGGGCGACCGCACGGACGAGTTCAACGCCCGTATGGAAGGCAGGGCGTACTCGGCCGGAGGCATCCGCACGACGGTGGCGGCGACAAGGGCGGCGACAGACGCCGAACTGGAGTCGAACCTGACCCGCTACCTGACCGAGGCCCTGCGCCAGGGCACGACCACCTTCGAGACGAAGTCCGGCTACGGGCTGTCGACGGAGCACGAGTCCCGTGCGCTGCGCATCGCGGCGTCCCACACGGACGAGGTCACGTACCTGGGCGCGCACATCGTGCCCCCCGACCACGCGGACGACCCGGCGGCCTACGTGGACCTGGTGACGGGCGAGATGCTGGACGCGTGCGCGCCCCACGCCCGCTGGATCGACGTCTTCTGCGAGAAGGGCGCGTTCGACGGCGACCAGGCGAGGGCGATCCTGATGGCGGGCAAGGCGAAGGGCCTGACCCCCCGCATCCACGCGAACCAGCTCTCGTACGGCCCCGGAGTCCGGCTGGCGGTGGAACTGGACGCGGCCAGCGCCGACCACTGCACGCACCTCACGGACGAGGACGTGGACGCCCTGGCCCAGAGCGACACGGTGGCGACCCTCCTCCCCGGCGCCGAGTTCTCCACCCGGGCGCAATGGCCGAACGCCCGCCGCCTGCTGGACGCGGGCGCGACAGTGGCCCTCTCCACGGACTGCAACCCGGGCTCCTCCTTCACCTCGTCCGTCCCCTTCTGCATCGCCCTGGCGGTACGGGACATGGGCATGACCCCGGACGAGGCCCTCTGGTCCGCCACCGCGGGCGGCGCGAAGGCGCTCCGCAGGACGGACGTGGGCCACCTGGCACCGGGCGCCCGCGCGAACCTGGCGTTCCTGGACGCCCCGAGCCACGTACATCTGGCGTACCGGCCGGGGGTGCCGCTGGTCGGCGAGGTGTGGCGGGCGGGGGCACGAGTCGCCTGAGCCCGGCGGGAGCGCCCGGCCGGACGGGCGGCGGCCGCCGGTTCCCGGGACCGCGATGCCCGGGGTTCCGCGCTGCTCGCGCTCAGGCCCACATCCCCCCGTCCACCCGCAGAACCGTCCCGGTGACGTAGGACGCCCGGTCGCTGAGCAGCCACGCCGCCGCCTGGGCGATCTCTTCCGGGGCGGCTGTACGGGATCGCGGACGCCGACGAGTTCATCAGAACCTCGGTGCGTCACCTGTGGGCCACGGCCGCCCGCTACCCCGACGATCCGGAAGTGCGGTCACTGGTCGGTGAACTCCGCACCGGAAGCCGGGGGTTCGCTCTGCAAGACCTTCGAGCACCCTCTGGTCGGCACCGTCGCCGTGAACTGCGATGTCCTGGACATCATGGACCGCGATCAGCGAGTCGTCATCTACACCGCCACGCCGGGCTCCTCTTCGGAGGAGGCGCTGCGCATGTTGCGGAACGTCGTGGGCCCGCCGGTCGTCACTCGGTGACGACCGGCGGGCCCACGGCAGGACTTGGGCGCTCTATTCCTCGACCGTCAGCCCCTTGCGGAGCTTGACGAGGGTGCGGGAGAGCAGGCGGGAGACGTGCATCTGGGAGATGCCCAGCTCGTCGCCGATCTCGGACTGCGTCATGTTGGCGACGAAGCGCAGGGAGAGGATCTTGCGGTCGCGGGCCGGGAGTTCGGCGATCAGGGGCTTCAGCGACTCGATGTACTCGATGCCCTCGAGGCCGTGGTCCTCGTAGCCGATACGGTCCGCGAGCGCGCCTTCGGAGTCGTCCTCCTCGGGCTGGGCGTCGAGCGAGCTGGCGGTGTAGGCGTTGGACGCCGCCATGCCCTCCACGACCTCGTCGTTCGACAGGCCCAGGCGCTCGGCGAGCTCGGCCACCGTGGGTGCTCGGTCGAGCTGCTGGGCGAGCTCGTCGCCCGCCTTGGCGAGGTCGAGACGGAGCTCCTGGAGGCGCCGGGGCACCCGTACGGACCAGGAGGTGTCGCGGAAGAAGCGCTTGATCTCACCGACGATGGTTGGCATCGCGAAGGTGGGGAACTCGACCCCACGGCTCAGCTCGAAGCGGTCGATCGCCTTGATCAGGCCGATCGTGCCGACCTGGATGATGTCTTCCATGGGCTCGCTGCGGGAGCGGAACCGGGAGGCCGCGAACTTCACCAGGGCGAGGTTCAGCTCGACCAGGGTGTTGCGGACATAAGAAAATTCGTGGGTGCCCTCTTCGAGGGACTCAAGGCGCTCGAAGAGCGTCTTGGAGAGGGCGCGGGCGTCGACCGCTCCCACCTCGGCGAACGGCGGGATCTCCGGGAGCCCGTCGAGACCTTCCAGAGCGCTTTCCGCAGCGTCGGACTCGAGGTCGCGGTGGCGTTCCGGTGCGGGTGTCGACGTCGCCTGGTCGGTATGCGAGGCGTCGAGCCGGGGTGACATGATGTCCTCCATCGTTCTCGGCATATGGCTGCCGATGCCAATACGTGCACTGTCGGGAGTGCGGCGCCTCCAAAGCCGGCGGGTTCGTTTTCTGTCCTTACTAGGCCTACCCGCTTTCGTCGCCGGGCCGCAAGTGCGCTATGCCCCTAAATGTCCGTTTCTTAGGGGTTGTTGGGTACCGGGTGCCATAGAGAAGGCGTAGTGTTCGAGGGCGTCAACCGGCACGTCGAAGGCAGCGAGAGAGAGACGTCATGGACCGCGGGACAGTCGGCAGCGCTCATCGGGGCCGGCTTCTGGTCGAGGTACGGGAAGAGGGCGCCAGCGCCGTCGTGACCCCGGTGGGTGAGCTGGATCACCACACCGCGGACCTGCTGCGTGAACCTCTCGAAGAATGCCTGGTGAGCGGCTTCTCCCGGCTGGTGGTGGACTGTGCGCGGCTCGAGTTCTGCGACTCCACGGGGCTGAACGTGCTGCTCGGGGCGCGCCTCAAGGCCGAGGCCCAGGGTGGCGGGGTCCATCTGGCCGGGATGCAGCCGGTGGTGGCCCGGGTCTTCGAGATCACCGGAGCCGACGCCGTCTTTACGGTGCACGAAACCCTCTCCGCGGCGCTCGCCGCCGAGTGAGCGGATGCGCTCGTGCCCTGGAGCGGTAGAAGTTACGCTCCAGTTGTCTCCACGTGACCGAGGCGTTATCGGCGTCACAGGGTCCACACCGAATCGATGGGTGTTCTCGTCGTCCGGCCGGGCAGGAGACACCCGACCACCCCTGCAACCCTGAGCCCTGAGTCCTGAAGAAGAAGCTGAAATGGTGAATCGGTGAGGTGAAGTGCTGATGAGCGCCACCCGGCCTTACTCGCCGGGCGACCACGGCCCCGAGTCCGGCGATGTCCCGGCTGCCGGCGGCCGGCAGGTCCGCACGCTGAGCCTCGCGGGGGCGAGCGGCATCGTGCCGCTCGCCCGCGACTTCTCCCGGGACGCGTTGCACGCGTGGGGCTGGCTGCCCGCCCCGAGCGCGGAGAGCCGTGCCGCCGCCGAAGATGTGCTGCTCGTCGTCTCCGAGCTGGTCACCAACGCCTGCCTGCACGCCGAGGGCCCGGACTCGCTGACGGTCTCCCTCGACAACAAGGTCCTGCGCATCGAGGTCGCCGACCACGGTGCCGGACAGCCCGAGCCGCGCACGCCGCACCGCGCGGGGCGCCCCGGCGGGCACGGCATGTTCATCGTTCAGCGTCTCTGCCTCGACTGGGGTGTCGTGCGCGCGCCCGGGGTCGTCGGCAAAACCGTTTGGGCGGAGCTGGGTACTCCCGCCTGAGGCGCACCCTTCACGCGTACCAGGAGCGCGCCGGATCGAAACCGATCCGGCGCGCTCTTTGTCTTCCCCTGCTCTGTGTCTTCCCTCGGCAAGGCGCCGGGCGTACCTTGAGCCACCCGCATCTGATGAACCGTCAGCAAACGTGCTGTCGGCGGCCGTCGGTCTGGAGGGATCCCGAGGTGTCGTACCGGACGTACCAGAAACGAACCGCCGCGTGTGCGCTCAGCGCGGCCCTGGCCGGCTCGGCGGTGCTGATGGCCGCTCCCGCGGCCGAGGCCACGGTGCAGGACGTCAACTACCAGTGCAAGACGCCGATCGGCAACAAGTCGGCCGTGTCCCCGATCGACATGAAGAGCGTCAAGAGCGGCAGCGGCTACAAGATCACGATGACCTTCCAGAAGGGCGTCTCCTCCAGCCCGGTCGAGCTCGGCAAGGGTGCGATGAAGCCCAGCGCGGTGATCAAACTCGGCGGTGCGGACAGCGGCTCGCTGCCGGTGTCGGGCCCGCCGAACTCCGCGGCGATCCCCGCCAACACCCCCATCAAGATCAGTGATCTCTCGGGCACGTACACGCCGAAGAGCAGCGGCAAGGTCACGTTCACGGCGGGCGTCCTGACCATCGAGGCGCTCGGCACGACGACGACCTGCACGCCGGGCAACAGCCCGAAGCCGTCACTGGAACTGACCGTGCAGGGCGCCGGCGGCGCCGCGTCCGGCAGCGGCGACAGCGGCAGCACCACAGCCGGCGACTCCCAGTCGTCCGCCTCCGGCGACAGCCAACTCCCGCAGACCGGCCCCGAGGACTCCGCGATAGCCCTGGGCACCCTGGGCGGAACGGTCCTCCTGGCCGGAGTGGCGGGAACCTTGTGGCTCACCCGCAGGCGCCAGGAAGGAGCGCCCCGCTAGGGGCGCGGGGAACTGCGCGAGCAACCACGATGACGCCGCACGCGCCGACAGGACACGAACCCCTACGGCGCGCGGGCGTCGGTACAACAGCCGACGAGGAGCCGGGTCCGCCGGAAAGGAGCGCCCCGCCAGGGGCGCGGGGAACTGCGCGACCAGCCACGACGGCGCCGCACGCGCCGACGAGACACGTACGTCTACGGCGCGCGGGCGTCGGTGCAACAGCCGACGAGGAGCCGGGTCCGCCGGAAAGGAGCGCCCCGCCAGGGGCGCGGGGAACTGCGCGACCAGCCACGACGGCGCCGCACGCGCCG